>NZ_JBFUMJ010000003.1:0-754607 GCF_054049435.1 Polaromonas sp. P5_D5
ATAGATTTCTCTATAGATTTCTCTTGTGAGGAGCTCTATCTCTGAGATTTTGTAGCGGTATCTCTTTCCAGCTGCAGGATCCCAAATCCAAGCGCCCCCGCCATTCGGCTTAACAACTACAAATCTTTCATCATTAAATCTAACTACAAATGGATGCCCAAATTTCATTACCTCTCGTATGTTCGCAACAGGCATTCTTAAATTGAGGTCAAGCTCCCTTGCAAGACCAACAAGCCGGTCATAACTGTCAGCAGTTTTCTCAGAAAAACGCACTCGAATCTGATCAATATTCGGATTGCCCTTGTAATATTCACATAACATTACAAAGCATGAAACTGGAGCATCGCTTGATGAAATACTTCGGACCAATCGCATCCGCCGCATAAATCCCATATTTAAATCATCAAGATTCAGCTTCATATTCTCTCGAACTTGAAATTCATTGATTCAAAGCTATTCTGCGCCAGTAAATTCACTTATTGCTCAAGAGAATGTTCGGTCAGATTCAATATATTTTTTTAAATTTGCCATTCAATGCCCGTCCATACATGCCCAAAAATTATCTTGTAATTTCCTCTTAGAAGAGTTTTTTTTGGCAATTGAATTGCCAAGTTGATTTTTAACTCAACTTCAAATTTTTGAGCAACATCATCC
Source organism: Polaromonas sp. P5_D5 (assembly GCF_054049435.1). Taxonomy (NCBI): domain Bacteria; kingdom Pseudomonadati; phylum Pseudomonadota; class Betaproteobacteria; order Burkholderiales; family Comamonadaceae; genus Polaromonas; species Polaromonas sp. P5_D5. The sequence continues at coordinate 655 of NZ_JBFUMJ010000003.1, forward strand.
AACTTCACGATTTCTGCGTCTAGAAAATCAAAATAGATGTCACATATCGGATTTAAGCATTTGAAAAGCGCTTCCTTCGCCGAAAACCCAATGAGGCGGCCATGCTCAACTGCTGATATGAGTCGCTCTTCTTCTGCTGAGAAGCAGACCGTCAAAGCTTCAAATGCACTTCTCGATTGCGCTAGAGATTCAACATCTGTTCCTATCGCGGCCTCAGAAGTTTGAACGATACAGACTGAAACCCAGATGAGTTCGTTGCTATGTGTGATCGAGCCGGCCACCTTAGCTGGCCAAATGGGCCGTCGCTCTGCGGAAGAAATCCATCCTCCTGCAGAAGTGACACCGCACTCTGAAATTAGAACATCTACAGCCAGCCGGCCAAGGATGTATTCGTATTGCCTAGCGGGAATGGAGCGACGAATCGCCTTGGGTAATAGGCTCTGAAATACGGATCGCGTAGTTTCGATTCGATCATCTCTTTTTGACAGCACGACACTCTTGACACTCGACGACCAAGGAAGAGGGGTCAGATCTAGAACGTCTGAAAATTCGACTAGCGCACTACGCAACGTCATAACGGCATTTGTCGGTTGCACTGGCGCTCTCGTCTTTCTCTGAAAGAAGTCGCTACATCCCCCACAGACGATTAGAAATATCGGCGAATGCCAATATCAGAAAGTACTAAAACGCCTTAGTACATTTTCTTTTTCGTCTATCAATCCAGAAGCTGAGCATCGTTAAAGAAAAATCTGTTTAGGCGTGAAATCATAGCTGAAATGGAAAAAATTAGCCCTGTAAATATTCGCATCGATGCCTTTGTTGTTTGCATTGAAATCAAGCTTTGAATTTTTAGAATGTTTGGTAGACAAAGTCGGCGTATAGAGCGAATTACTATCGATCTAAAGGAGCTTTTAGTTCCGCCAACACCAATTTGCCGCCTTAACCATTGCCGGTCTATATATAGAGACAACCGATAGCTAAAGCGTTATCAGCCATTGGGTATTTCCCATTAGAGTAGCCCTATCTTCCTATTTGCTGACTGAGCTTGCTTCCTAATATCCTACAATTGGGGTAGAAGATCGGCTTTGCGGCGCATTGCAAATTTGAACCATCACGCCGCCTGTATCTCAACCAGAACGGAGTGCATCATGGCTAATATTGCGGAAATTCTTAAAACTGAGATGGCTCGGCTGGCTCGTAAGGAGCTTCGCAACGAGCTTTCGCAAGTCAGGCAAGCGTTAGCGCAAAACCGCTTAGATGTTGCGGGTTTGAATCGCCGTGTGGTCGTACTGGAGAAACAACTCGCTGGGGCATTAAAGGCGAAGGCGAAATTTCCAACGGTGCCTTCCATCCGCGAATCGCAATCCCTAGGTTCCTTGCGATTCAGTTCAAAGGGATTGGTCTCGCTGAGGCGCCGGCTTGGGGTGTCCGCACCTCAGCTAGCTGCGTTGCTATCTGTTTCAGCGCAGTCCATCTATAAATGGGAAAACGGACAAACGCGTCCGAATGTCACCCAACTTCAGACTATCGCCGCACTCAGGAAGATGGGTCGAAAAGCGGTTGCCATTCAACTCGCCGACATCAGAACCGGCGAGTCTTAACTGCGCGTCAAGACAAGCTCGTTAAGGAAAAGCATTTGTTTGTCGAAACTGCAGCGATTCACCGAAATCGCCGAGCCATCCCCACTTCGATAGACATACCATTATTGAATACGTCAGGCGCTCGACATTGCCGAAATGCGTACTCATCACGAGATACAAGGCGTATATACCCGGCTCACCGCCAAGTGAGGACCGACGATCAAGTGGATGAAGGCTGGTCCCGGGTACTCACGGCGGGTCAGCGCAAGTGAGCGCTATCCCTCCGCCGAGAAGCGCCACGTCAATAACTCCTAAATTCCCTCTGCTTTTAAAACAAGCAGGGTAGTGCCAACGTGGGCCAGTTTTGGATGGAAATTAGGGTATGGACAAGAACTTGGACTACCAGGAGGTAGTTCATGTATTCATACGAAGACAGGATTGAAGCGGTCGAGCTCTACATCAAGCTCGGCAAACGCGTGAGGCCAACCATTCGTCAGCTAGGTTACCCAACCAAGAATGCCGTGAAGGGCTGCTACTGGGAATATGAGCAACGGCTCGATTTTCCGGTGGGCTATGCGGGTCGGGAACCCAAGTACTCGCAGACGCAGAAGGAGGCCGCTGGTGAACACTGCCTCACCCATGATCGCTGCATTGCCGCCACCATGAGGGCGATGGGCTACCCCGGTCGTGAGACATTGACCGCATGGGTTCGTGAGGCACTTCCTGAAAGCCGTAATTCGCAGCGCTGAGCGCCGAAGCTATCCATACGGCCTCCTTGAAAAAGGGGATCATATGGCTCAAGTTTGCTGTCAGCCTGTAGGACAGCTTCTAGGATTGCCTGCATCAAGGCCGCATTTTTTAGCTGATGATGTGCGTGCGATACCTTGGCACCAAGGGCGCACCACGGCGTTTGTGGTTTTGAGCCGCGAAATTCCTTCGATGCCAGCGACGACCTCAGCCGGCACGTCTACAGAAAGTGTCACCAGCTCATGCATGGCGCGGCACGCTGCAATTCTTGCGGCGCCGTTTTCATCACTTTTACTGGACATCTATGAAACCTTGGATCTGCGGACCGATCTGCGCAGCCCTTATCGTTGTCGGTGTTGTCGTGGCGCTCGCAATGACGCTTTGGTAGATTGATTCGTTCCTCGTTGCGCTTCGACTGCAACAGGAGACAGGCACTGATCCTCGGGTTGTAAGTGAACGAATAGTTAAAGCTACCAGCCAACTCAAGATCAAAAGGACTGCTTTGCTCTATACACACACCCTGCCAAGCAATCCGTTTCAGTTATCATCAAATCAATCTGAACTTCATACGTTAGCAGTTCCACAATTTACTCCTAAGTTACGAAGAGATGTTCGCTTCGAGATTTTCCCGTAAATTCCGCTCAGAGGAAGCCATTGAGTGGCCCAATAAACCTCAAGTGAAATTGTGCTTACTACCATTCGGGCACCCGTCACCGGATACAAAACGATAATGATAGCCATCCATCGACTTTTGGGTACGGCAGTCTCCGCCTCACAAATCAAAGCAGCGTTTAATGTGTGCGGTTGCAACGTTGAAATGTATGGAGACTTAGAGGAAAGAGATATCGCGCATGTACGCGATTTCCTACCGTACAAAAGTTCTTTGAGCTACCAGAGCACAGAGAAGATTTACTCCATTCGGGTTAAGAATATCCAGCATTTGAAGGACGAATGCGAACGGAAGGGCACCAGACAACCTGCGCGAATAGTGCATCTGGGAAGAGAGGTCACTCCGTATGATTTCGGAAATGGCCGCTACCTGTTCCTCAGCTCCGACCCGAGCGAACCAATTTTTGGCAGAGTCGATGGAACACGATTACTGTTCTATGAACAAACGGGAACACCCATAGGCCGACCACTGCACTGGCTTATTCTAGATATTTTGCGACGCAGAGCAGAGGGAGATGGCGGTGTGGCACTCCATGCGGGGGCATTAGCAGTTGGATCGGCTGGAGTTCTTGTTGTCGGCCCATCTGGGGCAGGAAAAACCACAACGTTGCTTTCCGTACTTACGGCCAGCAAACAGGCAAAACTATTGTGTAACGACCGCGCCATTATCACCAAAGACGCAACCTCGTTAAAGTTTTTACCTCTGCCAGTCCGATTGGGAATTGGGACAGCCCTGAATTGGATAGCCTTGACCGAAAACCCCGGATCTATTCCAAACACAGAACTTGCAAAAATCCCTAAGAAGCTCAACACCTCCATGCCCAATCAGATCGGGGATTTTGGTTCCAACGAAAAAATCATTCTGACACCCAAGACGTTTTCTAGTCTTTGCCAAGCAGAACTGACTGATCAGTCCAGCTTGACCGGAATCATCATTCCAAAGATCGCGGTATCTGATGCGAGGCCTCTGATTCGCCAGCTGCCTCGAAGCAAGCTAATGTCTTTGCTTTATGCAGAATGTCGAACTCCAATTGATAACGTTTGGCCAGAGGTGTGGCTTGAAACTGATAATCAAGTCACGCTAGATAACGTGTGCGGCGTACTAAATAGGCTGTCCCACATCCCGGCTATTGAGATTAGCTACGGCACCTCCAACGCTGAACCGGCGGCACACGAAGCTCTTTCATGGCTCAGTAAGCTATAACTAATTCGCCGATAAATTTAACGGCTCAACTTTGTATTCAGCAAAGAGTAGACATGCATCTGAGCTGGAAATAAATCGTACTTAGATAGCTCGTCATAGGTAACAAAAATGTGGTCATCGTGCAGGGTTGAATCCAGCACTATGCGCTTCGAAATTTCAGCGGAAGCAGCCGGGACGACCATTACCGTATCGTAGTAGTCGTCAAAAAACATGTTCACATAATCGACCTTCTCAAAGGCAATTGGCGACTGCCCCGTCTTCTTTTCAACCTGCCGAATAAATGCGTCTTGAATTCGCTCATTCTCGTTAATTTTCCCGCTGATTGCTTGCCATTTCCCCGGCATCACTACATCAGCTCGCCTTTTTAACAATAAGAACTGAATGCGATTGTCTTGATCCTTGAAGTACGGGTAGACATCTACATATAGCACTCCGACAGGCTTAGTCCGGCTCACAAAATTCGCGAAGTCTTTCATTTGGGTAGCTCCTTGGTTTATTCGAAAATTGCCAGTTTGCATCGATGGCACACATTTTGATCAACCGGAGTAATCGCTCCAGTAAATCGATTTCTCAAGGCTTCGTACGCCGCGCTATTCCAGACAGTCGATATATCAGTGTCTGCAACGTTACCGAGAATTACTTCCCGATGCCAATCTTGTGAGCAAATTATGCAGTCACCGTTACTCAGGATGCAGATGCGCTCAAACGGTCGATTTAAATCACATCCAATGACGCGCCGCTTGTGGGCGTTATACGGAAGAAGGTTTTGAACAGCGCCCGATCCAACTCGATCTAAATATCCAAAAATCGTTACTTTCGCGCCCAGGGGAGTCCAAATAGCCCTGCATGCATCAATCTCTTCTTGCCTCAGATCGGAGGTGGCAACCATGACCAACTCAACCGCCATTCCTATGGATTGTGCGGATCTAAGAAGGTACTCGATATTCCGCCTTGAGCGCTCCCAGGGCAACTGCATTCTACGTTCATAGGAATCTGGATTTCCTCCGAAAAACGAGATGCGCAATGTCGAGACGAACAGTTCACTACACAATTTATCAATCAGCGCGGGTACTAGAGCCGAAGCGTTAGTTGCCAACTCAACAGGAGCGCCAATCTCGCGCTTTATGAATGCAAGGACTTCGACCATCCTTTTATCCAGAAATGGTTCATTATTGTGATAGGGCACGATTTGAGCGATACGCTCACGATTCCGTACGCAATCTTCTAGGATCTTCCATAGCAGATCGTCGTCCATTCGGCCATGATGCTCCGCGTTGCTCAGCGCTTCGTAGGGGCAACATATGCACTTTGCATTACAACGAGTATGAGTCTGTATCTCTACCACAGAAGGGAAAGAAAAAGCCTCGTTGAGGTCCGGAAATAGACCTGGTTTCTGAACGCTTTGATGCATGGTATTCCTTATTCATTGGTAGCCCAATAAGCTCGCCTTCGATCAGCTATGACTACGACTGCATTACTCGCATGCCACCATCTACAACAATTTCAGTTCCGTTTATGTAACTTCCCTCCGAGCTACATAGAAAGGAAATAACCGCGGCTATTTCACTTGCCGAGGCTCCGCGACGAGCGGCTATTTTTGGTGCCAAAGAGCGGGCGATATCTGAATAGTTGAGACCTAACTTAGCGTACAGAGCCGTCTCCACTAACCCCGGGGAGACTACATTGCATCTAATTTGACGATCCGCAAACTCATTGCATAGGCTACGGGCTGCTCCGATGAGACCGCACTTGGCCGCGGCATATGCGGATGCCCCAGGAATACCCATAGTTGAGACAGAAGACCCCAGAAACACGATCGTTCCATTTCGCGCGATTGCCAGATGAATTTTCGAAAGCAATGACAAGGGGCCGCTCAAATTGATGGCCAATATATCTTGCACGTAAGTCGGCGCGGCAGTGCTAAGCTCGGAAAATCGGCCACCTCCCACCGCAAATATTAGGTTCTCGATGAGAACGTTGTCACATAGGAACTCACCGAACTGGTCTATTTCGGAGGGCTCCCGTACATCAAGTTTGATTTTTGTACCGAACACTTCTGGGCACGCCATACTCGAGTAATCGGGAAGATCACCAGAGAGACCCGTGAATATCACATTCTTTCCTTCACCGCAGAATTTCTGGGACAAGGATCTCCCTATCCCATCACTACCACCGATAACTATTTGGCAAAGAGGTTTGTTCATCAGCGCCTTTACGACTCATCCGCTCGTAGCTGATTCCACAAATCCGGGTCGTGTAAAAGTTCAACGCAATGTTTACTCAAAATCTGATTCATCGAGGGAGAGATATACCCCCCATGATTGCGGCTGAATAGCGCAAATTCCAAAACAAACATCAGAGCAGAGAGTTTTTTCCATTTTTTATAGGCATCTTGATTTAACTCGTATCCGGCACAAAATAGCTCAAGGCAGTTACGGGGTAACTCTGTTGCCTCTACTTCCAAAAATCGCCATACATCCGTGTGCGACACCCCAATCGCAGCATTTTCAAAATCTAACAAGAAGCATTTTTCGGAGATGGGATCGTAGATGGCATTTTTCAGCGAGATATCCCTGTGTAGAAAACATAATTCCCCATCCGGTTCTTTATAAGCCTCAGCTGCAATGGAATTTGCAATCATTAACGCACTGTCGGTTAGAAGCAATTTCGATAGTTTCGCCGCATAGGCTTCGTCTCTCACAGGAAGTGTCACACTGGGCAACTCCCGAATGCTAATTTCGTGCAACTCGCGAACTGATCGGCCCAATTGATAGCATGCCTGCGGAAGATGGAACGAACGTTCCTGAGCCAATTGGTCTAACGTATGACCTGATATCTTCTGCATCGTCACTTCACAATAGTCAGCCCGTGTAGTCACCTGTAAAACCGAAGGAGCCAAGCCAGTTTTTTCTAATAGTTTGAGAACTGCCAGCTCGATCAATCCGCTTCGTTTATCTGTGTAAACCTTAACTACCTCAGAACTGTTCTCGGTAACAGCTACCTCATTACGACTAACACTCATTGCATTGCTCCTGGCAGCGTAGTCATCGCCGCAGGAAACTCATCCTCCACATAAAAAACCGCTTCGTGATATCGCGTCATAGTCATTTTGTCGTCTATCACTGGCGATGAGGAAAGAATCTTGTCGAATAGGAAAAATTCAAGGATGTAAGTTGGAAAATCCGCGCCAGAAGCTATAGAAAGATCGGTACCACCACCGAAGCGCGGATTAGCCTCGATGAGAAAAGCGTCTTGCCCATTTCGAATGTATTGAAAATTGAAGATTCCGACAAACGGATTGAGAGCGCAAAGTTTCATTGCTATTTCTAAATAATGATGGTCCTTCTCTACTTTTGCAATCAACACCTCGCCCCCTCTAGTTTTAATTCTTCTCCGTGGAACTGCGGTGAATACCTGCCCGGGGGGCCAGCAAAAAACATCGACCGTGTATTCAGGTCCTTCGATAAATTTCTGAATTAAAGGTTGCTTTGCCAATTTGATTGCATATGCGAGATCCACCGAGTCGGTACAGGTCGTGACACCAACGGAGCCCTGGCCAAATCGAGGTTTCACCACGCACGGGAAATTCGCGGACGGTGGGAGATACTGCTCAGGAGTGAGCAGTCCTTCGCTAGAACACCAATCAGAAAAAGCGAATTTATCTAGGAACAGCCTAGTTGTACTTTCTGGTGGAAGTAAGACGCGGATACCTGCGGCCAAAAACTTGGCTCTATGCTCATTAATTATCTGTATTTCCGCATCATTCCAAGGTATGACAAGGTTTACTTCGGACGCCAAACATACTTCAAGAAGTCTATCGATATAGCCGTCTTCCCTACAATTTGGCACCAACAGGAATGGCCAGTCCAATCTAGCGATTGGATCTAGATCGTCAGTATCCGCTGTATATATATCCACAGCGTAATCTTTCTCTTCTGCCTGCTTCTGTAGCTTTTTGATAAAATTAATCCTCCGGCGAGCGCCTAAGAAGAGAATCGTAAGTTTTAAACAAGAGCTCATTTGAAGCCTCTCTCCGTTTTATATTTGACATATGGTTTTCCGGAGACGCACGTAGCTAGATACTTTGCTATGCCTACAACCCCGCCCCATCCGTGAAGGAGATAGCAAATAGGCAGCATTGCAAAAGCCCACCGGGAGAAATTAGAAATGCTTTGACTTTTTTCTTGAGGGGCTCTCCCAAGCCATTTCCCCGCGCAATAGCGCATCGCAATTGTTGGCAGCCAAAAATAGCCTCCCCATACGACCAAAGTTCCAAATATTAACAACGGCGATTGCCCTTTATCGGAAGGTATATCCACCAGTTGAAGTAAGGTATATAGGAATAGCAATGGCCCAGCTACCCACCAGAAGGCGTCAGAAAATGCTCGCGTCGCATACACCAACACTCTCCAACGACCCCGGGAAGGGATCTCAAATATCTTGAGTATTTTGCTCATGTAGTTAAAGCTCAGCAGCGGTCCCACTATCCATCCCTCCTGCTGCCTCAGTGTTGCCCCGACAGTTGATGCTGATTCCGCTATATCCAATGAATCCAATACCTGAGGATGGTGTCCGTAAAAAGGCAACGCGAAGCCAAATTCCGCATCTTCATTCGGTTGCTTCGCCGGAAGATAGTTCATCTGAATAAACTCACTTAACCTTATGTAGAGGCCATGAGCTACTGTGTAGCTGAACGGCAACCTCTCAAATGGTACGTAAGCCAAATCTCTCTTATCGAAAGATCTTGAGTTCACGACAAAAAGGCGCTCCGACTGTTCATACCTTACCTTCTCAACCAATAAAGACCAACGCGTTTGCCACAAAGCAAAGCCCTCACAGATCATCCTTTGTATCCATGTTGACGCAGGGCTCGTCACTACGTGGTACGCCGAAAGTTGCTGGAAACAAATGTGTTGCGAGGCTATAAAACGTCTCGCCACCTCCATGCACACGCCGACCTCCGGTTTACTATCAACGTTATAGACAGCAATAAACGTATTGTCTGGGTCAACTGCAACGTCGTAAGCCTCAAAAATGTATCGCACAGCGTAATTGACTTGATCGGCCATATTGCCGTGTGAGTATGGATAGTGAATATGCCGAAATATTCTCCGACCAGAGCTGTCTTCCACAATCGGAATTAACCTAGAAAGTGCTTCCGATGTGAGCTCTTTGTAATGCGGATGGGGATTCTTTAGTTCTTTCTCTGTCGTAACAAGGACTACGCGAATTCGCTCATCTGGATATTCAATTTGGCCAAAATGCTCAAGGCAGCCTTGAATTGCCGCTTGTTCACGTAAAACAGGAATCACAACCAAAAGATAAGGGAGATTCTCCGAGGGCGGCGTCGGCTCGCATGTTGAAGGGCGCTGCAAGGCCAATGCCCTAAGGATCAGAAAGCACGTATATGCTCCCACTGTCGAAATTGAACTTACGTTAATCAAATCAGTGAGACTCATAGGTTGTGCCTGAGCAGTTAAATTAGGCTTCCACTCGTGAAAGCAAACCTGATGAATGGAGCATCCCGGCCACCTCCTGAGCACGCGCCGTAGGCAAACGACGTTGCAGGTCCTGTGGCAGCAGACCCCTACACATTTTCTTGTCCTCATCTCGCATAGCTTTTCCTATGAAGCGAGAGCAGCCGATTGAAAGACAGAACACGCGTGTTCCAGCTGTTTCAATAGCATTGTTGCGTAGCAACCGCTAGGTAGAAAAAAGGACAGCTTTACGTGCTCAGTCCCTGAGGATTCCTTGCTCGGCGTGTGAACATAGAGTGTTGCTTCCGCGATTGAATTTCTTCGTCCGGCACCAGACGACGGCGCATGATCTAAATTTGAGTGGCGCCTCATCGTTGGTGCGCAACGATTAAGTAGCAGACTTAAATCGGGGAAATCATTAGGGAAGACGTAGATATGCCCTTCCCCATCGATATCATCGCAAGCGGTTCCGCATTTCTCGCGGACAAGCGACGCCAATGATATGTTCCAGTTGTATGCCTCGAATGCGTTTTTATATAAAACCGTCTCTTGTGGAGACGGCACGCTCCGATCATCACACTTGTCCGCCTGACCATTTCGCTTTTGCAGATAAAGTTTTTCGGCAAGAGAATCGTCACCTGCGAGCAGCGCCTTACCTATAAGGTGATTGATCTTCGGTTCCGACGGTCGCCCGAAACGCTGAACATCGTAATAGTTCAAGAATTGGAAAGTGACTCCCTTCATTGTTCGCAGCTTGGCCTGCGCCTCCTCGTTTACATTGCCAATGGTGACCGTAAAGGCGTTACCCAAAAGCAATCCAGGTCGAAGTCTTTCGCTGCCGTATCCGTATGCTGACAACGAAACTATTTGGCTTGCCGAATGTGTCGTTTTCAGTAGACCCATCCACTCGTCTGCACTCGGAGTAACGACTGAGCGGGGAATGCACAGAACCTGCTCTGTTACTCCTTCTTCATCCTTTAAGCCAGCCCAACTTATTGCGCTCTCGTCAATGGCGGCGGCAGCAGCAAGTTCAGCAACGGCATCCATCGTACTAATGCCTCGCTTCAGAAGTCGAAGGTAGGCGTACTTCGCGCCATCAGGGGATTCAAGGTTAAATGGAAGTAGCATTTCCCTGACCAAAAAATGCTCAGGTAAGGATTTGATTCTCCAATGGCCGCTTTGATTCATGTACTCCCTCTGTAAACCTCAGATGGTGGGAATCAGACTTGAATAACTGCCTTAGGTGCTCGTCAAGCGACTTAACAACCGACGCTCCACGAAGCACTTAATCAGCCTCTTCCCCGAAGTCCACTCTCATCTACAACTCTCGCGTTGAGGACATTTTTTATCGAAGATGGATTTCGTTCCCGAAAGAATACTAGTGTCAAATCAAGAAAAAATGTTTGCTAATAATACCGACACACGCGAGAAAGCGTAACTAAATTTTCTTGGAGCTAGCTATCCGTTGTGGAATGACAGTCCGTAAATAAACTAGTTATGAAGACGGCCGCGCCAGCAAACTCACTATGTTGGTAAGAAAGCGCTCAGCAACAGATGCGATGAGCCCATCTAAATAGTACTTGAGTGATAAGCGAATTGCATTCGAGCCGACCCAGGCAATCACGTAAATTAACACTGAAAATCGGTTGAGCAGTCGGATCTAGTTAAATGGAAACCGTAGCTCAATATTCGAGAAAAATAATGTGGCTAAACTTATTTTCTAGCCAGTGACGATAGCAACTTTGCCAGCTCTTAATCATGCCGCTTATGGTCGGAAGCGGGCATGTAAGCGTTGGATTTTGGGACGTTACTGAATATGCACCATGTAAGATACAAATAGATTGGTGAGCGGAGCGTCGACCGCTACCCCGACGTTGACGCCCAGTTGTCCTCTAAGGCGGCTATCGGCTCAACCGCTTCAGGCGAATTGCAAATACAGTATGCAAGGATCGTCGTGTGGCAATAAAGTTGTTCGACAAAGACATAAAAATGCATAGGTGCATGGTGCTCGTTGACCCGCCGATCAATTCAGACACGACAGCCGCATGGGAAAGATAGTTCCCATTCCTGACTGGGCAGCGCCTTCGCTGCAGGGTCTTGCATATTGGCTGGGTTCTCAGCATGCGTTGGGCCTTGCGGCGAATATCAGCGAAGGGGCGATCGCTTGGGAGTTGATGCGCCAGGTGTTCACACATCGAGTGGCTGAACGATTTCTAGAAGCCGAAGTGTTCTACCGGCACATCCCGGAATTTCGGACCACAGGGGTCGCTCAGAACTCGCGCGAGCGGGCTGATCTCGTGATCTCTAACGCGATTCGTGCTGACCGAGGTGCTTCATACTCCGTCGGCAATATTGAGGCTGTCATAGAAATCAAACACAGCAGATCAAGGAAGGACTTAGTGTGGCAAGACATTGATTATCTTGCGGAGAGACGTGCCCAAAATCCGGCGGTCCGAGCATTTCTGATTTATGCGTCAATTAATGAGCGGCCCGAGGAATTCACGAACACCAACGGTTCGTCCATAACTCCGCGCAACCGCCTGACTCCTGCCGGCAACCGGTACCGTGTTCGAAGAGTGTGCCGGGCGACGCAAATTATTCCCTCTCAAAATAAGACTGCGCGCGGGCACTACGCTGTATTGGTCGAAGTCGCTCCGCCAAAGGGGCCCGCCGCCAATGATGCCTAACTGCTAACTGTCGTCTAAGTCCAAGCCTCAGTGAGCGCGGCTCCTACGTCTGATTACCTTCGCTTTCGGATACCGCGCTCGTTGGGTCCTGAGCTATCCGCTGCACCCAATAAATGATCAATTATCTTCAGATGGAAAGTGCTCCTGATCCAACCCCAACGTAAGTTTTTTCATTCGAGACCACGCCAACGCTATGTCTGGATCCTTGCAACGATCCAACTGAGTTCTTGATTGGCCCACAGACTGGGCAAAGAGGTTAAGGCGGTTTTGTTCGAGGACTCGTGCCTGAAGAGACGCCCATGGCGGAAGACACAAGGCTTGCCGGCGCGGCAAGATGGCGGCCATGGCAAGCCCTGCTGGATCAAAATCAAAGAAGGCCAGCGTTGGTCGTGTATCGTCTCTGATCAATTTGGCCGCTACTTCGGTGCGAAACCAGGTGGGGGCCCCGCGGTAGAGAGCCAGTATCCTTCGATCTTTAGTGAAGACCTGCAGCCATTTATATTTGGACAATTGCAGCATTGGCTCCAGATTTTCAACCACCAGGATTGCATCGTAAGCCAACAACAACGCATCTTCCAGGGACGTGGCCATGAAGGTCCCTGTCGGAACCGGTACTTCTGGCATGTTCAGCGTAGAGACAGCAACCAGATTCTCAGTGACACGCAATGCGCCCGCTTTTTCCGAGGCTCCACGAGGAGCCTGCCCTCGCGTATATACACCGACAGGAGCTTGTACGTCATGCCCTCTGGAGGTGAGCATATTGGCTGCCCGCTCGTAATCTTGGGCGGTGTAAAGAATTCGGCTGCCCCGCAGCACACCGATGCCTTCTGTTTCCAGAACGACCATAGCTATCCCGGACTTGGAACGGCTGGCAGCCTGATCGGCAATGAGGCGGCGCAGAAAATTAACCTTGTTGCTCACGTCTTGACCTCTCGGCACTTCGGTCCTCGCGCCATAGCGTCAAAGAACACATCCCGGCGCCGAACCTTGTAAGTGGTGGGAACATAGGGCGTTAGCGGCGTGACGTCGATGCTTCTGGAGCGCAGGTCGAGCGTTGCGAATACTAGCCACACATTGGGTGGCAAGGACATGGCATCAGGATCGGTTCTACGCCACTGCATAACGCTCACGGCATCGGTCGCTTGCCGAACATGCTGGTTCAGCCGCTCTGCGGCGAGCATCGCTGGCGTCTTAGGTGGCCGAATCTTTGTGTCCACCAGTCGTTTGACCTTTTTGGGCGCCTCTGCGGGCGGCGGACGATCCAACATTGGTGGTAGGCTGCGCGCGCATTCCTCTAAAGCTCGTTGTACATCGGCATCCCCATCAAACGGTTCAACGTGCGGGGTGATGGCTGGGAGCCCGGCCCGCAGCAAAAAGTCTGGAATCACTCCTTCCAGATCGACCTCCACACCCGTCCAGCCAGGTTGCTGGCGCATCAGCATGTCTAGGCGGGCTAGCTGGCGATGATTGAGCTCCACCTGGTGAGTGCGAAATATTTCGTTGCGCATGCGCGTCTGCATCTCGCTTAGGCCATGCTGCCAAGCGCTCATGCGGGCGAGCAGGCTGCGACGAATGAACCGGGTCAATTCGTGGAGGCTCATGACCGAGGCATTCCGGGCAATGTCAGATCCCACAGTCGAGAGCCTGGCCAAATCCATGATCAAGGCAGAGCTTTGCTCTTGATACCACTTGTTCTGGCTCTTCTTTGCGGCAAGGGTCTTCACGTTGCCGTAACTGGTGCTCAGCAAATTCTGTAGCTTGAGAAGGTTGCGGTCCAAGCTGTCAGCCACATCCAACACTGTGTCCTGCAGAGCCTCGCGTAGCCGCATGGTTGCCTCACCCTCACCGGCCGAGATCATGTCTTCTATCTGTATCCACAAGGACTTGAGGCGAGACACATTGGAGCCAATTTCCGAAAGATCGGAATAGGCAGGGTACATCTGCAGGTGATCGAACAAATATTCGCGCAGGCGCGGGTGAAGGCGGTAGCCGTCCTCGCCCGCCGGGCGCAGCGCGCTTGCCTGTCTCAGCGCTAGGATTGAACTGGCCGGCGTTCCTGTTCGGGTGTCGAGCTGGCGCTCTAGTCCCTCCGAGACAAGATCGGCATGTCTTGAAAGGGTTTGCAGGGCATCCTTGATTGGGCTGCTCACGCGCCCTCCCTAGCCGACTTGCCATCCAGCCGAATTTGGGCGCCTTCCGCGCGATCCCCCTCGGTCTCCGCCAACTGGGGGGCGTTGGCAGTGATGAAGGCGATCATCTGGTATAGATAGTCAATTTTTCCGGTAATGCGGTATCCGCCGCTGGCCTCTTGAGTCTGATCCAGATAGCCGGCGTTTTCAAGTTCTTGAAGCATGCGTTGGATACGCTGGGGGGTCTTGTCGTCGAGCTTGGCATGACTGATGTAGCGCATTTCTTGGATACGGTTTTCCAGCATCGTCGACTTCCGAGCTTCTTCGGCTATCTCGGACACGTAGAGCATGTCACCGGCATGCACTCGAGGGTCGCGACCTTGGGACTGGCGGATGGCCTCCAGTATTCCGATATAGGGATGCATCTCCTTGCGGATAATGCGCATCTCTTCACGCAGCTGCGTCCGCATTTCGGCAGTGACCGTCGAATGAGCCATGAAGAATGCCCCCTCGTCAGAGAGCCTGGCCAGTCGGTAGCCGATGGCGGCCAGCCACTCCTCTGCCGCTTTCTGGTCTAGTTCGTTGCTCAAAGCGTCGTACTCGTCAGGAAAGCGCTGAGTGCAGATGAATTCGCCCTGGGCGAGCTTCTTGAGGGCTGATGTCAGGAAGGTCATGCTCCACCTTCCTCTGTGGTCAATGCGGTCAGGATCGATCCGTCCGGCTCAAAAATGCATTCCGTTTTGAAATGCCGCGCAATAGAAGGGTCTGCCGTAGGGGCCGCACATACAACGTTGATCTTCACTTTCTGCAACGTATCAAGGTAGGCCTGCATGTTCTCGGAGTCGAAACGCCCGACTTCATCAGTAAGCCACGTCATGTAGACCGGCGCGTCGTTGCGAACCATCTGCACAAAGCCCATCAAAAACATGGCAGTGATCAGGGCCGTCAACCCGTTGGAGGAGACCGCCTGGAACTGTTCCTGGTTGGTGATAATGTGGTGGTTCTTGTTCTCGCGCAGGTAGCAAATCATCTCCACCTGTTCACGCAGATTTACCCTAAAACCGCTATCGGTCTGCAGGCTGTCGCGAAAGGCGCGCATGAGGTTGGTATCTTCTTCGCTGGGCAATGCCCGATCACCCGCCACAAAACTGACTCGAGTACCGAACAGCGCCCGCGCTCTGTCTTCGATCTGTTCCAGGGTCTTGATGAACTCCAGCTTTCCTACGCGGGAGCGGATCTCTACCCGTAGCTCCCCGAAGCTTTCAAAGGCAGTGACTTGCCCCAAGGCTTTCAGAAGCTTCGAGTTGAAGCTGTCAATGCTGCTCTCCAGTGCCTTGATGTCGCGGATGAAACCGCTGACCTTGCCAAACATAGCTTTCATTTCATGATTGAGCTGGCTCAGGTATTCTCCGTGCTCCGCAGGCTCGAACCATCGGCTGACGAAGTCGGCACGAAGAGCGAGGTATTGATGCGGACGTACTGTCTGCTCATCGGGCAGATCACGCTCCCGTAGCTCAAGCCAATCGGCAGGTGCGCCCCCATGGCGCAGGAGTTCGCCGCGCAATAGTTTGTACTCCATGCGAAGGGATTCACCGCTGGCCTCCAGTTCACCAAGGGATTCGCGGACCCTGGCCTCCAAATCGGCCGGATTCCAGTTGGTTTGCAACGATGCGGAAACAAAATCCATAAAGTCCTTGAGTTCGTGCCCGTGCAGAGTCGCGAGCCGGTGCCGGCTACCGTCGATGCGCAAGATCTCTTGGTCCATTTCCTCGATATCTTTCGCGTGTTCTTCCTTAAAGGCTTTCAAATCCTCCCGAAGCTTAGTGGTGGCCGCTGACCTGGTTCGAATCTCATCAGTTTTGACTTGGAGCTCCCTCTTTCTAGCTGGCAGTCCGGGGATCACGTCGGCCTCAAAAGTCTTCCATGACTGCAAAACCGCAGCGGTCTCGGCTATGCGCTGCAGCGCTGAGAGGAGCTGCCCCTCTTCTTTTTTAAGTTCATCTATGCGCTCGGTGTTGATTCCCAAGGTCTTCTGTTCCTGCCGCAGATCTTCTTGGACGGTTCTCAGGTCCTTTTCTTTCTGAGCTTCCAGTTTCTCTCCTTGGTCTTTGAGCCCTTTCAGGAGGCGGTCCAGTTCATCATTCACTACCTGGCGTCTCTTCTGGAAATCCTCCCGAGTTTGCTGCTGGCGAAGTTCCAACTGCTGAGCCAGTTTCTGACTTTCCTCATTCAAGGCAGCGAGCTGCTCCTGAAGCGCGGTCAGTTCCAGAACTGTCGCTTCTCCCGCCGCCTTGACCTCGTCACGCAGGAGTTCACGCAGTCCAAGCAGGTTGTTGCGCGCATTCTTGAGCGCCTCATGGGTCAACGCATACTGCGCACCTGCAGCGGACAAGGCCAGTTCTGCTTTTTCCAATGCCTTACCTGATTTTTTGGCTTCGGACTCTGCATCCCGGAGCTGGCCGCCGAGTGTGACTAGCGCATCCTGCTGCTGGCCGATTTCCTTACGCAAGCCAGCCATGCTGACCCAATCAGGCTGGAAAACAGGCGAGACGTCCAGGTCCAATCCACCGACCTGCACTCGATCTGTCGCGGGCGGGGTTTCTTCAGTCCATACAGGCCGCAGGTCTTTTCTGGACAAGAGCTCCTCATTCAGAACTTTGGCTACAGGTTCCCAGTGATGTGCCTCCCGTTCTCGCAGGAACGCCATGAGTGTTCCTGGATCTGGCTCCAGCCGAGCCTGCAGTTGCTGCAATTTTTCGCGTGCGCGCCCAACGAGTTGCTCTAGTTGGGCGACTTTCCCCAAGGCTTCGTCATTCTCGGCTTTGGTTTGGCCGTGTTGGTGACGGGCGCTGGCAACGGCTTGGTCCTTGGTTTCCATGTCACGTTCGAGGGCCTGACACTGCTCATCGGCGGTTGCCATCGCGCTCTGAGTCTCGTTGCTGCCTTGAGGATTCTTTTGGCGAGCACCTAATTCTCCCTCCTGGCGTGTGAGACGCAGGGTCTGTTGCTTGATTTCTCCGGCTCGAGCCGGCGCTTGTAGCGCATGCAAGGAGCGCAATTCATCCTCATTAAGCTTGTCCTGTTGGTCCTTATCTCCAAGCAGCAAGTTTTCACGCTGCGCTCCAATGCTCTTTCCTGACTCATGGGCTGCAGCCTCTATTGTGCGGGCGCGAGCTTGGGCCCGGCTGATGGCATCCAATGATGCATTTTGCAGATGGATCAATTGCTGGCTTAGTGCGCCATGCTGGTCTTTTATTTGCGGCGCTTTTTCGTGGAGAGCCAGCACTTCATCGGTGAGTTCCTTCTTGAAGTGGGTGTGGCGGCCTTCATCCGCCGAGAGTGTCGACTTAAGTTCCTCATGTGCGGCGATAAGCTTATTGACATCGTTAGATTGATTTTCGATTTGATTGTCACGCTGGGTGACCTGTGCGTTGAACTCCTCGCCAAGGTGCGTTTTCGTGGCACTCTTTTCCCTCGTCGCGGCCAGAAGCTGTTCAATTGTTGCTTTAACCGCCACGTGCAAGGTGCACAGTTTTCGATCAAGATCCTTGATGCTGACAATGCGTTGTCGCAGTTTTTGCACTTCCGGTTCTTTGGTCAACAAGCTGGCCATGTGCTGGCGTGCCTCGATCCAACGAGACACCTCGTCGCGGCCTTGCTTGAGTGGGATACCTTCTTCACTGCCGGTTGATCCCGTGTGGTCTGTGACTTGGTCGAAAACGATGTTGAGCAAGTCCCGATAGGAGATTTTCTCGGTGGCCATGGCCACTGCAATGTGGTCCAGGTTATGCAGCGCGGCGGGTCCCAATGAAAACTCTGTCGCTAACTCCCACAATCCGAGCTTCTTCGCCTCTTTGGTGATCGCACGATCCCGAAGGATCACACTGCGGTACTGATGCATGCGCAAGGCCGGTGAAACGCGCTGGCCGCTGGCTTCCATGCGCGGTTTGAACTCTTCACGGGTGACGAATTCCCCATTCTCGTCCACGAAGAAGCTCTCATCGAAGCCTGTACGCAGTAAATAGAACTGCGGGGAATCCTCTCCAGGTAGGCAATACATGACTACGCAGCGCAGATCGTCTTCGCTTTCCCGCTCGTACTCGAAAACCATGGCACTACTCGGGTCGCGCAGCGTGTAGGCAACCATCGAGTTGCGGTGGGCTCCTTTTAAGATCTGTTGGGGCGTGGCCCCGTAGAACATGGGAATCATGCGCAACATAGTGGTTTTCCCCACTCCATTGGCTCCTAAAGCCAGGACGCCGCCGCGCAAGTCCAGACTGGCAATGCGAGCCGAACACTGCCCCAGCTTGGGAGCCCAAATATTGATGGCGTAAACACGCCGGAGCTGGTACGCCAAGAAATCTCCCTTGAACTATTGATTTGGGATGGTTATACCCGCTTGCATGCACGACTGAAAGCGCATTGCCTTGTTAAGGCATTTAGCACGCAGTGAAACTCTCCAGAAAACCTCTCACCAAAAATATCAATCGCTGATATCTGCGCAGGCCGTCTACTTCTCCCCTAAATGGAGGAGGGGTTAACCCGCTACATCTCCACAAAGACTAGGCCCACATTTGTTTGATACTAATAGTCGATTTTTATTTAAGAATTGCATACAAGTGAAGCGTTTTCTAGGTGCAGCCGCGTTCAGCTTGCTTTGCGTGTGCGGACAGACAAAAGAATTGCCGACCGTTGATCCAGGCCAAGTGATTGCGAGGCATGGAAAACCTGATCGGATCAAGTCAACGGAGTTCGACAAGCCACGCCCACCTTTCGTGACCAAAATCTTTGAGTATAAAAAGCAGAACGTAAAGATCGTTTTTTTGGCGAATGCTCCGATAGGGTCGCCTCCGCCATATTCGTCGTGGAAATTAATGGGTTTTCAAGATCTAAAAGGCAATAGCGTAATTTCCTCGGAAGAGGCGGAGCGCAGGATGGCCGTGCAAAAAAAATAGGCCGGCTGGTCTGTCCAACGCAGGGGAGATAGGAGAGTTTGAAGTAACCTCTCTCAGAACAAGCTTCCCCCCTATGGAGGCATAACCACAAGAAAGAGGCGGGGAGATATGAACACACCAATGCGTCACACGAAGGTTGTGTTTGGGAGGCTACAGGCTCGCGAACTACGGCTGGCTGCGGCGAGGCAGCGGCAGCACGGCATGCAAGTTCTGACTATCGAGCAGTTGGCATGCCGCCTTGCCGGGGGCTTTCACCAAGCTATTGATGACGAGTCCCTGCGTCCGGCTATTCAGGCAGCGCTCCCGTCCACTGATCTGGGTGAACTCAACGCAATTAAGCTTCTACCAGGTATGGTGGATGCTTGTGCAGATAGTCTGCGCAAGATCTGGACTGCGCAGATTCATCTTCAAGTCGACGGCGGTCATCCACGTTTAGTGTCTATGGTTGCTCTTGAGGCGGCCGTCCTCGCTGGTTTGCCGGCGAGCATGAAACGCCCCAACGAGCTGGTCGCTGCGGCTCTGGTGCGAGTCGACTGCGCTCCCAAAGTGCTAGGAACCATCGACATTCTAGGCATGACGGAACTTGAGCCCTGCTGGCGCCCTTTGTTGGTCGAACTCGCAAAGGTTACAAAGGTGACCTGGGTGGCCGGTGCTAGGTCCGTTCCTACCTGGTTGGCGGGCTGTGGGGTCGAAGTCATCACTCTCCCACGCTGTAACCCCCACATTAATGTCGTAAGTGGCTCCAACGCACTCCACGAGGCAATTGAAGCCTTGCGTTGGGCCCGGCATCTTATGGCCACAGGAGGTGTGTCTCCCTCTAACATTGCCATAGCATCGGTATCGCCCGGCGAGTTTGATGATCACTTTCTGGCGTTGCGTGCGGACGCAAACCTGGAACTTCATTTCGCACACGGCACTAAGATAACCGCCAGCCGCGACGGCCAAACGGTGGCAGCTTTGGCAGACATCCTTCTCAGGGGTATTTCTCAACGTAAGCTCAGGCGACTGGCTGCTCATGTTGCAGGTTCAGGCGGACTTCTGGCGGAGCTACCCTCCGAGTGGTTACAGGTGCTACCCAAGGATGCACCACTGTCATCGCCAGAATCTTGGCGTCGATTGCTCACAAACCTAACAGCGTCCAGCTGGCCGAGTGGTGCAGACCGTACGGCTGACCTTGGAGCAGTGGTGAATATGCTCCTGCAGGGAATAGATGCCGCCGCCGTGGTTGGTGAAGCGCTGCTGCGAGGCCGCCCGTTGGTGATATGGCGTAAGGCCCTTATCGCCGGCCCGGCCGCCTCACTCGATTTGACGTTGGAGTCAATGCGAGAAGACGATGGCTTGGAGGCTTGCGCTAGCGTTGCGTTTATGCCGGCAAGCTACTTGGCCGCATCGCCTCGGCGGCACGTGAGACTGCTGGGATTGAACAGCTCCCGGTGGCCCCGGCGCCTCTCGGAGGATCGGCTCCTATCGGACCACATTGTTCCAAGAGCTCTGCTCGATCCCCTTCCTGCTGCGGAGGCCGATCGCAGGGATTTTCAGACCATCCTGGCGACTACCGAGTGCAATGTCGTACTATCATTTTCTCGGCGTGACAGCGATGGACGACTTCTTGGTCGAAGTGGTCTGCTGCAGGGAATGCCCGAGCCCATTTACCTTCGCCGCCATCGAGTCGCAGAGCACGCATACAGCGAGACTGACCGTCTAGCTGCGCGAGGGGCAGAGTATCGTGAGCAGCCTCAGGCAGTTTTAGCAATCCAATGCTGGCGCAACTGGCTGAGTACAGAGCTGACGGCGAACGACGGACTTTTGCGCCAAGACCACCCTATGGCTCTTACGGTTCTGCAGCGTTTGCAGTCGGCAAGTTCTTTATCGTTACTACTGCGCAATCCACTGGGTTTCGTATGGAAGTACGGCCTACGACTTAAGACTCCGCAGAGTGCCGCGGAACCGCTTGTGCTGGATGCACTGGACTTCGGCAATCTCGTTCACGAAGTATTGGATGTCGCGCTTCAAAGGCTGATGGCAAATGCGCAAAGGGGAGGCGCAGCCGATATGCCAGCTGCGGTTCGAGCGGCAGTCCACCAGGTATCGACCTCATGGGAAGCCCTGCGGTCTATTCCACCGAGACTGCTATGGCGGCACACTCTCCTGGAGGTGGAGCAACTCGCGCTATATGCCATGGGTGCGACACAAACGAACGTTGAGGCCTGGCGCTCCTTCAGTGAGATTCCTTTCGGAGGTGCTGTCTTAAGGACTGATGCCCCACTCCCTTGGGACGCAGCCGCTGCCGTAGAAATTCCGACTACTGGCTTCCAAATTAGTGGGTATATCGATCGGCTCGACATCGATGCCGACACGCAATTAGCACGCGTTTACGATTACAAGACAGGAAAAGTGCCGAAAGACGCCATTGTGTTTAACAAGGGGCAAGAGCTACAACGCTGTCTTTACGCCTTTGCTGTTCGGGAGCTCTTGGGCGCAAATGTTCAAATTTCCGCTGCACTACTATACCTACGAGCGCAACAACAACTGTCCTTGGATGACACTCCATCGGCTCTGGCACAGTTGCAGACCTTTCTGGTAACTGCTCGTGCCAACCTTGTATCCGGCGGTGCCGTACCAGGGGTGGCTGCGGGCGGTGACTACGACGACCTGGCATTCGCTCTGCCCTCAAATGCTGGTAGCAGCTATTGCGTTCGCAAGATGCCTGCAGTATTGCAGCGGCTTGGCGCGGCAACTGAAGTATGGGAGGCAAATTAAGTGGCCACACAAGCTCTTATAGACGTCGAGGCACGCCGCGCCGCACTTATGGCTCATGACCGTACGCTACTTGTAGAGGCTGGTGCCGGGTCAGGAAAGACGGCGGTACTTGCCGGCCGCATTGCGATGATGATCGTACAGGGAATCGCACCAAAAAGTATCGCAGCAGTGACATTCACCGAGCTTGCTGCCAGCGAGCTATTGTTTCGTGTACGAGAGTTCGTTGCACGCCTTCGTCAAGGGAACATTCCGCAAGAGCTGCGCCTGGTGATACCAGACCAGTTGTCTGAGATACAACTGGAGCACCTTGCCGCGGCCGATGCCTTTATTGATGACATTACCTGCTCCACGATCCACGGCTTCTGCCAGCGTCTCATTGCACCCTATCCTGTCGAGGCAAATATTGACCCTGGTGCTTCCGTCATGGACCCGGACCAAGCCAAACTGGTCTTCATTGAAATCGTACAGGAATGGCTGCGAGAGCAGCTCAATGGGGATGCTAATGGCCTGCTGGCCGAACTGGTAATGGCCAACCCAGGCCAAGCTGTCGCACTTGTGAATGTCATAGTCAAGCACCAACGTGAGAACGAAGGGTTGCAAGCTCCTGCGGCACCGTCACTAGCAGGTCTGCTGTCCGCCTTCCAGGCAGCAGCAGCCGCCTACTCCAGCTTCATTACTACTGCTGCTTTTGTAGAGGAGAATACCGCCGGCTTCGCTACGATGTTCGCGACCATGGCTGCCGACGTAGAGCAGCTTGACAGTCAGTCGGCAGCTGGTCTGGTGGCCATCGTAATTTCGACTGCCGATTCCAGACTATGTACAGCGAATGGAAGTTTCAAGGTTTACAAGTTCAAGGGAAAATGGGTGGACGCAGCGAAGGCAGTGGGTCGCTCCAAGGTCGATGGCGAAGCACTCAATACGCAGGCAGAAGCACTGCACCAAAATTGCGGCCGAACTTGGAGTGACCTATTGGCGGGAGCTGCCTGTCAAGCGCTTCACGACCTTATGCCTCTACTACAACCGGCGGTGGAGCGAATGCAACAGTACAAGCGTTCCGCTGCATTGCTAGATTTTGACGACCTTCTGCGCTCGGCACGTAATCTCCTGCGCGCGCATCCTATGGTGCGTGCGGCACTTGCCGACAGGTACCGACACGTACTCGTAGACGAGTTCCAAGATACAGACCCCGTCCAAACGGAGATTTTTTGGCGACTTTGCGGTTCTCCTCCTACTGGCGTTGCCGATGGGGATTGGCAGCGCTATTGCATTCGTCGGGGTGCCCTGTTCTTAGTTGGCGATCCCAAGCAGGCCATTTACAGATTCAGAGGTGCTGACGTCAATGCCTACGTGTGGGCAAGAGACGCCTTCCAGCAGCAAGATGCGGCGAGCGTCGTCTCCATCTCCGTGAACTTCCGCTCCTGCGCTCCCATTCTGCAGTACGTCAACGAGAAATTTTCCGGACCGCTTACAGCAGCGGGGCAGCCTGGTTTTACAGCTTTGGATTCGTTTCACCCTGCGCGCGAAAACGGTCTTTCCGTCGCCGCATTGGACGTGACTGTTGCCAACGAGCAGGGAAGAGCTTCCGCAACTGAACAAAGGGATGCCGAAGCCGAGGCAGTAGCAAATCTATGCGAATTTCTAATTGGCCGCGAACAAATCGTCGACCCTGACACTCGCGAAGGCCGAACTTGCAGGGCTGGCGATATTGCGCTGCTGGCTCCCACGGGGGCAGATCTCTGGCGGTATGAGCAGGCCCTTGAAGACCGTGGCATCGCCGTAGCAACTCAGGCCGGAAAAGGCCTATTTCGTCGCCAAGAAATTCAGGATTTGCTCGCAATTACCCGCGTGCTTACTGACAGCCGTGACACCCTTGCCTTAGGCGCACTTCTGCGCGGTCCTCTGGTAGGCATTCCCGATGAAGAACTCCTAGATATCATCTGGAGCTTACGCGACGCCGATGATCAACTACCGGCGCTCAGCCTTCGTCTAGATGTCGAGCGCGTGGAGCCGCCGCTTGTTCAAGAAGTCCTCCGCACGCTTCAAGCGCTGAGGCAAATGGCCCGCGGCACGACCCCCCACAACCTGCTGTCCCAGGCTGTGGACGCTCTCCGAGTCCGCCCCGCTCTAATTCAACGCTGTGGCCGACAGGCAGAGCGTTCCTTAGCCAACGTTGATCTGTTCCTGGATTTCAGCCGTGCATACGACGTGCGCGGCCTGGCGGCATTCTCCGAGGCCATGACTGCGGCTTGGGAAGATGAGAGTCGCGCGGTTGAGGGCCGCCCAGATGCTCAAGAAGAGTCGGTAGCGCTCTACTCCATGCATGCGGCCAAGGGGTTGGAATGGCCAGTGGTCATCCCCATCAATGCGACAACATTGGTGAAAGCGCCAGACAAGGACGTGGTCGTTAGAGGCACTAATACTCTTTACTGCCCAGTGCTAGGCGTCGCTCCCACGGGCCATGACACGGTTGTAGCCGCAGAAAAGGACGAGCTGGAGAGGGAGCGAGTGCGGCTTTGGTACGTGGCATCCACTCGCGCCCGGGAGCTGATGATTGTTCCTCGTTCGGACGTGGTAGCTGGCAGCACCTCCTGGGCTGCGTTGGTGGACTTGGGGCTACCGAACCTACCTAACTACGATCTTCCGCAAGAAATTCCACCTCTCGCCCCAACAGCCGAAGGGACGCAGAACCTGCAGACGCGCGATGTGTTTAGTCAAGAAGCTGCAGCCATTTCAGCCCTGAAGAGACAAATTGCGTGGATTTCACCCAGCAGGAACGAAGATCCGGCTACACCATTGATCCAGGTCGAAGCACCCGTCGTGGTTGTTGCCTCGCTAACTGGAAAAATCAATGACAGCGGTCTGACTACATATCCAGTTCAGGGTGGGCGCGAACGCGGACTGGTTTTGCATAAACTGTTGGAGGAGGTTTTGACGGGTGAAACTTTGGATGATGTCCACGCATTGACAACCCGCGTTGAAGCACTTGCCGCAATGCTGGGAGTCGCCACTTTCGACGATCCCAGTAAGGGCCTTTCATCACTTGAACTTGCATCGACGACAAGGCGGGCGCTAGCGCTGGAAGCAGTTGCGGCGGTACGTGACCGCCTGGTGCCAGAATTCGGTGTTTTTTCCGCGAAGACTGTTGAAGGCAAAGAGCATGTCACCACAGGCGTTGCCGACGCCATAGCATTTAGTGCGGACGGCTCGGCAGAAGTGGTGATCGATTGGAAAAGCGATGTCGCACCCGGACCAGAAGCTATTGCTCATTACGAGAGGCAAGTCCGAGCGTACATGGAGATTACAGGTACCCCCACTGGACTCATCGTTTTTGCTACACCCGGAATGGTGCATCAAGTCACCCTTGCCGCTGCCTGATCTCGCCACCGGCCTTTTTGCATAAAGCTCATGGCTTATCCGATCGAGAAAAAACTTGTTGTCGCTGTATCGAGTCGAGCGGTGTTCGATATGGATGAGGCTAACTCAGTCTTCGACACGCATGGTATCGAGGCGTATCGTAGATATCAGCTAGAAAGACTTGATGCTCCATTCAGCCGTGGCGTCGCATTTCCGTTTGTCCGTCGTTTGCTGCGACTCAACGAACTTTATCCCGAGCAACAACCTGTAGAAGTAGTTGTCCTGTCTCGCAACAGTCCTGACACCGGGCGAAGATTTTTCCGCTCCTGCCAACACTACGGCCTCTCGATAAGCCGCGGAGCATTTCTTTCAGGTCAATCGCCACACCTCTACATAGGGGCATTCAATGCATCTCTTTTCTTAAGTGCGAATCGCGGAGACGTGGTAGACGCCATCCTACGTGGGTTTCCCGCCGGTCTTGTAATGCCAACAAAATCAGAAGATGATGAAACTGACCATGAACTCAGGGTTGCATTCGACTTCGACGGTGTTCTCGCGAACGACGAAGCCGAGCGGGTTTATGCGAAAGCGAATAAGTTAGAAGATTTTCATGATCATGAGGTGACGCATGCCACGACACCGCATGACCCAGGTCCTCTAAAGGATCTTTTTACGAAGATTGGCTTTTTTCAAAAACTCGAAGCGAAGCGGTCGCTCGAAGAGCCTTCGTACATGCCGGCGCTTCGAGTTGCCATAGTGACCGCTCGAAACGCTCCGGCGAATGAGCGCATGGTCACTACTTTACGCGAGTGGGGATTTGATGCCGCAGAGTTGTTTTTGATGGGAGGAATTGAGAAGAAGCGAGTCTTAGATGTGTTGCGGCCTCACATTTTCTTTGATGACCAAATATCTCATCTTGAGGGAACCGCTTCGACGACACCATCGGTGCTCATTCCGTTTGGAGTTAGAAATGAGGCGCTACCTAAGGCCGTAATTCCCACCGCCAGTGATCTCGATGTTGGCAATTCACGGAGTGCTGTCGCCTAGATTTCCAGGATAGATGGAACGCCTGGACGAAATGGAAAACTTACAAAGGGCAGCACAAGCAGCGAGGTATAACTATCGCAATGACATGCTTTGTCGTGCCTACCAGACAGGAGTGGAACAGCTCACCAATTCAGACACCATCCATGGAGTTGTAGCGATGGTGATGGGCGCCCCTGAGCGCAGGTTCCTCTACGGAGCACGTCGTAAAAGACATCTGCGTAGGTGTGCGTCCAATTGCGCCCTCCTAATCACCCTGACTTCAGTGAAGCTATCAATTCGAGAATCTGATCTTCCCGCAACAGTCTGAGATTTCTGGAGTCCTCTTTTTTTGCCATGATGCTTCCTAACGTATGTAAACCTTAGAGAGGCCACATGGTGCGTTAGCGATCATCAAATGAAAAGCTTAAGAGATATTTCACCGGACCGTCAAAAGTGTTTGATACTTTTGGCGCGTCTCTGCTGGGGTCAACTATGCGGCCTAGCGGCCGAATTCCTTGCTGGGTCGCCCGAAGTGAGCAGTAGAAGGCCGGCAATATGACGCCATAGTTTTACTTTTGCTGGGTTTGTGACCAAGGCGATTAAAGTGCGACTCCAGGTCTGGCTCCGTCGACTTGCTACCGGGGACAACGGTTCCGCCTTGGTCAACAGGCTTCCAAAGTTCGCACGTTTCCACCAAGTGACGCACTGTCAGCGGCAAAATTTCTAAGCCAACGAGTGCCCTCTTCGGGCTCGACGTCTGAGGCGGATAAACTGAGAATCGGCTGTTGATCGCATAAGACAAGAACTGTTTCGGCTGCACATAACTTTGCAGAGAATCGCTTTTATCCTTTATGCAGTTCAGCTTCCCAGTATCAATATCTGTCAGTACGACTGATACATAGCTAAGAAAAGTTTCGAGCCGTGAGAAGTAAGGTAGTTTTTATCTCAGTTGCTTTAATTCGCTCAATCGACCCTTTTTCTTCAAAGCCAAGACAGCGGGATCCATGAAGCAGTGCAGCGCCAGCGCATCTCCAACGCGAACGTATTCCTCTTAGGCATATTGTCTAAACGTGAGGTCGCCGGCCGTCACACGCTCAACGAACTCCGCAAGTTCGTCCTGAGTCCACTCACTCAGCCGTTTGGGACGATCCCCAATCAGTTCGATCCCACTTGATGGACGACTACGGTGGAACTTATCCCACGCAGCCGTCATCATTTGCATCGTCATCTTCTTCATCGCCATACCCTTCCACGGTAAAAACGGCAAAGAAGTGGCAACTGAATACCAGTCTGGCTGTCGTACGCAAGTAGTCACTTCCGCCGAAAGGCTTAAAGGAATGGTAGGGCGTGAGTGACTTGAACACTCGACCAAAGGATTATGAGTCCTGCGTCTCAGCGCACCGCACTCAGGCCCGCGGTATCCAAACGGTCTGCCCACCATTTCATCAACTTGACACGCTCCGGCAGATAAGTGGCGCGGTGATATGCAGCACGTACAACATTTAATTCTTTGTGCGCAAGCTGCCGCTCAATAGCGTCTGCATTCCAGCCTGCTTCGTTCGCCATCGTAGAAAACAATGCGCGGAAGCCATGGGCTGTTGCAATATTTTTATATCCCATGCGGGCCAGCGCCGAGTTAAAAGTGTTCTCACTAAGGGGTTTACTAGGGTAGACAGGGCTGGGGAAAATCAATTCACCACTACCGCTTAACGACTTCATGTCGTCAAGAACCGCGACAGCTTGTATGGAAAGAGGGACCTTATGTTCTACGCCCATCTTCATGCGCTCAGCCGGGATAGTCCAAAGCGCCAGCTCGAAGTCCACTTCTGCCCAGCGCGCACCCCGCACTTCACCGGGCCGCACAGCGGTAAGCATCAACAGCTTTAGTGCGTGGACTGTATGAGGGTCGCCATCATACTGATTGAGTTGCTTTAAAAATCTCGGTAATTCCTTCTCAGGCAATGCGGCGCGGTGGACAGCCTCGCGTGGTCTTAATATCTCCGCCACGACTAGATCAACCATCGGATTTGACTCCAAGCGACCGTGGGTCAGCGCCCATCTGAAGACAGATTTCACACGTTGCAGTACGCGACTAGCTTGATCCCCCGCGCCCCGAACTTCGATAACCTGAACAGCCCCCCTGATTTCCCCTGGTCTGATGCTCGCGATTGGCCGCGCTCCCAGGGACGGAAATATGTTGAGTTCAAATGAAGAGGCAATTCTCTGGGTTGTCACCTCAGCCCAACGAGCTGACTGATGCTTCATCCAATCTCTGGCACATGCCTCGAGGGTGTTCACTGCTTCGCTGACTGCTTGTATCTTTGCCAGCTTCTTTGCGGCCCCTGGATCGACACCGGAATGCAGTTGCCGCCGCGCCTCCAGCGAAAGCTCCCTAGCCTGCCGCAAAGAGACAACTGGATAAACACCAAAAGCAAGACGCTTTTCCTTACCTGAAAACCTGTATTTGAGGCGCCAGTACTTACCTCCGCTTGCCGTCACTTCGAGATAAAGCCCCGCGCCATCGAAGTAACGTCCTGGCTTTGCTAAAGTCCTTACCTTTGAATCCGTCAATTTCATCTGAAATTCCCTGTTTTTGGCTTGGGGGCACCTTTGGGGGCACATTTCCCATATTACTCAGTTTTCAGAGGGAAATCGATTCCTGTTGGTACCACATGCTCCTGTTTTAATAGCTGCTTGCGCCCGTCACTATTGGCCCGGAACGCTATTTCGCACATAACGGTGCACTTGGCGACCTTTGGCCTTTCAACGCCATAGTTCGCGCATGGTCTGGCTGAAGTTTTCTGCGAGCTGCCGCCTTTTCTCT
The DNA here is from genome assembly GCF_054049435.1 of Polaromonas sp. P5_D5. Taxonomy (NCBI): domain Bacteria; kingdom Pseudomonadati; phylum Pseudomonadota; class Betaproteobacteria; order Burkholderiales; family Comamonadaceae; genus Polaromonas; species Polaromonas sp. P5_D5. The sequence goes on from NZ_JBFUMJ010000003.1 coordinate 30,067, forward strand.
GCACCTGGCCCGCTGGCCAGTACACGCTCCCCGGCTACAAATACCTCGCCAACCACTCCGCCTGGGCTCGAAAACACCAGCGCATCCAGCAGATGGTGAACCGGCACACCCAGCAACGCGGGCGAACCGGGATCCAGCGTCATGAAGTCCGCCCGATGCCCGGGCGCGAAACCACCCTGCATCAGGCCAGTTGCGGGGAAACCGCCCGCCAGTGCGGCTTCGAACAAGCCGGCCGCGCTGCTCTCGTGGCCCAGGATGCGGGCGGCAATGTTGCGCTGGCGCAGCGTGAGGCGTTGCGAATATTCGAGCAGGCGCAGCTCTTCGGGCCAGCTGCGGGTGACGTGGCTGTCGGAGCCTATGGACCACTTGCCGCCTGCCGCTGCGTAGGCCGGCAAATCAAACACGCCGTCGCCCAGATTTGCTTCAGTCGCCGGGCAGATCACGATGGATGCGCCCTTGCCTTGCACGCCTTGCAGCTCGGCCGGCGTGGCATGGGTGGCGTGCACCAGGTTCCAGCAGGCATCGACATCGGCGTTGTTGAGTAGCCATTCAATCGGGCGCTGGCCGGTGTGCTCCATGCAGTCTTCAACTTCCTGCGTCTGCTCGGCGATATGGATGTGCACCGGAAGACCCGCTGCTTTGGCCGCGCCTGTGAGCTCGTGCAGCGCGGCCGGGCTGGCGGCACGCAATGAGTGAACAGCCACACCCGCATTGATGCGCGCATCGCCCTTTGTCTGGCGCTGGATGTCTTCGACCATGCGCATCACGCTCTCGGGCGTGGATGAAAACCGGCGCTGGTCTTCACGCAGGCCGCTAGCCTTGAAGCCCGAACGCATGTAGAGCGTGGGCAGCAAAGTGAGGCCAATACCCGTGCGTTGCGCGGCGCGCACCAGCGCCAGCGACATCTCAATTGGGTTGGCATAGGGCGTTCCGCTGACGTCGTTATGCAGGTAATGGAAGTCACAGACCTGGGTATAGCCGCCGGCCAGCAGCTCGGCATAGAGCTGGCTTGCAATCGCTTCGAGCTGTTCGGGCGTGATGCGGTTGGCTGCGGTATACATGCGGTCGCGCCAGCTCCAGAAATCGTCGGATGCATGGGCGCCCGCGCTGCGGCGCTCCGTCAGGCCCGCCATCGCGCGCTGAAAGGCATGGCTGTGCGCGTTGACCAGACCAGGCAGGACCGGGCCAGACAGACGCGTGGCGCCTTCCTGCTGCTGCGCCGTAGCCCCGGGCTCCACGCTTTGCCAGGTGCCGTTGCCGGCGACCGTCAGTAAAACGTCTTTGGACCACGCACCTTTCACCCAGGCTGCTTCGGCGAAAAAACGCCTTGCTTCACTTTTCATAGCCGCTCACGCATGCCAGCAGCGCGCTGGAGACCATTTTCTCTAACAAGGGCTGAACTTTTGATGCCAGAATTTCGTCGTACGCGTAGGGAGGCACTTCCTGCATATAGAGGCTCTGGCACATCTCAAGCTGCACGGCATGCACATCGCTGGCCGGCTGGCCATAGTGGCGCGTGATGTAGCCACCCTTGAAGCGGCCGTTAACGGCGGTGGTGATGCGGGGCGCCGTGGCGCAGGCTTTCACCACCGCATCGGTGATGGCTGCGTTCGCACTCGCGCCGCTCGCCGTGCCGATGTTGAGGTCAGGCAGCTTGCCTTCAAACAGCCAGGGAATTTGCGAACGGATGCTGTGCGCATCCCACAACAAGGCAAAGCCGTGCTGGGCTTTCAGCCGCGCCAGCTCACCGGCCAGCGCCGAATGGTAGGGCTGCCAGAAGGCCTCGCGACGGCGCGCGCGTTCAGCGGGCGCTGGCTCATAGCCAGGTTTGTAGAGCGACGCACCGTTGAAAAACCGCGTGGGGCACAGCTCGGTGTTGGATGCACCGGGGTACATGGGCGCATCGTCGGGCGGGCGGTTCAGATCAATCACATAACGCGAATAACGCGGCCGCAACACGCTGGCGCCCAGCGCCGGCAGAAAGTTGTAAAGCAGATGCAGATGCCAGTCGGTGTCCTCGACCCGGAGGGCTTCATCGGTGTAGGCGCCCTTGAGTTCGGCCGGTATCTCGGTGCCGATGTGCGGCATGCTGACCAGCAGGGGAACCATACCCTGGTGCAATGTAAAAACTTCGCTCGAGCGTTCGTTCATAAGACCTGTCCCTTGAAAACTGTTTGAAGGCGCGGGTTCGCACCAAAGGCGTAGCTCAGCTCCGCCGGCCGCTCAACGCCCCACAGTACAAAATCAGCCCGCATGCCGGCGGCCAGCACGCCGCGGTCACGCAGGCCCAGTGCAGTAGCCGCATGGCGTGTGACGCCGGCCAATGCTTCTTCAGGCGTCAGGCGGAACAGCGTGCACGCCATGTTGAGCATCAGCAGCAAAGAGGTGCAAGGCGAGCTGCCCGGGTTGCAGTCGGTAGAGATCGCCATCGGTATGCCGTGCTCACGCAGCAAAGGCACGGGCGGCAGCTTGGTTTCACGTAGAAAGTAAAACGCGCCGGGCAGCAGCACTGCCACCGAACCAGCCGCTGCCATCGCCTGCGCGCCCTCGGCCGACAACCATTCCAGGTGATCGCAGCTGAGCGCGCCATAGTGCGCCGCCAGCTGCGCGCCACCACTGTCGCTGAGCTGCTCGGCATGCAGCTTGACAGGAACGCCCAGGGCCTTGGCCGCGGCAAAGACCCGCTCGGTCTGCGCGGGGCTGAAAGCAATGCGCTCGCAAAACGCGTCGACCGCATCAACCAGTCCTTCGGCATGCAGCACTGGCAGCATTTCCAGTACGGCGTCGACATAGGCGTCTGTGCGGCCGGCAAATTCAGCCGGCACCGCATGTGCACCCAGGAAAGTGGTGCGAACATCCACCGCATGGGTCCGGCCCAGCGCGCGCGCCACTGACAGCGTCTTGCGTTCGTGCTCCAACGCCAGGCCGTAGCCGGACTTGATCTCGAGTGTGGTCACGCCTTCGGCGATCAGGCGCTGCAGCCTGGCTGCGCTCTGCGCTTGCAGCTGCTGCGCAGTGGCAGCCCGGGTCGCTTTCACGGTAGAGGCGATGCCGCCGCCGGCGCGAGCAATCTCTTCATAGGTCGCGCCGTTGAGCCGCAACTCAAATTCATGGGCGCGGTCGCCGCCATAAACGAGGTGGGTGTGGCAATCGATAAGGCCGGGCGTGATCAATGCACCGTCGGCATCGTGCTGCGTGGTGCAGCGAGCCAGAAGATCTGGGGGCACATCGGCACGCGGGCCAACCCACGCAAGGGATTCGCCGTCCACCACCAATGCAGCGTCTTCTATCAAACCATAAGCCTGCGCAGCACCGGCTTGCAGCGTGGCCACGCGGCAGTTTGTCCAGAGTTTCAGGCTCATGCGGGGATCTCCATCCAGAGGGCGTGCTGTGCGGAAATTCGCACCGCCGCACTGCCCGTCACCGTGCGCCAGGCCAGGCTGGCGGGCTCCAGCTGCAAAACTTCTTCATCAAATAGCACGGTAGCGCCCAATTGATGAGCGTAGACAGCTATCATTTTCATAGCACGTAACGTTTCCGAGAAACGCCCGGCCACTCGAACCATGCGGGATAGCTCGCTCCCACGGCGCACCATCAGGTTGAAATCCCGCGTCTTGCCGTCTATCAACTCGCAATTCGTTATAGCAGCCCCATCAAAGAAGAGCGGAGCATCCTCGGCCGTCACACGGTGCGGAACACCCGCCACATCCAGCTGCACGCCCGCGCCTTCGAGCACCGCAAACCATCGCTCGATGCCATCGAACTTCGAAAAAGGCCCGCTCTTGTCCACATCGGCCACCGACATGCGCCAGACCCAGTCACCCGCATTGGGCCACATGGCCAGCTCGCGCGTCACACCGCCGCCATTGCGCCACGGCGTCGCCGCAATGTCGGCCAGCCGCACGACGTTCCAGCCGGAACCATTCGAAGATGTCACGCCTGAAACTTTCCCGCAAAGCTGTAGCGCGATCCCGGGTACACCAGGCGCGCCACACTGGCGATGTTGCTGCCGCTCACGGTCCGCCGCATCATGGCGAGGCACGCCTCTGCCGGCTTGATGTCCAGGTGTTTGGCCTCCAACGCCGAGGGCAGGCAGGCCTCAATGGAATAGCTGGCCTCGGTGAGCGGCGCCTGTTCCAGCAAATGATGGGTGGGTGTGGTCTGGGTGAAGTCGGTCTTTAAATAGTCGGGTGCCGCTGCCGGGTTCACATAGCGGTCTTCATACTGAATCGGCACGCCATTCTCCAGGTGAATCAATATGGTGTGAAACACCCGCCCGCCCGCCCGCAGGCCCAGGGTGCGCGCCAGGTCGGCGCTGGCTTTTTCAGATTCAGCGAGCAGCACGCGCGAGGTATGCACATGCCCGCGTTCGACAACCTCCTCGTGAATGTCACGAATGGTCAGGGTGGAAGAAATGCGGTGCAGCTCCGCCACAAAAGTGCCGGAGCCCTGGATGCGCGTAACCATGCCCTCGCCCATCAACTCGCGCAGCGCCCGGTTGACCGTCATGCGGCTCACGCCGAACTGCTCCATCAGTACAGCTTCGCTGGGCACCGGGTCGCCGGGCTTCCAGGTGCCGGTGCTGATGCGTTTTTTGATGAATGCCTTGACCTGACCGTAGGCAGGCAGTGGTGTGGTGGCCATGGTTCAGCGGAATGCTCGCGTGTGTAAAAAAACATTGTCACCGCAAAAGTCCGACCCTTCATCGGCCAGTCAGGGTTGCCGGGCCGGCTTTTGCGCACAAACCATAGATTACCGCAGTTGACACAAGTTGTATAGACAACTACGATTTATCCCATCGCCGGTTGATTCCTGGTTGATTCCTTTTTCTGGCGCTGTGAAATTCCCCTGTTATCCCGTCTTCTCCGGAGCAATCTCATGTCCGATCTTTCCCAAACCCCTTTTCTGGATAGCAAGGCCCGCCCCGTGCGTGCGCCCCGCGGCAGCACCCTTACCTGCGCCAACTGGCAAATCGAGGCGGCCTACCGCATGATCCAGAACAACCTGGACCCGGAAGTCGCCGAAAACCCCGACGAGCTGGTGGTATACGGCGGCATCGGCAAGGCGGCCCGCAACTGGCCGGCCTTTGACGCCATCCTTGATTCCCTGCGCAAACTCAAAGCCGACGAAACCCTGCTGGTGCAGTCGGGCAAGCCGGTTGGCGTGTTCCGCACCCACACGGGCGCGCCGCGCGTGCTGATCGCCAATTCCAACCTGGTACCCAAGTGGGCGACCTGGGAGCATTTCAACGAACTGGACCGCGCGGGCCTGATGATGTACGGCCAGATGACGGCCGGCAGCTGGATCTACATCGGCACCCAGGGCATCGTGCAAGGCACGTATGAAACCTTTGTGGAAGCGGGCCGCCAGCATTTCAACGGCGACCTGGCCGGCCGTTGGGTGCTGACTGCCGGCCTGGGCGGCATGGGTGGCGCGCAGCCGCTGGCTGCTACCTTTGCCGGCGCCTGCTCGCTCAACATCGAGTGCCAGCAGTCCAGCATCGACTTCCGGCTGCGCACACGTTATGTCGACAAGCAGGCCAAAGACCTTGACGAAGCGCTGGAGATGATCAGGTACCACACCTCACGCAAGGAGGCCGTTTCCATCGCCCTGTGCGGTAATGCGGCCGAAATTGTTCCCGAGCTGGTCAAGCGCGCCAAGGCGGGCGGCATTCGCCCCGACATCGTCACCGACCAGACCTCGGCCCACGACATCATCAATGGTTACTTGCCCGCCGGCTGGACGGTGGCGCAATGGCGCGCCGCGCAAAAAGACCCTGCGCAGCATGCCGCACTGACAAAAGCCGCCGGCGAATCCTGCGTGGCGCACGTCAAAGCCATGCTGGCCTTCCACGAAATGGGCATTCCCACGGTGGACTACGGCAACAACCTGCGCCAGGTTGCCAAGGATTTCGGCGTCGACAACGCCTTTGACTACCCCGGCTTTGTGCCCGCCTACATTCGCCCGCTGTTCTGCCGTGGGGTCGGCCCCTTCCGTTGGGTGGCACTCTCAGGCGACCCGGAGGACATCCAGAAAACCGACGCGAAGATGAAAGAGCTCTTCCCCAACAACAAACACCTGCACCGCTGGCTGGACATGGCCGAAGAGCGCATCGCTTTTCAGGGCCTGCCGGCGCGCATCTGCTGGATAGGACTGGGCGAGCGCCACCTGGCGGGCCTGGCCTTTAACGAGATGGTGAAAAACGGTGAGCTCAAAGGCCCCATCGTGATCGGCCGCGACCACCTGGACAGCGGCTCCGTCGCCTCGCCCAACCGCGAGACCGAGGCCATGAAAGACGGCAGCGATGCCGTGAGCGACTGGCCGTTGCTAAACGCGCTCCTCAACACCGCCAGCGGAGCGACCTGGGTCAGCCTGCACCATGGCGGCGGTGTCGGCATGGGCTATTCGCAGCACTCGGGCGTGGTCATCGTGTGCGACGGCACTGCCGAGGCCTTCGAAAAATTAAGCCGCGTGCTGTTCAATGACCCGGCCACCGGTGTGATGCGTCATGCCGATGCAGGCTATGACATCGCCAAACAATGCGCCAAAGACAACGGGCTGAACCTGCCCATGCTGGGCGACTGAACAGATGCGCGATAGCGGTAGTCATATCCATAGCGCCGCCAGGCACCTATGACACCGCAACCTCCTCCTTTTCCAGATACAACACCATGAAGATCACCATCCAACCCGGCCTGCTGACGCTGGCACAGCTGCGGGATATCCATACCAGCCGCCCGCTGCTTGCCATTGATCCAGCCGCCACGACAGGCATTCGCGCCAGCGCCGCGCTGGTGCAAAAGGCCGCGCAGGGCGGCGACGCTGTCTACGGCGTCAACACCGGCTTCGGCAAGCTGGCCAACCAGCGCATCGCTCAGGCTGATCTTGAAACACTGCAGCTCAACCTGCTGCGCTCACATGCCGTGGGTGTGGGCGAGCCCATGCCCGAACGCGTGGTGCGCCTGGTGCTGCTGCTCAAGGCCGCGAGCCTGGCGCGCGGCTTCTCAGGTGTGCGTGAGGTCGTCATCGACACCCTGATGGCGCTCTACAACAAGGGCCTCACACCCGTGATCCCTTGCCAGGGCTCGGTCGGCGCTTCGGGCGACCTCGCGCCACTGGCTCACCTGTGCCTGCCGCTGATTGGCGAAGGCGAAGTCTTCTATCAGGGCCAGCGCATCGCCGCAGCTGAGGCACTCAAGCAAGCCGCCATCACGCCGGTCAAGCTGTCGGCCAAGGAAGGCCTGGCACTGATCAACGGCACGCAGGTCTCGACCGCGCTGGCGCTGGATGCGCTGCTCGCCACCGACCGACTGTTTGAAGCCGCCGTGATCTCGGGCGCTGTCACACTGGACGCCGCCCGCGGCAGCGACGGACCGTTTGATCCGCGCATTCACGCGGTGCGCGGCCAGCCGGGCCAGATCGACTGCGCCGCCGCCTACCGCGCCATCATGGTGGGCAGCGAGATCCGCCGCTCGCACCTTGAGGGCGACGACCGCGTGCAAGACCCTTACTGCCTGCGCTGCCAGCCGCAGGTGATGGGCGCCTGCCTGGACCAGATGCGTTATGCCACGCAGGTGCTGATGCGCGAAGCCAACGCCGTGACCGACAACCCGCTGGTGTTTGCCGATGACGCAACGCTGCTCTCAGGGGGAAACTTCCACGCAGAACCGGTTGCGCTGGCTTGCGACGCACTGGCCGTTGCCATTGCCGAAATCGGCGCGATTACCGAGCGCCGCATCGCCATGCTGGTCGATACCGTGGCCTCGCGCTTGCCGGCCTTCCTCACACCCGAGCCGGGCCTCAACTCTGGCTTCATGATCGTGCATGTCACAGCCGCCGCGCTGGCCTCTGAAAACAAATCACTGGCCCACCCCGCCAGCGTCGACAGCCTGCCGACCTCGGCCAACCAGGAAGACCATGTGAGCATGGCCACCTTCGCGGCGCGCCGGCTTCAGCCCATGTTGCGCAATACCGAATACATCGTCGCCATCGAACTGTTGGCCGCCGCGCAGGGCATTGAATTCTTGCGCCCGCTCAAGAGCTCCGCTGTGCTGGAAGGCGTGCTGCAACTGGTGCGCCAAGCCTCTCCGGCCATGATGCATGACCGCAGCCTTGCACCCGACATGGAGAAGGTGCACCAATTGGTAGCGGGTGGACGTATTGGCCTGGCCGGAGAAGCCCAAATCACCGAGTTGACCGCCTTGCGGCTGGCATGAAGCCTGCATACATTAGCAATACCTCAGTCGATACCCCCAACAGGAGCAACTTCATGAAGAAACAACTCGCCCTTTCGATGCTGGCCGGCGTCGCAGCTCTCGCCATGGGCAGCGCCCACGCGCAAGAAACCAAAGTCGCCGTCGGTATCTCCGGCTGGACAGGTTTTGCCCCGCTGACCCTGGCCAAAGAAGCCGGCATCTTCAAGAAGAACGGGCTTGATGTGTCGATCAAAAAGATTCCACAAAAAGACCGCCACCTGGCGATTGCTTCAGGTGACGTGCAGTGCGCCGCCACCACAGTCGAGACCTGGGTGGTGTGGAACGCCAACGGTGTGGCCACCACGCAGATCTTCCAGCTCGACAAGAGCTACGGCGCAGACGGCATGGTGGTCAAGCCCGCCATCACCAAAATCACTGACCTCAAAGGCAAAACCGTGGCCGCCAGCGCGCCCGGCACCTCGCCCTATTTCGCCCTGGCGTGGATGCTGAAGAAAAACGGCATGAGCACCAAGGACGTGAAGGTAGTCAACCTTGAGCCGCAGGCCGCGGCAAACGCCATGATTGCCGGCACCGACGGCGTGGATGCCGCGATGACTTACGAGCCCTACCTGGGCGCAGTGCGCGCCAAGCCAGAGGCCGGCAAGATCCTCGCCACCACACTTGACTACCCCATGGTGATGGACACCTTCGGTTGCACGCCCAAGTTCCTGTCTGAAAACCCCAAGGCTGCCAAGGCCCTGGCCGACAGCTACTTTGAGGCCGTCGAGATGATCCAGAAAGAACCGAAAAAGAGCTTCGAAATCATGGGCGCCGACGTGAAGCAGACCGGCGAAGCCTTTGAGGCCTCGTCCAAATACCTGCGCTGGCAAGACCGCGCGGCCAACCAGAAATTCTTTGCCGGCGAACATGCCGCCTTCAGCAAGGAAGCGGCTGACCTGCTGCTGGAAGCCGGCATCATCAAGGCGCTGCCTGATATGAGCAAGCTCGCCGACACGCGTTTTCTCAAGTAAGCACGCGAAAGCATGCGGCCACTACAACCCGTCTCGCCCGGCGCGCGCATCGCGCTGGGTGTGAGTTTCTTCGTTCTCTTCTTCGTGGTGTGGGCCATCTTCACGCTGGGCGGCTATGTCTCCAAGACATTTCTGGCCGACCCCATCACCATGGTTAAGTCAGGTTACGACCTGCTGGCCAACCAGGGTTTCGCCAAGGACATTGGCATGACGGTCTGGCGGGTACTGGGCGGCTTTGCGATTGCCGCCTTGCTGGCCGTTCCGCTGGGGGTGATGATGGGCGCCTACAAACCGGTTGAAGCGTTCTTTGAACCCTTTGTGAGCTTTGCGCGTTACCTGCCCGCCTCTGCGTTTATTCCGCTGCTCATCCTCTGGGCAGGTATCGGAGAGGCACAGAAGCTCGCCGTGATTTTTATCGGCTCCTTCTTTCAACTGGTGTTGATGATTGCCGTGAGCGTCGGCAATACCCGGCGCGACCTGGTCGAGGCGGCCTACACGTTGGGCGCGGCCGACCGCGGCATCGTGGTGCGCGTGCTGCTGCCCAGTGCAGCGCCCGAGATTGCCGAGACCTTGCGCATGGTACTGGGCTGGGCCTGGACCTATGTGATCGTCGCGGAGCTGATAGGCGCGTCCAGCGGCATCGGCCACATGATCACTGACAGCCAGGCACTGCTGGCGACAGACCAGATCATCTTCGGCATTATCGTCATTGGTGTATTCGGCCTGGTCACCGACCTGGTATTTAAAGCGCTCAATAGAAAACTTTTCCCGTGGGCTCAGTTAGGCCGATGACTTCTTCCTCCACATCGATCCTGACCGTCAACCAGCTGTCGAAAACCTTTGCCGCCAACAAGGGCCCCGGCACCGTCGCGCTGCAAGCAACTGATCTGGCGGTTGCCGAGAACGACTTCATCACCATCCTCGGCCCTTCAGGCTGCGGCAAGTCCACCCTGCTGCGCATGGTCGCCGGGCTGGACATCCCCACAAGCGGCACCATCGTGCTGGACGGCAAACCCATAGCGGGCCCTGGCGCGGACCGCGGCATGGTGTTCCAGAGCTACACGCTCTTTCCGTGGCTCACGATTTTGCAAAACGTCTGCTTTGGCCTGCGGGAAAAAGGCATGCCACTGGAAAAGCAGCACGATATCGCGCACCAATTCATCAAGAAGGTCGGACTGCAGGGATTTGAGAACCATTTCCCCAAGCAGCTCTCGGGCGGCATGCAACAACGCACAGCACTCGCTCGTGCCCTTGCCAACAACCCGCGCATCCTGCTGATGGACGAGCCCTTCGGCGCACTCGACCATCAGACGCGCGAGCTGATGCAGGAGCTGCTGCAAGGCATCTGGGAGGCCGAGCAGAAAACCGTGCTGTTCGTGACGCATGACATCGATGAGGCCATCTTTATGGGCAGCCGCGTGGTCGTCATGAGCGCAAGACCGGGCCGCATCAAGTGCGACATTGCGGTGCCCCTGGAGCATCCACGGCATTACTCGGTAAAGACGACCCCGGTTTTCACGGATCTCAAGGCAAAACTTACCGAAGAAATCCGCGTCGAGGTGCACCGGGCGGCGGGCCTGCAGGCGCCCGTCGTTTAATCCGTCTGAGTTTTGGTTCGTGCTGCCTGCGTCATGCGCAAGGCGCTGCAAACACCGGCCGTGGCGGCAAAGGCAGCGGCCAGCCAAAGGGCAATCAAGGGACCCTGACCGCCTTCGCCGGGACTGGACACGGCAAAAATCATCGCCAGCAAAACCGCGCCCAATGTCTGTCCCGTCAAACGCGCCGTGCCCAGCATGCCGCTGGCGCCGCCGCTGCGGTGTGCGGGCGCCGAGGTGATGATGGTGTGGTTGTTGGGTGACTGAAAGAGGCCGTAGCCGATGCCGCACAGCGCCATGCGCCAGACGATGTCGGCCTGCGCCGGATGCACGGGCAACACGGCCAGCAACACCAACCCCAGGCAGAGCATGGCCATGCCAACGCCGCCCAGCAGGCCGCCTGGATAGCGCCCTATGAGCCGGCCCACCAGCGGCGAAGTCACCACAATCGCCAGCGGCCAGGCGGTGAGCAGCAAGCCCGCCTCGAGGTGGCTGAAGCCGTAGCTGCCCAGCAGCAAAAAGGGCAGACAGATATAGGCCAGCGTCTGCGCGCAGAAGGCGCCTATCGACGTGCCCATGGACAGCGCGAACACGGGAATGCGCAGCAAATCAAGCGGGAATAGCGGCACGGGCATGGCCAGCTGGCGGCGCACGTAGATCACGCCGATGACGATTCCGGCGGCCAGCTCGGCCAGCGGCAGCCACAAGGATGATGCAGCACCCGGCACAGCTTCCACACGTACACCCAGGCCGTCTACGCCCAGGAACACCAGGCCGAACATCAGGGCGTTGAGCACCACATCGACCAGTGAGAGCTTGAGGCTCTCTGCCTTGGCGGTGTTCTCGGGCAGGGCCTTTCGACCCCACCACAACGACATCAGGCCGAATGGCACATTGAGCGCAAACAGCCACGGCCACGAACCGACGGAAAGAATGCCGGCCGCAATCGACGGGCCGGCCACCGAGGCGGTGGCCACCACCAGCGAGTTAATGGCGATGCCGCGGCCGAGCAGGTGTTTGGGGTAGATGAGCCGAACCAGCGCGGTGTTGACGCTCATGAGGCCAGCCGCGCCCAAGCCCTGCAGCACGCGGGCCAGCGCCAGTGTGGTCAATGAATCAGCCAGCGCACAGAGCAGCGAGGCCAGCGTGAACACGGCCATGCCCGCCAGGTAAACGCGACGGTAACCGATGATGTCGCCTAATGTGGCCAGCGGCAGCAAGAGCGCCAGCGTGGCGACCTGGTAGGCGTTGACGACCCAGATGGACTGGGCGGGCGCGGCGTTCAGTTCTCGGGCGATGTCCGGCAGCGCCAGGTTGACGATGGTCCCGTCGAGCACCGCCATGACAATACCGAGAACGATGACCAGCAACGCACGCAAGCGTTCGCGAGCGGGCAAACCATCCTGAACAATCATGCGTACCTTTGCTGGAACTGATGGGGATCAGGGCAGTCGCCATGAAGGCAGCCGCTGAATCCCAAAGGCCCCGATTTTACGGGCGCAGGATGGGATGCGCAGCGCGGGGGCCGCTGAGGGAAAATGCCGCGCGCGGGCTCAGGCGCATGGCCTGCGGTCGGTGGCTTTTCGCGGTCTTCGTGCCATTTTTTGCACAAATTGCCGACAGATCATTCGCATCGTGCGCAAGCAGCTATTCATTTGATAGCAAGGAATAAAAAATCCCGGGCTGCAAATGCAGGACCGGGATTGGGGTTGCCATTCCGACAGGCCTTGCCGAGGCCAACCGGTGGGCAGCTTACTTCATGCCGTACTTCGCCTTGGCATCGTTCTGGCAGCTGTCCTTGGCGGTTCCGGTGAGGGCATCGCAGCGCTCTTTGGCGGCCTTGTAATCGGCCTCGCGCTTTTCGGCGTTGGCGTCCTTCCTGGCTTCGGTCACTTTTTCAGTCTTGTTCTTGCTGGTGTCGGCTGAGGTCTTGGCGACCTTGGCGTCTTCCTTGGCTTTGACGTGGGCCGCTTTGGCATCTTTCACGCAGACGTCCTTGTCATTGCCTTTCAGGTCGTCGCACTTTTCCTTGGCGGCGTCGTAGGCGGCATCGCCTTTGGCCAGAGCCACCTTTTCGGTGTTGCGCGGGCTGGGCTTGTACTGGGCTTCCAGTTCGGCCTTGGCGACTTTTTCAGCGCCTTTGGCTTCGGCCACGCAGATGTCTTTGGCATTGTCTTTCAAGGTGGCGCACTTGTCGCGACCGGCTTTGTAGTCGGCCGAGATGCGGTCGCTCTGGGCTTTATGTTCCTCTTTGGTCATAGCCAGGGCCTGGCCGGCAAAAGCGCAAGACATCACGGCTGTCAGCATCAGCAATTTGGTTTTCATGGATTTTCCTTTGGATGAGTTGGAGTTATGGATTGGTTGGGGATGGACCCTGGAGCGCTCAACGGCGGATCAATAACGCTCAAAAAAATCGGTCGGGTTGCGGTCCTTCCAGGCGGCGACCTGCTTCTCAGCCTCATCCTTGCTGAGGCCGTGGCGCTCCTGGATGCGGCCCAGCAACTGGTCGCGTTTGCCGGCGATCACATCAAGGTCGTCGTCTGTGAGCTTGCCCCACTGTTCTTTGACCTTGCCTTTGAATTGAAGCCAGTTGCCTTCCACGCGGTCTTTGTTCATGGTGTCCTCCTGAACGTCAATTGATAAATTCGCCCGTGGCACTGATGTCCTATTCGCTGCGTGCTACTTCCCGGGCGGCATATTCACACCATAAGTTCGTTCTTTTTCTCCCACCGTAGGTCCCCGTATTTGATGAGCGTAGGTTCATGCTTACAGGGCTGTGTGCCGCGCTGCGAGAGCGCGCCATTGCGCGAAGGAAAGCAACAAAATTCGCAACGGCTTCCTGGCCGGAACATAGTTGCATAGCACGCTGGCCAGCCAAGGCAAGAACGGTTTTTCTTTCGACATCAAGGGGGTGCGAGGTGCCAACACCAAAGATGAAAAAGCGCAGTACGTCGCGAAGCCTTTTCCTCCTTCTGCAAGCTGCTGGGCAATGTGCACGATGTGCGCGCCGAAGCCTGCGGCTTGGTGGCCCGACACAGGAATACCGCTACATCAAGGCCAAGGCCTGAGTGCGGGTGACGGGGACAGGCTGGTTGCGTTTACTTAGACCGCAGTGTGCGGCTGAGCAGCGCGACGGGCAGCAAACCCACCAGCACCAGCGCCAGCGCGGGCAAGGCGGCCTCACCGAGCCGCTCGTCGCGCGCGAGCTGGTAGGTGATCACGGCCAGGGTGTCGCTGTTGAAGGGCCGCAGCACCAGCGTGGCGGGCAGCTCTTTCATCACATCGACAAACACCAGCAAGCCGGCCGCCGCGACCGAGCGCTTGAGCAGCGGCCAGTGCACGCGGCTGAGGATGCCCATACCGCTGGTGCCCAGCATGCGCGCGCTGTCGTCAAAGCTGGCCGGGATGCGCGAGTAGCCGCTTTGCAGGCTTTGCAGTGCCACGGCGCTGAAGCGCACCAGGTAAGCCCAGACCACGCCGAGGATGGTGGCGGTGACCCAGTAGCCCGCGCTTGTCTGCGGCGCGGCGGATTGCAGCCAGCTCACAGGCAGCAAGAGGCCCACCACAATCACCGCGCCGGGCACGGCATAACCCAGACCCGCCAGGTGCACGGCAGCGCGGGTGAGCAGGCCCGGTTGCCGGCGCACCGCAAAGGCCAAGCCCAAGGCAAGCGCGGTGGCCAACAGCGCGCTCAAGCCTGCGAGGCCAATGCTGCTGAGCGTCCAGCCAATGAATTTGTCCCAAAGCAGGTTGTCCCAGCCCAGCGCCAGCGGGCGCAGCATAAAGAGCACCGGCAGCACAAAGCCCAGCGCGATGGGCACGGCGCACACGAGCCAGGCCGAAACGGCGCGCAGGCCGCGCAACTGCGCGGGGGCCGCGTCTTGCGCGCCCGCGCGTGCACCGCGGCCGGTGGCAAAGCGCATGCGCTTTTGCGCGCTGTGCTCTATCCACAGCAGCAGCGCGACAAAGAAAAGCAGCACGGTCGCCAGCTGCGCCGCAGCGATGCGGTTGTCCATCGAGAGCCACGCCTTGTAGATGCCGGCGGTGAAGGTCTGGATGCCGAAATAGCTGGAGACGCCGAAGTCGGCCAGTGTTTCCATGAGCGCCAGCGCCACACCAGCGGCCACGGCAGGCCGCGCCAGCGGCAGCGCTACACCGCGGATGCGGCGCGACAGCGGTGCGCCCAGCAGGCGCGCCGCTTCCATCAGGTGCACGGCGCGCTCAGACAGGGCCGTGCGCGCAAGCAGGTACACATAGGGGTAGAGCGCGACGGTGAAGACCAGTACGGCACCCCCCAGGCTGCGCACCTCGGGCAGCAGCCGGCCCTGCAGGCCGAAGCTGGCACGCAGCCAGGTCTGCAGCGGGCCGGCGTATTGGAGAAAGTCGGTATACGCATAGGCCAGCACATAGGCCGGCATGGCCAGCGGCAGCAGCAAGGCCCACTCAAACACCCGGCGCCCGGGGAAATCAAACAGCGTGACCATGCTGGCGGTGGCCATTCCCACCACCGCCACGCCAAAGGCCACGCACAGGCACAGCAGCAGTGATGTGCGCGTGTAATCGGGCAACACGGTCTGCAGCATCTGCAGCAGGATGGATTGCGCATCGCTGTTGAACTGCAGCCAGGACAAGGCGACGGCCAGCACCGGCAGCGTCAGCAGCCCAACCAGCAAAAACAGCACAACAGAAGGGAAATATCGGCGAAACATGGAGCCCCGGAAAGCCTCAGCAAAAAGGCCTCTCGCGGGAAGGAGCCCTGCCCCCGCCTGCGTTCGCCACGCTTTTGCAGTCAGTCACTGCAAATGAGAATTGTAAGCATCTACAATTGTCTGCATGTTTCTGGATATCTCCCAGTTGGGCGTGCACTACGCCGGCCGCTCAAAACCCGCCGTGGACGGCGTGTCGTTCAGCCTCCAGGCAGGGGAAATCGGCGTTCTGATCGGGCCTTCAGGTTGCGGCAAAACCACCTTGCTGCGCGCAGTGGCTGGCCTTGAACGGGCCAATGCCGGCAGCATTACGCTGGCAAAGGATGTGGTGAGCACCGCCGCCTTGCATGTGCCGGCCGAATCCCGCCGCATTGGCATGGTGTTTCAGGACTACGCGCTGTTTCCGCATCTGGATGCCGCGCACAACGTGGCCTTCGGGCTCACTCATCTAACACCCGCTCAGCGCAAGCAGCGCGTCGGAGACGTGCTGGAGCTGGTCGGCTTGGGCAATGTGCACAAGCGCTTTCCGCATGAGCTTTCAGGCGGCCAGCAGCAACGCGTGGCACTGGCGCGCGCGCTGGCGCCGCAGCCACGCCTGCTGCTGCTGGATGAGCCTTTTTCCAACCTGGACGTGGACCTGCGCGAGCGCCTGGCGCACGAGGTGCGCGGCATCCTGAAGGCGGCTGGCGCCACAGCGCTGTTCGTCACACATGACCAGCTGGAGGCTTTTGCCATCGGCGACCGCATCGGCGTAATGCACCAGGGCAAACTGCACCAGTGGGATGAGGCTTATGCGCTGTACCACCGCCCTGCCACCCGATTTGTGGCTGACTTCATCGGCCATGGGGTCTTCGCACAAGCCCATATCGAGCAACACGGTGACGACGTGGTGGTGCATACCGCGCTCGGTGACCTGACGGACATGCTGGAGTGCCCGCTGCCCGGGGCGTACGCCGGCGGCTTGTGCGATGTGCTGCTGCGTGCCGACGACATCGTGCATGATGACAACGCCCCGGTGAAGGCGCAGATCGTGCGCAAGGCGTTTCGCGGCTCGGAGTTTTTGTATACGCTCAAGCTGCAGACTGGCGAGACGGTGATGGCGCATGTGCCGTCGCACCACAACCACGCGCTGGGCGAGTGGATAGGCATACGTGCCGAGGTCGACCATGTGGTGACCTTTCCGCGCGAAGTTGGCGCGGCGCCGGCTATAACACCAGCCTGACGTTTCAGCGTCCTTGCGTCTGCCTCAGACGCTCAATGTCCTCGCGCAGCGTCTGTGCCCACACCCGCCGGGTCTGGCCTTGCGGGGCCTGCGCCTGGCCAAAGGTGACGACCGCCTTGAGCGGCGGCGCTGTCAGGGTCCGCCAGATTGATCCGACCAAGGTTTCGTCATCCACATAACTGGGCGCAAAGCTGGTCGCGCCGCTGGCGGCGTCAACGAACTTCAGAGCCACCGGCTGCACCGGCACAGACGCTTCAATGGCCGCCTGGATGAGGTTGGCGTGAAAGTGCTTGAGGGTGATGCCGTCGCCGGTGGTGCCTTCAGGAAACACCGCCAGGATGTCGCCCGCGCGAAGGCGGTCCGCCATTTGCGTGACGACGCGATGGGCGTCGCGCCGGGACTCGCGCTCGATATACAGCGAACCTGCGCCGTCGGACAGCGTACGGACAAAGGGCCAGTCCCGCACGTCCGCTTTGGAGACAAAACGGCAGTGCCGCGAGGCATGCATCACCAGGATGTCCAGCCACGAAATATGGTTGGCCACCAGCAGCACCGGGCCACCTGCCGGCGGCGTACCGTTGACCACCAGCTCAATGCCCACAATGCGCAGCATGGCCCCGGCCCATGCCTGCACGCGGGCCTCCTGCTCAGCCTGGGGCAGCTTGGGGAAAACAGTCTTGATGGTCCAGAACCCCGTTACGGCGTGCACGGCGGCGCGCAGCAAGGTTCCGCAAAAGTGAAGCCATTTCATAAATGAGCAGGCACCTCAGTGCGAGGCTTCGGGGGCTTCATAGGCCAGCTGCCCGCCTACGATGGTCCAGCGCACACGCGCAGGCATCTGGTGACCCGAGAACGGTGTGTGCTTGCCCTGGCTGCGCAAGGCGGCGGGCTCGACTGTCCATTCACCGGTGGGGTCAAACACGCAGATATCGGCCACGCCGCCTTTAACGAGCTGCCCCGCGCTGGCCTGCAGCGTGCCAAGCGCGTTGCCCAGCACTCGCGCGGGTTCACTCGTGAGCACTGCCAGCGCGCGCTGCAGACCAACATCGCTGTCAGTACCCCATTTGCAGGCCAGGCCCAGCAGCAATTCAAGCCCCGTGGCGCCGGGCTCAGCCTCGGCAAAGGGCAGGGTTTTGGCGTCTTCGTCGACGGGCGTGTGGTCTGACACCAGTGCGTCGATAGTACCGTCGGCCAGTCCCTGGCGGATGGCGTCGCGGTCGCGCTGCTGGCGCAGCGGCGGGTCCAGCCGCATCCGGCTGTCGAAGTAGCCGATGTCCACGTCGGTCAAGTGCAGGCTGTTGATGCTGACATCGCAGGTCACGGCCAGGCCTTCTGCCTTGGCCTTGGCCACCAGAGCCACACCCGCGGCGCTGCTGATGCGGCACAGGTGCACGCGCGCGCCGGTGGCCCGCACCAGTTCGAAGATGGTGTGCAGCGCAATGGTCTCAGCGGCAACCGATACGCCGCTCAGGCCCAGGCGTGTGGCCAGTGGGCCGCTGGCGGCGACGCCGCTGCCCAGGTACATCTCCTGCGGGCGCAGCCAGACGGTGTAGCCGAAGGTCGAGGCGTATTGCAGGGCGCGCATCATGACTTGCGTGTTGGCCAGCGGCACCTCTGCCTGGCTGAAGCCCACGCAACCCGATTCCGTCAATTCGACCATCTCGGTCAGCGTCTCACCCTTGAGAGCACGCGTCAGCGCGCCCAGCGGGAACACGCGCGACTGGTGCAGCTTTTCAGCGCGGAACTTGAGCATTTCAACGAGGCCGGGCTCGTCGAGCACCGGATCGGTATCAGGCGGGCAGACAAGGCTGGTCACGCCGCCAGCGACGGCCGCGGCCAGTTCGCTTTCGAGCATGCCTTCGTGCTCGTGCCCAGGTTCTCGCAAGCGGGCGGACAAGTCGATCAGACCGGGGGCGACGATGCAGCCCGTGGCATCAATCGTCTTGTTGGCCGCGAAATCAGCAGGCGTGCCTTTGAGCGAGACGATACGGCCCGCGGCAATTGCCACGTCGCAGATCTCGTCGAACTTGGAAGCCGGGTCGATAACGCGGCCGTTCTTGATGAGTATCTTCATTCTTTTTTTCTCCGCGTTCAGGCTTCATTCCCAGCGACGATGCTCATCACCGCCATTCGGACCGCGATACCAAAAGTCACTTGCGGCAGGATCACACTTTGCGTTCCGTCGACCACGGCGGAATCAATTTCAACACCGCGGTTGATGGGGCCCGGGTGCATGACAATGGCGTCTGACTTGGCCAGTTTCAATTTTTCGGTGGTGAGGCCGAAGCTCTTGAAGAACTCCTGGCTGCTGGGCAATAGCGCGCCGGACATGCGTTCGTTCTGCAGCCTGAGCATGATGATTACGTCGGCGTCCTTGATACCTTCTTCGAGCGTATTGCAGACGCGCACGCCCATCTGCGCCATGTCGGCGGGCACGAGGGTCTTGGGGCCGACCACGCGCACTTCGGGGCAGCCCAGCGTGGTGAGTGCATGGATGTCGGAACGCGCCACGCGCGAGTGCAGCACGTCACCGACGATGGCGACCGTGAGCTTGCTGAAATCTTTCTTGTAGTGCCGGATGGTGTACATGTCGAGCAGGCCCTGCGTGGGGTGCGCGTGGCGACCGTCGCCGGCATTGATGACGTGCACATGCGGTGCGACGTGCTGGGCAATCAGGTAGGGTGCGCCCGATTCGCTGTGACGCACCACAAAAAGATCGGCGGCCATGGCGCTCAGGTTGGCGATGGTGTCGAGCAGCGACTCGCCCTTGGAGGCCGATGAGCGCGCGATGTCCAGGTTGATGACATCGGCCGACAGCCGCGTGGCGGCGATTTCGAAGGTGGTGCGGGTGCGGGTGGAGTTTTCAAAGAAAAGATTGAAGACACTCTTGCCGCGCAGCAGCGGGACTTTTTTGACTTCGCGGTTGTTGACGCTGACGAAGTTGGCGGCGGTGTCGAGTATCTGCGTCAAGGTGGCCTTGGGCAGGCCTTCAATCGACAGCAGGTGGATCAGCTCGCCGTTTTTGTTGAGTTGCGGATTTCGTCGATACAGCATGTGATGGACTCCTTGGGGTCTCTTGGTTTTTTGGGGGTGGCCTGGCAGTAATAGTGATGGTGACGATCAGCCCTGAACCTGGAAGCTGAACTTGCCGTCCTCTGCGCGGGCCAGCTCAAGCGACTGCGAGGCGGGCAAGGCCACGCGCGCCACCGCCAGGTCGGGCTGCACCGGCAGCTCGCGCCCGCCGCGGTCCACCAGTACGACCAGCTTGACACTGGCGGGCCGGCCGTAGTCAAACAACTCATTGAGCACCGCGCGGATGGTGCGGCCGGTGTAGAGCACGTCGTCGACTACCACCAGGTGGGCGCCGTTCACGTCAAAGGGCAGCAGGGTCTGGCCGCTGGAGGCCAAGCCCCGCTGCGAGAAATCGTCGCGGTGCATGGAGGAAGACAGCACGCCGGCTTCGCCCTCCAGACCCAGGTCTTTTTGCAGGCGCTGTGCCAGCCAGGCGCCGCCGGAGGCCACGCCGACCAGCTTGGGCGGCAAGGGATAGGACGCCAGTTGCTGGCGCATGCCGCGCAGCAGGTCGTTGTATAGCGCCTCGGCGTCAAGGGTCAGGCTGCTCATGGGAAACTCCTTAAAAACTGCTCGAGAATGATGCAGGCCGAGGCCGCGTCGGCATCGACTGCGCCGCCGGCGAGTGCCTCGGTGGTGCTGTAGCGCTCATCCACCTCAAAGACCTGCAGACCGAAGCGCCCGCGAAGCTGGCGGGCGAACTTCTGCGCCCGCGCGGTATTGTCGTGGCTGGCACCGTCGGGGTGAAAGGGCACGCCGACGACGAGGGCGTCGGGCTGCCACTCCTTGATGCGCGTCTCGACGGCCTTGAGGCGGGCGTCGCCACCTTCAGCGTTGATGGTGGGCTGGGGGGTGGCGGTACGGGTCAGCACGTTGCCGGTGGCAACGCCGGTGCGCTTGAGACCGAAGTCGAAAGCCAGAAAGGTTTGGAGGCCAGTGGCCCGAGGGGAAGGCATGGCCGCAAGGCTCATGCGTGACCGGCCTCGGGAGAGAGCATCCAGCTTTGCAGGCCCAGCAGCATGAGCGCCTTGTCGTAGCGTTGCTCTACCGGTGTGTCGAAAATCACACCGACGTCGGCAGCGACCGTGAGCCAGCTGTTGTCCGAGATTTCCGATTCCAGCTGGCCTTCACCCCAGGCCGAATATCCGAGGGAGACAAACACCCTGCGCGGGCCGGCGCCCGTGGAGAGCGCTTCCAGCACGTCTTTGGAGGTGGTCATTTCGAGGCCGCCGGGGATCGTCATCGTCGAGGCATAGACCGATTCGTTGCCCGGCATCATGGATTCGTGGAGAACAAAGCCCCGTTCGGTCTGGACCGGGCCGCCCTGGAATACCGGGGACTGGGTCAGGTCGTCGCGCCGCAGAGGCAACTCGACCTTGTCGAACAGGTTCTTGAGATTGATATCGCTGGGCTTGTTGATGACCAGCCCCAGCGCACCCCGGTCGCTATGTTCGCACATGTACACCACGCTCTTGGCAAAAGCTTCATCATCCATCCCCGGCATGGCAATGAGGAAGTGGTGCGTGAGGTTGATCGATGCAGAATCCGTGGCCATGGCGGGATTTTACGCCGGACGGGACGGCGCGGGGAGCCCACCCTGCCAGCCGCCCGCCAATCCGCGGGGGATCTAAGGCCGGATAGCCGCTTTTCGCTACGATGGCCGGATGCACAAGAAGTATGAAACGGGGTTAATGTGGTTCAGGCGCGACCTGCGGGTTCAGGACAACGCCGCTCTGTACCACGCGCTGAAGTCATGTAAGCAGGTGTATTGCGCACTTGTTTTTGACAAAGCCATTCTGGAGGCTTTGCCTCGAACTGACCGCCGCGTGGAATTCATACGGGAATCGGCACTGAGCCTGGATGGTCAACTGGAGAAGCTGGGCGCAGCGGCTGGCAGCCTAGGCGTCGGCCTGTTGACGGCCCATCACGATGCCGTGGACGCGGTGGTGCGGCTGGCGGCAGAGCTGGGCGCCGATGCCGTCTTTGCCAATCACGATGACGAGCCGCGGTCGCTGGCGCGCGACGCCGCAGTACAAGCGGCGCTCGAGGCCGGGGGCAAGGGCTTTTACAGCTTCAAGGACCACGTTATTTTTGAACGCCAGGAGGTGCTGACCCAGGCGGGCAAGCCTTACACCGTGTTCACGCCTTACAAAAATGCCTGGCTGAAGAAGGTGGACGACTTTTATCTCAAGCCTTATCCCGTCGAAAAGTATGCTGCGGCCCTGGCGTCCGTATCGACAAGCCGACGTCCGGTCCCATCACTGGGTGACCTGGGGTTTGAGGTCAACAACCTGACGGCGCTGAAAATTCCCACGGGCAGCGAAGGCGGTGCCCAGCTTTTGGGGGATTTCGTTGGCCGCATGGCGCAGTACAAGGAGGTACGCGACTTCCCTGCCGTCAAGGGCCCGAGCTACCTGGGCGTGCACCTTCGGTTCGGCACAGTGTCGATACGGCACATGGCTGCGTTCGCTTTAAACGCTGCAAAGCGAGGGAATGAAGGTGCCGCCACCTGGCTCAGCGAATTGATCTGGCGTGATTTTTACGCGCAGATCCTTGCCAATTTTCCGCACGCCGTCGGCAACGCGTTCAAGCCGGACTATGACGCGATACAGTGGGAGAGCGGCGATAAAGCCCAAGTGCTTTTCCAGGCCTGGTGCGAAGGCCGGACGGGCTACCCGCTGGTGGACGCGGCAATGGCCCAGATCAACCAGACGGGCTATATGCACAACCGCCTGCGCATGGTGACTGCCAGTTTTCTGGTGAAAGACCTTGGCATCGACTGGCGTTGGGGCGAACGTTACTTTGCCGAAAAGCTCAACGACTTTGACCTGTCGGCCAACAACGGCGGCTGGCAGTGGGCGGCAAGCACTGGTTGTGACGCGCAGCCTTATTTTCGCATCTTCAACCCGGTCAGCCAGAGCGAGAAGTTCGACGCCGCGGGTAAATTTATTCGCAAATACCTGCCGGTGCTGGCACAGCTGCCAGACAAGGCTTTGCACAGCCCTTGGCTAGCGAACCCGCTGGAGCTGGCCGCCGCGGGCGTGGTGTTGGGCCAAAACTACCCGACGCCCATCGTGCAGCACGACGAAGCGCGGGCGCTGACGCTGCAGCGCTATGCGGTCGTAAAAAAGGCCTGAGAGGAACTCTCAGGCCTTGCTATTATTTTAGGAGCTGCTTGCGCACGTTCTGCCTGGACTACAGCCTGATTTGGCTGTTTTTCTCAGGCAGAAGCGGCGGTTTCGGCGGCGCAGTAGTGGCGCACCAGACTCATCAACTCTTCTTCAGAGAACGGTTTGCCCAGATAGTGGTCGACGCCCAGCTCCTTGGCATGTTCACGGTGCTTCTCGGCGATGCGGGACGTGATCATGATGATGGGCAGGTTATTGAGGCGCACGTCAGCCCTGATGTTGCGCGCCAGGTCAAAACCATCCATACGCGGCATTTCGATATCTGACAGCACCACGGCTGGCCGCTCTTCCTGCAGGCGTTCAAGCGCTTGCAGACCGTCGGCCGCCATGGAGACACGGTAGCCTTCACGCTGAAGCAGGCGTTGCGTAACCCGGCGAACCGTAATGGAGTCATCGACCACAAGAATCAACGGGATCTGCGGGGCGACAGGTGCCGACATCGTCGTTTTCGCGACGCTGCCGCTGCCGCCGTCGGTGGTTGCCGCGGTAGCGCCGGAGCCTTCAAGCATGTGCGGCTCGGCCCGGTCTGAACTCCATGCGCGCGCCTGCTGGCCATACACGGAAGCCAGCGCAACCGGGTTGTAAATCAGCACGACCGCACCGGAAGCCAGCACTGACATACCGGCCAGGCCAGGCAAACGGGACAACTGGGGGCCCAGGTTCTTGACCACAACCTCCTGGTTGCCCAACACTTCATCGACGTGCAGGGCAATGCGCTGTGCGGCGCTTCGGAAGATCACGACCGGTGTGGTTTTGCCCTGGGCTTCGGCGCTGTGGTGCGAGGCCTGCAGCAATGCGCCGGACCAGAAGAAGGGCATCGACTCACCGGCAATCTCCAGTGTGCCGGTGTTATAGGCTTGCTGCAGTTCTTTGGCCGAAGCGCGCCTGACGGTTTCCACAACGTTGGCAGGTACGCCGATTGAGAGATTGCCCGAGCGGATCATCACCACCTGCGTCACAGCAGTAGTCAGCGGGAGTACCAGCTTGAAGTGCGTTCCCTGACCGGCGACGGTGGAGGTTTCGATCCGGCCACCGAGCGCGTTGACTTCAGAGCGGACCACATCCATACCGATGCCGCGTCCTGCCAGCTCGGTCACTTGCGCGGCCGTAGAGAAGCCGGGCATGAAAATCAGGTTCGCGGCGTCGCCGTCTTCCAGCGGTTGATCAGCCGTGATCATCCCGAGGCTGACGGCCTTTTCGCGGATACGTGCCAGGTTCAAGCCGGCGCCGTCATCGCTGAAGTCAACCGAAACGTCGTTACCTTCCTGGCGCAAGTGAACGGTGATCAGGCCGACCGGGTCCTTGCCCGCATCGGTGCGAACCTGCGTACTTTCAATACCGTGGGCCACGCAGTTACGCAGCAAGTGCTCAAAGGCCGGCGTCATACGGTCCAGCATGCCGCGGTCCATTTCCATGGTGCCGCCCAGCAAGTCCAGGCGGACCTGCTTGCCGGTTTCCTTGGAAGCCTGGCGCACCACGCGGTAAAGACGCTCGGAGATGCCTTCGAACTCCACCATGCGGGTACGGAGCAAGTCGCGCTGCAGCTCTCGGGTCTGGCGAGCCTGAGCGATCAAGTCGTCTTCGGTGGCTTCCACCGTGCGCTGCAAGGTGCGCTGCACGGTTGCCACGTCATTCACCGACTCGGCCATCATTCGCGTCAGTTCCTGCACGCGGGTAAAGCGGTCGAACTCCAGCGGGTCGAACCCTGCCTGCGCTTCCTTGGCCTGAGCCAATCGCGACTGCATCTGGGTTTCAGCCTGCAACTCAATGTCCCGCAGCTGCTGGCGCAAGCGGTTCAAGTTACCGCTCATGTCGTTCAGCGAGCCCCGGAGCTGGCTGAGTTCGGCTTCCAGCCGGGAGCGCGTGATCATGACCTCACCAGCCTGATTCACCATGCGGTCAAGCAACTGGGAGCGCACGCGGATCGAGGCGTTGGCCGCCTGTCGCAGCGGCTGCATGGCCATGGTCTGCGGCGCAGGCACCGTGAGCTTGCGGCCCGCACCCACGGCAACCGGAGCGGCGCTCTCGGCTGGAGTTTCCTGTGCATCCACAATTGGGGCGGGCTTGTCCTGCGTGGTCGACTTCAGTACGGGCTCAACGGCCGCAATAGGCGCAACAGGCGTAATAGGCGTAAGCGTGACGGGGGCAGCCGCAGCAGCCGCATCAGCTCGGCGCAAGGCCTCAAATGTCGCTTCCATGGCGTCAAAACGCGTCATCAGGGGTTCGAATTCCTGGGTTGAAGCCGCATCAGAGCCGAGATGTTCGATTTCGGACTCAATCCGGTGAGCCATTTCGCCTAGCCGCAATGCACCTGCCAGCCGGGCGCTGCCTTTGAGCGTGTGAAGTGCGCGCAGGACTTCCATGCGTGCGCCCTGATTATCAGGACGTGAAGACCACTGCCGCAGTGCGCCCCCCAGCTGGGGCATGAGTTCTGCAGCCTCTTCTTCAAAAATCGGGAACAGGTCGGGATCAATCGCATCGACCGCATCGATTTCGTCGTCCTCGTCTTCCTCGAAGTTCGAGTTCACTGGTGCAGCCATGGTCGCTACCAGCCGGGCAGGCGGGGAGACGACAGCCGCAGGGGGAGGCACCGGCGTGACCTGAGCGGGGACCGGCATTTCAATTGCCTGAGCCAGGATCACTTCTGGTTCTGGCTCCGGTGAGCGCACTGGCTCTACAGAGACCGTTTCAACCTCCACCGATTCGGGGGAGAAGTCAAAGTCGGAAAAATCGTTACCCGGGGGCAAAACCGAATCAGAGAAATCGAGTTGCTTTAGCCTGTCAAGGATGGTTGCATCCGCCTCCTTGAGAAACCCGGCGGCAAATTGGTGCAGAAGCCGGCGGATGTCTTCCGCTGCATCAACAAATACCTGGCCATACCTGGCAGCGCCATTGCTGTGATGAACGCTGGACTGCTGCAAAGCCTGTTCAAGCGCCCGAGCCATTCCGGACAGGGCATGGAACCCGACAGTCGCGGAACTTCCCGCGAGGGAATGGGCCAGGGCGACGGTAGAGTCGCTGACCGGCTGGTTCAGCTCGAGCGCCCATTCGGCCACTTCAGTCACAAGCCGGCGTGACCATTCATCAGCTTCATTCAGATAGACGTTGTAAAGCGGAATTCCAATGCGCAAGGCACCGATGACCTTGACCTGTTCGTCACCATTGCCATCCAATGGCAGCACACTGTCAGTTGCATCGACATCATCCGTCTTCAGAACTTCGGCAGCCTGCAGGTGTTGCGGTTGCCCGGCCAGATCGGCGCCTTCGGCCGCTGTCGACAATTGTTGCTGCCCCTCAGGGGTGAAGTCAAAAACCACAGGCGCCGACTGTTCGGCCGCCACAGGCTCTGCCTGAAAGTGCTTGTCGAAATCCGCGTCCGACAGTTCGATCGCTTCTGTTGCATCCATCTCCGGGGACGCGAACGGCTCCGCCGCAGCGGGCTGCGTTGACGCAGGTGTTGTACCAGCCGTCGCAGAAACCGCGGACAGACTGCCGAAATCAATGCCTTCAATTTCTGCCACAGACGGACCTGCAGGCTCCACAGGGCTCGCGATCGCAGCTGTACCTTCCGACTCAAACATGAGGTCAAAATCCAAATCCGTCACGACGGCCGGGTCGGCAACAGGTTCAGCACCAGCAGTCTCGGGAACACCTGAATCCAGCTCCAGCTCAGGTGCCAGCGCTGTTGGCATTGCTGCCGCCACGGCGACCACAGGAACCTCGGCAATATCGACTACGGCAGTCACCAGGGGGCTGTAACGGCCCTCGGTGCGCATTGCATCGGCGCTGGCACGGAAAGTAGACGCCGACCACGAGCCATCGCGATTTCCTGCAATGTCTTCAATCCACTTTGCAAAACCGCCCATGGCTTCCAGCGACAAAGCCCGGAATTCATCCGTGGCAACCTTCTGGTCCGCCAGCCAGCTATTGAGCATCTGCTCAAGCGACCACGCCGCCTCGCCGAACTCGTTGAGCCCCACCATGCGGGAACTGCCCTTGAGCGTATGAAAAGCACGCCGCAAAACCGTGAGTTGAGATACATCGGCCGGATCATTGACCAGTGCAGCCAAAGCTTGCTGGCCGTTGCCGACAACTTCGCGTGCCTCTTCAAGAAAGATGTCACGGAGATCGTCTTCTTCAAAATCATCCGACGCGGCCGGGCTCTCAGGCGCCGCCTGCACCGGCGTTACGGCAAATGCCAAGGTCGTCAGCGCCTCCGCGGCAACACTCGCGTTGCTTCCGGAAACAGCGACGGCGGCTTCGCGCGCACTTTGGGCAAGCGCAGGCTGTTCGGCCAGCGCCGCATGCGTGGCCAGCGTGTCAAGTTTGAGCGTGAGGTTGTGGTCAGTTTCGCCAAGACCCGCATCCTGCACAACAGAAATCACTTCCTGTGACAGCACATCATTGTTGACCGTGACAGAGGTCGCCGCACTGGCGGCGTTCTGGGTACGGCCCATCAAAGGTTTGAGCTCGCCTTTTTCCGCGTCATAAACAAACAGTTTTTTCGCCAGCGCCGGCTGGTAATTCAACATGTCGATAAGGAAACTCAAGGCGCCAAGGTTGTTTCCGAGGTGCTCGAATGTTCCAGCCGCACGCGCGAGCTGTTCATCAATTTCAGTGACCAGCATCTGCTCGACGCTGTCTCGCATGCGCAGCACGGCGTGCGAGGCCTGGTCAAGCCCCAGTACCGACAGCACGCCACGCATTTGTGAAAGCTGGCCGGGCACGGATTGAAGCGCGACTTTGTCCTGCGGGTTGCGAAAAAACACATCAAGTGATTTTTCAAGCTCACCCAGCGACACACGCAACTCACCGACTACGCTGCCCATGGTCTGCTTGTCGCTGACCCGGCGATACAGCTCTTCCATCCAGCCTTCCAGGGGCTGTGGCTCACCGCCTGCACGGACGCCTTCCAGCCGCTCAGCAAGATTGGCTGTTCTCACAGCCAGCTGGGGATCGTTGGGATCCAGGTCATCAAAAGCGGCTTCAAGGTAAAGCACGGAGGTGGCCACTTCCATGGCCAGTTCTATTCCAGGGGCCTGACCAGACCGGACCGTCGTATCCACGGCGCGAGTCAATGCCTGCGCAAGTGGTTCGCTGGGCGGATGAAGCTTGAGCAGAGAATCCGTGACGAGGCTGAACTGGTCCGTCACGGACTTGAATTTATTGGCGTCCCCGGCGGAAAGCGACGACCAGGTTTCTTTCGCAGACGTGATGCGCTTGCGGGCCTGGGCGAGCAGAGCCGGATCAAAACGTCCGAACTGAACGAGCTCATAGTCCACCGGTTTGAAGCGGTTGAGACCATAGGCTGACCGGACTGCCGAAAGCGCAGGCGTGTCGCTGGCACGGGGAGAAACAGCCTGTGAACAGAAGAAGAGCAAATCCTGCGCCAGCCGATCAGATACCCCCGTATCACCCTTGGCAAGCGAGGCATACTGCATCAGGATTCGTGATGCAGCTCGCCGTACATAGATGTCCGACCCGAGCAACTCATGCGCGACCGCTTCGAAATAAGCCGCCGCGATCTTCCAGAATATCCTGGGTTGGCGGTCCGCCTGTCTGGCCGCAAATCCGAGGCTGAGCTCCTTCATTTTTTTGGCTGCCTGCGGTGCCTTACCCTTCATGATTTGAAGCACCGATTGATCCATGACAGCGCGAGCACCATCATCGTAATTGCGGGGCTCCGCTGTCGTCGCCAGTTCCGGCTCCAGCCAGCGCCACTCAAGCGGCCACAAGTCAGCCGGATGAATGCGGTCGGCCCGCACCAATTCCTGCACATCACGGTATTGGGGGAAAAGCGAAACGGGCGACACGGGCTTGTCGGCCAGCACACCTTCCAGATACTCGGTCAGCGCAAAACTGGCGCGTTCGATTTTGCCGGCAGCGTCCTGGCTGCATTGCTCAGGTTGCTGCACAAATTTCTGTACCGCAGCTTCCATCGCCCGCAACACCAACGCTGGCCCGGCAAGGCCCACCATTTCAAGCGCGCCCACGGCCTGATGCAGTTGCTGCCGTGCGATGCGCAACTGGCTGGCATCAAGCGCCGCAAGATCGGACCCACGCGCGGCTTCCGCGTCCCGCACAAAACGCTTCAGCGCTTTGGCAGCACCGTCCAGCGACTTGCGAAGTTCGTCAAGTACCCAGGCCAGGGGGCCCAGGTCATTGACAGCGAGGTCGAGCTCGGCAGCTGTTGAGTTCGGGACGTTGGATTGCATAGATAACGGGCCGGTTCAGGAATCGGTGTCAGGGGCGAAAGCTGCGTTCAGCGCACGACAAGCTGGCATCAGGCGATCTTGAATCGGGACACCGACTGGCGCAGCTCTTCAGCCATGCGGGAAAGGTCTCGCACCTGCTGTGCCGTGGAACGGGTACCTTCTCCCGTTTGCTCCGTCACTGCGAAAATGTGCTGAATGTTGCCGGCCACCACGTTCGCCGATGCGGCTTCGCGGGAGGCGGAGTTTGAAATCTGCTCAATCAGGTCAGCAAGCCGGCGTGACACCTGGTCAATCTCGGTCAGCGCGGTACCCGCGTTATCGGACAGCTTGGCCCCTTCAACCACACCCTGCGTGGAGCGTTCCATAGCGGCCACGGCATCCTGCGTGTCGGTCTGAATGGCTTTCACCAGGGCCGAAATCTGGCGCGTAGCATCTGCGGAACGTTCAGCCAGTCGCTGCACCTCTTCCGCAACCACGGAGAAGCCTCGCCCGGCTTCACCGGCCGACGCGGCTTGAATGGCGGCGTTCAGTGCCAGCACGTTGGTCTGTTCGGTAATGTCTGAAATCAGTTCGGTAATTTCACCAATCTCCTGCGAGGACTCACCGAGTCGCTTGATCCGCTTGGAGGTTTCCTGAATCTGGTCGCGGATGGAGTTCATACCGCCGATGGCGTTCTGCACAGCCTGCAGGCCGGATTCGGCGGCTGTCAGCGATTGGCGCGCCACCTGGGAAGATTCCTGCGCCTGCGTGGACACCTCGTTAATTCGGGATGCCATGTCAAGCACCGACTGGCCGGTTTCACGAATCTCGCGCAGCTGCTCAGTGGACGCTGCCAGCAGTTCGGTCGAGGTACTTTCCACCTGGGCCGTCGTTTGCGCAACGCGGGTCGCCGTGTTCTGTACGTTACCCACCAGCTGCCGCAACTCTTCAACCGTGTAGTTCACCGAGTCGGCGATAGCGCCGGTAATGTCTTCGGTCACGGTCGCTTCCTGCGTCAAGTCACCTTCAGCCACTGTCTGCAACTCATTCATCAAACGCAAAATGGCGGCCTGGTTGGCGTCGTTGACGCGCTTGGCGTCCTGCTCCTGTCCTTTAGCTTCCTGTCGCTGGGTTTCAGCAACCGCCTGGCGCTGCTTGCTGTCCTCCACCTGCAGCTTGGCCAGGCCGGCTGCGCACAATAGCGCAAAGGTAGCAGCACCCGCAAGGATGGCCAGCGACAAAACGCTCAGGCCGGTCTGCAACGACAACTTGCCCTGCAAATCCTCAAGGCCTCGGCGAAGGGGCTCGCTGTCCGCAATAATCGAAGATTGCGCTTCACGAGCAGACACCAGACCCTGCAAGTTACCCAAAATGGCACCGGCTTGCACACGGGTTTGCTCATAGAGCGCCATCAGGGCTTCCAGCCGCTCGCGCGTTTGCGGATCTTTGGAGCCGGCCAGGCGCAACTCGGGGCTGCCTTCTTGCAAACCCTGAGCAATTTCCTTGAACGAGTTCAAATCCTTGCCCAGCAGGAACACGGCTTCAGGGCTCACGCCCTCCATGGTCAGGAACTCATTGGCAGACTTACCAATCCGCTGGGTCAACATCACCAGCTGACCGGATGCCGAAATTTCAGCCGGCGCCGCATTCTGCTGGAGTTTGAGTGATGACACAGTTTCTGCAATTTCCAGCAAATCCGAAGACTGGCGGTTAATGGTGCGCAGGGCGTTGCCCACCTGGGTCAGAATATTTTGCTGGCCCATCACGGTTTTCGCGTTCTTTTCAGCGCGCTCCATGAAAGGCGTGACCTTTTCCACGTCAGATTGCAGATCATCGCTCACAGGCGCCAGACGCAGAGTTTCTTCACCGGATTTCAGGCCACGCACGGTTTTGGCCAGTACATCAGAACTCTCACGCACGTCAGGGAAGGCCTGGGCACTGCCCACCAGCGCCTGAGACACCGATTTCGCCAGACGCTGCGACTGCATCAATGACTGTCCGGTAGCCGCCACCTGTTGGGCTACTTTGTCCGCCTGGCTCAGCGCCAGAAAAGTCACCGTACCCAGGACAGCCACCGCGACGGCAAGGAAAAACACCAGCACCCGCTGATGCTGACCGATGGTCCTGCGGCCCAATAAAGGCAGACGCAGCAGCTCTTGATTTACCGCAGGTGCGCCGTCCTCGGCGGTCGCCATGCGGCTGGGCGCGAAAGCATCGTCACTACCGCCCGGCTGCCGAACCGCCGCGGTCTGAAGCGAAGCCTGATCCATGGCTCCGGTCGCAAGAGGATCTGGCGTACCGACGGAAGCCATGTCCATGCTGTCCTCAGGCTGATCGGGCTTGGTTTTAAATAGCTTCTGGATATTTTCAATAACAGACATGGTGAGCCTTCCGGGAGAGAAACAGTGTGCGCTATGCGCCTATCGTCAAAAAATGCGCTTGCTGGGCAAGCAACTGAAGGTTGATTTCCTGCCAGGTTGCACCATTGAGGTCAACGTACTGGTTGCCAAAGAAATCGGGCGCGTCGGGCGCTTTTTCGGAAAAATCACTGAACGCCTCCTGATTGCGCAGCCCGGACAGCTTGTCGATCAGCAATGCGCAGTTAACTTCCAGGGCGCTGTTGAGTGCAACAAGCCTGGAATCCGTGCGTGCAAGTTCGTTTTTGGGAGGGGGTGCTTTGCCGCTGACGTAACTCGCCAGATCCACGACGCCAAACAGGCCACCGCGCAAATTGGCAACACCGGCGAACCAGGCTTGCGTATACGGAACAGGCTGCGTACTGACCCAAGGGAAAATCTCACCGGATTGGCTCAGGGGAAACAGGTATTTCTTCCCGCCGGCCTCCACGGCCAGCCAGGACGCGGCAACGCCTTGCGTCCGCGCAATCTGCAACCTGTCGGCCAGCCGGGTTTGTAGCTCTCTAAGTGCTTGTCTGTTCGCCATGCTTTGGTTTTACGCCGTAAATCAGCCAAGGGCCTTGATTTTGGCCATCAGCTCATCAGCATCCACCGGCTTGGTGATGTAGTCGCGGGCGCCCTGCCGCATACCCCAGACACGGTCAGTTTCCTGGTTCTTGCTGGTGCACATCATGATGGGGATATCCGAGTACAACGGGTCGCGCGTGATGGCGCGCGTCAGCTGGAACCCGTTTTGCCCCGGCATCACCACATCCATCAGGATCAGCTCGGGCTTGTCTTCCGCCAGGCGGCGAAATGCGTCTTCTGCATTTTCAGCAGTTTTGACGGTGAAACCATTTTTGACCAGCAGATCGGTCAAGAACATCAATTCGGTTTTGGAGTCGTCAACTACCAGTATTTTCTTGATTGCCATCACACTACTCCTTGTTTAGCGCTGCCGAGATCCTGTACGGTCTGCAGCAGCTGATCTTTTGTAAAAGGCTTGGTCAGGTAGTCTTGCGAACCCACCATACGACCCCGCGCCTTGTCGAAAACGCCGTCTTTTGAGGACAGCATGACGATCGGGACACCAGCAAACTTTGCGTTGCGCTTGATAATCGCACAGGTTTGATAGCCATCCAGGCGGGGCATCAAAATGTCGCAGAAAATCAGGTTGGGTTCGTAGTCGTTGACCTTGGACAGGGCATCAAACCCGTCTTCGGCCAGCAATACTTCATGCCCCCCCTGCTTCAGGAATATCTCGGCGCTGCGCCGAATGGTATTGCTGTCATCGATGACCAAAACCTTCAGTCCGGAACTGGGAATACTCACTGCCTATGCTCCTCATGTTGCAGGCCCTCGGCAACTGCCGGCCTGCGATTGTCCAGGCAAGTGCCTAAGACGCTTAAATCTGAACCATTTCAAAGTCTTCCTTGCGGGCTCCGCATTCGGGACAGGTCCAGTTCATGGGCACTTGCGCCCATGGCGTCCCGGCGGCAATCCCGTGTTCGGGCGCACCGGCAGCTTCGTCGTAAATCCACCCACAAATTAAACACATCCACGTCATTGATTGAGTCACAGCTTAAGTTGCCTTCGAATAGAATGCAACAATTGTATCGAGGCGGCGTTGCTTATTCGCGTACAAGGCAAAATCGCAGCCTATGGCAAACCCCAAAAATCCTCAACTGGACAGCCGACAACTCCAAATCGAGGATACCGACGCATCGCCGGCTTGCGTCATGACATTCAACGCCAACGACCCCAGCGGAGCGGGCGGACTGACTGCGGATATTGCATCGATCACCTCTGCCGGAGCCCACGCGCTGGCAGTTGTAACAGGTGCTTATGTGCGCGACACGGCCGAAATTTTCGACCATTTTTCATTCGACGAAGAGGCTGTAACCGACCAGGCCCGCTCGGCGCTGGAAGACATGGCGGTATCCGCCATCAAGGTCGGATTTGTCGGCAGCCCCGAGAACATCAGCACCATTGCCGAGATCGCCTCGGACTATGCCGATGTGCCGCTGATCGCCTATATGCCCAACCTGTCGTGGTGGGAAGAAAGCGAAATCGACAGCTATCTGGACGCCTTTCGCGAGCTGATGCTGCCGCAAACCACAGTGTTGGTCGGCAACCACAGCAGCCTGTGGCGCTGGCTGCTGCCGGACTGGTCCGGGGAGCGCAATCCCTCGGCTCGGGACATTGCCAAGGCCGCCGCCGACCTGGGTGTTCCCTACACGCTGGTCACCGGAATCCCCATGCCCGACCAGTTCATCGACAACGTGCTGGCCACGCCGCAAGCCGTGCTTTACAGCGAGAAATTCGAACGTTTCGAGGCGGTCTTTGCCGGTGCAGGCGATACGCTGTCTGCGGCCCTTTGCGCACTGCTGGCCAACGGCCATGACCTGCAGGCGGCCACCTCCGAGGCACTGACTTACCTGGACCACAGCCTGGATGCCGGCTTTCATCCCGGCATGGGCAATATCGTGCCGGACCGCCTGTTCTGGGCACAGGCTGATGTCGATGAATCCGAAGACGAAGCGGCCGATGCCGAGACTGGCGATGACGCCGCCCTGGTTTTGAAGACTGAAATTGACCTGCCCCCCAATGGAACAACCAAACACTAAGCCCCCTGCCAAACCCCTTTCCGCCGAACTTTCCCGCAACAACGCGCTGTTTGAGCGCGCCAAAAAACTGATCCCCGGCGGCGTCAACTCCCCGGTTCGGGCCTTCAAGGCGGTAGGCGGCACACCCCGTTTTATCCAGCGCGCACAGGGCGCCTACTTCTGGGATGCGGACGGCCAGCGTTATATCGACTACATCGGTTCCTGGGGTCCCATGATCCTGGGCCACGGCCATCCGGCGGTGGTAGAAGCCGTGCAAAAAGCCGTGCTGGAAGGCTTTTCCTACGGCGCACCGACCGAACGCGAAGTCGAGCTCGCCGAAGAAATTGTGCGCCTTGTGCCTTCGCTCGAAATGGTGCGCCTGGTGAGCTCTGGCACCGAGGCGGCCATGAGCGCGATCCGCCTGGCGCGCGGCGCCACGGGCCGCAGCAAGATCATCAAATTTGAAGGCTGCTACCACGGCCATGCCGATGCGTTGCTGGTCAAGGCCGGTTCGGGCCTGGCCACTTTCGGCAATCCGACCAGCGCCGGCGTGCCGCCCGAAGTGGTGCAACACACCCTGGTGCTCGAGTACAACCACCTCACCCAGCTCGAAGAAGCCTTCGCCCTGCACGGCAAGGACATCGCCTGCCTGATGATCGAGCCGATTGCCGGCAACATGAACTTTGTGCGAGCCAGCGTGCCCTTCATGAAACGCTGCCGCGAACTGTGTACGCAGCACGGTGCCCTGCTCGTGTTCGACGAGGTCATGACCGGCTTTCGCGTGGCGCTGGGTGGCGCCCAAAGCGTTTACGCCCGCAGCATTCCCGGCTTCAAGCCCGACATGACGGTCATGGGCAAGGTGATAGGCGGCGGCATGCCGCTGGCCGCCTTTGGCGGCACGCGTGCCGTGATGGAGCAACTGGCACCGCTGGGGCCGGTCTACCAGGCGGGCACGTTGTCAGGCAACCCCGTGGCCACCGCCTGCGGCCTGGCAACCTTGCGCGAGATCGCCAAACCCGGCTTTTACGAAGCCCTGGGCGCCCGAACCCGCAGCCTGGTCACCGGCCTCACGCAGGCTGCCGGCAAGGCCGGTGTGCCGTTTTGCGGTGACAGCGAAGGCGGTATGTTCGGCTTTTTCCTGCTCGGCCAATTGCCGCAGAACTACGCCACGGTCATGACGACCGACAGCCCTGCGTTCAATCGCTTCTTTCATGCGATGCTGGACAGCGGGGTGTATTACGCGCCGGCGCTGTATGAAGCGGGCTTTGTGAGTTCGGCGCATACGGACGCGGATATAGAGGCCACCGTGGCCGCAGCAGCGAAGTTCTTTGCTGCTGGCTGAAGCCGGCTTCACGCCGGCCATTTCTTGCCTACTCGGGCTCTAGGCCAATGGGGACGTGCGCAAGCAGCTATTAAATCAATAGCAAGTATTCATTGACATGAGGGTTGATGGCGCGTGGCAGGTTCTTGCCCCGCCTTTGGTCCGCTCACAAGAACGGGAAAGAAGCACCAATTGCTATCAATTTGATAGCTGCTCGCGCCCATTCCCATTGAGCTATCGATCAAAAACCCTTAAAACGTGACTTAATGCCGGAAGTGCCGGACCCCTGTCAGCACCATCACCACTTCGCGCTCGTCGGCTGCCGCGATAACCTCGTCGTCCCGCATGCTGCCACCGGGCTGGATCACGCAGGTCGCGCCGGCGTCCACCACCACGTCGAGGCCGTCGCGGAAAGGGAAAAAAGCGTCGCTCGCCACTGCTGAGCCCTGCAGCGTCAGCCCGCCGTTGGCGGCCTTGATGGAGGCGATGCGCGCCGAATCGATGCGGCTCATCTGGCCGGCGCCGACGCCCAGTGTCATGCCGTCCTTGCAAAAGATGATGGCGTTGGACTTGACGTACTTCGCGACCTTCCAGGCAAACAGCATGTCATGCAGCTGCTCCTGCGTCGGCTGCAGCTTGCTGACGACTTTCAGGTCGCCGATGGCCAGTTCGTGGTTGTCTGCGGTCTGCATCAACAGGCCCGAGCCAACGCGCTTGACGTCCATCAGGTTGCGGCCCTGCTTCCAGGCCGTGTCGCCGCCGGGCGGCAGGTCAATCTGCAAAATCCGCACGTTGACCTTGGTCTTGAATACTTCCAGCGCTTCGGGTGTGAAGGCGGGCGCCATCAATACTTCAACAAACTGCTTGGAAATCTGCTGCGCGGCGCGCTCGTCGAGCGGGCAATTGAGGGCAATGATGCCGCCGAAGGCCGAAGTCGGATCGGTCTTGAAGGCCTTGCTGTAGGCCTCCAGGCCGTCTTTGCCCACGGCCACGCCACAGGGGTTGGCATGCTTGACGATCACGCAGGCCGCACCGTCCTTGAGCAGGTCAAAACTCTTGACGCATTCCCAGGCGGCGTCGGCGTCGGCGATGTTGTTGTAAGAGAGCTCTTTGCCCTGCAGTTGTTTGGCCGTCACCAGCGAGCCGGGTGCGGGATACAGATCGCGGTACAGCGCAGCTTGCTGGTGCGAGTTTTCGCCGTAGCGCAGGTCCTGCACTTTCACGAAACGCCCGTTGGCCTGGCCGGGGAACATGCCGTGGCTGCCGTCGGCCTGGATGCCCGAGAGATAGTCGCTGATCGCGCCGTCGTACTGGCTGATGCGGTTGAATGCCGCTACCGACAAGGCGAACTTGGTCTTGTCGGTCAGTTTTCCACCGGTTTTCAATTCGGCCAGCACACCTTCATACTGCGAGGCATCGGTCAGCACGCCGACATCCTTCCAGTTCTTGGCCGCCGACCGCACCATCGCGGGGCCGCCGATGTCGATGTTTTCAATCGCATCTTCCAGCGTGCAGCCAGGCTTGGCGACCGTCGACTCAAACGGATAAAGATTGACCACCAGCAAGTCGATGGTGTCAATGCCGTGGGTTTTCAGCGCGGCCATGTGCTCCGGCACATCGCGCCGGGCCAGCAGGCCTCCGTGGATCTTCGGGTGCAGCGTCTTGACACGGCCGTCGAGCATTTCCGGAAACCCGGTGTGGTCGGCGACTTCGGTCACAGGCAGGCCGGCGTCAGCCAGCAGCTTGGCCGTGCCGCCCGTGGACAGCAGCTTGATGCCCAGGGCATGCAGCGCCTGCGCGAATTCGAGGATGCCGGTTTTGTCCGAAACGGAAATCAGTGCGTTCATTTTTGTCTTCTCTAAAGAGGATGGCCGGCGAAAGGGCCGGACCATGGGAGCGTGTTTTTTATTTGATGAGCTTGTGCTCAACC
Organism: Polaromonas sp. P5_D5; assembly: GCF_054049435.1. Classification (NCBI taxonomy): domain Bacteria; kingdom Pseudomonadati; phylum Pseudomonadota; class Betaproteobacteria; order Burkholderiales; family Comamonadaceae; genus Polaromonas; species Polaromonas sp. P5_D5. Next base: position 67,523 of record NZ_JBFUMJ010000003.1, read on the forward strand.
AGCTTCTTGCGCAGGGTGTTGCGGTTCAGGCCCAGCCATTCGGCGGCGCGCGACTGGTTTTGCTCGGCATGTTGCATGACAACTTCCAGCAGCGGTTTTTCCACCACCTTGACCATCATCTCGTACATGCCGTCGGGCTCGGTGCCACGCAGGTCCTTGAAATAGCCTTCCAGGCTGGTGCGTACGCACTCTTCGATATGTTTTTTGCTCATGCAGCAGCTTCTTCCTGATTTTCCTGATTTTTATCTTTGTCCGCCCGTGCCTGCATAGGCGCACCCTCGTCATCCACCTCGGCGGCAGCGGCCGGAATCCGGTCCATCTGCGCGCCCAGCTCCTCAAAAAAAGCACTCACCGCCTTCAGTTGCGCTTCGCAGTCTTCCAGCAGGTTCATCTGCGCGCGAAACCCCTCACCGCCGGGCAAGGTCTTCACATACCAGCCGATGTGTTTGCGCGCCGTGCGCACGCCGGTGTATTCACCGTACAAATCGTAGTGGTCGCGCAAATGGTCCAGCAGCAGGCGTTCGACTTCTGCCACCAGCGGCGGCGCAAGATGCGTGCCGCTTGAAAGGAAATGCGAAATCTCGCGAAAAATCCACGGACGCCCCTGCGCTGCACGGCCGATCATCACGGCGTCAGCGCCGGTGTAAGCCAGCACATCGCGGGCCTTTTCAGGGCTGGTGATGTCACCGTTGGCCACCACCGGAATACGCAGCGCGGTTTTCACGGCGGCAATCGTGTCGTACTCGGCATACCCTTTGTAGCCCTGCTCGCGCGTGCGGCCATGCACGGTGATCATCTGCACGCCGGCGCTTTCGGCGGCGCGGGCAATCGCCAGGGCGTTCTTTTCAGCCTGGCACCAGCCGGTGCGCATCTTGAGCGTGACCGGCACGCCGTGCGGCACGCAGGCGGCGACCACGGCCTCCACGATCTGCAGCGCCAGGGGCTCGTCCTGCATCAGCGCCGAGCCCGCCCACTTGTTGCAAACCTTCTTGGCCGGGCAGCCCATGTTGATGTCGATGATCTGCGCGCCGCGGTCGATGTTGTAGGCGGCGGCCTCGGCCATCATCTGCGCGTCGGTGCCGGCGATCTGCACAGCGATCGGCGCGGCCTCACCCTCGTGGTTGGCTCGACGAGAGGTCTTCAGTGTGTTCCACAGGTCGCGGCGAGAGGTCACCATCTCGCTGACCGCATAGCCCGCACCGAGCTTCTTGCTGAGCTGGCGGAACGGCCTGTCCGTGACACCGGCCATGGGCGCGACAAACAAATTGTTTGCCAAAGCGTAGGGGCCGATGTTCATGGGAAGTGAGCGCTGCGAGGTTGCTGAAAAAGGAGGCACGATTGTACCTGCTCAAAATTTCAGCAATTGAAATTTGCACACGGAGTTGTAAGCGTCTTCCCGACACGGTGGCTGGCCCGTCTTGCCTATACTCAAATAGATATATGGAAGCCTGGATTCACCGCCTGATAGAACTTTTGGCCCTGCCCGAATACGGTTTGAGCACGGTATTTGTGGTTTCCTTCATCTCGGCCACGCTGTTGCCGCTGGGCTCGGAGCCGGTGGTCTTCGGCCTGGTCAAGCTCAACCCCGCCATGTTCTGGCCCGCGGTGCTGGTAGCAACTGCAGGCAACACGCTGGGCGGCGCGCTGGACTGGTGGATGGGTTACGGCGCCCACAAGGTGGTGGACAAATACCAGCATTCATCGCATCACGGCCGTGCAGTGCGATGGCTGGAGAAACTCGGCCCGAAAGCCTGCCTGCTGGCCTGGTTGCCGGTGGTCGGAGATCCGCTGTGCGCGGTCGCGGGTTGGCTCAAGTTTCCGTTCTGGCCCTGCCTGGCTTACATGGCGGTCGGCAAATTTTTGCGCTACTTTTTGATGACCGGCAGCCTGATCTGGGCCTTCCCAGGCGTGGTGACCGGCTAGGCACCAGAAGAAGGATCAGAAGCGCTCATGTGGCAGCAGGTAGCGCCACTGACCGGGTTGCAGCTGGCTCATCGCCACACGGCCGATACGCAGCCGTTTCATGCCTTGCACCTGAAGGCCAACGCTCTCGCACATGTAGGCAATCTGCCCCGGGACTTCACCCTTGAGGGCAAAGCGCAAGCGCTTTTCACTTTGCCAGCTCACCTTGGCCGGCGGCAACAAAACACCCTTGAAGGTAAACCCGTGGTCAACCCGGTTCAGCCGGTCCAGCCCGCCGGGTTTGATGTCACCGCTGACATCGACGATCACTTCATGCTCCATCACGCGCGTATCTTCGCGCAGCTTGCGCACCACGCGCCAGTCCTGCGTCAGCACGACCAATCCGCTGGCAGGTGTTGCCAGCGGCGTCACCAGTTCCGCCGTGGAGAAATGCTTCCTGAGCGGCCGGATGCCGGAGCGGTCGTCGGGCGATTGCGTGGCGGCCGACAGCAACCGGGCCACCTGCGCCGCGCCGCCATCGGAACTCGCGTCCTGACCGGCCGGCTTGTGCAGCAGCAAAGTCACCGGCGTCATCGCCAGCAGGCTCGCATCCTTGTCCAGCACGATGGCCTGGTCCGACACCCGGAACTGGGGCTCTTCGACAGTCACCCCGTCAACAGTAACCCACCCGCCTTCGATGTACTGCTCGGCTTCGCGGCGTGAACAGGACAGCATTTCAGCCAGGCGTTTGGCAAGGCGAACGGGTTCTGTCATCGCGGCGTGGCCTTCATGGCGGGTCAAGCGTGGATGAGAGATCAGCCTTGGGCCGCCACCACACCGATTTCCACGTGGTACTGCGGCGCAGCCAGGCGCGGGCTCATGACCGTGGCACGTGCGGGCGTGGCGCCGGGCACCACCCAGGTTTCCCAGGCACGGTTCATTTCACCGAAGCTGTCCATATCGGTCAACCAGATGGTGGCACTGAGCAGAAGCGACTTGTCGCTGCCGGCTGCTGCCAACAGGCGGTCGATATTGGCCAGGATGCTGAGAGTCTGCTCGTACACGCCGGAGCCGGCATCGTTGCCGGCCACCTGGCCTGCCAGGTAAACGGTTTTGTTATGGATAACGGCTTGGGACATGCGTGGGCCGGTTTCGATGCGCTGGATGGACATGGTGTTCTCTTTCTTTCTCAAAGCGAGGGTTTCGGGGGGGATGGCCTGCTCTGGCAAGCCGGTAACGGGGCCGCCACCCGATGGTGCGGGTCGTCGTGAGGTATTGTGGCGCGACTTCTTCCATGATGCCGCCACCGTGATGTCCAGGCCTCGCAGTAAATCGGCCCCAGGTTACCCGGGGGCCCTGGCAACTCAGCTGCTGAACAGGAAGTTCATCACGTCGCCATCCTTCACAACGTATTCCTTGCCTTCACTGCGCATCTTGCCGGCATCTTTGGCGCCCTGCTCGCCTTTGTAGGCGATGAAATCGGCAAACGCAATCGTCTGGGCGCGGATGTAGCCCTTTTCAAAATCGGTGTGAATGACGCCCGCGGCTTGCGGGCCGGTGTCGCCCACGTGGATGGTCCAGGCGCGCACTTCCTTCACGCCCGCGGTGAAATAGGTCTGCAGGCCTAGCAGCTTGTATGCCGCCAGGATGAGGCGGTTGAGCCCCGGCTCATCCTGGCCGATCTCCGCGAGGAACATCTTTTTGTCCTCTTCCTCCATGTCGGCCATCTCGGCTTCCATCTTGGCGCAGATCGCCACGACCGGCGCCTTTTGCTCTGCCGCGTAAGCCTTGAGGCGGTCCAGGAAGGGGTTGTTCTCAAACCCGTCCTCGGCCACGTTGGCCACAAACATGGCCGGCTTGGCGGTGATCAGGAAAAACTGGCCGAGCAGCGGCAGTTCTTCCTTGCTGAAGTCCACAGTGCGCACCGGCTTGCCTTCATTGAGCGCGGCCTGGCATTTCTCCAGGATGGCAACCAGCTTGACAGACTCCTTGTCGCCCGAGCGGGCCGTCTTGGTCACGCGGTGCAGGGCTTTTTCAACTGCTGCCAGGTCGGCCAGACAAAGCTCCGTCTGGATGACTTCGATGTCGGAAATCGGGTCCACCTTGCCGGCAACGTGGATCACGTTGTCATCTTCAAAGCAACGCACCACATTGACTGTGGCGTCGGTTTCGCGGATATGGGCCAGGAACTTGTTTCCCAGTCCCTCGCCCGTACTGGCGCCCGCCACCAGGCCTGCAATGTCCACAAACTCGACGATCGCCGGAACAATGCGTTCAGGCTTGACGATTTCAGCCAATTGCGCCAACCTCGGGTCGGGCACTTCCACGATGCCAACATTGGGCTCAATGGTGCAAAAGGGGTAGTTTTCAGCCGCAATCCCCGCTTTGGTCAACGCATTGAAAAGGGTGGATTTACCGACGTTAGGCAAGCCTACAATGCCGCACTTCAAACTCATGAGAAACCTTCAAAAACAGGCTGAGAAGTGTATTCGATGCGCGCCCGGCCGGGGTTGGAGCGCTTTGTGGCAGGCATTCGCCATCTTTGTGCTGGCCGGTTTTTTGGGTGTTCTGGCGCATCCTGCGCAGGCCCAGCCCATCGTGGCTTTAAACGACGCCAAGCCGACCCTGGACGTGGCAGCAGCGAGTTTGACATGGATTGACAGCGACGGCCAGGCCGGCATCGACCAATTGGCCGGCGGCCATCCAGGGGCCTTGTTCGTCCCCTCGGTTGCCGATACGGTGCATTCGCTCGGCCCGCACGCGGCGCTCTGGCTGCATTACCGTTTTGCCAGATCATCCGGCTCGCGCCAGGACTGGTTGCTTGAGTTTCCCCTGCCCCTGCTGGACCTGGCGACGGTGTACCAGCGTGCACCGTCGGGAGGGTGGATTGCCGAAACTGCCGGGGACACCGTGCCTGTCTCCAGCTGGCCGGAACCCGGCCGTTACGGGCATTTCCGCCTGAACCTGCCGGACAACGGCGTGCATGACGTGTATGTGCGTATACAGCACCAGACGGAGGTCAGCATTCCGGTTCGGGTCAGCACGCGAGGCAACCTGACGCAGCGACTTCAGCTGGAATACCTTGCGATTGGCGTGGTATTCGGCGCACTGGTGCTGTTGATCATTGCCTGCGTTGTCCAGAGCTGGGTTTACAGCGACCGGGCCTATGGGTGGTATTCCGTGTACGCCGTCATCATGGCCCTCGTCGTAGCGGCGTGGACGGGAGTGGCAGGCCATTTCCTCTGGGGCAACTTCAGCACCTGGAACAACATGGCGCAGGGCTTCCTCGCCATCCTGGGCGGCGGCTCGGCGCTGCTGGTCGTGCATCACCTGTGCGGCACCGGTTCACGCCACAAGTGGTTTGAGCGGCTGGCCTACTGGACAGGCATGGCCGGAGCGCCGCTGGCGCTGGCCTATCTCGTGCTGGAGCGCGGCCTGGGCATAGGCCTCCTCGCGACTTACCTGGTTGCCGTTGTCGCACTGGGAACAAGCCGGGCCTACATGACGTGGCGGCGCCACGATGTCGTGGGTTTCTGGGTACTGGCGGCTTTTTCCCCGCTGGGGCTGGTAACGCTCCTCACCGTCATCAGCATCCTGGGCCTGTTTTCCCTGTCGTGGCTGTCTCATTACGGCCTGATGGCAGCGCTGACCATTGAGGTGCCCCTGCTGCTGGTGGCGCTGAACACGCGTTCACATGAGCGCCACGCAGTGGAAGCGCGCGAGCAGGCCATGTCCAGCCAGGACGCCCTCACCGGCCTGCTTGCCGCACATCTTTTCCACGACCGCTTCAAACAGGTGGTGGGCCGGGCACAGCGCCACAAGGAGCCGGCGGCCGTGGTGTACATCGAGCTGGTCAATTACCGGTATATCAAGAAAACCTGGGGCACAGCGGTGGCCGAGCAAAGCCTGCTGCGAAGCGTGATCAAGTTGCGCCGGCTTCTGCGCGATGTCAACACCGTGGGGCGCATCGACGAGGCGCGCTTCGGCCTCATTCTTGAAGGCGTCGCATCACGCCCACCAGTCACCGACCTGGCGGCACGCCTGATCGCGGCCGGCCTCATGCCGCTCAAGGGTCTGAAACCGGAGGTCGTTCTGCAATTTCATGTCGCGGGCGTGCTGTTGAGCGAGCGCCTTGGCAGCCACGAGGAAATTTCCACGGCCCTGGCCGACCTGCTGCACAGCATGGCGGCTCGCACCCGCCGCCCCATCCGCTTTCTCGAACCGGAGTTGACACACCCCATGCCGCTGGACGCCGAATCAACGCTGGACAGCCTCTCAAGCGGTCCGCAGGCGCCGGAGGCGCTCCCTGCGTCCACGGCCGCCCACGCCCCGCCGCCCCTGCGGGCGGTCAAAAGTCATTCAAACTGATAACTCGCACCCACCGGCTGGCCCACCTTGAGCTGGTGGTCAATGCCCGTCAGCACAATGGCATTCATGCCGAACGTCAGCGCACCGTTCACCCGCGCATCCTGGCGATAGGTTTGCAGCATGTCGCCCACTTCCGGGCTGCTGACAGCCGTCGCGGGATCGATATTCGGAATCGGGCAACGCGGACAGGGCTTGACCGGCTTGAGCTGGACCACGCCTTGCGCCGTGGCAACCTGCAGTACCTCAATACGGTCCTCATCGTGCGGCGCCAGACTGTCGGCACCAGCGGCATCGCCCAGGACGATGTTTGGACGAAAGCGCTCCATGCCCACCGCGGAAGTGCCGGCGGCCACCAGCTTTTCGTTGAAATGCACCAATGAGGCTTCGCTGAGTACCAGCAACGGGTAACCGTCGCTGAACTGGTTAAGCGCTTCCACATCGCCGGTCCACTGCGGACTGCAAACCCGCTTGTGTTCGGGGTCAAACCGCACCAGGCGTGCAGTCTGGCCCAGGAAGTCGGTGAACCATTGCGCCGCGATGGCACCCATGTCATACGCCTGGACTTCGTCTTTCCAGACCTGCACGCGAACGGGCTCTTCCACCTGGTCCAGCGCAATGTGAAGGGCCAGCATGCCGGGCGCACGCAGCACCATGTCGTGGTACCTCAGCTGGGGCCTGATCAATGCCATGCGCGGCAATTCACGCTGGGTCAGAAATTCGCCCTTGCTGTCCACCACCATCCAGGCACGGTCAAATTCCAGCCCGGTTTCAGTCAGCAGGGCTTCCTGCACCTGCACGCCGGCACAGGATTTCACCGGATACACATAAAGGCGCGAAATCACGGCCCTGAGGTCAGAAGGTGCGTCGGCCGGTAATGTTTCGTTCAATGGATCGCTCACTTTTCAAGCCTTTAGGTTCAGATGCACGGCCAGAAACCGCGCAGTAATTGTTTGCCCAAGACGTCAATTTTGCCCTGCCTCCTAAAATGGGCCATGTCCAAGACCTTTGATGTCTGTATTCGCGGCGATGGTGTGGTAGGCCGCACGCTGGCCCTGCTGCTGGCGCGCGAGCGCCTGCGCGTAGCTTTGGTCACCAGGCCTGAAAGGCCGCCGGGGATGCACACCATGCCCGACGTGCGTGCTTACGCCCTCAACAGCGCGTCTCGCAGCGTGCTGGAAACCCTGCGCGCCTGGCCCGACGCGGCCTTTGCCACGCCGGTGGTCGAAATGCAGGTTTGGGGAGACAACGGCGGCAAGCTGGATTTCACGGCGCGCAGTGTCGGCCAGGAAGCGCTGGCCTGGATTGTGGAGGTCCCGGCGCTGGAGCAGCAATTGAGCCAGGCGGTTCGCTACCAGCCGCAAATCGAGACGGTGGACGCGCCTGCCAAGGCCGCGCTCAACGTAATCTGCGAAGGCCAGAAAAGCGCCAGCCGTGATGAGTTCGCCCAGATCCGGCCGGTCAACTGGACCATCAAGCCCTATCCGCAAAAGGCCGTCGCAGCACGGCTTGAGCTGGACAAGCCCCATGGCGGCATTGCCCGCCAGTGGTTTACCCACGGCGACATACTGGCTCTTTTGCCTTTATCGGGTGCCAACGGGAACTTGGCGGCGCTGGTGTGGTCTGTCCCTGTACAGCGGGCCGCCATGCTCGAAAAAATGCCCGCGGAAGAATTTTGTAACACCCTCAAGGCCGTGTGCGGCGAAGAGACAGGCAACCTGCGCCTGACGAGCGAGCGGGCAAGCTGGCAGCTTTCCCTGTCAAGCGCCGGGCACTGGGTCGGCCCCGGCTGGGCTTTGGCGGGCGATGCAGCGCATACGGTGCACCCGCTGGCCGGTCAAGGTTTGAACCTGGGCCTGGCCGATGCGGCTTGCCTGGCCGAGGTGATTTCGCAACGTGAGTATTGGCGCGGATTGGGTGATGAAAAACTGCTGCGGCGCTACGAAAGGGCCCGCAAGGCCGACGTAGCGGCAATGGGCGCGGTCACCGACGGTTTGCACGGCATTTTTGCGCAAACCGATGGGCGCTGGCAGGCCCTGCGCAATTGGGGCATGAAGGGGTTCGAGCGCAGCGGTTTGCTCAAGGCCTGGCTGACGCGGCAAGCAGCGGGTTTATGAACGACTGAGAAACAGACTGGAACTGAAATGAAAATAGTGAAATTGATCGGCCTGCTCAGTCTGGCGGCGTTCAGCCTGGTTCCTGTTTTTGCGCAGGAAGCCGTCATCCGCAAAAACCTGTCCGAGAAATTTCCGGCTTTTGCAAAAATCGATGAAGTCACCAAAACACCGATGAACGGCCTCTATGAGGTACGTATTGGCTTCGAAATTTTCTATACCGACGAGCAAGGTAACTACCTGTTGCAGGGTCAACTTCTCGATGTAAAAAACAAAAAAAACCTGACCGAGGAACGCATCGGGAAACTCAGCGCAGTCGATTTCGACAAACTCCCTTTGAAGGACGCTTTCAAGATTGTCCGCGGTGACGGGAAACGCAAGCTGGCGGTGTTTGAAGACCCAAATTGCGGCTACTGCAAACACTTCGAACGGGACCTGACCAACGTCGACAATGTCACCGTTTATCTCTTCCTGTACCCCGTGCTCGGACCGGACTCCGTCGCCAAGTCGCGCCACATCTGGTGTGCCAAGGACAAGGCAAAGTCATGGAACGACTGGATGCTGCGCAACACCGTGCCTGCGGCTGCCGAATGCGACATCTCGGCCATCAAGCGAAACCGCGAGTTTGGCCAAAAATACAATATCACCGGCACGCCCACCCTGATTTTTGCTGACGGATCCCGCGCGCCAGGCGCGGTCAGCGCCCAGGAAGTCGAAAAAATGCTGCTCAGTGCAAAAACTCCCTGAAAACGGGCCAGAAGGCCCTGTTTAGACACAAAATCGACCTCCAGCCCGCACACCATTTGCGCGAGCAGCTCCTTTTTTCATAGCACTTACAGCCCGATCGACTCGATCCGTCGGGCGCCGCCATGCAGCTGGCGGCAGACGTGGAGTATTCTTTGCGCAAGATGCCAGGCACCCCCAAAAACACTCCCCCTCCCCTTCACTACCGCGTCGAAACAGGCGATCTACACGCCCACCTCTTTCGCGTGACCCTCACGATCGCACAGCCTGACGCCTTGCAAAGGGTCTCGCTGCCTGTGTGGATCCCCGGCAGCTACCTGGTGCGGGAATTCTCCAAAAATCTGCAGAATCTGGAAGCCCGCCAGACAGGCCGCACGCCGCTTAGGGCAGAGCAGCTCGATAAATGCACCTGGGAGATTCAGTGCTCGCCTGCCAGACCGCTGGTACTGCGCTATGAGGTGTACGCCTGCGATAACTCCGTGCGCAGCGCCTGGCTGGACGCCCATCGCGGCTTTTTCAACGGCACCAGCCTGTGCCTGAAAGTGCAGGGCCAGGAAAAAGCCGTGCATGTACTGGAGATCCCTGCGCCGAAAGCCGCCAAGGGCTGGTCACTGGCCACAGGGCTCACGCCGCAGGCAGTCAACAAGCATGGGTTTGGTACCTACCTGGCGGCCGATTACGACGAACTGGTGGACTGCCCCGTGGAAATGGGCGCTTTCTGGAGCGGTACTTTCACGGCGCGCGGCGTGCCGCACCGCATGGTGGTAGCGGGCGCGGCCCCGAGCTTCGACGGCGCCAGGCTGCTGGCGGACACCCAGAAGATTTGCGAAACGGAGATCCGTTTCTGGCATGGCGCGAAAAAGCCTCCCTTCAAGAGTTACCTCTTCATGCTGAACGCGGTGGACGACGGCTATGGCGGGCTCGAGCACCGCAACTCGACGGCACTCATCTGCAACCGGAAGGACTTGCCGCGCCTGGGTGAATCCCGCACGGCAGAAGGCTACACCACGCTGCGCGGCCTCATCAGCCACGAATATTTCCACACATGGAACGTCAAGCGGCTGCGTCCCGCGGAGTTTGAACACTACGACTACGGCGCCGAGAATTACACCGGGCTGTTGTGGTTTTTTGAGGGCTTCACCAGTTACTACGACGACCTGCTGCTGCGCCGCGCCGGCCTGCTGGACAACGCCGGCTACCTCAAGCTGCTCAACAAGACCATCAACCAGGTCATGCAGACCCCGGGCCGGCTGGTTCAATCCGTCGCCCAGGCGAGCTTCGATGCCTGGGTGAAGTATTACCGGCAGGATGAAAATACGCCCAACGCCACCGTGAGCTACTACACCAAGGGAGCGCTGGTGGCGCTGTGTTTTGATCTGACGCTTCGGGCAGAAGGCGGAGCTGCCGGGGGCGCGACACTGGACCACGTGATGCGCGCACTCTGGCAGCGCTGCAAAGCCGGCCCCCTGCGCGAGACAGATTTTGCAGAGGAGCTTGCAGCCGCAGGACACCGCCCGTTTGCCGCCGAGCTGGCCCAATGGGTGCACGGACGCGAAGAACTCCCGCTCAAGGCCTTGCTGGAACAGCATGGCGTGACAGTCGCCGAAGAACCTGCGCAACTGGCCCAGCGGCTGGGCTTGCGCGCCAGCGAAAACCAGGGCGTGGTGCAGGTCAAGACCGTGCTGCGCGGCGGCGTTGCCGAGCGTGCCGGGTTTGCGGCGGGAGATGAATGGCTGGCGGTGGAACCCATTGCCGCAGGCGCACGGCAGCCGGAGGGCGGTTGGCGCATGAACCGGCTCGATGACCTGCTGCACTACGCAGGCACGGCCAAAAAAGTCATTGCCCTGGTCGCACGCGACAAACGACTGCTGCGGCTGGAGCTGTCCATGCCGCCCGCACTGACCACCTGGCGCCTGGCGGTACGGGATGCCGCGCTGATGGACCACTGGCTCGGCCAGAAGACCTGACCCGGCCTGGCGCGACTCACTTCTTCAGAAGGTTATTCGCCCTTGAATACCGCGGGACGCTTTTCAAGAAAGGCCGTCACGCCTTCCATGTAATCGTGGCTGCGCCCCAGGGCGGCCTGCATGTCGCGTTCCGCATCGAGTTGCTGATGCAGCGTGCGTGTGGCGCCTTCACGCATCAGCTGACGGGTGGCCACCAGCGCCAGAGTCGGCAGGCTGGCCAGCCGCTGCGCCAAGGCAACAGCCGCCGCCACGGGGTCGTCCGCTACCTGCCAGATCAAGCCCCATTCCAGCGCCTGCGCCGCCGGCAATTTGTCCCCTGTCAACGCCAGCCCCATGGCGCGCGCCAGCCCCAGCTTTTGCACCAGCAGCCAGCTGCTGCCCGCATCGGGCGCCAATCCGATCTTGCTGAATGCCTGAATGAAACTGGCGCCCGGGGCGGCCACGGCCATGTCGCACGTCATGGCCAACGATGCGCCGGCACCTGCGGCCACGCCGTTGACGGCTGCCACCGTCGGCATGCGCAGCCCCAGCAGTTTGCGGGCCGTGGGGTTGAAGGCCTGGTCAATGACGGGGCCTGGGTTGGCCCGCTCAACCAGGTTGGGGCCGGGCGCGAAATCGAATTCGGACAGGTCGGCACCGGCACAAAACCCGCGGCCGGCGCCAGTGATGACCAGGGCGCGAATCTGTGGATCAGAGTGCGCCTTGTCCAGGGCGACCCACAAGTCCCGGTGCATCTGCCGCGTAAAGCTGTTCAGCGCCTGAGGGCGGTTCAACGTAAGGATGCCCACGGCACCATCGATGGCATACAGCACGGTGGGATCGGCAGCGGGGCCGGGATGGGAAGCAGTCATGGCGGCGGTCTCCTGTTCCCGAATCTAGCATTGCGGCAAGCCATGGGCGGCCACGAGCCCGTGGCATCATTGCCGGACGCATTTCCAGCCAAAGGACCTATTTCATGTCTTCCACGACCTACGAAACCATTGAGACCCGCACCGAAGGCCCGGACTCCCGCAAGGTGGGCATTGTCACGCTGAACCGGCCCAAGCAACTCAATGCATTGAACGACCAGCTCATGGATGAGCTGGGCCGGGCCCTCAAGGCGTTTGATGCCGATGAGACCGTCGGCTGCATCATCCTGACCGGCAGCGAAAAGGCCTTTGCCGCAGGCGCCGACATCGGCGCCATGGCCACCTACAGTTTTGCCGATGTTTACAACAACGACTACATCACCCGCAACTGGGAGCAAATCCGCAGCATCCGCAAGCCAGTGATTGCCGCCGTCAGCGGCTTTGCGCTGGGCGGCGGCTGCGAGCTCGCCATGATGTGCGACTTCATCATTGCTGCCGACAACGCAAAGTTCGGCCAACCTGAAATCAAGCTGGGCATCATCCCCGGTGCTGGCGGCACACAGCGCCTGCCCCGTGCCGTGGGCAAGGCCAAAGCCATGGACATGACCCTGACGGGCCGCATGATGGATGCCCAGGAGGCAGAGCGTTCAGGCCTGGTCAGCCGTGTGGTGCCGCTGGAAAAGCTCATGGACGAGGCCCTGGGCGCCGCGCTGATGATCTGCAGCTACGGCCAGACCAGCGTCATGGCCGCCAAGGAAGCCCTCAACCGGGCATTTGAAAGCGGCCTCAGCGACGGCGTGATGTTCGAGCGGCGCCTGTTTCATTCGCTGTTCTCCACCGAAGACCAGAAAGAAGGCATGGACGCCTTCGTCAATAAGCGCAAACCGATCTTCAAAAACCGCTAGAAATTGGGCCCAATTGGGCCCAAAACCAAGCAGAAGCCGCGGAACCGGCTTTGCCGGGCCGCAGGCGAACGGCCCCCTCGGGGGGCAGCGAACCACGCGCAGCGGGGAGCGTGGGGGTGTTATATAATCTTGGGTTTCGGTCGTATAGCTCAGTTGGTTAGAGCGCAGCATTCATAATGCTGATGTCGGTGGTTCAAGTCCACCTACGACCACCAAGAATGCGTCAAAGCCTCAGAGGGTCCTTCCCCCTGAGGCTTTGTTCTTTGTTATTCTCCTATTTATTAACAGCCTCTGGACACATACCATGAACCGCTGCACTTCCCGCCTGGCCGCACTCCTGATGATGCTGGCTGCTTTTGCCGGCCTGATGAGCCTGCCAGCCCTGGCCCAGACCGATCCCGCCGAGGCTGTCAAACCCAACATCCGGAAATTCCCTCCCAAGGCCGTCCGCGGCGAAATGGTGGTGGTGGCGCCGCCGGTGATCTCCATGGACGGCAAGCAGGACAGGCTCTCCGTAGGCTCACGCATACGCGACATCAACAACAATTTCGTGTTGTCCGGCGCACTCCTGAACCAGAAGCTGGTGGTGAACTACCTGCGCAGCAACACCGGCGAGGTGCATGAGGTCTGGATCCTCAACGCGGAAGAGGCCAAGGAAAAGCGGGCGGGCGGCACCGGCACGGTGTTCAATTTCAGCAGCGGCACCCCTGCCAAGGCAGTGGACAACGGCAAGACGCCGTACGACCAGTTACCTGCCTACAAGCAGTAACGCTCACAGCCTTAAGCAAAATCAGTCTGATGCCCTTTAAACATGGGCGCAAGCAGCTATTAATTTAATAGCAATCGCCATCAGCCCGCGGACAAACCGCAAATCAGCCAGCATCATGAGCAAAAAAGTCTTCATTAAAACCTTCGGTTGCCAGATGAACGAGTACGACTCGGACAAGATGTCCGACGTGCTCCATGCCGCCGAAGGCTACGAGCCTACCCAGGACATGGAACAGGCCGACCTGATCCTGTTCAATACCTGCTCCGTGCGCGAAAAAGCCCAGGAGAAGGTTTTCAGCGACCTGGGTCGCGTCAAGCACCTGAAAGAAAAAGGCGTACTGATCGGCGTCGGCGGCTGTGTAGCCAGCCAGGAAGGCGCGGCCATCATCCAGCGCGCACCTTATGTCGACGTGGTCTTCGGCCCGCAAACCCTGCACCGCCTGCCGCAGCTGCTGGCCAACCGGACCCGGCTGGGCAAGCCGCAGGTCGACATCAGCTTTCCCGAGATCGAAAAATTCGACCACCTGCCGCCGGCGCGCGTCGAGGGCGCCAGCGCCTTCGTGAGCATCATGGAAGGCTGCTCCAAGTACTGCAGCTACTGCGTGGTGCCCTACACCCGTGGCGAAGAGGTCTCCCGGCCCTTTGAGGACGTGCTGGTCGAAGTCGCCGGTCTGGCCGACCAGGGCGTCAAGGAAGTCACGCTGCTCGGGCAAAACGTCAACGCTTACCGTGGCCCCATGGGTGGCACGGCCGAGATCGCCGACTTCGCGACGCTGCTTGAATACGTGTCCGACATCCCCGGCATCGAACGCATCCGCTATGTCACCAGCCACCCCAACGAGTTCACGCAGCGCCTGATTGACGCCTACGCCAAGCTGCCCAAACTGGTAAACCACCTGCATCTGCCGGTGCAACATGGCTCCGACCGCATCCTCATGGCGATGAAGCGCGGCTACACCGCCATGGAATACAAGAGCACCATCCGCAAGCTGCGCGCCATCCGCCCGGATCTGGCCATGAGCAGCGATTTCATCGTGGGTTTCCCCGGCGAGACCGAAGACGACTTCGGCAAGATGATGAAGCTGATCGACGAGATCGGCTACGACACCTCGTTCAGCTTCATTTACAGCCCGCGCCCCGGCACCCCCGCCGCCGCGTTGCATGACGACACACCGCACGAGGTCAAGCTCAAGCGTCTGCAACACCTGCAGGCCACGATTGACGACAGCGTGCGCGCCATCAGCGCCAGCCGGCAGGGCACGGTGCAGCGCATCCTGGTTGAAGGCGCTTCGCGCAAGGACCCGACCGAACTCATGGGCCGCACGGAGTGCAACCGCGTGGTCAACTTCAAGGGCCAACCGCGCCTCATCGGCCAGATGCTGGACATCACCATCACCCAGGCCACGCAGCGTTCGCTGCGCGGCGAAGTCCTGACGCAGGACGTCGCCGTGGCGGCCTGAGACCGCCCGCGTTGCTCAAGCACTCGACACGCATGCTGCAACGATTTTCGTTCCGGCAACTTCTGGTGATCGCTTTCCTGCTGATTGCTGCCCTGCTGGGCGCCGCCTCGCTGCGGGCGCTGTTTACCCTGGAAGACCTTTCGCTGCAAAGCCGCAGCAATGCCGCACGTGCCCTCGAACTCAGCAGCGCGGCGCAGTCCCTGGCCGAGCGCAGCGTATCGATGGAGCGCACATCCCGCCAGTCGGTCGTCCTCGATGACCGGGTATTGCGTGAGCGCTTCGGTGACGAGGCCCGTGAAGCCGCGAGCATCCTGACCAGTCTGGCGCGAGAAGACGTACCGGTTGCCAAAGCCCGGCAATGGCGCGCGCACATGCAGAGCATCGGCGATCTGCTGACCGGCCCGGCGGGTACCGCGCTGGACCGGGAGCGCCAGCTGGCGCAGGAATTCCGTGAACTGGAAAGTGTCAATGCCGCCATCGCCGTGCAGGTGCAACAGGCGATTCAGCAACGCAACAGGTCGCTGGAAGGCAAACTTGAGGCCAGCCGCCAGCGGCTGACCCAGCAGGTAACCTGGGCCATCGTGCTGGCTATCGCCATGGCGCTGGCATTCGGCGTGTGGTTCACGCTGCCGCTCAGGCGCCTGGAGAACGCCATCGTGGGCCTGGGGGAAAACCGGCTCGACCAGGTCATCACCATCCAGGGACCGGCCGACCTGGCCCTGGTGGGGCAGCGGCTGAATTGGCTGCGCCTGCGGCTGGTGGAGCTGGACGCCGACAAATCGCGTTTCCTGCGCCATATTTCGCACGAACTCAAAACACCGCTGGCATCGCTGCGCGAAGGGGTGTCGCTGCTGGAAGACGGCGTAGCCGGCACGCTGAGCAATGACCAGCGCGAAATAGCGCAAATCCTCAGGCACAACACCGGCGTACTGCAAAGCCAGATTGAAGACCTGCTGCGCTTTAATACGGCCGCGTTCGAGGCGCGCCAGTTGAATCGCCAGAATGTCGACCTGTTGCAACTCCTCGAGGAGCAGGTGTACGCGCAGCGCCTGCAGTGGCGCGCACGGGAACTGACGGTCAGCGTCGTCGGTGAACCCGTTGTGATGGAAATCGATCCCGAAAAAATCGGCACTGCGCTGGCCAACCTGCTGTCCAACGCCATCCGCTATTCACCACCCAAAGGGCAGATCCGGCTGGAACTGAGTCCGCTGCGGGGTTTCGTTCGCATCGACATCCACGATCAGGGCGTCGGTGTGGCGCAGGCCGACCGCGAACGGATTTTCGAGCCCTTTTACCGCGGTGAACGCCAGCCGGTCGACGTGGTTCGGGGCAGCGGTATCGGCCTGTCCATCGTTCACGAATACATTGCCGCACATGGCGGAAACATCATCCTGATGCCCGATCAACCTGGCGCACACTTCAGAATAGAGCTTCCTCATGTTTCCAAGTACTGATTTTCTTCCCCCTCCGCCTGCGACCCGCCTCTCCGGGCGCGGCCTGCTGCCGGCCCTGGTGACGTCGGCATTGCTGGCCGCGTGCAGCAGCGGTGGCCCCGCCCCCGAGCGTGGCACCAACACCGCAGCCGTCCTGGCAGCCCGGGCTGCGGCCTCTGCTGCCGAAGCCGCGCGGGCCAGCGCCAGCCAACCTGCGCCGCTCCCGGAATCGGTCGTTTTTGCCAGCGGCATGACCTTGCGCATGCTGGCTTACGCCGAGCGCGTACGCCTCATGCAGCCGCCGGAACTCACCCAGGAAACCGGGCGGCTCGGAGACGCCGCCAGCCCCGAGGCCCAACTCCAGCTCTCACTGGTGCTGGCCCAACTGCGGCAGCTGCCCGAACTGATACGTGCGCAGGAGCTGCTGGCCCGCGTATTGGGCAATGCCGATGCCCAGCCGCTGCATCCGCTGGCAAGGCTGCTGGCGTCACGCTATGCCGAACAGCGCCGCCTGGAAGAGCAGCTTGACAAACAAGGCCAGCAACTGCGCGATGCGCAGCGCAGGCTGGACCAGACCAACGAGCGGCTGGAGGCGCTAAAGGCCATTGAGCGCAGCCTCACCAGCCGGCAGCCGGCGGCAACAGCCTCGGCGCCCATCCCCCCTGCCAGCCGGGCCCGCCCCACCGCGCCATGAGCGACTCGGCCCTGACAGCGCCCCACCTGCTCGTCGTTGATGATGACGCCGACATGCTGCGCCTGCTCACCATGCGGCTCACTGCAGCGGGCTATCGCGTCACGGCGGTCACGTCGGCCGAAGCGGCGCTGACGCAGCTTCATATTGAACGGCCGCAGCTGGTACTCAGCGATGTGCGGCTTCCCGGCCGGGACGGCCTGGCGCTGTTCGACGACATACGCCAGCAGCATCCTTCGCTGCCGGTGATTTTGCTGACTGCGCATGGCACCATTCCTGATGCCGTGGAAGCCACCGAACGCGGCGTGTTCACCTATCTCACCAAGCCCTTTGACGGCAAAAGCCTGCTCGACAAGATTGCCCAGGCGCTGGCGCTGAGTGCCCCCGCGAACCCGGCCAAACAGGGCAGCCCCGAAGCCTGGCAAAACCAGATCATCAGCCGCTCAAGCCGCATGGCCGAAGCCCTGGCTGAAGCGCGCATGGTGGCGCAGTCGGACGCCAGCGTGCTGCTGCGCGGTGAAAGCGGCACCGGCAAGGAGCTGCTGGCCCAGGCCATCCACCAGGCAGGCGCACGGGCCAGCAAGCCCTTTATTGCCGTGAACTGTGGCGCCATCCCCGAGGCTTTGCTGGAATCCGAGCTGTTTGGCCACGTCAAGGGCGCCTTCACCGACGCAGTGGCCAATCACAAAGGCCTTTTCCAGGCCGCAGACGGCGGCACTTTGCTGCTCGATGAAATCGGTGACATGCCGCCCGCGCTCCAGGTCAAGCTGCTGCGCGTGTTGCAGGAACGCGTAGTGCGGCCGCTGGGCTCCAGCCAGTCGATTCCGGTGGATGTGCGCATCATCTCGGCCACACATCGCGACCTTGACGCTGCCATGGCTGAGGGCCAGTTCCGCGCCGACCTTTATTACCGGCTCAACGTCGTCACGCTGACCTTGCCCCCGCTGTCGGAGCGCCGCGAAGACATCCCGTTGCTGGCCAACCACTTTCTCCTCAAACTGGCGGCCAAGTACGACAAGCGCCTGAGCGGTTTCGCACCCGAGGCCCTCAAGGCCCTGACCACGGCCGCCTGGCCAGGCAACGTGCGCCAGCTTTACAACGTGGTGGAGCAGGTTTGTGCCCTGTCCACCACCCCGCTGGTGCCGCTGGCGTTGGTGCAGCGGGCCTTGCGCTCACCCAGCGTGCAAGTGCTCACCTATGCGGAAGCCAGGCAACACTTCGAGCGGGATTACCTGGTCGGGCTGCTCAAATTGACGGACGGCAACGTGGCCGATGCGGCCCGGCTGGCCGACCGGAACCGCACGGAGTTTTACCGCCTGATGCAAAAGCACGGGCTCACGCCGGGACACTTCAAGGTTTAGACCGTAAAAAGGTTCCAGGAGCTCCGGTTCGACCTGGGTTTGTCGCTGTGCCGCCGTGGGCCGTCGCTGGTTGGCGACAGGTTTAAGCCTTTGATTTAAAAGGATTTAATCGAGCCATCTGCGGAAGTTGTCGCTCACCGGCGACAAAACCCGCGATTCTGGGCGCTTTTGAGCCGGATTACATTTGGTTAAATCAAGTATCACGCCCAACTTGTTGATTTAAAACAATTTTTCGAAGCTGGCACAGGGTTTGCCCTAGTCATGGCATGCCAGCTTTTTTCCTGCCTTTTTTGGCATCCTCCGGCGGCCCCAAGCGCCGCTTCAATTTTCTCCTGCGGGCCCGTATCGCGGCCTGCGCGAGCCTTGCAGCACTGACGCTCGCGGCGGGCCAGGCGCATGCCTTCGATCTGGACGATGTGGCCGCTATCGCGCGCCAGCGCTCGCAAGCGCCCTGGCGCGAAGCGTCCCACGCGGTGCCCACCGAGCTCGCCAGGATGGCGTACGACGACTACCGCGACATCCGGTTCAACGCCGCCAGCACGCTGTGGCGTACCGACAAACTTCCCTTTGAAGCGAATTTTTTCCATGTCGGCCGGCACGGTGATTCGGTTCGCATTCACGAAATCACGACAGCGGGCGTGAAGCGTCTGCCTTACGACCCCGCCACATTCAATTTCGGAAAAAACAAACTGTCACCCGAGACCTGGGGTGACCTGGGCCACGGCGGCGCGCGCTTTTTCAGCAACCTCAACTCACCCACCTACAAGGATGAACTGGTGGTATTCACCGGTGCCACCTACTTCCGGGCGCTGGGATCGGGTCAGCGCTACGGCCTTTCGGCACGCGGCCTGGCGGTGGACACCGCAGGCGGTGCGGGCGGAGCCAAGGAAGAGTTTCCCCGTTTCACGGATTTCTGGCTTCAAAAACCTGCAGTCGACAGCAAGCAGCTGACCGTCTTTGCCGTGATGGATTCGGAGCGCATGACAGGCGCCTACCGGTTCGACATCCAGGCCGGCGAGCAAACCACCACGAATGTACAGGCGCGCATCTTCATGCGCCCGGCCACAACCTCCGGCAACAGCGCGCCCGTGACCTCGCTGGGCATCGCGCCCCTGACCAGCATGTTTTTCTTTGGCGAAAACCAGCCCCGCCCCGGCGATTTCCGGCCCGAAGTGCACGACTCCGACGGCCTGATGATGGCTACGGGTGACGGTGAATGGCTCTGGCGGCCCCTGCAAAATCCGTCCTCCCCGCTGGTGACGTCTTTCGCCATGAAGTCGCTCAAGGGCTTTGGCCTGATGCAACGCGACCGCGCCTTTGCCAACTACGAAGACACCGAAGCTCGCTATGAGACGCGGCCCAGCGCCTGGGTCACGCCCGTGGGCGACTGGGGCGCCGGCCGGGTCGAGCTGTTTCAATTTGCCACGCCGGATGAGACCCATGACAACGTGGTGGCCTATTGGGTACCCGAAAAAATGCCAGCACCTGGCCAGTCGCTGGACATCGCCTGGCAAATCAGCTGGCAGGGCAAGAACCAGCAACTGCCGCCCAACAGCTGGGTCACGCAATCACGCCGCGGCACCGGGTACTCGAAGGCCGGAACCGATCTCACGGGCCAGGTCCAGTACGTCATCGACTTTGCCGGCCCGGCGCTGGACGCGCTGCCCGAGGACGCCAAGGTCGAAGCCATCTCCAGCGCCAACGCCAATGGCCGTGTGCTCGAAAGCATGGCCTACAAGAATCCCGCCACCGGCGCATGGCGCATGACGCTGCGCGTGCTGCGGCTGAACCCGGCCCAGCCTGTTGAGCTGCGCGCCTTCCTCAAACATGACAACCACACTGTGAGCGAAACATGGACCAACCTGATCACACTCTGATTCCATCCGCTGCACGCAGCGCCCTGCGCGAGGAACGCCACCCCAATTCGGTGACGGCGCCACCGCTGAATCGCGGCTCCATGGTGCCCCGGCCCTGGCGTGGCTTCTGGAACAGCATGGCCACCGCGCTGCTGCTGCCCATGCTGTCGATATTCCGGGTTTCCGCGCCGGCACCATCCCATCGCCTGCCTGCCCCCCGGCTTGAGCGCTGGCAGCAGGCTGCCCGGCGCCGGCGCACGGTGTTCCTGCTGCTGACCGTCATCAGCACCGTGCTGGCAACCAGCATCTTTGCGGACATGCAGCCCGACTATGACAACGCCTGGCTGCAGTACGGCCAGATCAGCCTGTTTGCCCTTCTGTCAGCCTGGGTAGTGACCGGCTTCATGACGGCGATGATGGGCTTTTACGTCACGATCTTTGGTGACAAACACGCGCTGTCCGCGAAAAAGGTTCAGCACTACCCGCTGGATGCGTCCACACGCACCGCGATCATCATGCCGATCTGCAATGAAGACGTACGCACCGTGTTCGCCGGCCTGCGCGCCACCTGCGAGTCGGTCGCGATGACCGGCCATGTACAGAGCTTTGATGTCTTCGTACTGTCGGACAGCAGCAACCCGGCCATCATCCAGGCCGAGCGCGCCGCCTGGGAAGACCTGCGCACCCAGCTGGCCGGACACCCCGACCAGCCGCAGATCGAGGTCTATTACCGCCTGCGCAAACGCCGCACCGACCGCAAGGCCGGCAATGTGGCCGACTTCTGCCGCCGCTGGGGCAAGGATTACCGCTATATGGTGGTGCTGGACGCCGACAGCGTGATGAGCGGCGACTGCCTGGTTTCCATGGTCAAGCTGATGGAAGCCAATCCCAGGGCCGGCATCATCCAGACCGCAACCCAGGCCATCGGCCACGTCACGCTGCACGCACGGGCGCAGCAGTTCGCCTCACGCGTGACCGGGCGCCTCTTCACGCTGGGGATGCAGTTCTGGCAGATGGGCGAGTCCCACTACTGGGGCCACAACGCCATCATCCGTATTGAGCCCTTCATGAAGCATTGCGCGCTGGCGCATATCAAGGGCACGGGCGGCATGGCGGGCAGCATCATGTCGCACGATTTTGTCGAGGCCGCGCTGATGCGCCGCGCCGGCTACCACGTCTGGCTGGTGGGTGACCTGGTGGGCAGCTACGAGCAGCAGCCGCCCGATTTGCTGGCCGAGCTGCAGCGCGATCGCCGCTGGTGCCAGGGCAACCTGCAAAACTCGCGCCTGATCGCCGAGCCGGGCATTCACCCGGTACACCGCTCCATGTTCGGCACGGGCGCGATGGCGTATCTGTCGGCGCCGCTGTGGCTGTGCTTTCTCACGCTGGGTACGGCGCTGTGGCTGTCCGGCTCGCCGATGATTGCCGACTGGACGCTGCTTCCCGGCGAGCTGATGTCGCTTTGGGCCTGGACGCTGTGCATGCTGTTCCTGCCGCGCATCCTGGGCATCGTGGCCGTGCTGGTCAACCGCCAGCAGCAATCCTATGGCGGCACCGTCGCCCTGCTGCGCAGCGCTTTGCTTGAAACCCTGATCGCGCTGTTGCAGGCACCCATCCGCATGCTCGCGCATTCGCTGTTTGTGGTGGTGGCCCTCACCGGCCTGAAGCTTGAATGGAAATCGCCCCCGCGCGAAGCGGCCGCTGTGCCCTGGCGCCATGCGCTGGCGCAGTTGGCGCCCATGTCCGGCGTGATCGCGCTGCTGGCTGTCGGCATTGCCGTGATCGATGCACGGGCTTTGATCTGGCTGATCCCGGTCGGCCTGCCGCTGCTGCTGGCGATCCCGATGACGGTGCTCACCAGCAAGGTAGGCGTGGGCACGGCCCTGCGTGCGCAGAACTACCTGCTGATCCCGGAAGAAACCCGTTCGCCGGCGGTGCTGCGACGCGCCTGGCTGCATGCAAGCCGGCTGGCCAAGCCACGGCTGAAGGCGGCCTGAGAATGGCCTGACTTCAGGGCAACCCATGAAAAAAGCCGCTTGAAGCGGCTTTTTTCATGACAGGCAAACGCTATTAATTCAGGAGCTGGTTGCGCCCGTCTTTATTGGGCTGCAGCCATTTTTCACTTAAAGATCGAATCAATCAAAACTTGGGCATGCCTTTCATGCCGCCCATGCGTTTCATCATTTTCATCATCCCGCTGCCTTTCATCTTCTTCATCATGCCCTGCATCTGCTCGAATTCATTGAGCAGGCGGTTGACTTCCTGAACATGCACGCCGGAACCGGCAGCAATGCGGCGCTTGCGGGTGGCCTTGATGAGTTCGGGCTTGCGGCGCTCCAGCGGCGTCATGCTCTGGATGATGCCCTCCTTGCGCTTAATGTCTTTCTCGGCCTTGTCCATGTCGACCTGGCCAGCCTTGGCCGCCATTTGCGCGGGCAGCTTTTCCAGAAGGCTGGAGAGCCCGCCCATGTTCTTCATTTGCTGCAACTGGCTCAGGAAGTCGTTGAGGTCAAAGCCGTCGCCGGACTTGATCTTGGCGGCGAGCTTCTGGGCAGAGGCCATGTCCACCCCGGCGGCCACCTGCTCGACCAGCGCCAGAATATCGCCCATGCCGAGGATGCGGCCGGCGTGGCGCTCGGCGTCGAACACCTCCAGGCCGTCGATTTTCTCGCTGGTACCGGAGAATTTGATGGGGGCGCCGGTGATCTGGCGCACGCTGAGCGCCGCACCGCCGCGCGAATCGCCGTCGGTCTTGGTCAGGATGATGCCGGTGAGCGGCAAGGCTTCCTTGAAGGCCTTGGCGGTGTTGACCGCATCCTGGCCCTGCATCGCATCGACCACAAACAGCGTTTCAACCGGGTTCAGGATCGCATGCAGCTCCTTGATTTCCGCCATCAGGGCCTCGTCGATGGCCAGCCGGCCAGCCGTATCGACCAGCAGCACGTCAAAGAAATGCTTGCGGGCGTAGTCAATGGCGGCTCGCGCGATGTCGGCCGGCTTCTGGTCAGGCGTGCTGGGAAACCATTCGGCGCCGGCCTGTTTGGTGACCGTCTTGAGCTGTTCAATGGCGGCCGGGCGATAGACGTCGCCTGAAACGGTCAGCACCTTTTTCTTGCGCTTTTCGATCAGGTGCTTGGCCAGCTTGGCGGTAGTGGTGGTTTTACCCGCGCCCTGCAGGCCGGCCATCAGGATGACCGCCGGCGGCTGGGCTGCCAGGTTGATATCGCTCACCCCCTCGCCCATGGTAGCGGCGAGTTCCTTGTTAACGATGCCCACCAGCGCCTGGCCCGGCGAGAGAGAACCCATCACTTCCTGGCCCAGCGCTTTTTCCTTGACCCGGGCAATGAAGTCGCGCACCACCGGCAGCGCAACGTCGGCCTCGAGCAAGGCCATGCGTACCTCGCGCAGCATGTCCTGCACGTTGGATTCGGTGATGCGGGCCTGGCCTCGCATTTCCTTGACGAGACGGGATAACTTGTCGGTAAGAGCTGAGGCCATGGGAAGGCGCCACAAACGCGGCGCAGTTAGGTGGAAAAGAAAGGCTGCAGCGGAAGGCTGCCAGAAAGGGGGGAAAGAGGCAGTAAAGGCTAAACTCTAGCCATGATTTTAGCTTTGAGCGACTGGTGGGGTCTTGCAGCGGCAGCCGGTGCTGCCGTCGCCTACGCTGCATTGGCACTGGGCTCCCCGCGCCTCGGCCCCGCCGCCATCCGCGGCCTGCTGCTGGCGGCCTGGCTGCTGCACGCGCTGGCGCTGGCCGATGGCCTGCTGGGCGAGCCCCCGCGTTTCGGCTTTGCACCGGCGCTGTCCATGACGGTCTGGCTGGTGCTGACCGTTTACGCCATCGAAAGCCGCCTGTTTCCACAACTCCAGGCCCACTGGGCGTTGGCAGGGCTGGGCAGCGCAGCTGTCATCCTGACGGTCATTTTCCCCGGTACCACCTATCACGCCATCGCGTCCCCCTGGCTGCCGTTGCACTGGGCCCTGGGCATCGCGTCTTATGGGCTGTTTGCCGCCGCAGTGGTGCACGGCTGGCTGATGACGCGCTCCGAGCGCTCCATCCGGCTGGCCGCACAAACCGATGCGGGTGTGCCGCTGTTGACGCTGGAGCGGCTCACCTTCCGCTTCGTGGAGGCCGGCTTTGTATTGCTGTCGGCCACGCTGTTTGTAGGCTGGCTGTTCGCCGAAACACTCTACGGGCCCGGCCTGGCCTGGAAATGGAACCATAAAACCGTGTTTTCGGTCCTGGCCTGGCTGACGTTTGCCGGCCTGCTGATCGGCCGGGCGCGCCTCGGATGGCGTGGCCGCAAGGCCGTCCGTGTGCTGTACCTGGGCTCCGGCCTGCTGCTGCTGGGCTACGCCGGTTCGCGCTTTGTACTTGAAGTCATTCTGAGGCGGGCATGAAATACCTTCTGGTCCTGGGATTCGTGCTGGTGGTTTTCTGGCTCTGGCGTCACAACCGCGATGCGGAAAGAAACGATGCGGCGGCTGCCCGTCCCCGCCAGGCACCGGGCCGCGAAACGGCCGTTGCGGAGATGATCGCATGCGATGTCTGCCACGTGCATTTGCCGAAGTCCGACGCCCTGACAGGCGGCAAGGGGATTTATTGCAGTGACGCGCATCGCCGCCAGGCAGGAGACTAGGGCCTGCCAACACTATGTTTACAAATGCGAATGGGGTGAAAACGGCGCCAATCAAGGCGCGCGACGAATCCCAGACCGGGAGTCTGGGTGAGGAGCGCAACGCCGAGTGGCGCCGTTTTCACCCCATTCCCTCCGGGTTGCGCTCAAAAAGGCCTTGCGCGGCGTTGCAAAGCCTTGACGGGGTCTACCCCGCCTGCGTTTTGCGCCTTGCTCAAGGCCTTTTTGAGCGCAACGCATCTTGCAAACATAGTGTTAGCAGGCCCCAATGAGCACGCCATCCCACTGGTTTGAAACGGGAGGCAAGGCATCAGGCGCGTGGGAGACCGTGCCCGAACTGGGCTCCTTCGGCCGTTTGTGGCGTGTCTTCATGACGGCACGCGTTGCCATCGCCACGGTACTCGTCATCCTTCAGGCGGTTATCTACGCGCTGGGCAACATCACCAACCGCTGGTCGATTGGGGTATGCATCGCCTACCTGTGCGCCACACTGGCCGTGCGCCTGTGGGCCAAACCGCGGCCACCACGAAGCACCTTTGACGCACAGTGGTTACTGACCATCGGCGTGGACGTCATCACGTTCTCCACACTCAATTTCCTGCAATCGAGCGGCATCAACTACACGCCGCTGTTTGCCCTGCCGGTGCTCCTTGCCTCCATCCTTGGACCGATTTTGCTGGCCTTCGGAACCGCAGCCAGCGTGACCTTGCTGCTTCTGGCCGACGCCTGGTGGAGCTCACTTCAGGTATTGGGCGACTTCAATGCCCGATTCCTCCAGTCGGGCTTGAGCGGTTCCGGTTTTTTCCTGGTCGCGCTGCTTGCGAACCACCTCGCCTTGCGGCTGGCCCGTGAAGAGCAGTTGGCAAAACGCAGCCAGTCCGCCGCGCGCATGCAGACGCAGGTGAACGAACTGGTCATTGAAACCTTGGCCGACGGCGTGCTGGTGGTCGATATCAACGGCATCGTCCGGTCGGCCAATCCGGCATCCAGGCGCCTGCTGGGAGCCCGGGATTCAGTTCGCAGCGCGCCTTTCATCCTCGTCATGGAGGCGGCCTGGTTGCCCCTGGCGGAACTGATGCACAGCACGTTCAGCACGCAAACCCCCCAGGAAGCGGACATCAGCCTTGAATACCCGGGCAGCAATACCCGGCGGCTTCATGTACGCACTCGTCTTGCCGCCTCGAAAAATGGCACCCACGAAAGCCTTTGTGTAATGTTCCTGGAGGACCTGCGTGAAATGGAGGCCCGCGTGAGGACCGAGAAGATGGCAGCCATGGGACGCATGTCGGCCGCAGTGGCACACGAAATCAGGAATCCGCTGGCGGCGATCTCTCAAGCCAATGCCTTGCTGGAAGAAGACCTGCAAGACGAGCCGCACCGCCAGCTCACAGGCATGATCCGGCAAAATGCGCAACGTCTCGCCAGAATCGTCGATGAGGTATTGAACATTTCACGTGCCCAGGCGCACCTGCCCTCGCCACAAACCACCACCCTGGCACTGGACGAAACCGCTCACAAGATTACCGCGGACTGGGCAGGGCAGACTGAAGCGTCCCGACGCATGAAGATCACGGCAGATTCGGGTAATGCCGTTGTGTGCTTTGAGCCCGAGCATTTGCGCCGCCTGATGGTCAATCTGCTGGACAACGCCCTGCGTTATGCCAGCACATCTTCTCACGCCATTGAAGTCTCCACCCAGCTCGTTACGCCCGGGCAGGCCCGTCTGTCCGTATGGAGCGATGGCCAACCCATGGAGCAAACCGTGCAAACACACCTGTTCGAACCATTTTTCTCCTCTGAAAGCCGCTCAAGCGGGCTGGGCCTGTACATTTGCCGTGAATTGTGCGAACGCTATGGCGCCCTGATCGGCTACCAGCGCGTGCAGCGCAGCGGCATTGAGGGAAACGAATTTTTTGTCATATTCGCACCCTCCAGTCCGTCTATGACCTTGCCTGCGGCTTCTTTTGCCACAATGCCAACCTGAAAACCATGAGCACCCCCATTCCCGTTCCCCAGCAGGCACGTATCCTCGTCATTGACGATGAACCGGATTTGCGCACCCTGTATGAACTGACGCTGCTCAGGGAAGGGTATCGGGTGGAGGCAGCCGGTGACCTGCTGCAGGCCCGGGAGCAGCTCAAGGCGCATCACTTCGATGCTGTGATCACCGATATGCGCCTGCCAGATGGCCTTGGCCTCGAATTACTGCGAGACATGATAGACCAGCAAAGGCCCGAACGATGCGTGGTGATTACGGCCCACGGCTCGGCCGAAAATGCGGTGGAAGCACTCAAGGCCGGCGCGTTTGACTACCTCACGAAACCGGTCGACCTCAAACAATTCCGCAGTGTCGTGGCATCCGCCGTGCAGGGTGCCAAGCATCCTGCACTACAGGCCAAAAGCGATCGAAGCGCACCGGAACACGGCACCGCCCCCTCCGCCCAGAAAAAAAGCGGGGACGGCACCCAGATTCTGCAAAAACTGGTGGGTGAATCTGCCGTCATGCGCGCCGTCAAGTCGCGCATCGTCAAAGTGGCGGGAAGCATGGCGCCGGTCCTCATTCAGGGGGAATCGGGCACCGGCAAGGAACTGGTTGCACGCGCCGTACACGGCTGCAGCCACCGCGCGACAGGGCCTTTTGTAGCCGTCAATTGCAGCGCCATACCCGAAAACCTCCTCGAAGCGGAGTTCTTCGGTGCACGAAAGGGCGCTTACACCGGATCAGCGCAGGACCGGCAAGGCTACTTCCAGGCAGCCAAGGGCGGCACCTTGTTTCTCGATGAAATCGGCGACCTGCCGCTGGCCATGCAATCCAAACTTCTGCGCGCCATCCAGGAGCGCACCGTCAGGCCGCTGGGTTCGCCGCAGGAGGACACCGTTGACGTGCGCATCGTCAGCGCAACGCACAAAAACCTGGCGGCGGAAGCCCAGGAAGGAACATTCCGCCAGGATCTTTATTACCGGCTCAATGTGATTGAAATTGCCGTGCCGGCCTTGCGCGAACGCCGGGAGGATTTGCCGGCACTCTGCAATGCCCTGCTGTCAAGAATCTGCCAGGAGTCCGGCTTCAAGATGCCCGAGTTGACGGATGCCGTGATGGAGCAGCTGCAGTCCAGGCCCTTTAACGGCAATGTCAGGGAGCTGGAAAACATCCTGCACCGGGCCGTGGCGCTCGGCGAAGGAAGCGTGCTGCATTTTGATGCGCCGGTCGAAGAGCACGTCGCCGTCCCGGAAAACCTGCAGGATTATCTGGACGGGCAGGAGCGAAACATCCTGACCAAGGTTTTGCTGGAGACCGGCTTCAATCGTACCGCCGCC
This sequence comes from Polaromonas sp. P5_D5, assembly GCF_054049435.1. Classification (NCBI taxonomy): domain Bacteria; kingdom Pseudomonadati; phylum Pseudomonadota; class Betaproteobacteria; order Burkholderiales; family Comamonadaceae; genus Polaromonas; species Polaromonas sp. P5_D5. Next base: position 95,892 of record NZ_JBFUMJ010000003.1, read on the forward strand.
GCCGCGAGGCTGGGTTTGAGCCTGCGGCAGATCCGCTACCGCATTGCACGCCTGAATATCGCCACGCCGGGCAATGACGACCTGGCCGATGGACTTGACCCTGCTGATGACCCCGCCTGAGAGCCCCAATGCCCTTCCCCGGCCTTTGTGGCAAAACGGCTGGTACCGCTGTGCACGCGCACTGGCTTCGCCCAACTTTGGTCCACGCCCTCCCGGCGCGCAAATCGACCTGATCGTCATCCACTCCATCAGCCTGCCGCCAGGTGAGTTCGGCAATGGCAACGTCGAACGCCTTTTCACCAACCAGCTCGACTGGGAGGCACACGCTTACTTTCAGGGCATTCGCGGCCTGCAGGTTTCATCGCACTTTTTCATCGCCCGAACCGGCGCTCTGTGGCAGTTTGTGAGCTGTGACGACCGCGCCTGGCATGCCGGGGAATCCAGCTACCGCGGACGCACCAACTGCAACGACGATTCCATCGGCATCGAACTGGAAGGCCTTGAGGGAGATACCTTTGAAGCATCCCAGTATGAAACCCTGACCGGGCTATGCGCCTCGCTTCTGCAGCGCTACCCCATTGAGCACATCGCCGGGCACGAGCACATTGCACCCGGCCGCAAGCAGGACCCGGGCCCTGGCTTCAACTGGCCTCTGCTGCAAAACTCGCTGTCGTCACCGGCTAGGTGTTTTCCCGAAATCATGTGACTGGTGCACCTGCACGCACTCACCATTGCGGTGCGTCTTGCTGTTGAAATTTCCGGTTATTTTTACCGCGCCAGCAGTGGCCGGCGCTCTCAACCCAAGCCCGCGAAAAGCCGCGCCACAACGCCGCATCAGCTTCACAAGCCTGATGGCATCAGGCTTTCAGCGAAGTTGAACGAGCCACCATCAAGCCCTGATCGAGGCGTCTGGAATGGGGCCTAAAAAGCCACAAAACGTAACGGTGCATTCAGTCAGCGATACACTACCTGTAGTGGCTTGTATTCCCTCCATACCCTAGGTATAGTGTCTAAGCCCTAATTCAGTTTGATGTAATTTGGGTCAGGAAATGAAGGAGCAGGTTGATAGGCCTGTGCAATACCTCAATATATCCAGAGACCCCCGAACAGCACATCAAACCACCCATAAAACAAAGCAAAGAGGAAGTCATGCAAACTGCACAACACGCGGTGCCCGTCACGTCGAGCGTTCTGGCAAGCAACCCAGCAACCGGCGATACCAACGCGCAAAGCAACCCGCTCGCCCATTACCAGATCATTCGCCGCAATGGCGGCGTGGTGCCGTTCGAACCCAACAAGATCGCCGTGGCCATGATGAAGGCTTTCCTGGCCGTGCATGGCACGCAGGGTGCGGCTTCGGCCAGCGTCCGCGAAACCGTTGACGGCCTGACCCAGGCGGTCATCCGCGCCCTGATGCGTTCGCGCCCAGGCGGCGGAACCTTTCATATAGAAGACGTTCAGGATCAGGTCGAGCTGGGCCTGATGCGCGGCGGCCACCACGAGATCGCCCGCGCTTACGTGCTGTACCGCGAAAAGCGCACGCAAGAGCGCGCACGCCAGCCGCAAACCCAGGCGCCCGCAGCGCCGCTGATCCATGTGACCGACCGCGGCAACCGCGTCGCGCTGGACATCCGCAACCTGCAGGCGTTGATTGAAGCCTCCTGCGCCAACCTGGGCGCGGATATCAAGCCCGACCCGATCGTTGCGGAAACCATGCGCAACCTCTATGACGGTGTGCCCATTGACGAGGTCTACAAGGCGTCCATCCTGGCAGCGCGCACCCTGATCGAGAAAGACCCTGACTACACCTACGCCACCGCACGCCTGCTGATGCACACCATCCGCCGCGAAGTGCTGGGTGAAGAAGTCAGTCAGGAAGACATGGCGATTCGCTACGCCGAGTATTTCCCGCAGTTCATCGCCAAGGGCGTACAAAACGAGCTGCTCGACGAAAAGCTCCAGCAGTTCGACCTGGCCCGCCTGGGCGCCGCGCTCAAGCCCGAACGCGACCTGAAATTCGACTACCTCGGCCTGCAAACCCTGTTTGACCGCTACTTCCTGCACGTGCGCAAACAGCGCATCGAGCTACCACAGGCTTTCTTCATGCGCGTGGCCATGGGCCTGTCGCTCAACGAGATCAACCGCGAAGAACGCGCGATCGAGTTCTATGAAATCCTCTCGTCCTTCGACTTCATGTCGAGCACGCCCACCCTGTTCAATGCCGGCACGCTGCGCTCGCAGCTGTCGTCGTGCTACCTGACGACCGTCGCCGACGACCTGGGCGGCATCTACGACGCCATCAAGGAAAACGCGCTGCTGTCCAAATTTGCCGGCGGCCTGGGCAATGACTGGACGCCTGTGCGCGCCCTGGGCGCCCATATCAAGGGCACCAACGGCGAATCGCAAGGCGTCGTGCCTTTCCTCAAAGTCGTCAACGACACCGCCGTGGCGGTCAACCAGGGCGGCAAGCGCAAGGGCGCCGTCTGCGCCTACCTGGAAACCTGGCACCTGGATATTGAAGAGTTCCTGGAACTGCGCAAGAACACCGGTGACGATCGCCGCCGTACGCACGACATGAACACCGCCAACTGGATTCCCGACCTCTTCATGCGCCGCGTGATGGAAAAGGGCAGCTGGACGCTGTTCTCACCGTCGGACACACCCGACCTGCACGACAAGTTCGGCAAGGACTTCGAGAAAATCTACACCGCCTACGAAGCCAAGGCCGAGCGCGGCGAAATCAAGCCATCCCGCAAGCTGCAGGCCACCGACATGTGGCGCAAGATGCTGTCGATGCTGTTTGAAACCGGCCATCCCTGGATCACGTTCAAGGACGCCTGCAATGTGCGCTCGCCGCAGCAACACACCGGCGTCGTGCACTCGTCCAACCTGTGCACCGAAATCACACTCAACACCAGCGACACCGAAACTGCTGTCTGCAACCTCGGCTCGGTCAACCTCGTCCAGCATCTGAAGGACGGCGCAGTCGACCACGAGAAGCTTAAAAAGACCATTACCACGGCCATGCGCATGCTGGACAACGTGATCGACATCAACTATTACGCCGTCAAGAAGGCCCGCGATTCCAACATGCGCCACCGCCCTGTGGGCCTGGGCATCATGGGTTTCCAGGACTGCCTGTACGAGCTGCGCGTGCCTTACGCTTCCCAGGAAGCTGTCGAGTTCGCCGACAAATCCATGGAGGCTGTCTGCTACCACGCTTACTGGGCATCGACCGAACTGGCCAAAGAGCGCGGTAAATATGCCACGTACAAAGGCTCGCTCTGGGACAAGGGCATCCTGCCGCTGGATACGCTGGACATGCTGGCCGAGCAGCGCGGCGGCTATGTGGAAGTCGACCGCTCCGCCAGCCTTGACTGGGACGCTTTGCGCAAGAAGATTGCCAAAGACGGCATGCGCAATTCCAACTGCGTGGCCATTGCGCCCACAGCCACCATCTCCAACATCATTGGGGTGGATGCTTGTATCGAACCCTGCTTTGGCAACCTGTCGGTCAAGTCCAACCTGTCGGGTGAATTTACCGTCATCAACCATTACCTGGTCCGCGACCTGAAGCGCTTGGGCCTATGGGACGACGTGATGGTGGTGGATCTGAAGCACTTTGACGGCTCCCTGCGCCCGATCGATCGCGTACCGCAGGACGTCAAAGCGCTCTACGCCACGGCGTTTGAGATTGAAACTTCCTGGATTGTCGAGGCGGCAGCGCGCCGCCAGAAGTGGATTGATCAGGCACAGTCGCTCAACATCTACATGGCAGGCGCTTCGGGCAAAAAGCTCGACGACACCTACAAGCTGGCCTGGCTGCGCGGCCTCAAGACGACTTACTACCTGCGCACGCAAAGCGCGACGCACGCCGAGAAGTCGACCGTGACCGCGGGCAAGATGAACTCGGTGTCATCGGGTACCGCGACGGCAGGCGGCGGCATGAGCGCGCTCGAAGCGGCAGCCGCCGCAGCGCAGGCGCAGATGAGTGCATCGCCCGCGACCGACATCAAATTCTGTGCAATCGATGACCCAGGTTGCGAGGCCTGCCAATAAAACACCGAATCGTGCGCTGAGCTTCATCGCACGATTCGATGTAATTGAGCAACACAATTTTGTAGCGATGTGAATGAACACTTTTCATTTTGTATCGCTGCTTTCATAATCCCAAAGTATTGGAAACCTCTATGTTGACCTGGGACGAAGAAGTCAAACCATCTTTGCAAACATCTCACAACAGCGGCTTGCCTGAAGGCCGCTCGATGGAACTTCCGCCTCTTTCTTTGAACACTGCCGAGCAGCCCCAGGCGCAAGTGCGCATGCTCAACGACGGCGCGTTCGCACCTGTGCAAGCTGCAGCACCTTCTACGTCTGCCGCCGCACCCGCCAAGGCACAACGCGTCAAGGCCTCCGACAAACGCATCATTAATGGCCAGACCGACGTCAACCAGCTGGTGCCGTTCAAATACAAGTGGGCTTGGGAAAAATACCTCGCCACCTGCGCCAACCACTGGATGCCGCAGGAAGTAAATATGACGCGCGACATCGCGCTCTGGAAAGACCCGAACGGCCTGACCGAAGACGAACGCCGTCTGGTCAAGCGCAACCTGGGTTTCTTCGTGACCGCCGACTCGCTGGCAGCCAACAACATCGTGCTGGGCACCTACCGCCACATCACCGCACCCGAATGCCGCCAGTTCCTGCTGCGCCAGGCTTTTGAAGAAGCCATTCACACCCACGCCTACCAGTACATCACTGAATCACTGGGCCTGGACGAAGCCGAAATCTTCAACGCCTATAACGAAGTGCAATCGATCAAGGACAAGGACCAGTTCCTGATTCCTTTCATTGAAGTGATTTCCGACCCTCACTTCAAAACTGGCACTACCGAAGCTGACCAGACCCTGCTCAAGTCGCTGATCGTGTTTGCTTGTCTGATGGAAGGCCTGTTCTTCTATGTGGGCTTCACGCAGATTCTTGCCCTGGGTCGCCAGAACAAGATGACCGGCGCCGCCGAACAGTACCAGTACATCCTGCGCGACGAGTCCATGCACTGCAACTTCGGCATCGACCTGATCAATCAGCTCAAGCTGGAAAACCCCCATCTCTGGACGGCGGACTTCAAGGCCGAAATCAAGGCATTGTTCATGAAAGCCGTCGAACTGGAGTACCGCTACGCCGAAGACACCATGCCGCGCGGCGTGCTCGGCCTCAATGCGTCCATGTTCAAAGGCTACCTCCGCTACATTGCCAATCGCCGTGCCACGCAGATCGGACTTGAAACTCTCTTCCCCAACGAGGAGAATCCGTTCCCATGGATGAGCGAAATGATCGACCTGAAAAAAGAGCGTAACTTCTTTGAAACCCGTGTGATCGAGTACCAGTCCGGTGGTGCCCTTTCCTGGGATTGATTGACCAGAAAAATACGCGAGACAAGCGAACAATGATTTCAAGAATTGCAATGACCAGTGACAGCACCGAAGAGTGCGCGTTGGGCTTTGCTCCTGTGTTCGCGGCGCTGGGACCGGTTTATCCGGGGCCCAACGCCGTGAATCGCTTTACGTACTCCAACCGTGAAGTGCTCTTTGCAACGTGATCAAGGAGAAAACTATGGCAACTGCGAAAAAAACTGCGGCTAAAAAAGCTGCTCCAAAGAAAGCCCCTGCGAAAAAAGTAGCGGCTAAGAAGGCTCCTGCGAAAAAAGCAGCAGCGAAAAAAGCTCCGGCTAAAAAAGCTCCAGCGAAAAAAGTAGCGGCCAAAAAGCCAGCTGCGAAAAAATCGCCAGCGAAAAAGCCAGCAGCCAAGAAGGTAGCGGCCAAGAAGCCAGCAGCGAAGAAAGCTGCAGCGAAAAAGCCAGCAGCCAAGAAGGCCGCGAAAAAGGTAGCGAAGAAACCAGCGGCGAAGAAAGCCGCTGCGAAAAAGCCTGCCGCCAAGAAAGCAGCGAAAAAGCCCGCTGCGAAGAAAGCCGCGAAAAAACCTGCTGCCAAAGCTGCGAAAGCACCCGCTGCAGCGGCTGCCCCTGCGGCTCAGACTACTCTGAACCCGCAAGCTGCCTGGCCGTTTCCGACAGCCAGCAAGCCGTAAGCAGTAAGGTAATTCTGCTTAGAGCCCGATATCGAAAGATGTCGGGCTTTTTTCATGGCTGGGCCGTTCCTGAGGCCATCCACAATTGACACCCCTGACCCCTGTTTACCGCCGCCGGACCACTCCAGCCATGAAACCGTTCCCCGCGCTGCCCGAACTTCCTTTTCTGCGACGGGAAAAGAATGGGGACGTTCTGATCGACATCCATGTGGTGCCCAACGCCGCCAAAACCGAGATGATGGGCCTGCATGGAGAGGCCGGCCAGCAGGCGCTGCGCCTGCGGCTGCAGGCACCGCCCGTGGACGGCAAAGCCAATCAGGCGCTGGTGAAGTGGCTGGCCGGTTGCCTCGGCGTTCCGCAGCAGGCGGTCACGCTGGCCCGCGGAGAGGCTTCAAGGCGCAAGCAGTTGCGCGTCAGCGCTGCAGCGGCAAGCCAGGCTGCGTGGAATGAATGGCTGAAAGCACTGGACCACCGCGAGCCATAGCCCCGCGTAAAGCGCCGCGAGAAGTAGGCGAAAGGGGGCGTAGCTATTAATTCGATAGCTTCTTGCGCCCGTCCAGTCACGCTCAATCGCCGATTTTCTCTGAATTCAGCGTGTAGTTCTGGCCGCCGCGCGTCGCGATCTTGTGTGCACCTACCCGGTTGCCCAGCGCGGCGCAGCGGTCCAGCGCCCAGCCTTTTTCCAGGCCAAACAGCAAAGCGCCGCGAAAGGCATCGCCGCATCCCGTCGGGTCGACCACAGTTTCGGCTTTCACCGGCGGCACGAGGGTTTTCTCGCCGCCAATCCAGACCTCGCAACCTTCCGCGCCCAACGTCACCACCAGGCCCTGCACCCGGCGGGACAATTCGGCGCATGACAGGCCCGTGCGGTCACACAGCATTTTGGCCTCGTAATCGTTGACGGTCACCCAGGTGGAAAGTTCCACAAAGTGGGAAAGCTCCTTGCCGTCAAACATGGGAAGGCCCTGGCCTGGATCAAAAACGAAGGGGATACCAGCCAGCTTGAACTGCTCGGCATGCTGCAGCATGGCATCGCGCCCGTCAGGCGAGATAATGCCCAGCTTGATGTCATCGCGTGCGTCAATGCGGGTGACATGGGCCTGCATCATGGCACCCGGATGAAAAGCCGTGATCTGGTTGTTGTCCCGGTCGGTCATGATCATCGCCTGGGCGGTGTAGGTGTCGCCCACCTGCCGCACAAATTCCGTGCTGATGCCCAGCGTCTTCATGCGCTCCACGTACTCAGCGCCGTCGCTGCCGACCGTGGCCATGGGCAGCGGCTTGCCGCCAAGCTGCTGCAGGCTGTAGGCGATGTTGCCGGCGCAGCCGCCAAATTCACGGCGCAGCGCCGGCACCAGAAACGACACATTCAGAATATGCAGTTGATCGGGCAGTATCTGCTCCGAAAAGCGCCCCTCAAAGGTCATGATGGTGTCAAACGCCAGGGAGCCACAAATAACAGCAGACATTCAGTTCTCTCGTTTCAATCAGGGGTAAAAAACCAGGACACGATAGCCAGCCACTCGCAAGGGAGCCGCCGGCGCAGAAGACGGCGGCGACGCTGCAGCTGCAGTGTCCGGATCACCGGATATTTTCATGATGACCAGGCCGGGCATTTCGGAGCGGGGGGCCAGGGTCGGCGATTTGGCGCCAAACTGTGCCGGCGTCAGGATGCGGCGCACCACGGCCTGGTCCTGCGAATCGGTCAGGGTCACTTCCAGGGAAGGCATTTCCAGCAGCGTCACACCCGTGTTTTTGAGCGTAAAACTGAGGCGATAGGCATCAGGGCCGATGCGGTTGAAGGTGGAGCTGTCTATGACCAGCGACTCGATATGCCGCGGCGCACGAATGTCACAGTGCAACTGGCCGCAAATACCCTGAAGCGCCGGCACGAGCCGGGGCTCCAGGGCGGCCAGCGTGTCCCTTTGCTGGACAGCCCACTGCAAGACCAGCACGGCCAGCAGCAGCAGGGATAACAAGGCCATAGTCCACCGGGTCAGCGGCCGTTTCCAGAACGCCTTGCGCTTGGCCTCCCGCACAAAAGACACATCGTGCTCCACGCGCGAATCCGGCATGCCGGAGTCCACGTCCGAAAAGGCAAAACTGGAATCATCATCGACCGCCGGACGCACCATCACCGGCCGGCGGGCTGGCGGCTCATCCGGCAACACGCTATCGGGCAGTTCCATCGGATCCTGCTGACGTTCCTGTTGAGCCCGCTTCCAGCGTACAGGGTCAAAATCAGCCGCACTGTCCTGCGCATCGGCAGGGCCAGTGCCGGAAGGCCTTAGCGGCACCCGGTCGGCAAATGACCTGGCCGGCGCCCATTTCTGTGGGTCCGCAGCAGCGGCAACAGCCACGACTGGCGGCGCCGGCGCAGAAGGGACAAATTCCGGCAGCGGCATGGGTTCGGTGTCCGCGACCGCAAACGGTACGGCGGGCACGGGCGATGCCATGTCACGCGGCAGCAGATGCGCGGACGCATCAAAGACTTCAGCGCAATGCCCGCATCGCACCCAGCCCTGTGAGACTTTGAGTTGGTCGGTCACGACTTTGAACATCGTGCCACATGCGGGGCAGCGCGTAATCAGGCTCATTTAGCGCTGTATTGTAGGGGGCTCCCCCCCGCTGACGGCCTGAAAACCGCCAGGCACCGGGTTGAGCCGGCTCAGAAGCCGGCGGTCATCAAGATCCAGCCTTCTTGCGCATCGTGCACGGTGAGCTGGCAATAGGGTGCGTAGGCCTCTTTCAGTTCTTCAGCCTGGCGCTCCAGAATGCCGGCCAACACGAGATGGCCGCCCTTTTCGACATGTGCGCACAGCAGCGGTGCCAGCACTTTCAGCGGTGTGGCCAGGATGTTGGCCAGCACGGTCCGGTATTGACCGGACGCCTTGTCGGGCAAGCCAGCGTTGAGCGCCACATGGTTGGCTTCGGCATTGGCGCGCGTCGATTCGACGGCGGCCGGGTCAATGTCGACGGCGTCGATGTCGGCGGCGCCAAACTTTGCCGCGCCGATCGCAAGGATTCCGGATCCGCAACCATAGTCGAGGACGCGCCCCAGGTCCTGCCCGGCCCGGCTTGCGATCCAGCGCAGGCACATACGTGTCGTCGGGTGCGTTCCCGTTCCAAAGGCCAGGCCCGGGTCCAGGCGAATCACCTGTCTGGCCTCGGCAGGTGGTTCATGCCAGGTCGGCACGATCCAGAATTCAGGCGTGATGTCCACCGGCTCGAACTGCGACTGCGTCAGGCGAACCCAGTCCTGCTCAGGCACGGGCTGGATGGCGACCACGCGGCAACCCGCGAAAAAATCCTGGGCCGCCAGCAAGCCGGCGGCATCGCGTGCCAGGGCTTCTGTGGAAAACAGCGAGACGATGCGGGAGCGCTCCCAGCCCGCCTTGGGCGGCGGCATGTCGGGTTCGCCGAACAGCGCCTGCTCGGCCGGCGTCTGCGCATCGGCGTCTTCCACCGACACGCTGAGCGCATCGAGCGCGTCCAGCGCCTCACTCAGGGTTTCGACTTCATCGACGGGGGCCAGCAGAACCAGTTCAAACATCATTGATCGTAGAAGAGTTGGATGCCAGTTTTCAGTTCAAGCCGGGGCCGCGGAACCGGCTTTGCCGGGCCGCAGGCGCAGCGGCCCCCTCGGGGGGCAGGGAACTACACGAAGTGAGCGACCGTGGGGGCTCACCTTTCTCGCTTTGACAACCACTCTTCAAGGTAGTGAATGTTGGTGCCGCCGTCCATGAACTTGGCATCCACCATCAGCTCGCGGTGCAGCGGGATATTGGTGTTGATGCCTTCCACCACGGTTTCAGCCAGCGCCGTGCTCATGCGGGCCAGCGCCTGCTCGCGCGTATCGCCGTGCACGATGATCTTGCCGATCATCGAGTCATAGTTGGGCGGTACAAAATAGTTGGCGTAAATGTGCGAGTCCACCCGCACACCCGGCCCACCCGGTGTGTGCCAGGTCGTGATACGGCCCGGCGAAGGGACAAACTTGTAGGGATCTTCCGCGTTGATGCGGCATTCGATTGAATGGCCTTTGAGCTGGATATCGCGCTGGGCAAAAGGCAGCTTTTCACCGGCCGCCACCATGATCTGGGTGCGCACGATGTCCACGCCGGTGATCCATTCGGTGACCGGATGCTCGACCTGGACACGTGTGTTCATCTCGATGAAGTAGAACTCGCCGTTTTCGTAGAGGAACTCAAAGGTGCCCGCACCGCGGTAGCCGATTTTCTTGACGGCCGCGACGCAGCGCTCGCCGATGCGCTCAATCAGCTTGCGGGGGATGCCCGGTGCCGGCGCTTCTTCAATGACTTTCTGGTGGCGGCGCTGCATGGAGCAATCGCGCTCACCCAACCAGACCGCGTTTTTGTGCTGGTCGGCCAGGATCTGGATTTCGATGTGCCGCGGGTTCTGCAGGAATTTCTCCATGTAGACCTCGGGATTGCCGAAGGCCGCGCCGGCTTCGGCCTTGGTGGTCTGCACCGCGTGCAGCAAAGCCGCTTCGGTGTGCACCACGCGCATGCCGCGCCCGCCGCCGCCGCCGGCCGCTTTGATAATGACCGGGTAGCCGACCTGCTTGGCAGTGCGCTTGATGACGACCGGGTCATCGGGCAAGGCGCCTTCGGAGCCAGGTACACAGGGCACACCGGCCTTGATCATGGTCTGCTTGGCCGAGACCTTGTCGCCCATGATGCGGATCGACTCCGGCGTGGGGCCGATGAACTTGAAGCCGCTTTTTTCCACGCGCTCGGCGAAGTCGGCGTTTTCACTCAGGAAACCGTATCCGGGGTGGATGGCTTCAGCATCCGTCACCTCGGCGGCCGAGATGATGGCGGGCATGTTGAGGTAGCTGTCTTTGGAAGGCGCCGGGCCGATGCAGACCGACTCGTCGGCCAGCTTGATGTATTTGGCCTCGCGGTCGGCTTCGGAATAGACCATCACGGCCTTCACGCCGAGTTCGCGGCAGGCGCGCTGGATGCGCAGGGCAATCTCACCCCTGTTGGCGATCAGTATTTTCTTGAACATGCGTCGGTAAGCCTGGTTTGGAAAGGAGGCAAGGCGCCCGCTTACTCAATGATGAAGAGGGGTTGGCCGTATTCGACAGCCTGGCCGTTTTCCGAAAGGATCTTGGTGACGGTGCCCGATTTGTCGGCTTCGATCTCGTTGAGGATCTTCATGGCCTCGATAATGCAGATGGTTTCGCCTTCCTTGATGACGCTGCCGAGTTCGACAAAAGGCTTGGCGCCGGGGCTGGCAGAGCGATAAAAAGTGCCCACCATGGGCGACTTGACGGCATGGCCGGCGGGGGCTGCGGGCGCTGCTTCGGCAACCGGTGCGGCAGGCGCGCCGGCCGCGGGCGCCGCTGCGGGAGCTGCTACCATGGCAACCGGCTGCTGCATCACCAGGGGAGCGCCGCTGGATTTGACAATACGCACCTTGCCTTCGGCTTCAGTGATCTCCAGCTCGGAGACGTTGGACTCTGAGACGAGGTCAATCAGGGTCTTGAGTTTTCTTAAATCCATAGGTTCTCTCCAACGACGGTAGATGCTGGCGCGGGATCTCGGCGCAGCTTTTTTGACTGAAAGGCTGGAAACGGAAGGCACTTGACGCGGCCACCGATCTTCCTTCTTTTTTCACTTACTTTCTGCTTTTACGCTTTAAAGCGCTTATCAGTTAATTACTGCGGGGACGAGCCAGGCGGCTTACCCCGGGAAAGCGCAGAGTGTACATCAAGCCGGAGGCCATTCCCCACCGTCTGGCGGCTGGCCGCTCTGCCTCAAAAACCCCGCGGAAGATGCCGTTAGAAGCTGTTCCCGGCTGTTACCGAAGGTTTCGATGCAGCACGGCCCATCAGCAATGTTCTGCCGCTAATTGAGCTTGGCCCAGAGCGCCAGGTCTTCCGGCAGGACTTTGCCGATCTTGCGATGAAGCAGTTCGCCGGAAGCGCTGAACACCGCGGTAAAAGGCAGGCTGCCTGCGAGATTTCCCAGCGATTTGCTGAGATCGGTTCCGCCCAGACCGGCCATGCCGACCGGAAAATGCAGCGGCTTGGTTTGCAGCCAGGTTCGCACCGCGCTGGGCTGGTCGACAGCCAAACCCAGCACTTGCAGGTTTTTATCGCGATTTTCCTGGTAGAAGTAATCCAATAATGGCAACTCCTCCACACAGGGCGGGCACCAGGTGGCCCAGAAATTTACCAACAGCAGCTTGCCGCGAAAGCTGCTCATGGACAGGTTCTTGCCGTCGGGCGTGTCGAAGTTCAGGCTCCAGAATGCGTCGGTCGCGCTGCCAGATGTACTGCCGGGAGTGGGCGCCACCACTTTTTCATCCACCGCGTGAGGCTGGAATTTCCACCAGGCGACGCCTGCACCGGCCAGGCCGGCCAAGGCGGCGGCACTGCCATAAAGCATGTTTCTGCGGTTCACGTGTCTGAAGTTCCGGGTTGGGGGGAAAGCAATTTTTGCACGGCAGCCAGGTCCCCCCGCGGGGTCCGTCCCTTGGCGTCGGGCCTGAGGGCGCCCCGCAGGTCGTCGTGGTCATAGACCATCAGATGCACGCCCACCGTCTCGTTCAAAGGTTTGCACACACTTCGCAGACTGAGCGCTTCCACGCTGTCACCGGTGAAGCCGGTCACGGTACGCGGCTCGTAGTCCACATTGTGCTCAATCAGGGCAATCTCGGCTGATTTGGGGTCATCGCAAAACAGCTGGATATAGATGTCGGACAGCCGCGTGGCCGTACCGTGCCAGACGGCGCCGCCCAGGTAGGGCCGAAATTGCACTAGCCGTTCCATCCAGACCAGCGCCAGTTCACGCAGCGCTGCCAGCTCGGCGGGCTGGGTGTCGGCACAGAAAAGCGCGATGTATTCGCGGACAGCGTCTTCCAGCTCGTCATTGCCCGGCAGTTCGGTACGGGCGGGCAATGCCATCTGTTTGACGGCGCGGCGTTTGGCCGGACCATATTCCAGCCCTTCTTCCACCACCAGCGCGGCGGCCGTGGCGGCGATTTCGGATTTAAGGGTATGAGGTGTCAAGATCGGCTGGCTTCGACCAGGCAAGGCCAAATCGAAGGTCAATGGGTGATGCGGATAAATGATACGGGTGCGGGCGAAGCGATTGTGCCCCGGGTTGGGTTCCCGCCAGACGCTAAAGTTCACCCCGGCCCACGGCACACCCTGTTGCTATGAAATCAATAGCTGGTTGGGCCCGTCCACATTGACCAGGAGGCGCTTTTTCCTTGAATTTCCGCGCAGCCACCGGATCCAGGTCTGTGGGGCCCGCGGATAGCCCTGCCTAGAATACAGGCCATGCACATACATATTCTGGGAATCTGCGGCACCTTCATGGGGGGCCTGGCCGCCCTGGCGCGGGAAGCCGGGCACAAAGTGACAGGCTGCGACACCGGCGTCTATCCGCCCATGAGCGACCAGCTGCGCGGTTTGGGGATTGAGCTGATCGAGGGCTACGGCGCCGACCAGATGGCCTTCGAGCCCGACGTGTTCGTGGTCGGCAACGTGGTGTCCCGTGCCCGGCTTGCCGATGGCAGCGCGAAATATCCGCTCATGGAAGCCATTCTGAACAGCGGCAAACCCTACACCAGCGGCCCGCAATGGCTCTCGGGCCACGTGCTGCACCACCCGACCCACCACCCGACCGGGCCACGCCATGTGCTGGCAGTGGCCGGCACGCACGGGAAGACCACCACCACGGCCATGCTGGCCTGGATTCTCGAAGCTGCCGGGCTGAAACCGGGTTTCCTGGTCGGCGGCGTGCCGCTGAACTTCGGTGTATCCGCCCGGCTGGGCGAAGGCAATACCTTTGTCATTGAAGCCGACGAATACGACACGGCCTTTTTCGACAAACGCAGCAAGTTCGTGCATTACCGCCCACGCACGGCCATCCTGAACAACCTTGAGTTCGACCACGCCGACATTTTTGACGACCTGGCGGCCATCGAACGGCAGTTCCACCATCTGGTGCGTACCGTGCCTTCGCAAGGCCGCGTGGTCGTCAATGCCGCCGAAGCCAGCCTGCAGCGCGTGCTGGCCCAAGGCTGCTGGAGTGAGCAACTGCTCTTCGGCAACGGCCTGCTGAACAAGAGCGGCTTCATGGCCCACGGCGAGCCGCACGATTTTCACGTGCTCAAGGCTGGCGAGGCCGTGGCCCATGTGAAATGGGGCATCAGCGGCGTGCACAACCAGCTCAATGCGCTGGCCGCCATCGCGGCGGCCGAGCATGTGGGCGTGGCGCCCGAGGCCGCGGCCCAGGCACTGGCGGAGTTCCAGAACGTCAAACGCCGCATGGAAGTGCGCGGCGTGATCCCGCGCAAAGGTGGCGACATCACCGTGTACGACGACTTCGCCCACCACCCCACCGCCATCCACACCACGGTAGACGGCCTGCGCCGCCAGCTGCAAAGCGCCGGCCGGGGCAGCGAACGCATCCTCGCCATCTTCGAGCCGCGCAGCAACACCATGAAACTGGGCGCCATGACGGCCCAGCTGCCCTGGAGCCTCGAGCAAGCCGACCTGGCTTTCTGCCACGCCGGCGGACTGGACTGGGATGCGCGCGCCGCGCTGGCCCCCATGGGCGAACGCGCCCAAGTGGCCGGCACCATTGACCAATTGCTCGAGCAGGTGCTGGCCGCAGCGCGGCCGGGCGACCATTTGCTGTGCATGAGCAACGGCGGGTTTGGCGGGATTCACGTAAAACTGCTGCAGGCGCTGAAAGCGTGACGGCGAGAATGCCGTGAACTGAAACTTATTTTGCTATTAATTTAGTAGCGATCAGCGCATGATTGGCACTGGCTAGAGGCCTAAATTGCTTAAGAAAAGCGAGGCGTGGGGACCTAGAAGCTGATGCTTAATGTTGTGACATCTACATGCACAACCGGCTTGCCCAGCGCCGCGCTCGACGCCCGGGCAAATTCCTGAGCCCACTTGGCTTCGGCAAACTTCACCGGCCCAGCCGCCTGGGCCACCACCACCACCTTGTCGGCGGTCAGCAGCTTGCCCGTGGGCCGAAACGGCTCACAGCCCATTTGCGTGAACTGGTCGTCCAGCCACCCCCTTGCCACATCGTGCGGCATGGGCTGCACTTCGTTGAGGTCCAGGCGGATGGGCGCCACGTCCTTGAAGGTCACACTGACTTCGCTGCGCATGATGGGCTCCTGATCAGGGGTTCATGGTCGGCGACTTGCGGGCCTGGCGGCTATTCGCACAAACCCGCACGGTGGCTTACTTGCCGGGTTACTTGCCGGCGCGGCGCTTGAGGACGGCGGCCGACAGCACTTCCAACACGTCCAGCGAGTCGCTCCAGCCCAGGCAGGCGTCGGTGATGCTTTTACCGTATTCCAGCGCTTTCGAGTCGTCCTTGCCCGGCGTGAACTTTTGCGCGCCGGGGTTGAGGTGGCTTTCCACCATCAGGCCGAACACATGGCGCGAGCCGCCGGCCACCTGGCCTGCGATGTCGCGTGCCACTTCGACCTGCTTTTCATGCTGCTTGGAGCTGTTGGCGTGGCTGCAATCCACCATCAGCGTGGCCGGCAGCTTGGAGGCTTCGAGCTCCTTGCAAGCCGCCGCGACGCTAGCCGCGTCGTAGTTGGGCGCCTTGCCGCCGCGCAAAATCACATGGCAGTCCTTGTTGCCGTTGGTCTGCACAATCGCGACCTGGCCGTTCTTGTGCACCGACAGGAAATGGTGGCCCCGCGCCGCCGCCTGGATGGCGTCGGTCGCGATGCGGATGTTGCCGTCGGTGCCGTTCTTGAAGCCGATGGGCGCCGAGAGGCCCGAAGCCAGTTCACGGTGCACCTGGCTTTCAGTAGTGCGCGCGCCGATGGCGCCCCAGGAAATCAGGTCACCGATGTATTGCGGCGAGATCACGTCGAGGAATTCGCTGCCGGCAGGCAGGCCGATACGGTTGATATCGATCAGCAGCTGCCGCGCGATGCGCAGGCCTTCGTCGATGCGGAAGGTTTCGTCGAGGTAGGGGTCGTTGATCAACCCCTTCCACCCGACGGTGGTGCGCGGCTTTTCGAAGTAGACGCGCATCACGATTTCCAGCGTGCCTTCGTACTTCTTGCGCTGCTCGACGAGTTTGCGGGCATAGTCCAGCGCAGCCATCGGGTCGTGGATGGAGCACGGCCCGACGACGACAAGCAGGCGGTCATCCTTGCCCTGGATGATGTTGTGGATGCTTTTGCGGGTTTTGCTGATCAGCGTCTCGACGGCGGTGCCGCGGATCGGGAAAAAGCGGATGAGATGCTCGGGAGGGGGTAACACGGTGATGTCCTTGATGCGTTCGTCGTCGGTCTGGCTGGTTTTTTCGACGTTCGCATACCAGTTGTCGCTGGTGGAGATGGGCTTGGCATTCATCGCTGTTTTCCTTTTCTTTCGGGATATCAATCAGGTCGTCACAAGTCAGGGCATTTAAAAATTGAACGGGCAAAAAAAAACCGCCGGAGGCCGGCGGTTTTTGGAGAATCGGTGCGTTTTATCGGGTCACGCGTTGATCTCTCTACCGCCGGAAGCGCTTGAGAACCAAAAGTAACCGAAGTAAAACTTGGCCGAATTCATAAGCTGAAATGTAGCACAGGTCAAAAAAGAGGCAATCCGGGCTGGATCAGGCCGTCCCGCCCACTGTCAGGCCGTCGATACGCAGCGTTGGCTGCCCCACGCCCACCGGAACGCTCTGGCCTTCCTTGCCGCAGGTGCCGACGCCGCTGTCCAGCGCCATGTCATTGCCCATCATGGTGACGCGGGTCAACGCGTCCGGGCCGTTGCCGACAATCGTCGCGCCCTTGACGGGATACAGGATCTTGCCGTTTTCGACCCAGAAGGCTTCGCTGGCCGAAAACACGAACTTGCCGGAGGTGATGTCGACCTGGCCGCCGCCGAAGTTGGTGGCGTAGAGGCCTTTTTTGATGCTGGCCACGATTTCTTCGGGCTGCTTGTCACCGCCCAGCATGTAGGTGTTGGTCATGCGGGGCATGGGCACATGGGCGTAGCTTTCGCGGCGGCCGTTGCCCGTGGGCTTGACCTTCATCAGGCGCGCATTGAGCGAATCCTGGATGTAGCCCTTCAGGATGCCGTCTTCAATCAGCACGTTGCGCTGGCTGGCGTTGCCTTCGTCGTCCACGTTCAGCGAGCCGCGGCGATCCGCAATTGTGCCGTCATCCAGCACCGTCACGCCCTTGGCTGCCACGCGCTGGCCGATCTTGCCAGAAAACGCGCTGGAGCCCTTGCGGTTGAAATCGCCTTCCAGACCGTGGCCGATGGCTTCGTGCAGCAGGATGCCGGGCCAGCCGGAACCCAGCACCACCGTCATTTCGCCGGCTGGCGCGGGGCGAGCATCCAGGTTGGTCAGTGCCGCTTTCACAGCGTCGTTCACATATTCGGTAATCTGGGCGTCGTCAAAGTAGGCCAGGCCAAAACGCCCGCCGCCGCCACCCGAGCCGACTTCGCGCCGGCCTTTTTGCTCGGCGATCACCGTCACACTCAGACGCACCAGCGGGCGCACATCGGCGGCCAGCGTGCCGTCGGCGCGCGCCACCATCACCACGTCGTATTCGCTGGCCAGCCCGGCCATCACCTGCACGATGCGCGGGTCCTTGGCTTTGGCGAGCTTTTCGACTTTCTCCAGCAACTGAACCTTGGCAGTGCTGTCCAGCGTGGTGATCGGGTCCAGGCCCTGGTAGAGCGAGCGGCTGCCGGCCACCTTGCGGACGGCCGTCTTGACGCGGGCAGCCTTGCCGCCGGCAGAAATGCTGCGCACCGTGCGTGCCGCATCCAGCAGCGACGCCTCGGAAATGTCATCGGAGTAGGCAAAAGCGGTCTTTTCGCCACTGACAGCGCGCACGCCCACGCCCTGGTCAATGCTGAAGGAACCGGTTTTCACGATGCCTTCTTCCAGGCTCCAGCCTTCGCTGCGGGTGTACTGAAAGTAGAGATCGGCATCATCGGCGCCGTGGGAGGTGATCTCGCCCAGCGCGCGGCTCAGATGCGCCTGCGTGAGGCCGAAAGGCTCCAGCAGCAGCTTTTCGGCAATCTCCAGCCGTCCGGATGTGGACTCCGTGGTCGGCCGCGCAGCGGACGAGACAGTGGATTTGTTGGCGGTGGAAGCGGGCGTGGAGCGAAGGAAGGTCATGCGGCCATTGTAGGCAGTCTGCCCTGCCCCGTCAGGGCCTGTGCACAGGCCGGTACGAGGCCCAGGGCTTTGCCCGCCGAGTTCCGGCCGTCGCAAGGCAAGTCGCGGTCATGATGCCTTGCGCGGGCCCTCAGTGAACTCAGGCAATTAGCGGCTGGTAACGCGTTGACAGCGCTTCGCGCACCTGCTCCAGGGGTTGACGCCAGTCCCCAGCCGTGGCCTGGCGAAATAACCTTGCACTCGGATACCAGGGGCTATCGCTTCTCTCCAGCAGCCAACGCCAGTCGGGGATGTAGGGAACCAGAATCCATACCGGTTTACCCATAGCACCCGCAAGGTGTGCCACGCTGGTATCCGACGTGACGACCAGATCAAGTGAGTCGATCACCGCCGCCGTATCGGCGAAAGTCTTCAGCGCCTCGCCCGGACGGAGGATGTGAGGTTGCGTCTTCATGACAGGAATGTCCACTTCACGAAGCACGGGTTGAAGGCATATTGCCGGCATTCCGTCGGGCAGGGCTTGCAGAAATTCCGCAAGTCGCAGAGAGCGTAGCCGGTCGCGCTTCTGTTTGGCGTTGCCGGACCAGACAATGCCCACCCGAGGGGTAGCCGATCCAGCCATGGCAGCAAGCCCCTGTTGCCAGGCCGCCTTTTTATCGGGATCGGCTTTCAAATAAGACAAGCTCGCCGGCACAAACCCGGTCCGATGATGCCCCAGGGCCAATGGAAGGCTCATCAAGGGGCAATAGCAATCAAACGGCGGCAAGGGCTCATGTTCCTCCAGAACGCGGGTCACCCCTGGAAGAGTACCCATCAGCTCTTTAAGTCCCGCCTGCACCTGAAGCACCACGTGCGCGCCCAGCGCGGCCACTTCCGTGGCGTATCTGCAAAACTGGATGGTGTCCCCAAACCCCTGTTCACACGAGAGCAGGATCGTTTGACCGGCGATGACCTCTCCACCGAGCCAAAGAGGCTTGGCAAAGACCTTGCGCTCTTTCACATCTTTTTCTTTCGCGCTCCTGAGCCGCCACTCGTATTCCGTCCAGCCCGTTGCATAGTCGCCATGCAGCAGGGCGCCAAAACCGAGATTGAAATGGGCAGCAAAATGCCCGGAGTCCAGCTCAAGGGCTGTCCGGTAGCATTTGATGGAGTCATCATGGAAGCCCTGTTCACCCAAAGAAATACCGAGGTGAACCAGCGTATTTGCGTCCCCTGGATTGAGATCCAGTGCCCGCCGCATCAACGGAATCGCCCGTGCGAAATCTCCCGCGGCCTCGTACGCGGCCCCCAGGTTGCTCATGAATTGGGCGTTCTCCGGCTCCAGCGCAAGGGCTTTTTCGTAGGGCGCTATCGCCTTGAGCGGCAAATTCTGGGCGCTGTACAGGTTTCCCAGATTGCAGAGAAGCCCGACTGATTCGGGAAATCGGCGAATGCCTTCCTGCATGATCTCTTCCGCCTCTGTCATCTGCTCATGTTGAAAGAGTTCATAGCCCAATTCACGATAGGCCGGTTCAAACTCTGGCGCAAGCAGCACAACCTTCTTGAATCGGTGAATGGCCTGAGATACGTTTGCCTCCCGCTGTGCGAGCGTTCCCAACATGAAATGCGCGTCATGCTGTGTGGGATCCAGACTTACGGCCTGTTCAAGTGCCGCCTTGGCTTCCAGAAGGTGACCCTGCTCACTTAATACATATCCGAGATTGATCAATGCGAAGACATCTTCCGGATCGGCCTTCGTTGCCTCGCCGTAGCACAAAGCCGCCTCATAAAGCTTGCCTTCTGCCAACAAGGCATTGCCATTCTTTTTGAGTTCAGCGCAACGATCCTTGTCAGGCGCACCAACGCTGGCTACCGCGCTCGACGAGGTCGGCAGGATTTTTTTCAAAAGTCCGAACATACTGCCCCAAAAACCGAAAAACTACAGCTGCAAGGAAAGCCACCGCGTCAAATCGTCGGCATAGGCATCATTAACGCCGCGGTCTTTCAATGTCCACAAAAAGGCATTACCCAGCTTGGCTTTTTGGTAGGTATTGAGTTTGTTGGCCCGTTTAAAGGCAGCGAGTTCATGCGACATCTTTATCAGCGTTTTTTCTGCTTTTTCCGCAAATTTCTTTTCTTTCACCGACTCTTTGGCCGGCAGCTCGCGGATCACGAGTTCCGCCAGCGAAATGCCGCACTGACTTGCGGCCCGTGTATCAAACCAGTCAAAAAACCCCATATGAACCTCCTTGTTAGCTCTGCACCAAGCGCTTGGCCTTGGCGATCGACATCAGCATGCCGATGGCCAGTCCCAGCGTCACCATGGCCGTGCCGCCATAGCTGATGAAAGGCAGCGGCACGCCCACCACGGGCAGGATGCCGCTGACCATGCCCATATTGACGAAAGCATAGGTGAAAAAGATCATGGTCAGCGCACCGGCCAGCAGGCGCGAAAACAGGGTCGATGCCTCCAGCGCAATGGCCAGTCCGCGCAAAATCAGGAAGATGAATGCAGCAATCAACAACAGATTGCCCAACAGACCGAACTCTTCGGAGTACGCCGCGAAGATGAAGTCGGTGGTGCGCTCGGGAATGAACTCCAGGTGTGTCTGCGTTCCGGCCATAAAGCCCTTGCCGGTGATGCCGCCCGAGCCGATGGCGATCATGCCCTGGATGATGTGAAAGCCCTTGCCCAGCGGATCGCGCGACGGGTCGAGCAGCGTGCAGATGCGCTGCTGCTGGTAGTCGTGCAGGATGGGCCAGCGCACGCCGTCGGCGCAGATTTGCGGCTCGAACCACACCACGAGGAACACGCCAATGAGGCCCAGCAGCACCGGCGGCAGGATCAGCTTCCAGCTCAGCCCGGCAAAAAAGATCACCGCGAGCCCCGCGGCCAGCACCAGCAGGGAGGTTCCCAGATCAGGCTGCTTCATGATGAGCCCGACCGGAACGACCAGCAACAGCCCGGCGGCCAGGAAGTCCAGCGGGCGCAACTGGCCTTCGCGCTTCTGGAACCACCAGGCCAGCATCAGCGGCATGGCAATTTTCAGGATTTCGCTGGGCTGGATCACCACGCCCACATTGAGCCAGCGCCGCGCGCCCTTTTTGGTGACGCCGAAAATCGCCACCGCCACCAGCAAGGCCACGCCGGCGATGTACAGCGGCACGGCAAACGCCATCAGGCGCTGGGGTGGAACCTGGGCCACCACAAACATGATGGCGCCGGCAATCAGCATGTTGCGGCCATGGTCAACAAACCGGGTGCCGTGGTCATACCCTGACGAATACATGATCAGGAGGCCTGCACAGGCCAGCAAAAACACCGCAAACGCCAGCAGGCCGTCAAAGCCCTGGAGCAAAGGCAAGGTTCGCTGATAAAGGGAGGGTTTGTCGAAAACGGCGGCCATGCGCGGATTATCCGTCAGCCTTGAAGCCGAAAACGCGTGGCCGGGCATCCCGCGAAAGCGGGCATTGCTATCAATTACATAGCTGCTTGCGCCCGGCCTGATTGACCAAAAACCCTGTTTCACTTAAAACCGGCATCAAACACCGCGAAACCCGGGAAATCGGCTCCGGCAAAACCTGGGGGTGGCCGGCCCGTCTAACATGCGGCATGCGCACCACCCACCTGCTCTATCTCCACGGATTTCGCTCGTCCCCGCAATCCGTGAAGGCCCGGAAAATGGCCGCTGCCGTGCAGCAGCGCCATCCCGCCGTTCACTGGTGGTGCCCGCAGCTGCCGCCTTCGCCGCACGCCGCGCTGCAGATGGTGAAGGACGAAATTGCCGGTTGGCCCGGCAAGTCGGGCTACCAAAGCATGGGCGTGATCGGCTCTTCGCTGGGCGGCTTTTACGCCACTGCGGTGGCCGAACAGGCTGGGTGCAAGGCCGTGCTGCTCAACCCGGCCGTGGAGCCGGCGCGCGACCTCGCCCGCTACATCGGCGAGCAAACGGCCTGGCACAACCCGCAAGAGCACTTTTTCTTCGAGCCCCGCTTTGTGGATGAGCTGAAAGCGCAGCACGCCGGGCCGCTGAAAGCGCCGCAAAACTACCTCGCCATCATTGCCAAAGGGGATGAAGTGCTGGACTGGCGTGAAATGACGGCCCGTTATGCGGGCGCTCACATCCGGCTGCTGGAAGGCGGTGACCATGCACTGAGCGACTTTGACCGGCATCTGCCGACCATCCTCGACTTCCTGGCATTGGCCTGAAATCTCTCTGAAGCAGCCCTGATTACACTAGTCCCAAGTCATCAAAGACACCAAAGGGATCCCGTTTTGTTTGTATTGTTTGAAGAAGCCGGCAAGTTCCTGGCCGGCCGCATTTTGTCCGAGAGCGATGCGTCGCTGCAGGTTGAGCTCGACTCGGGCAAGCGTGTGAAGGTCAAGGGCGTTAATGCCCTGCTGAAGTTTGAAAAGCCATCCCCTGCCGAGATGGTGGCCGCCGGCCAAAAGCTGAGCCACGATATTGAGCTGGATCTGGCCTGGGAATTCGCCAGCGAAGACGAATTCGGCTTTGCCGACCTGGCGCGCGATTACTTCAGCGCCGACGGCAAAGCCGCCTCGCTGGAGCAACAGGCCGCCGCGCTCTTTCGCCTGTATGACGCGCCGCACTACTTTCGCCGTGCCGGCAAGGGCCGCTTCAAGAAGGCACCGGCGGAAATCCTGCAGCAGGCGTTGGCCGCCATCGAAAAGAAAAAGCAGGTCGCAGCGCAAATCACCGCCTGGGCCGAAGAACTGGGCCGCGGCGAATGCCCGGCGCCGGTGCGCGATCAGCTTTACAAAATCCTCTTCAAGCCCGACAAGAACAGCGCCGAATACAAGGCAGTCGTCGAAGCCTCGCGCGCCACGCACACCGCGCCGCTCGATTTGCTGCAAAAGGCCGGTGCCATCGCTTCGCCTTACCAGTTTCACTGGAAGCGCTTTTTGTTTGAGAACTTCCCCAAGGGCACGGGCTTTCCGGCGCTGCAAGCGCCTGAAGTCAAGGACGAGCTGCCGCTGGCCGATGTGAAGGCTTTCTCCATCGACGACTCAGCCACCACCGAGATCGACGATGCGCTGTCCGTGCAGGGCCTGGGCAGCGGCACTGTCACGCTTGGCATCCACATCGCCGCGCCAGGCCTGGCCGTATTGCCCGGCAGCCCGATCGACACCGTGGGCCGCGCGCGGCTTTCCACCGTGTACATGCCCGGCTACAAGCTGACCATGCTGCCGGATGAAATCGTCAAAAGCTACACGCTGCAGGAAGGCCGCAACTGCCCTGCGCTGTCGCTGTACCTCACGCTGGATGAGGCCACACTCGAAATCAAGGAAAGCGCCACCCGACTGGAGCTGGTGCCCATCGTCAGCAACCTGCGCCACGACGTGCTGGACAGCACCTTCACCGAGGCTTTTTTTGAAACCGCGCAAAGCAATCCGCCTACCGGCGTGCAATGGGGTGTGGAGCTGACCTTTCTGCACCGGTTGGCCAAACATCTGAAGGCGCAGCGCGAAATCGTGCGCGGCAAGCCAGAAAACTTCAACCGGCCAGACTACAACTTCAGGCTGGACAACCCCACAGGCGCCGAGCCCCAGGGCAACGAGACGGTCAGCATCAGTACGCGCCAGCGCGGCGCACCGCTGGATTTGATCGTGGCCGAGGCCATGATCCTGGCGAACAGCACCTGGGGCGAGTGGCTGGCCGCGCACGGCGTGCCTGGCATTTACCGCAGCCAGGCCAGCCTCTTGCCCGGCGTGAAAGTGCGCATGGGCACCAAGGCCCTGCCGCATGCGGGCATCGGCGTCAAAAGCTATGCCTGGAGCACTTCGCCACTGCGCCGCTACACCGACCTGGTCAACCAGTGGCAAATCATTGCCTGCGCACGCCATGGCCGCACGGCGGCACTGGCTGCGCCGTTCAAGCCCAAGGACGCCGAGCTGTTTTCCATCATCTCGGGCTTTGATGCCGCCTACAGCGCCTACAACGGTTTCCAGGCCGGCATCGAGCGCTACTGGACACTCAAATACCTGCAGCAGAACAGCCTCACCGAGCTGACCGCCACCGCCTTCAAGGACAACCTGGTGCGCGCCGACGAGTTGCCGCTGGTGCTGCCGGCCGCCGGTGCGCAGGGCCTGCCGCGTGGCGCGAAAGTGCGTATAAAGCTGGGCGAGATCGACGAGATCACACTGGATATTTCCGGCACAGTGGTCGAGCGGCTGGACGTGGAGATGGATGAGTCTCCTGATCCGCTGGGCGAGGAGGATGGCGAGTCCGAGATGGCCGCCGGCCCGATCTCGATTGCAGTCGATGTCAATGAGCCACAAACCGATGCCGCTGTGGCGGCTCCGGTCGCCGGTTAACACCGCAATACGCTCATAAACACCGATAATCTCTTCCTGTGAAGTCACCAAGCACACTGCAAATCGCCCTGGGCGCCTCCATCGCCTTTCATGCGGTGTTGCTGACGGCGCGTTTTGTTGATCCGGACCGCTTCAACCGCGTCTTTCAGGACACGCCGCTGGAAGTAATCCTGGTCAACGCCAAGTCCAACGAAAAGCCTGACTTTGCCAAAGCCATCGCGCAGGCCTCGCTGGCCGGTGGTGGCGAGATGGAAAAAGGCCGCGCCACCTCCCCCTTGCCGCCTTCGGCCCTGATGGAGCTGGGCGACGCCACCGAAGACGCCCAGCGCAAGGTCGATTCTCTGCAGGAGCAGCAAACCCAGTTGCTCGCGCAAATCAAAAAGCAGCTGGCCTCCATGCCACCGCCCGACCCAACACAGCCCGCCAACAACCCGGCGCAGGCCGAGCGCGAGGAAAAACGCAAGCAGCTCGTCAAGATCCTGGCGGAAATCGAGCGGCGCATCAACGAAGAAAACGCACGGCCGAAAAAGCGCTACATCAGCCCGGCCACACGTGAAGAGGTCTACGCCGTTTATTACGACGAACTGCGCCGCAAGATTGAAGACAAGGGGACGGTGAACTTCCCCGAGCTGGCCGGCAAAAAACTGTACGGTGAACTCACGATGATTGTGACGGTGAATTTTGACGGCAGCGTGATCGACACGGAAGTCGTGCAGACCTCGGGCAACCTGACGCTGGACCGGCGTGCGCAAAGCATCGTGCGCGGCACCGGGCCTTTCGGCAAGTTCAGCGATGCGATGCGCAGCAAGGCGGACCAGATCGTGGTGGTGTCGCGCTTCAAGTTCACGCGCGATGACACGCTTGAAACCAAACTCACCAGCCGCTAGCCCCGACTGCTGCTTTCAGCCCCACGCACATGAACACCCGGCCCCGCCATGGATAAATACTACGTCCTGGGCAACCCGATCGCGCACAGCAAGTCTCCGTTGATTCACGCACGATTTGCCGAGCTCACGGGGCAATCCCTGCAGTACGAACGCCTGCTGGTGCCGCTGGAGGCGTTCGGCGCCACACTGGCTGAACTGGTACGGGGCGGCGTAAAAGGCTGCAACGTCACCGTGCCTTTCAAGCTGCAAGCTTTTGAAGCCGCAAGCACACGGACCGACAGGGCGCAATTGGCCCAGGCCGCCAACACGTTGGTGCTGCAAGGCGGCGCCATCCACGCCGACAACACCGACGGCGTAGGCCTGGTGAACGACATCCAGAACAACGCCGGTGTTTCGCTGGCCGGGCGCGACGTGCTGCTGATCGGAGCGGGGGGTGCCGGTGCCGGCGCGCTGGCCGCCCTGCTGGGGGCCGGGCCACGCCGTCTGGTGCTGGTCAACCGCACGCGGGCGAAAGCCGACGTGCTGGTGGCACGGCACCGGGCACACTCGTCCATGCAAGGTTTGCTACAAAAAACGGAGCTGCTCGCGCACGACTTACAAGGGTTGCAGGGCTATTTCGATGTAATTGTCAATGCCAGCGCAAGCAGCCTGGCGGGCGCGGGTGTGCCGGTTCCGGCGAGCGTACTCAAGCCCGGCGCGCTGGCCTGCGACATGATGTACGGCCCCCCAGCTGCGGGCTTCATGGCCTGGGCCCGGGAAAACGGCGCGACGCCGCGCGACGGGCTGGGCATGCTGGTGGAGCAAGCCGCCGAGGCCTTCGCGCTGTGGCGCGGGGTTCGTCCGCCCTCTGCCCAGGTATTGCGGGAAATGCGGGCGCAGCTGGCATGAAGGCACGCACGCCATGAAAGCGCTCTTCAGACTCATCGGCCTCGGGCTGCTGGCAGGTCTGGCGCTGCAACTGTTTTTTGTGGCGCGCATTGCCATGATGGCCGTGGTGGACCCGGAATCCACCGCTTTTCAGCGCTCGGAAGCCTACCTGGTAGTTCGCAACACCGGATCCCTCAAATGGCGGCAGCAATGGGTGCCTTACGACGACCTGCCGGACAACCTCAAGCGTGCGGTAATCGCATCGGAAGACGCCAGCTTCGCCGAGCATGACGGCGTGGACATGGAGGCACTTGAGAAAGCCTGGGACAAAAACGCCAAGGCCGAGCTGCGCGCCGCACAGTCCGCCAGCCGCCTGGCTCCCGCCAAGGCAACGGCGACACCCGCCAGACCGGTGAAAATCATTGGCGGCTCTACCATTACCCAGCAGCTCGCCAAAAATCTTTTCCTGTCGGGTGAGCGCACGCTGCTCCGCAAAGGCCAGGAGCTGGTGCTGACGCTGCTGCTCGAAGCCCTGCTCGGCAAGGAGCGCATTCTGGAGATTTACCTCAACAGCGTGGAGTGGGGCGAAGGCATTTTTGGCGCCGAGGCCGCAGCGCAGCATTACTATCGCAAGCCTGCGTCAAAACTGAGCGCCTATGAATCCGCGCGGCTGGCCGTCATGCTGCCGCGCCCCAAATACTTTGAAACGCGGCCCGGCTCGGGCTACCTGGCTTCGCGCGCCAGCACCATCACGGCCCGCATGGGCGGTGTGGAACTGCCCTGAATGCTGAACAGCAAAAAGGGCCGAACCCCATGAACGACAAATTTTCTCCCATCCTGGCCAAGCTGATGGGGCTTTTCCTGCTGGGGCTGATCCGCACGCTGACCGGTGCACAGGCCCGCTGGCAAGGCTGCCCGCCCAAGGCGGAACAGCGTATTTATTTTGCCAACCACCAGAGCCATGCCGACCTGGTGCTGATGTGGGCGGCGCTGCCGGAAGAGCTTCGCAGCATCACGCGGCCGATCGCCGCGAAAGACTACTGGACCAAAACGCCTTTCAAGAAATGGATCACCACGGCGGTCTTCAATGCGATTTACGTGGACCGTGCCAAGACCGGCGACCAGGACCCGCTGGAGCCGCTGATCGAGGCCCTGACCAGCGGTGACTCGATCATCCTCTTTCCGGAAGGCACACGCGGCAACCACGAAGAGCCGCAAAAATTCAAGGCGGGCCTGTACAACCTGGCACTCAAATTCCCGCAGGTGGTGCTGGTGCCGGCCTGGATCAACAATGTGCAGCGCGTCATGCCCAAGGGGGAAGTCGTGCCGGTGCCCATTCTCTGTTCGGTCACCTTCGGCGCGCCGATTGCGCTGGGTGCCGGGGAAGACCGGGGCGAATTCCTGACGCGTGCGCGCCAGGCCGTCATGGATCTCAGGGAAACCTGACACAAGGCCTGGAATCCTGATGAACACCTTTTTGCGCAACCTTTCTCCCTCACACCAGGTCGGCCTGCTGTTCGTGCTGGTGTTCGGCATCCTGACACTCATCAGTGTGGCCGCCTTCGTGATGTCGCTGAAGGACACCCATGAAGACGACCTGCACACCCAGAAGCTGAAAGAATTCAACGGCCTGCTGCGCACCTCGTGGTTCATGTCCACGGTGTTCTGGATCGGCTGGACGCTGGGAGAAACCGTGGCGACCGTGCTGTTCGGCATGGTCGCCTTTTTTGCGCTGCGCGAGTTCATCACGCTTTCACCCACCCGGCAGGGTGACCACCGCAGTCTGGTGCTGGCTTTTTTTGTCGTGCTGCCGGTGCAGTTTGCACTGGTCATCACGCGGCACTTTGACCTGGTGACCGTGTTCATTCCGGTCTACGTGTTCCTGGCGATCCCGGTGGTCAGCGCGCTGGCCGACGACCCGCACCGTTTCCTCGAACGCAACGCCAAGCTGCAATGGGGCATCATGGTCTGCGTCTACGGCATCAGCCATGTGCCTGCCCTGCTGCTGCTGAAGTTTCCCAACTACCAGGGCAAAAACGCCTTTCTGGTGTTCTTCCTGGTGTTTGTAGTGCAAAGCTGCATGATCGTCCAGCACCTGGTGGGCCGCAAACTGCAACGGCCGGGCAGCGCGCCCAATGTCAGCAAGAGCTTTAACTGGACCAGCTGGTTGATCGCCGTCGTTGGGGCCAGCCTGCTGGGCGGCCTGCTCGCGGGCCTCACGCCCTTCAAGCCGGCGCAGGCGGTGGCCATGGCCTTCATTGCCTGCGTATCAGGCTCGCTCGGGCACCTGGTGATGAAAGCCCTCAAGCGTGATCGCGGTATTCCCAACTGGGGGAACCGCGGCGTGGGCGTCACCGGTGCCAGCGGCCTGCTGGACCGCGTGGATGCGCTGTGCTTTGGCGCACCCATATTTTTTCATTCAGTTAGATGGTATTTTGGCCTGTAACCCAATGAAACCATGCGCGAGCAGCTATCAAATGTATAGCATATGAGAATCCTCGGCATCGACCCCGGCCTGCAGGTCGCAGGTTTTGGCGTGATCGACATGGACGGCCAGCATCTGCGTTATGTGGCCAGCGGCACCATCAAGACCACGCATATGGAACGCAGCGATTTGCCGGGCCGGCTGAAGGTGCTGTTCGAGGGCGTGTGCGAAGTGGTGGAGCGCTACCAGCCCGATGCGGCCTCTGTCGAAATCGTCTTTGTGAACGTCAACCCGCAGGCGACGCTGCTGCTGGGCCAGGCGCGCGGGGCCTGCATCACGGCCCTGGTCTCGCGCCAGCTGACAGTGGCCGAATACACGGCGCTACAGCTCAAAAAGGCGGTTGCGGGCTATGGCAAGGCGGGCAAGGCCGAGGTGCAGGAGATGGTGATGCGCCTGCTGAAGCTGCCCTCCCTGCCCGGCAAAGACGCGGCCGATGCGCTGGGGCTGGCGATTACCCACGCCCATGTCGGTACCGCGATGCAGAGGCTGGCTGCGGCGGCGGGAACCGGCGCAAAACCCACGGGGAACTACAGGAACGGACGAAGCCGTTAGATCGCGGTGATCTGCGCCTTAGCGGCCGCGGTATTCAGCGACCACCTCATCCAATGAAGGGTTCGACTTGGCTTTTCCGCGCACCAGCACTATGGGCAGTTCGCCACTCATGATGGACGAGATGCGCTGGGCGTCGGCGGCATCGCCACTTGTCACGGTGAAGCTGATACTGTGGGTGCGGGTAACCGGAATCCCCTTGCCCGAAAGTTGCTCGGCCAGGCTATTCGCGCGCTGGGCCGCCTCTTCCGGGCAATCCTCGGCGGCAATAACCTGTACCGCATTGGAAGCGGTACTGCTCGTTCCGGGCAACGCCACAAATCCATTTGAACCTGAGCTTCCCGCAGAGCCAGTTGAGGCCACCACCGGCTGGCCCTCACGGTGTTTGGTCCAGTATTGATACCCAAAACCAGCAAGGCCGAGCACGATAAGGATTTTGATGAAGCTCATGGGTCATCTCCGGGAGTTATGCCGGGGGGCAGGTCATCGAACACCACAGGCGCATGCACACGGCGCCTCAGCGTTACCGCCCGGTGCAGGGGCAAATCGTTATAAGCGAACTATAGCGGTAAGGACCATAAAACGGACCAGCCGACAATCGCCAACAGGCAGCGGCTGGGCCGCCATCGCAGTCACGATGGCTGACGCTATGCCAGACGCTCAAGTACCAATACGCCGAAAAAGCCAAACGCGGCGATCAGCGTCCACTTGAGAATGGTGAGCCCGAACTGCTTGAACCGTGGCTGTCCGGTGCCGGCGTAAAACATGAACGACACCACCGCGGCCAGCAAAAACAGCAGGATGAGCCAGCGAAACAGCAGCATGGCGTGTTCCGCCGGCCCTACCAGGCACGCGCCAGTGTGGCGAAGCCCTGCGGTGCTTTTTTCTCGTCCTCGAAGGTGACGACTTCGTAGGCGTCCTGGTGCGACAGCAGCTCGCGCAGCAGCTTGTTGTTCATTGCGTGGCCGGAGCGAAATGCGCTGTAGGCGGCCAACAGCGGTTTGCCCAGCAAATAGAGGTCGCCCATGGCATCGAGGATCTTGTGCTTCACGAATTCGTCGTTGTAACGCAGCCCGTCGCTGTTGAGCACCTTGTAGTCGTCCATGACGATGGCATTGTCCAGTCCGCCACCCAGCGCCAGACCATTGGCGCGCATCATTTCCACATCCTTGGTGAAACCGAAGGTACGGGCCCGCGCGATGTCGCGTGTGTAGGCGCCCGAACCCATGTCGAACTCCACGCGCTGGCCGGTGGAGTCCACCGCAGGGTGGTCGAAATCAATTTCAAAACTGAGTTTGTAGCCTTCGTAGGGACTCAAACGCGCCCACTTGGCCGTGGCGCCCTCGCCTTCGCGCACTTCCACAGGCTTGATCACGCGGATAAAGCGCTTGGGCGCGGCCTGCAGCGCAATGCCGGCAGATTGCAGCAAAAATACAAAAGAGGAAGCCGAACCATCCAGAATGGGAACCTCTTCCGCCGTGATGTCCACATACAGGTTGTCAATCCCCAGGCCCGCGCAAGCCGACATCAAATGCTCTACCGTGTGCACCTTGGCGTTGCCGCTGGAAATGGTGGAAGCCAGCCGTGTGTCCGTCACGGCCTGCGCGGAGATGGCGATGTCCACCGGCTGCGGCAAATCCACACGGCGAAACACGATGCCCGTGTCCGGCGCGGCGGGGCGCAAGGTAAGTTCCACCCGCTGGCCGCTGTGCAGGCCCACGCCCACGGCTTTGGTCAGGGATTTAAGGGTACGTTGCTGAAGCATATGGGTGATTTTAAGTGTTGCAGCCGATTGCCGCAGTTGGAGTCTTTGATGGCCACCATAGCCAAAGTGCTACAAGTCTTGCCCTGCTACAGGTGCTGCCTGAAGAATGCCGTCCAGTGCGGCACCGCGACGAAGCGATTCTTCCAGTAGCCCGTGTGGAAAACCTTGCTGACACATCGGGCCATCATGGCGTTGACGTCGTCGCCGGGCATGGTGATGCCGCTGTTAAGTTCGGTCACGCCCGATTCGTCGACCAAAACATCGCATTTGGCATAGTGCGGCCCAAAGACATTGCGTTGCCGTTTGTAAGGCGCGTCGAAACTGTGGCCCTCGCCTTCCAGTACCACGATCTTCGCGTTGCCGCCGCGCCCGTTCATCCAGCCCACGTGGCGTTCACAGTACCGGCTCGGGGTTTCGTCGTCCACTTCACCCGTGATGAAAAGAAATGGGGAATTCACGTAGGCGTCACGCCGGGCATTGCGGTAACCGCAGTAGCCATACAAACCCACCACCGCATCGACGGGTTTGAGGTTGAAGTCGTCGGCGTACAAGCGCCGCATGTTGCGCTCAATCAGTGCGTGGGCGAATTTCTGCTGCATCATGACTGCGGCACCGCCACCCTGCGACTCACCGATGCTGCCGACCTTCTCGAAACCGCGGCCGC
Source organism: Polaromonas sp. P5_D5 (assembly GCF_054049435.1). Classification (NCBI taxonomy): domain Bacteria; kingdom Pseudomonadati; phylum Pseudomonadota; class Betaproteobacteria; order Burkholderiales; family Comamonadaceae; genus Polaromonas; species Polaromonas sp. P5_D5. The sequence goes on from NZ_JBFUMJ010000003.1 coordinate 127,664, forward strand.
GCAACCAGCCGGCAGCTGCGAGGCTGTCAATGGCCATATTGAATTCGTTACCGCCTTTGCGCGACGCCGCCGAATAGTCGTTGTGCGTCACGTCGATGCCTCGAGGCTTCCAGTGATCGATCACCAGCGCTGCGAAACCCTCCTTCTGAAGGCTGTCCACATAGTCGAACATGCGGCTGTCGATACCCTGCGATCCGTGCGAGATCAGCACAATCTTCGTCTGCCCGGGCTGGCTGAACAGGTAGCCCTGCGCATGGAGCTTGTTGCAGACAAAGGGAGTACCCGCACACACCATGCTGGGCCAACTCACTTTTTCGGCCGCCTCGGGCCTGGCGGTCTGGGCAACCGCAGGTTGTGCGAAAAGAACGACCAGCGCGGCGCAAAGCCCTCGCATGTCCATGGCGACCTCCTTCTTCCTGAGATGCTCCGAATTGGAAAGGCCAGAAAAAAGGGCGGACTGCAACCAGTCCACCCTTTTAATGATCCACTTGCGAGAACCTTAATCGGCCTGCTTGCGCAGAAAGGCAGGAATCTCGAAGTCGTCCATCCCGCCGGAAGCCAGGGCATCGACTTTTGCCGCCGCCTGGGTCCGGTTGGTGCGCCACACGCTGGGCACCGACATGTTGCCGTAGTCAGGCTGTGCCGATCCCATGGCCGTCTGCGCCGTGCCGGCGCCATTGGCCGTTGTGTTCAGCGTCGGGACGTTGAACGGCACGTTGTCAGTACCCGTGCGCAGCACCTGCAGCGGCGGCGCATGGCGGCGCACGCCCTGGCGGGACAAGCCCGTTGCGACCACGGTCACACGGATGTCGTCGCCCAGCTCATCGTCGTAGGCCGTGCCGTAGATCACATGCGCATCGGGGGAAGCGTATGCGCGGATGGTGTTCATCGCCAGCTTGGATTCGCTCAGCTTGAGCGAGCCCTTGGCCGCGGTGATCAGCACCAGAACGCCTTTGGCGCCCGACAGGTCAATGCCTTCCAGAAGCGGGCAAGCTACAGCCTGTTCGGCGGCGATGCGCGCACGATCAGGACCGTTGGCCTTGGCCGTTCCCATCATGGCCTTGCCGGGTTCACCCATCACGGTGCGCACGTCTTCAAAGTCGACGTTGACGTGGCCGGGCACGTTGATGATTTCGGCGATGCCGCCGACGGCGTTTTTCAGCACGTCGTTGGCATGGGCAAAAGCCTCATCCTGCGTGACGTCGTCGCCCAGCACTTCGAGCAGCTTTTCATTGAGCACCACGATCAGTGAGTCAACGTTGGCTTCGAGTTCGGCCAGGCCGAGGTCGGCATTGGTCATGCGGCGCCCGCCTTCAAAATCAAACGGCTTGGTCACCACGCCGACGGTCAGGATGCCCATCTCCTTGGCCACGCGCGCGATCACAGGAGCCGCACCGGTACCGGTGCCGCCGCCCATGCCCGCGGTGATGAACAACATGTGCGCGCCAGCAATGGCGCTGCGGATATCGTCCACCGCCAGCTCGGCTGCATCGCGCCCTTTGTCGGGCTTGCTGCCCGCGCCCAGGCCGCTGGCACCCAGCTGGATGGTCTTGTGCGCGCTGCCGCGGCTGAGCGCCTGCGCGTCGGTATTGGCGCAGATGAATTCGACGCCTTGTACGCCGCATTCGATCATGTGCCCAACGGCATTGCCGCCACCGCCGCCCACACCGATCACCTTGATCTGTGTGCCCTGGTTAAATTCTTCGATTTCAATCATTTCGATGCTCATTGGGAGCCTCCTAATCAATAAACTGCAGTTGCCAATAATCGGAAATTTGTATTTATGGTTGACATGGCTTCTTCATGCAGGGGGATCCGCCCCGCCGGAATGCATACAACGGGATGGTCTGCCGATAAAAGTGAAGTAGGTTTTCATCAGAAGTTCCCCACAAACCAGTCTTTGACACGGCCGAATGCGTTGTGCACACTGCCTGCCTTTTGCGACACCTTGTAGCCCCGCATGCGCGCAAGCCGGGCTTCTTCGAGCAAGCCCATGACCGTGGCTGCCCGGGCCTGGGCCACCATGTCTGACAGCGCACTGTTGTAGCGCGGTATGCCGCGTCGCACGGGCTTGAGGAAGATGTCCTCGCCGAGCTCCACCATGCCGGGCATGACGGCACTGCCACCGGTAATGACGATGCCCGAAGACAACACCTCTTCGTAGCCCGACTCGCGGATCACCTGCTGGACCAGCGAAAAAATTTCCTCGATGCGCGGCTCGATCACGCCCGCCAGTGCCTGCTTGCTCAGCATGCGCGGCCCCCGGTCTCCCAGACCCGGCACTTCCACCTGCGTGTCGGGGTCGGCCAGCAGCTGCTTGGCGTAACCGCTTTCCACCTTGATGTCTTCTGCGTCCTTGGTGGGCGTACGCAGCGCCATCGCGATGTCGCTGGTGATCAGGTCACCGGCGATCGGGATCACCGCGGTGTGCCGGATGGCGCCACCGGTGAAGATGGCCACGTCGGTGGTGCCGGCACCGATATCGACCATGGCCACACCGAGCTCCTGCTCGTCCTGTGTCAATACCGCCAGGCTCGAAGCCAGCGGATTGAGCATGAGTTGATCGACTTCAAGCCCGCAGCGCCGCACACATTTGATGATGTTTTCAGCAGCACTCTGGGCGCCCGTCACGATGTGCACCTTGGCTTCCAGGCGTATGCCGCTCATGCCGATGGGTTCGCGCACGTCCTGGCCGTCGATCACGAACTCCTGCGGCTCCACCAGCAGCAGGCGCTGGTCGGTCGAGATGTTGATGGCCTTGGCCGTCTCGATCACGCGCGCCACGTCGGCCTGCGTGACTTCCTTGTCCTTGACCGCCACCATGCCGCTGGAGTTGATGCCGCGGATGTGGCTACCGGTAATGCCGGTGTAGACGCGGGCGATCTTGCAATCGGCCATCAGTTCGGCCTCTTTCAGGGCCTGCTGGATGCTTTGCACCGTGGCGTCAATATTGACAACCACCCCGCGTTTGAGCCCGTTGCTCGCCGCGATGCCCAGGCCGGCAAGCTTGAGCTCCCCGCCCGGCATGACCTCGGCCACCACCGCCATGACCTTGCTGGTTCCGATGTCCAGCCCGACCACCAGATCTTTGTATTCCTTGGCCATATGTTTACCTTTTTTTCTTTCCGTCGTCTTTGTCAGCGGGGCTTCCCGTGGTGACACCCCTGAGCCTGATCGCATAACCATTGCCGTAACGCAGGTCGGCGGACTCCAGGTCCCGCCCGTACCGGGATGACACCTGCGTCACCGTGGCAATAAAGCGGCGGGTGCGTGCCTGTATTTCGTCCAGTGACCCGTGCCCGAGCTCGATCACGGCGCCGCTGTCCAGCTGGGCACGCCAGCCACCCTGGCCGGTCATCTGCAATTGCTCCAGCGTGGCATCTGTTTCATCGAACATCGGCGCAAGCGCCTGGTAGGCCTGCAGTACCTGCGCCGCCTGACCCGGCGGCCCATTGAGCACCGGCAGGTCTTCTGCCTCGACGTCGCCCTGGTTGGCCTCAAACACTTCACCAAAGCTGTTGACGAGCCGGGCATCGCCCTCAGCCCCCCAGAACGCCACCGGCTTGTGTTCCTGCAGCACCACCTTCAGCCGGTTGGGAAATTCGCGCTGCACCAGCGCCCTGCGCACCCAGGGAACAGACTCGAACACCGCGCGCGTGGCACCCAGGTTCACCGTGAAAAAATTGCCGGACAACCTGGGCGCCACATTGGCCCGCAGCGTCACCGCGTTGTTGTGCGCCAGGTCGCCCTCCACACGGATCGCGCTCAGGCTGAACAGGGACTGGCGCATGAGCCACGCCACAGCCAGTGACGCAACCATGGCGGCAAACGCCAGGCCCAGAACCACCGAGAAGGTGTTCATGAGCTTGACGTCCAGCGGCAAGGAAGGCGGCAGTGGCAGGGCTCTGCTCAAGTGGCGGCTCCTCCGTGTTTCTGGTGATCGAGCGAAGCAGTCTTCAGCACTTCGATGCAAAGGTCTTCATACGAGATTCCGGCCGCACGGGCGGACATGGGCACCAGCGAATGCCCGGTCATTCCCGGCGACGTGTTGATCTCCAGCAGGTAGGGCTTGCGCGTGGCCTTGTCTATCATCACGTCGGCGCGGGCCCAGCCGCGGCAATTGAGAATGCGAAAGGTGTCCAGCACAAGCTGCTGGATGACCGCCTCTTCGCCCTCGGGCAGCCCGCAGGGAACCAGGTACTGGGTGCTGTCGGTGAAGTATTTGTTCTGGTAGTCGTAGTTACCGTCGGGCGCTACTATGCGGATGACCGGCAGCGCGCGCGCGCCGGCACCGGTACCCAGCACCGGGCAGGTCACTTCGTCACCGCTGATGAATTGCTCGCACAGGACATCGGCATCGAGTTTTTCGGCCTGTGCCACTGCGCCGGCCATGGCGGAGCGTTCCGTCACCTTGGTCAGCCCGATCGATGAACCTTCGCGTGCCGGTTTGACGATCAACGGCAGGCCGAGCGCATCCGGCAACGCGGCAATGTCGGCAGCGCCATAAGTGCCGCGGCGCAACAGGCGGTATTGAGGTGTCGGCAATCCTTCGGAGATCATCACGCGCTTGGTCATGACCTTGTCGATGGCCATGCTGGAAGCCATGACGCCGGAGCCGGTGTAGGGAATGCCCAGCAATTCGAGCGCGCCTTGCACCGTGCCATCCTCGCCGAAGCGTCCATGCAATGCGATGAAGCAACGCTCGAACCCATCCTCCTTCAGCTCGCTCAGGTCGCGCTCGGCAGGATCGAAGGCGTGGGCATCCACGCCACGCGAGCGAAGCGCTTTCAGTACCCCGTTACCAGACATCAGCGAAACTTCGCGTTCGGCCGATAGCCCGCCCATCAGGACGGCGACTTTTCCAAAATTCAACATGTCTGCTTTCATGTCCGGACCTCCCTGGTGCCGCCATGCCCTGCCGGCTCCAGCATTTCTGCAACCCTTGCGGGCACCATGCCGATGGATCCGGCACCCATGCACATCACGATGTCGCCATCCAGCGTGTTGTCGAGGATGGCCTGCGGCATGGCATCGATCTCGTCCACAAAGACAGGTTCTACCTTGCCGGCCACGCGCAAAGCCCGCGCCAGCGAGCGTCCGTCTGCGGCCACGATGGGTGCTTCACCGGCGGCATATACCTCGGACAGCAGAACCGCATCGGCGTTGCCGATGACCTTGACGAAATCTTCAAAACAGTCACGCGTGCGGGTGTAGCGGTGCGGCTGGAAAGCCAGCACCAGTCGCCGGCCGGGGAAGGCGCCGCGCGCGGCAGCCAGCGTCGCGGCCATTTCCACCGGGTGATGGCCATAGTCTTCTATCACGGTGAAATGCCCGCCGCCCTTGGCCGGCATGTCCCCGTAACTCTGGAAGCGCCGTCCGACGCCCCGGAATTCAGCCAGCGCTTTCTGTACTGCCGCGTCGGGCACGTTGAGCTCAACGGCAATGGCAATGGCCGACAGGGCATTGAGCACGTTGTGCTCGCCGGCCAGGTTGAGCACCACGTCCATGTCGGGCAAGGTCACGCCATTGCGGCGCTGTGCCGTGAAATGCATTTGTGCGCCCACCGGCCGCACATTGACGGCGCGCACCTGCGCATCTTCGCCGAAACCATAGCTGGTAATGGGGCAGGAAACCTGCGGCAGGATGTCGCGCACGGCCGGGTCGTCGGTGCACAAGATCGCCGTACCGTAAAAAGGCATGCGGTGCAGGAAGTCGACAAAAGCCTTCTTGAGGTTGCCGAAATCGTGGCCATAGGTTTCCATGTGGTCGGCGTCAATGTTGGTGACGACGGCCATCACGGGCAGCAGGTTCAGGAATGAAGCGTCCGATTCGTCAGCCTCGACCACGATGTAGTCGCCGGAACCAAGTTTGGCGTTGGCGCCGGCGCTGTTGAGGCGCCCGCCGATGACAAAGGTCGGGTCCAGGCCGCCTTCGGCCAGCACGCTGGCGACGAGACTGGTGGTGGTGGTTTTCCCGTGGGTCCCCGCGATCGCGATGCCCTGCTTCAGGCGCATCAGTTCGGCCAGCATCAGCGCGCGCGGCACCACGGGAATGCGTTTTTCACGCGCCGCCAGAACCTCGGGGTTGTCGGCCTGTACGGCGGTGGATGTCACCACGGCGTCGACCATCTCAAGGTTGCCGGCGGTGTGGCCGACGAAGGTCTTGATGCCGAGCTTGCCCAGGCGTCGCAGCGTTGGGCTGTCTGACAGGTCAGACCCCGAAATGACGTATCCCAGGTTGTGCAGCACCTCTGCGATGCCAGACATGCCGGCGCCGCCCAGACCGATGAAGTGAATGTTTTTGATGGCGTGTTTCATGTCGCCAGCTCCTCACAAGCGGCCACCACACGGGCCGTGGCTTCAGTTTTTTGCATCGTTTTGGCCTGTAAGGCTTTCTGGACAAGCGCAAGCCGCTCTGTTTTTTGTAGCATTTCTGCCAGCATTCCGGCGCTGAGGTCGCGCTGCTGGATCAGCCATCCGCCTCCCTGGTCGACCAGGAACTTCGCGTTGACTGTCTGGTGGTCGTCGACCGCAGCGGGAAAAGGCACGAACACTGCCGCAGCGCCCACCGCGGCGATTTCCGTGACCGTACTGGCGCCAGCGCGGCAAATGATCAGGTCGGCATCGGCGAAGGCCTTCGCGGTGTCTTCAATGAAAGGCGTGAGCTCGGCCGATACGCCAGCCGCCGCATAGTTGGCGCGCAATTCTTCAATCTGCAGCGCGCCGCTTTGGTGGAGGACCTGTGGTCGTTCTGCTTCAGGGATCAGTGCGAGGGCTTTGGGTACCAGCTCGTTCAACCCCCGGGCGCCCAGGCTCCCGCCGACCACCAGCAGTTTCAGGGCACCGCTGCGTCCGGCAAAACGCTCTTGCGGGCCGGGCTGCCGGGTAAATGCTGGCCGCAGGGGGTTGCCTACCCATTCGGCTTTGGGCAACACGCCCGGAAATGCGGTGAAGACGCGGTCAGCCACACTCGCCAGCACCTTGTTGACCATACCCGCCACCGAGTTCTGCTCGTGCAGAACCAGGGGCTTACCCAACAGCACGCTCATCATCCCGGCCGGAAAACTGATGTAGCCACCCAGGCCAACCACCACATCGGGCTTGACGCGGCGTACCACCTGGATGCTTTGCCAAAACGCCTTGAGCAGGCGCAGGGGCAAGAATGCCAGCGTGACCGGCCCTTTGCCTCGCACACCGGAAAAATCAATCGATTCGAAAGGGAAGCCGCGGGGCGGCACCAGCTGGCTTTCCATGCTGGGGCGGACTGCGCTGCCACGCCCGCCCAGCCAGTGCACCCGCCAGCCGCGCTCCCGCAGGGCCTCAGCCACTGCCAGGCCCGGAAAAATGTGCCCGCCCGTTCCTCCGGCCATCACCAAAGCACAGTGTTGCTTGCTCATGCGCGGCCTCCTCTCATGAGCAGGCGATTCTCATAGTCAATCCTCAACACCACGGCCAAAGAAATCAGGTTCATCAAAATCGCCGAACCGCCATAACTCATCAGCGGCAGTGTGAGACCCTTGGTAGGCAGCGCACCGAGGTTCACGCCAATGTTGATGAAGGTCTGGAAACCTATCCAGATGCCAACGCCTTGCGCCACCAGACCGGCAAACAGGCGGTCCAGGGCAATCGACTGGCGGCCGATGTGCATGATGCGGCGGGTCATCCACATGAACATGCCGATCACAGCCAGCACACCCAACAGGCCAAACTCTTCGCCAATCACGGCCATCAGGAAGTCGGTGTGCGCTTCGGGCAGCCAATGCAGCTTCTCAATGCTGCCGCCCAGACCCACACCGAAAATCTCGCCGCGGCCGAAGGCAATCAGGGAGTGGGAGAGCTGGTAGCCCTTGCCCATGGAGTATTTATCGCTCCACGGGTCGAGGTAGGCAAAGATGCGCTCACGCCGCCATTCGCTGAGCATCACCATCAAGCTGAAGGCAACCACCACCACAGCCGCGATGACAAAGAACATGCGGGCATTGACACCGCCCAGGAAGAGAATACCCATCGCAATGACCGAGATCACCATGAACGCGCCCATGTCGGGTTCGGCCAGCAATAACAATCCGACAATTGCTATGGCCACAGCCATGGGCATCACCGCGCGGAAGAAGCGCTCTTTCACTTCCATCTTGCGAACCATGTAATCGGCCGCATAGAGAAGCACCGCGAATTTCGCGAGCTCTGAAGGCTGAAAGTTCATGATGCCCAGCGAAATCCAGCGGCGGGCGCCGTTCACGCCTTTTCCGATAAAGGGCACCAGGACCAGTATCAGCAGCAACAGGGAGAGGACAAACAGCCAGGGCGCCAGTTTTTCCCATGTGGCCAGCGGCACCTGGAATGCCAGGACGGCAACGATGAGAGCGACCACCAGCGACAACACATGGCGCAGCAGGAAATGGGTATGCGCATAGCGCGCGAATTTGGGGTTGTCGGGCATGGCCACGGAAGCTGAATACACCATCACAAGGCCCCACATCAACAAGGCCACGGTGACCCACAGCAGCGCCTGGTCAAAACCGGCCATGCGAACAGGAGGTGCGGCCAGCGTCTGTGGCCGGCTGTGTCCGCCAAGCCGCACGGGAAGGACTTCCGACGCGGCCTTGCCGAAACCGGAGAACCAGCCGAAAAAGCGTGCGGCAGCCGTCACAGCACTTGCCCCTGTTCTTGCGCCAGCGCCTGCACGGCTTCACAAAAGACCTTGGCCCGGTGCTCGTAGTTGTCGAACATGTCGAAGCTTGCACAGGCCGGCGACATCAGGACGGCGTCACCGGTCTGTGCCTGCTGCGCGGCCAGGGTGACCGCTTCCTCCATGGATACGGCGTCGAACACTGGAATATTGCGGGGCAAGACCTCCTTGATGAGAGGCGCATCGCGCCCTATCAGCACCACGGCCCGGACGTGGCGTTGCACCGGGTCGGCCAGCGGTGAGAAGTCCTGCCCCTTGCCTTCGCCGCCCAGAATGAGCACCAGCTTGCGCTCCAGTCCCAACCCTGTCAGAGCCGCCACGGTGGCGCCCACGTTGGTGCCCTTGCTGTCGTCGAAGTATTCAACGTCATTGACGACAGCCACCGACTCCACGCGATGGGGCTCACCGCGGTATTCGCGCAGGCCGTGCAGCATGGGGGCGAGGTTGCAGCCCGCAGCCACAGCCAGGCCCAGCGCCGCCAGGGCGTTGGTGGCGTTGTGCCGCCCGCGTATGCGCAGGGCTTCGATAGGCATCAGGCGCTGCACGTGCAGCTCTACCTCTTCGTCTTTGCGGCGCTTGATGGTTTCGTCGGCCTCGGCCGCGCGCACCAACCAGGTCATGCCGTTGACGGTTTCAATGCCGTAGTCGCCGGGACGCTGCGGCTCGCCGGCACCGAAGGTCGCATGGGCGCGCACTTGAGGTGGCTTCAGGCGCACCTTGACAGGCGGTGGCAGCATGGCCATCACGCGGGCATCGTCACGGTTGAGCAACATAAAGGTGCTGACACCGAAGACCTTGGCCTTGGCCGCGACGTAGGCGTCCATGTCGCCGTGCCAGTCCAGATGGTCCTGCGTGATGTTGAGCACCACGGCAGCCGTCGGCTCAAAACCTTGCACATCGGCCAGCTGGAAGCTGGACAGCTCCAGCACCCAGACTTGGGGCAGGGTTTCGGCGTCCATATGGGCCGACAGCGTGTCGAGCAGCGTCGGGCCTATGTTGCCGGCCACGGCCACGGTTTTTCCGGCGCGCTGCACCAGTTGGCCCAGCAGCGAGGTCACCGTGGTTTTTCCATTGGTGCCAGTGATGGCCAGCACTGCGGGGCGGTAGCCCGGCACAGGTTCGACTTGCACCAGGGCCAGCAGGGCCGCGGGCAGTGTGGCATCTTCACCGGCTTCATCTGGAACCGGCGCGTCGTCCGCGGCATCCGGTGCGGCAATGACCGTCTCTTGCAGATCGCCTGAAGTGTCGGCCGCCACAGCGGCCTGGTCTTCGGGTGAATCAGCGGCATCGGCTACAGCGGCTTCGTCAACAGCTTCGGGCGCATCGGGCAAGGGCACGTCAGCCATTGGCTCGGGAGCTACAACAGCTTGGTCGGATTCTTCGACTACCTCAATGGTCGGTGGCTCGCGCAGATCCGCCAAAGCCCGCGCGAACAAATCCAGTTCTCCACCCACAGGCAATCCCATGGCGCGCGCGGCATCAGCCACGGACGCGATGGTCTCGGGCGTCAGACCGGGCGAGCGATAGACGGCGCGTACGGCCGTACCCTGCACCAGCTCGGGCGTGAAGGCGCCTCCCACAAATTCCACACCCGGAAGTTCTTCGCGCAAGGTGGCGAGCAAGGGTGGCGCTTCGCGCGTGTCGGCGACCGTCACGTGCGCCCCATGGCGCGAACACCAGCGCGCCATGGCCAGGCCGGACGCGCCCAGGCCCAGAATCAACACGGTTTGGTCTTGTAAATGCCGCATGCCTGTTACCTGAGCTTCAAGGTGGAAAGGCCGATGAGGCACAGCAGCATGGTGATGATCCAGAAACGCACGACCACCTGCGTTTCTTTCCAGCCGCTTTTCTCGAAGTGATGGTGCAGCGGCGCCATCTTGAGGATGCGGCGGCCTTCGCCGTAGCGCTTCTTGGTGTACTTGAACCAGGTCACCTGCATCATCACGGAGAGCGCCTCGACGACGAAGATGCCGCCCATGATGGCCAGCACGATTTCCTGGCGCACGATGACCGCGATGGTGCCCAGCGCGGCGCCCAGCGCCAGCGCGCCCACGTCGCCCATGAAGACCTGGGCCGGGTGCGTGTTGAACCACAGAAAGGCCAGGCCGGCGCCTGCCATGGCCGAGCAAAAAATCAGCAGCTCACCCGAGCCGGGGATGTGCGGGAAGAACAGGTATTTGGAGTAGACCGAGCTGCCGGTGACGTAGGCAAACACACCGAGCGCCGAGCCCACCATGACGACCGGCATGATGGCCAGGCCGTCCAGGCCGTCAGTCAGGTTGACGGCATTGCTGGAGCCCACGATCACGAGGTAAGTCAGGATCACGAAGCCGAACACGCCCAGCGGGTAGCTGATTTCCTTGACGAAAGGCACCAGCAGGCCAGCTTTGGGCGGCAGGTTCACGTCAAAGCCCGACTGCACCCAGCTGAAGAACAGTTCGAGCACGCGCATGTTGGAGCTCTCGGAGATGCTAAACACCAGGTACAGCGCCGCGATGAGGCCGATGATGGATTGCCACAGATATTTCTCACGTGACCGCATGCCTTCCGGGTCTTTGAGCACGACCTTGCGCCAGTCGTCTGCCCAGCCTATGGCGCCAAAGCCCAACGTGACGATGAGGACGATCCAGACGAAACGGTTGGACAAATCGAACCATAGCAATGTGGAAATTCCGATGGACAGCAGAATCAGCACACCGCCCATGGTGGGTGTGCCGCTCTTGCTCAAATGGGTCTGCATCGCGTATTCCCGAATTGGCTGCCCGATCTTCAGCGAGATCAGCCGCCGGATCACAAAGGGGCCCGCCAGCAGACCGATCAGCAGGGCTGTGAGCGCGGCCATGACTGCACGGAACGTCAGGTACTGGAACACCCTGAAGGACCCGAATTCGGGGGAGATTGACTGGAGCCACTGGGCCAGACTAAGCAGCATGGGGCTCTTCCTTCTGATGTTGTTGATGTTGTGTTTGATCTTGCGCATTGGCCGTGATGGCCTGGACCACACGCTCCATCCTCATGAAGCGAGAACCCTTGACCAGCACGCTGCCGGTGTGGGGCAGCTCGGCCAGCACGGCGGCGGCGAGTTCGTCCATGCCGCCGAAAATCTGCGCACCGCCAAATCCGGCCGCTGCCTGCTTTGACTGCTCGCCCAATGTGAACAATTTTTCAATACCCAGCGCGCGTGCATGGCGGCCGGCTTCATCGTGGAACTGCGGCCCCTGGTTGCCGACCTCGCCCATGTCACCCATCACCATCAGACGCGGGCCGGGCAGTTCGGCGAGGACCTCCAGGGCGGCGCGCATGGAGTCGGGATTGGCGTTGTAGCTGTCGTCGACCAACGTCAACACCCGGCCCGGCAGGGCCACGGCGATGGCACGGGAACGGCCCTTGACCGGCACAAAAGCCGAGAGGCCCACGGAGATGGATGCCAGGGGAACGCCCGCAGCCAGCGCGCAGGCCGCGGCGGCCAAGGCGTTCTTGACGTTGTGCCGGCCGGCGATGTGCAAAGAGAAATCAGTGTTGCCCGCCGGGGTCGTAGCCACCACCTTCCAGCAGCCGTCATCCCATTGCGCGGTAGCTGTGATGTCGGCGGCGCCCGCGAGCGCGAAGGTCAGTACCTTGCGCGTGCCGACCAGTTCACGCCACAGGGGGGTGTAGTCGTCGTCGGCCGGAAAGACCGCCGTGCCGCCCGCATCCAGCGACGCAAATACCGAGCCGTTTTCGCGCGCCACCGCTTCCACCGTGGCCATGAATTCCAGATGTTCGCGCTGCGCATTGTTGACCAGCGCGACGGTGGGCCTGGTAATTTCAGCCAGATAGGCGATCTCGCCCGGGTGGTTCATGCCCAGCTCGACCACCCCTACTTCGTGCTCGGCCGACAGGCGCAGCAGCGTGAGCGGCACACCGATGTCGTTGTTGAGGTTGCCTTCAGTGGCGAAGGCCTTGTTGGCCTTCCAGGCGCGCAAGATGGCCGCGATCATTTGCGTGACGGTGGTTTTCCCGTTGCTGCCCGTCACAGCCACCAGCGGCAGACGGAACTGCGAGCGCCAACCGGCGGCCAGTTGACCCAGCGCCAGGCGCGTGTCGGGCACTTCCAGCCCCGGCAGGCCAGCTTGCACCAGACCATGATGGGCAATCGCCGCGACTGCGCCCTGTGCCTTGGCTTGCGCGAGGAAATCATGAGCATCGAAGCGCTCGCCCTTGAGCGCCACAAAAAGGTCGCCCGCCTGCAGGCTGCGCGTGTCGGTGTTGACCCGCAAGGCCTGCACGCCGCCGTCACCCACAAGGCGAGCAGCGGACAACCAGCCCAGGGCTTGCTGCAGGCGCATCATGGCCGGCCTCCTTGTTTGGGCGAAGCCAGGGCATCGAGCGCCGCCTGCGCATGCTCGCGGTCGGAGAAGGGAAGCTTCACACCGCCCACTTCCTGATAACTTTCGTGGCCCTTGCCGGCCAGCAACACGATGTCTTCGGGGCAAGCCAGGCTCAAGGCGTGCGTGATGGCGGCTGACCGGTCGGCCTGAACGTGCACAGCATCGCGGCGGCTCAGGCCAAGCAAGACCTGGCAAATGATGGCCAGCGGGTTTTCGCTACGCGGGTTGTCGCTGGTCACTACCACCTGGTCGGCATTTTTTTCAGCTACAGCCGCCATCAACGGACGCTTGGTGGTGTCGCGGTCACCACCACAGCCGAACACGCACCAGAGCTGGCCATTGCGGTGTGCCGCAGCCGGCCGCAGCGCGAGCAACACCTTTTCAAGAGCGTCGGGCGTGTGGGCGTAATCAATCACCACCAGCGGCCGGCCCGGGACGGCCAGCGTCTCGGTGCGCCCAGGCACGGGCAGCAGGCCGGCACAGGCCTTGACCGCATCGGCCAGCGACACACCCATGGCGCGCAGGGCTGCGAGCACACCGAGCAGGTTGGACACGTTGTACTGGCCCACCAGCCGGGCAGCCAGCGTATGGCTTTCGGCACCCTCGGTCACCTCAAAACTCAATGCTTCGGTGCCGTGCTCGATCTTGCGCGCCTGCAGGCGTGCCGGTTCCGCGCAGGATACCGTCCAGAGGTCCAGGCCGCTCCCCGCGAGCGACTCCTTCAGTTCTGCACCCTTGGCATCGTCGATATTGATGACCGCCGCCTTCAGACCCGGCCAAGCGAACAGCGCGGCCTTGGCCTCCCAGTAGGCTTGCATGGAAGCGTGGTAGTCGAGGTGGTCCTGCGTGAAGTTGGTAAATATCGCGACCTCAATGGCGGTCGCGTCCAGGCGGTGTTCGACCACGCCGATGGAGGAGGCCTCCAGCGTACAGGCGACAAAGCCCTGGTCGGCGAAGCGCCGAAGTTCCTGTTGCAGCAGCACCGGGTCCGGCGTCGTCAGGCCGTTGGAAACCATGGCACCAGGCTCACCTATGCCCAGCGTGCCAATGACGCCGCATTTGTGACCCAGCCGGCCCAGAGCCTGCGCCAGCCACCAGGCGGTGGAGGTCTTGCCGTTGGTGCCGGTCACAGCGGAAATCCGCAATTGCCGGCTCGGCTGGTTGAAGTAGACGGCGGCGATAGGCCCGGTGGCGGCCTTGAGACCGGCGTATTCGGCGATCTTTTCGTCCTGGAAACCGAAGGCGGCCGCGCCTTCCTGTTCGACCAGACAGGCAGTGGCACCCGCAGTCAACGCACTGCCCACGAACTTGCGCCCGTCGGTCACGGTGCCGGGCCAGGCGACAAAGCCGTCGCCCGGGGTCAGCCTGCGGCTGTCCGTGCACAGGCTGCCGCTCACGCGTTCGCGCAACCAGCCGGCGGCTTGTTCAGGGGTGTGGAGTTGCATGCTCAAAACGACTCCTCCACGGCCTGGGTGGTGATTTGGGGCTTGACGCTCATGTCAGGCTGCACGCCCATCATGCGAAGCGTTTGCTGCACCACCTCGCTGAAGACAGGTGCAGCGGCCACGCCACCAAAGTAATTGCCGTCACTGGGCTCATCGATCATCACGCCAACGATGATGCGCGGGGCCTCGATAGGCGCCATGCCTGTGAACCATGCGCGGTATTTGTTGGTGGCATAACCTTTGCCGACCTGCTTGTGCGCCGTTCCCGATTTTCCGCCTACCGAATAACCCACCGTTTGCGCCAACGGGCCAGTACCACCGGGTGCGGCGGCCATTTGCAGCATCCGGCGAACGGCATGCGCGTTCTCTGCAGAAAAGACCTGTACACCCACGGCGGGCTCGCTGCTTTTGAGCATGGTGGCGGGAATGATCTGACCGTCATGCGCGAAAGCAGTGTAGGAGTGCGCCATCTGGAACAGCGAGGCCGACAACCCATAACCATAGGCCATAGTCGCCTGCTCGACAGGGCGCCAGGTCTTCCAGGGCCGCACACGTCCGGTAACCGCGCCTGGGAACTGGATCTGCGGCTTTTGCCCATAACCCAGCGCCATGTAGGTCTCCCACATTTCCTGCGGGCTCATCTTTTGCGCAATCTTCAACGCCCCGACGTTGCTGGATTTCTGGATCACACCTTCAACCGTCAGCGTGCCGTAGTTGTGCGTATCGCTGATGGTGAAGCCGCCGATGCTGTAACGACCGGGTCCGGTTTCGATGATGGTTTGCGGCTTGATGCGTCCGGCCTCGAGCGCCATGGCGACCGTGATCGGCTTCATGGTAGAGCCGGGCTCGAATGTGTCGGTCAGGGCGCGGTTGCGCAACTGCTCGCCGGTCAGGTTTTTCCGCTTGTCGGGAACGTAACTGGGATAGTTCGCCAGGGCCAATACCTCGCCGGTGGTGGAGTCCAGCACCACGACACTGCCGGCCCGGGCTTTGCGCGCAATGACCGCGTCGCGCAGCTTCTGGTAGGCGAAGAACTGCACCTTGCTGTCTATGCTCAGCTGGATGTCCTTGCCTTCGACAGGCGGCATCTGTTCGCCGACATCCTCGACGACACGACCCAGGCGGTCCTTGATCACGCGGCGCGAACCGGCCTTACCGGCCAGGTCCTTGTTGAAGGCCAGCTCAATGCCCTCCTGGCCGCGATCCTCAACGTTGGTGAAGCCCACCACGTGGGCCACGGTTTCGCCCTCGGGGTATTGGCGCTTGTACTCCTTGCGCTGGTAGATGCCCTTGACGCCCATGGCATGGATTTTTTTTGCCACCGGCTCGTCAACCTGACGCTTGAGCCAGACAAAGGTCTTGTCCTCTTCGCCCAGTTTTCTGTTGAGCTCGACCAGCGGCATTTCCAGCAGCACGGCCAGCTCGGCCAGTTGCGACTTGCTGGCTTCGACGTCTTCGGGAATGGCCCAGATGCTGGATGCCGGTACGCTGGATGCGAGGATCAGCCCATTGCGGTCCAGGATGCGGCCGCGGTTGGCGGGCAACTCCAGTGTGCGGGCAAAGCGCACCTCACCCTGGCGCTGGAAAAATTCATTGCCAAAAATCTGGATATAGGCCGCACGACCCGCTAGCCCGGCAAAAGCCAACGCGATACCGGCCACGATGAATTTGCTGCGCCAGACGGGAGTCTTGCTGGCCAGCAGGGGGCTGGACGAATAAAGCACGCTGCGGCTCATGGCCTGGGCCCTTCCGGCGCCGAAGCCGCCGTTACCGGAGCGTCCTTGTAGCTCACATATTGCGTGATGGCAGGTGTCACCGTGCGCATCTGCAGCTTGTCCTTCGCAAGCTTCTCGACCTTCAGCGGCGTAGCCTGGGCGCGCTTTTCCACCTGCAAACGCTCGTTGTCCATTTCGATTTTGCGGGCTTCGGCCGTCGCTTTTTCCAGCTCGACATAGAGGCGTCGCGACTCGTACTGAGTGCGCACGAGGTAAAGCGCGCTGGCCAACACGGCGAGAAGCAACACGAGGTTCAGCCTGGCCATGATATGACCCCCACGTTTTTCGCTTCGCGTACTACGGGGTTCATGCCGCCACCCCCGTGCGTTCGGCGACGCGCATCACGGCGCTGCGCGAGCGCGGATTGCCTTCGACCTCTTCTGCGCTGGGCTTGGTGCGGCCAAGCGCCTTGAGCTGCATGGCCTTGGGTTCGGCGAAAGGCGCGCGACGGTCGAACACCTCGCGCGAATGTGCGGCGATGAACTGCTTGACGATGCGGTCTTCGAGCGAATGAAAACTGATCACCACCAGACGGCCTCCCGGTTGGAGAACTTTCAGCGACGCAGCTAGCGCCTGTTGCAGCTCTTCAAGCTCGGCGTTGATGAAAATCCGAAGAGCCTGAAATGTGCGCGTTGCAGGGTCCTTGCCCGGCTCGCGGGTTTTGACCGCGCCAGCCACGACTTCGGCCAGCTCAGCGGTGGTTCGAAGAGGGCCCCGTTCCTGTCGGCGACGATCAATCGCCTTTGCAATCTGTTGAGCAAACCGTTCTTCGCCATATTCACGAATCACCTCCGCCATGGTTTCTATGGATGCATCCACCAGCCACTCGGCCACGCTCTGGCCACGCGTGGTGTCCATGCGCATGTCCAAAGGCCCCTCTTGCCGAAAAGAAAAACCGCGCACCGGGTTGTCGATCTGCGGTGAGCTCACACCCAGATCCATCAGGACACCGGCCGCACTGGCGACGGGCAACAGACCCAAATGCATGAAACCCTCGTGACGGATGGAAAACCGCGGGTCGGTGATGGTGTGCGCCTCGGCAATGGCGTCGAGATCCTTGTCGAAGGCGGTAAGCCGCCCTTGGGGTGAGAGCTGCGACAGCAACAACCGCGAATGGCCGCCGCGCCCGAAGGTCGCGTCGACGTAGTGGCCGTCCGGGTTGACAAGAAGCGCCGCTATGGCTTCGTTCAACAAGACGGTGCGGTGTGTCCATGTGCCGTTCACCGTCTTCTTTCAGAACGAGAAGTCTCTGAAGACATCGGGCATCTCGCCCTTCATTTGCTCGGCCTCCTGGGCTGCGTAGGTGGCGGCGTCCCAAAGCTCAAAATAACCACCCATGCCCAGTAGCACCGTGTCTTTGCTGATGCCGGCAGCCGCCCGCAATTCGGGCGACACCAACACACGGCCGGTGGCGTCCATGTCGACGTCCATTGCGTTGCCGAGGAAGATGCGCTTCCACCACTGCGCCTGCATCGGCAACGAAGCGATGCGGTCGCGGAATTTCTCCCACTCGTTGCGGGGAAAAATCATGAGGCAACCGTGCGGGTGCTTGGTGATGGTGAGTTGGCCGGAAGCTGTGGCGCTCAGCACGTCACGATGCCTGGTAGGCACGGAGAGCCTACCCTTGGTATCGAGAACTAACGATGAAGCGCCTTGAAACACTGCTACAAACCCTTGAAAAACACTTTTCACCACTAAATTGCACTTTTCCCCACTTTAGCAGGAAACCATTTGCAAACAAGGGATTTGAAACAAATTTTTTCAATGAAATCAAGGACTTAGGAGTATCTTCGGATCCAGGGCCTATATTAAAAAGTGTTCTAAATTAAGCACTTAGACGGTGCACTGAAAGTATTGCTTTAAGCGCCAGCAACTGAGCACCCGCCAAAATGGAAAAAAGAGGAACTATTTCCATCCATTCAAACGCTCAGCGACCTGTTTTTACACAGTGCAAGCATGGCATAGCTATGAAAAATATAGCAGGTAAYGGCCGCCACATAACAAGAATGGGCGTGACCGCAGGGATAGCGTGTTTTTTTGAAGGGATACGGTGCAGAAAGCACAGGGCACCGGAAGACCTGTCGGACCAATCCGACTAGACGCCGAATGGCATGACAACACTACCCAAATCGGCCAGCAGAAAGGCCGCAAGGTCAGTCGATGCGGACTGTGACCCTTGCGTGCTCAGTGATGCCGATCACATTGAAAAACGCTGCAACGAGGCGATTGACTTCCGTGAATTGCACTGACCGGTTTTCTTCTTCGCGGGCTGACACCCAGTTCAGCAGCGTTCCCGCAGCCGAAAAATCCACGCGAATGAGCTTGGCACAGGAGATCAGCATCATGTCTGCACCCATCAGCTTAACTTCCAGTTTGTCCAGCACCGCTATCGCATCACCCTGGATCTGGCCTGACAGTTCGACCGACAGCACATTGCTCATCTGTGAACTCGGTGCATCCATCTGGGTGTCTCCATCAATGGCGCTCAGACTGGAGGACACGGAATCACGGTACACGTCGCCAATGATGGCCGACCCATCCGTGACGCCGCCCTGCGCATCGATCGGTTTGTATTCGCAACGTGCACTGTCCCAGGCTGGCGGGGAGACCTCGTAGGTAACGCAGAAGTCGAGTGCGGCCAATTCAAAGTCGTCGGGGCGATGCGTTACACGCAGCGCCTCCATGCGCAAAAGCCACCATTGCTGGGCGGTATCGCGGCTGCCTGAAGGGGTGGCGTTCTGCAGTACCTTCTGCAACTGCGCATCACCCATGAAACGCAGCTGAACAGGCTGGGTCGCCCACCCGCTGAAGACCTTGTACAAAGGCTCGACAGCATCAGGTTCGATGGATTTGAGGTTGTTCCAGTTCAGGCGCCACGGCATGGGCGCCTTGGCGGTGGCCGCCTTGAGGGCTGCCACGGTCTGTATACCCAGCACAGAGGGACAGACCCAATCAACAGCAGGACCATTCGGATTGGCGGCAGCCTTGCCCGCCGCCGGAACGCTGAGCATTTTCACCATGTCAGGCATGGAGAACCACTGCGGTGCCGAACGGTCAAACCGCTCGACAAACTGGATGGCTGCCGTTTCAAACTTATCCTGCTGGGCCGTGGCCCGGTACAGGTCAAACAAGGTCAGCCAGGTATCCGGGTGGCCCGCGCGTACGGCACCGGGGGCAAGAATTTCCAGCAGGCCGGCTTCGGCACCCGCATCGTCGCCATTGGCAAACCGGATAGCGGCCTCCTCCAGCTCTGCATCATGGGCAACCACTTCCTCCACATCCACCGCAGTGAGCTTGGAAGGAGAAAAGCTGGAACCGCCGCCGCTGTCGTAACTGCCGCCGATACCCGCCAGGCCGCCGATTGCAGGAGGTTTGGCAGGAGGTTGGGCGGGAGGCGTAGATCGGGCTGCGGCCAGCGCAACAGACAGGGAATCGGGCTGGGTCTGGGAGGGCTCGTGAGCGGCTTCCCGGGCCGCCTGCTGCTCGGCGGCCAACCTGGCTGCGTTCAGCTGCTGCAAACCTGCCGGCGCCGTGGCCCTGTATGCGGTGGGCAATGCGTTGTCCAGCATGGGGGGCGCCTGCGTCGATGGGCTATGCAAGGGCGCGTGCACCGAGTTGTCCGGCATGCCGCCATTCTTGGTTTTCCACCACTGCATGGACATCTGCGCTTCGATCTCGTCGATCTTCTTGAGCGTGGTGGCCCTGTCGTCGGGCTTGGAGGGCATGCTGCTCTGGAAGAACGAAGGCCGGCCGCCTGGGTCCTGGCCCACACCCACCATGGCTTCACGCTTGCGCATCTTGCGCAGCATGTCGAATTCGCGCTTGCGCACGAAGTCGTTTTGCCGCTTGCGCTCAATCATTTCCTTGAGCAATTGCTTGCTCATGGCTTCGTCGCGGTCTGTTTGCGCGCCGTCCAGATCCGACCAGTTCGTGGCCGGATTCCGGACGAACTTCACCATCTTGGAGAGCAAGCCTGAAGCGGTATCTTCTTTGGACATGGCAGGACGATTAAATAAACTTCAACCGGTAATCTGGGATCAATCGCCAAACATCTTCTGTTTAAGTTCCCGGCGTTGCTGTGCTTCCAGGGACAAATTGGCCGTGGGACGGGCGATCAGCCGGCCTACGCCGATGGGTTCGCCGGTTTCATCGCAATAACCGTAGTCGCCGGAGTCGATGCGGGCAATCGACTGTTCGATCTTCTTGAGCAGCTTGCGTTCCCGGTCACGGGTGCGCAATTCAAGGGCATGTTCTTCTTCAATCGTAGCGCGGTCCGCCGGGTCGGGCACCACAACGGTGTCTTCCCGCAGATGCTCGGTGGTTTCACCGGCGCTGTTGTGGATGTCCTGCTTGAGCACCGACAGCTTGTGGCGAAAGAAAGCCAGCTGCTTTTCGTTCATGTACTCGGAGTCCGGCATCGCCTTGACTTCGTCGTCGGTCAGCTGCTCGGCGGATTTGGTCTTCCAGTTGTTGGCGAGCTTGGGGTCTTTTTTGGCCGCCGCCTGGGGTGGCGGCGCGATCACGCGTTCGGTCATTGTGGAGTAACTGGCTTTGGCTGCGTCAGGCGCATGGGTTGGCACCATGGGTGCGGGAGGGGGTGACTGGGTGGCTACGCGGGCGGAGCTGCGCCTGCCGGGTTTCAGTGGAGGCGGGGCCATCAGCCCGGCCCTGACCGGTGCCGGGGCGGGTACCACCACGGCGGCGGGGGCCGGCTTGGCGCTGCTTGCAGGTTTTACGGCCGGTTTTGCAACGGGCTTGGCAGCTGATTTTGCAACAGGCTTTGCCGCAGGTTTTGGGGGAGATTTGAGCACGGGCTTGACGGGTTTGGCGACGGCCTTTGCTTTGGGCAAGGGCTTGGCAGCGGTTTTCTTGACAGCTGCGGTGGCAGGCTTTTTCGTGGAAGCAGCCTTGACAGCCGGCTTGGCGGCTTTTTTGGCAACGGGTTTGGGTGCCGGCTTGGCTTTGGCAACAGGTTTGGCCGCTTTCTTCACAGCTTTGGCGGCGGGCTTTGGCGCCGGCTTGGCTTTCGATGCAGGCTTGGCGGCCGGTTTGGCAGGTGTCTTGGTCTTTTTTGCTTGGGCTTTCACAATGTGTCTCCTCTGGGAAGCAGCCCCGGAATGGCCCATGGCCCTCCGCGGCAGCTTCCTGGCCAAACCGCTGCAGCGCAGTTCAACCCTACCTGTTGCCAGATTTCCTGGTTTGTCTGCCGCCTGCCAGCCTCGAAAACCACACCTGGGTGGCTTTCAATCCGCTTTGTAGCCGATTTTGTGCCTGGCTTGCCTCCCGAATTGATTTTCCGGGTATTTTGGTCGGCGCGCGATTGTAGCGGCTGCGCAGCCTGCCGTAGCACCCTTGGAACAAATCGTTGGAGAATCGAGACAAACATGAAGCCCTCCGCCTTTTACAGGCCACAGGCGGACAGCCTACCTCAAACCAGGCATTGCTCCAGGCCCTGCAGAAAAATATCTTTGGGCAAATCGATGCCGATGAAGACCATCTTGCTGTTTTTCTTCTCGCCCTCGGCCCAGGCGGGCCCCAGGTCGCTGCCCATGAGCTGGTGCACCCCCTGGAAAATCACCTTGCGGTCGGTGCCTTCCATATTCAGCACGCCCTTGTAGCGCAACATGCGCGGGCCGTAAATGTTGACGACCGCACCCAGGAAGTCCTCCAGCTTGGCTGGGCTGAAAGCCTTGTCCGACCGGAACACAAAGCTCTTGACGTCATCGTCGTGGTGGTGATGGTGGCCATGGCCCTCATGCCCGTCCTTGGCGTCGTGCGCATGTGAAGGGTGATCACAGTGCTCCCCGTGCTCATGGTCATGATCGTGGTCATGCCCGGCATGGTCGTCTTCCTTGAGGAAGTCGGGGTCGATGTCCAGCTTGGCATTGAGGTTGAAGCCGCGCAGGTCAAACACGTCCTTGATGGCGACTTCCCCGAAATGCACCGCTTTCTGGGGCGCGCGCGGGTTCATGTGCTTCAGGCGGTGCATCAGCGCGTCAACTTCGTCCTTGGCCACCAGGTCCGTTTTGCTGATGAATATCTGGTCGGCAAACCCGACCTGGCGGCGCGCCTCCTGGCGGTCGTTGAGCTGGGTCGCGGCGTGTTTGGCGTCGACCAGGGTCAGGATCGAGTCAAGCAGGTACTGCTCGGCAATTTCTTCGTCCATGAAAAACGTCTGCGCCACCGGCCCCGGGTCGGCCAGCCCGGTGGTTTCAATGACCACGCGCTCAAAGTCGAGCAGGCCCTTGCGCTTTTTGGCGGCAAGCAACTGCAGTGTTTCGCGCAGGTCTTCGCGGATCGAGCAGCAGATGCAGCCGTTGTTCATCTGGATGATGTTTTCTTCGGTGTCATTTACCAGGATTTCGTTGTCGATGTTTTCTTCACCGAACTCGTTCTCGATAACAGCGATTTTCTGGCCGTGCGCCTCGGTCAGCACGCGCTTGAGCAGCGTGGTTTTGCCGGAGCCCAGGAAGCCGGTGAGGATGGTGACGGGGATCAAGCTCATGGTGTTACCTAAAAACAGGAATTGCAGGGGTAGCGCGAAGGGCGAAGCAGGTCGCAGCCACACAGGTGGGGGAGTTTAGCGGCGGGTTCAAGCCCGCCACGCAGCCCCCGTGAATACCACCTTGGCCAGCAGTTACTTTACAGGTCGTGTCAAGCGCAGGGGCCCCAAAAACAGCGCAGGCCGGTAATTTCCGTCCTGTATCCGCTATATTTTTAATAGCTGCTTGCGCCCGTCTTTATTAGCCTGCAGCCACTATTTATATAAAAATCAGCCGCCCACCCGTTTCACCAGTACGAGCCCCTTCAGGTACTCGCCTTCCGGGAAGGCGACCGTCATGGGATGGTCGGGTGCGCCACCCATGCGCTCGGAGATGAAAGCGTCCACCCCCGCATCGATGCCGGCCGAAGCCACGATCTTGTGGAACAGGTCGGCGCTGACCCCGCCCGAACACGAGTAGGTAAACAGCACGCCGCCGGGCGCCAGAATCGACAACGCCAACCGGTTGATGTCCTTGTAGGCACGGGCGGCACGCTCGGCATGCGTCACCGTGGGCGCGAATTTGGGCGGGTCCAGCACGATGGCGTCGAACATCCGGCCTTCCTTCTGGTACTGGCGCAGCGAGGCGTTGACATCGGCATCCAGCAGGGTGGTGCGGCTGGCGTCAAAGCCGTTCAGTGCCACATTGGCCCGGGCCCGTTCGATCGCCGGGCCGGACGAATCGATCGACGTGACGTGCCCGGCGCCGCCGGCCAGCGCAGCCACGGTGAAGCCGCCGGTATAGCAATAACAGTTGAGCACCTGGCCGAACCGCAGGCGGCGCGTGTAGGCGGCAAACTTCTGCCGGCTGTCGCGCTGGTCCAGGTAAAAGCCGGTTTTATGGCCTTCGGCCACGTCCAGGCTGAGTTTCCAGTCGTGCTCAGTAATGGTGATGCCGGTTTCGCCCGAGCCGGCCAGCCAGCCGGTCACTTCGGGCAGGCCTTCCAGGGCACGGGAGCTCGCGTCGGAGCGTTCATAAAGGCGCGTGAGGCCGGTCTGGGCCAGCAGGGCTTCGACAATCACACTTTTCCATTTTTCTGCACCGCAGCTGGAAAACTGCGCCACCAGCGTGTCCGCATAGCGGTCCACCACCAGGCCTGGCAGGCCGTCGGATTCCCCGTGAATGAGCCGCCGTCCGTCGCTCTGGATGTCAAACAGCTCCCGTGCCTTCAGGGCCTGGGCGATGCGCGCTGAAAAGAAGGCCGCGTCGATGCGTTGGGCTTCGTCAAAGCTCCAGACCCGGGCCCGGATTCTGGAGGCCGGGCTGAAAGCGGCCCAGCCCAAAAATTCGCCGGCGTGGCTTTCAACCCGCACGGTCTCGCCCGCGTCACCGCCCCCTTTGGCGATGGCGCCGTCAAAAATCCAGGGGTGGCGCCGCAGCAATGAGCGCTCCTTGCCGTCCCGCAGTCGAATTATTTTCATGGCGCTATTGTCGCGGCTGATGGCATCGCCCCCTTCTTGGGCACGGAGCGTCCACGCTGACAAATGAGCCGGCTGACAGCGGTTTGACAGCTCAGCGTAATTTTCGTGAAAGTTTTGCGACAATCGCAGGTTAATGTTTTTGACCTCATTTTCGCGGCAATGGAAGAAACACGGGCCGCTGGCAAGCCCGGCCATGCGCACGCCCGCACCCGTCCGTACCCTGTTGCTGGGGCTGGTTATCAGCCTGTTCATGGGCTCGCTGCTGGCGCTGACCAGCCTGGATGCACGGTCGCGCACCATACTGGACCTGGACACCCAGACAGAACCTGTCGCACTGCAGGACTGGGGCGATTACTGGATAGACACGACCGGCCAGTTCACTCCCGAGCAGGTTGCCGCCACCCCCGACCTCCCCTGGAAGCCGACACACGGCAATGCGATCTACCCGGTGACCAGCGGCCAGGCCATGTGGGTGCGCTTTAACGTGCCGCCTGCGCCCGACGCAGAGCGCTGGTACCTTGAGGTTCCCTACCCGTCCATCGACCGGGCTTCGCTGTATACCCTGGACGGTGTCGGCCGCTGGAACGAGCAGCGCGCCGGCGACCTGGTGGCGGTAGACAAATGGCCGGTGCCGCACCGCCATCCCCTGCTACCCATCGCGCTGTCGGCCGAGGTACCCACCCACTACCTTTTGCGCCTGGAGAACGGCCATGCGTTCAGCGCGCCGCTGCAGTTCATCAGCGAGGGGCACCTGAGCCACTCAGAACAACGTGTTTCCCTGATCCTGGGCATCTTCTTCGGGCTGACGGGGCTGGCGGCGCTGATCTCGGCGCTGGGCGCCATTTCACTGCGCGACACCGCGTACGGTTACTACGCCCTCTGCGTGACCTTGATGGGCCTGACACAGGCAACCGTCACCGGCATCGCGGGCTTGCACCTGTGGCCGGCGTGGCCGGAGTGGAGCGACATTTCGACATCCGTGCTGCCCATGCTGGCGGTGTCGGCCACCCTGCTGTTCATTTCCGCGGTGGTGGCCCTGCCCGAACGCTCATTGCGCCTGCATTGGCTGATGGCGGGCCAGGCCGCGCTGGGCGTGCTGGCGGCTGGGGTGCTGGCGCTGGTGCCATCTGCATCGCGCATGGGCCTGTTCATCCCCATCGTGCTGCTGCTGGAATTCAGCAGCGTGCTGGTCATGGGCTGGGCCTGGCGGCGTGGCGACCGGTTTGCGCCCTGGCTGATGCTGGCGTATGTGCCGGTGCTGGCCGCCGCCGGATGGACCATGGCCCGCAATGCCGAACTGGTGCCCATCGGTTTCCTGACGCAGCACGGCATGCAGCTGGGCGTGGCGCTGCATTTGCCCATCGCCATGCTGGTATTGATGCTGCGCAGCCAGCACCGGCGCGAAAACATCCGCCGCATCCAGGGCCTGGACCGGGTAGACCCGGCCACCGGCCTCATCAACGGCCACGTGTTTGCCGAGCGCCTGATCCGCATGATTGCGCGTTCCGAACGGCTGCGCCACCAAAGCGCGGTGATGATCATCGACCTGGTCAACTCCGAGCAGATCCAGCGCGATTTCGGGCGCAAGGCCGCCGAAGAATTGCCGCTGCACGTGGCTGAGCGCCTTTTGTCCACCGCACGCGAGATCGACAGCGCTGCGCGGCTGTCGGAGCGGCGTTTCGGCATGCTGGTCGAAGGCCCCTTCAATGCCGAGGACGCCGGCACGCTTGGGCCGCGCATCGTGGCGCGCTGCCTCATGCCCTACAAAGGCCTGCACGTGGACTGCGTCGCACAGGTGCATGTCGCGTACGCCCTGGTGCCCTACCAGGGCTCCAACGCCCAGGGCCTGCTGACCCAGCTTGAAGAGCGCCTGGCCGCTGCCCCGGCCGACAGCAAGCGGGCCGTATTCATGCTCGGGGACGTGCCGCCGGCACGTCCGGCAAGGCGCGGCAACCCCAGTCCAGCCTGAGCACCGCCCGGCACCAGTGCGATGCCAGGCTCAGGCTTTGTCTTTCGCGTCTTTGTCCGCCTTCGCCAGGCTTCCTGGTGATGCCGGCGCGCCCGCGCCGGCCTTTCCGGCTTTCGACAGGGCCCGCGGGTGCGCCGCGTCATACACCTTGGCCAGGTGCTGGAAATCCAGCCGGGTATAGACCTGCGTGGTCGTGATGTTGGCATGGCCCAGCAGCTCCTGAACCGCACGCAAATCACCGCTGGACTGCAGCACATGGCTGGCAAAGGAGTGACGCAGCATGTGCGGGTGCACCGGCGTGGCCAGCCCCGCTTTGAGCGAGCGCTGCTTCAGCCGCACCCGTATGTGCTGCGGCGTCAGGCGGGTGCCGCGCTGGCTGATAAAAAGCGCATGGTCTTCACGCGCCCAGCCGGCCCGCGCGGCAAGCCACTGCTGCAGTGATTGCAGCGCAGCCCGGCCGACCGGCACGCTGCGCCTTTTGGACCCCTTGCCCAGCACATAAGCTTCGGCCGCATCCGTGTCGATCCAGCCGCGCGCCTGCGCACTCGCCTTCACATCCAGGCCCACCAGCTCGCCGATACGCAGCCCGCAGCCGTACAGCAGCTCGGTGATGCATTGGTCGCGCAGCTCCAGCAGCGGGTCACCATCCGAAGCGTCGGCCTGGTAGCCCGCGAGCTGCACGGCTTCGTCTACGCTCAGGGCTTTGGGCAGGGGCTTGGCGGCTTTGGGCGCCCGCACATCCTGCACGGGGTTGCCGCTGATCAGGCCTTCGCGGCCCAGCCAGGTGTAAAAGCCGCGCCAGCCTGAGAGGATGAGGGCAATGCCACGGCCGCTGCGCCCCGCACCATGCATTTGCGCCACCCAGCGCCGCATGTGAACGTTTTGGACCGCCGCCAGCGCCACCCTGGCCTGGTGTGCATTGGCTTCGAGTTTTTGCAGATCCAGGGCGTAGAGCTCCACAGTGCGCTGGGCCAGGCGCTTTTCCACCCGTACATGCTCCAGGTAACGCTCGACCAGCGGATCGGAAGGCGGCGGCGCCGGCTGCCCACCGCCGGATTCAGAAGCGGAAGGCGGCGTTTGTGGTGTTTGCGTCATGGCCGTGGTGCATGGCCCCGGTGCCTATTCGGCAGTGACCGGCTGGGGCCGCAACCGCGTCAGCGCCGCGCCGGCCAGCTCACCCAGACGCTCCAGGAAATCTGTGCCCATGCCGCTGTGAAAGCGTTCCGGGTCGGGCGAGGCCAGCACGAGCAGGCCCGAGACTTCCGCGCCCGCTGCGGCGCGCAGCGGTATCAGCGCGATCGACAGCGCCACCGCCGGCTCGGGCAGCCAGTTGACCGCTTCGAAGCCCGAATTGACGCCGCAGTAGGGTGCGCTCAATGACGACGCAAAGGTTTTGGCGTCCTCACTCACGTCAGTCGCAAAGCTTTCATCCGAAAAAATCCCGTTCACGTCCCAGACCTTGATGGCGGCCTGTGGGATCAGGAATTCGCCGGTGATGCCTTCGACAATGGCGCCCGGCAGGTCGCGCGCCTGCGTCGCCTGCAGCAGCTTGCGTGTCCAGCGCTGCATCTTGTCGGCAATGGCCACGTTGTCCTGCCCATGTCGGATCATGTCGACCATCCGCGTTTCCAGGCCCTTGATCTTCTCGCGCAGCATGAGCGCCTGGCGTTCCTGCAGGCTGACGGCACGGTTGCCGTGTCCGCTGGACAGTTGCACCGAAGCCAGCAGTTCGGCGTGGCGCTCGAAGAAGTCGGGCGTGTTGGCCAGGAAGTTGGCGATGTCGTCTTCGGTGATGGGGTGTTCGGTTGGATTCATGCAGGCATTGTCCTCAGTTTTGTGGCGGGCGCAAAGGCGCAGGGTGCCCGCGTTACATCCGCTTTCGTCGAAAGGCGGTTTTCAAATCCCGTCAGGGATTTCGATTTCGGACTCGAATACAGTCGTAGCCGGGCCGGTCATCATGACAGGCGCATCCAGTTGGCCCGGCCATTCAATGGTGAGCTGTCCGCCCCGCGTCATCACATCGACCCGCGCATCCAGCAGGCCCCAGCGTATGCCCGCCACCACTGCCGCGCAGGCGCCCGTGCCGCAGGCCAGCGTCTCGCCCGCGCCGCGCTCAAAGACCCGCAAGCGAATCTGGCTGCGCGAAACCACCTGCATGAAGCCGGCGTTCACACGGCGCGGAAAACGCACATGGTTTTCAATCAGCGGGCCGGTTTGCAACACCGGCGCAGCGTCCACGTCGTCCACCAGCTGTACCGCATGCGGGTTGCCCATTGACAAAGCCGCTATCAAAAGAGGAGCTGCTTGCGCTGGACCATCAAGGGCCAGCGGCCATTTTTGCCATAAACCCTGCGTCACAGGCGTAAGGCCCGAAGGATCAAAAGGAATCCGCACCGGATCAAACACCGGGGCGCCCATGTCGACCGTGACGCGCCCGTCAGCCTGCATGCGCGGCTCGATGATGCCGCCGAGGGTCTTGACCCTCACGACGTCCTTTGTCGTCAGCCCCTGCTCGCGCACAAAACGCACAAAGCAGCGCGCACCGTTGCCGCACTGCTCAACCTCGCCGCCGTCGGCGTTGTGGATCACGTACTCAAAGTCGATGCCCTCCCCCGCATCCGCAGGCGGCGGCCGCACCGAGAGAATCTGGTCGGCGCCCACGCCGAAGTGGCGATCGGCCAGGAAGCGGTATTGCGCGGTGGAGAGGCCCAGCGGGGCGCGGGTTTCGTCGAGCATGACAAAGTCATTGCCCGCGCCCTGCATTTTGGTGAATCGGATTCGCATGGGGGAATTATCTGCGGTGCGAAGGCCGCGCTTAAAGAGGTGAATCGGCCATTTCGCGCCCACCGGCCGTGGTTTTGAAGGAATTCGGGGCAATACGCTTGGTTTGCCTTGGGCATTGCACAGCAGAAAACCCTCCAAATCCCGCCGGCAACACCCGCGCAGCCCCGAAGCCATAATTTGCGGATGCCACGTCCTTCCCAATTGCTCCATCCTTCGCGCGAACCCGCGCCTGTACGCCCGGCGGCCACCGTGCTGTTGCTGCGCGACACCCCGCACGGCGTCGAAGTCCTGATGACGCGGCGATCCATGACCGCCAGCTTCGCCCCGGGGGCTTATGTCTTTCCCGGCGGCGGCATCGACGCGGCGGATGCCGCGGCGCATGCACAGTCTACGCGGCGGGCCACGCAAAGCGACCTGCACCTGACACAGGCCATCGCGGCTATCCGCGAAAGTTTTGAGGAACTCGGCGTGCTGCTGGCGCGCCACGTCGACGGCAGTTATGCCACGACCGCCGACATCGCAGCACTGGACCGCAAGGCGTCCTTCGCCGTGCAATGCCGGGAGCGCGGCTTGACGCTGGCCGGTGACCAGGTGTTTGTGCTGGCGCACTGGATCACCGACCGCGACCTGCCGCGCCGCTTTGACGTGCCTTTTCTTGTTGCCCGCATGCCCGAAGGGCAAAACCCGGTGGCCGACGAGGCCGAGCAGTTTGAGCCGGTCTGGGTGCGGCCGGCCGAGGCGCTGGCGCGGCACGCGGCAGGGGGTTTCTTCATCATCTTCCCCACGATACGCACACTGGAAAGACTGCAGCACTACCCCGACGTGGCCTCGGTGCTGGCGGCCTGCGCGTCCGAAGTCCCGCTCTGGACCTCCTGCCCGCGCGCCGGGCTGCTGGCCGGCAAGGAAGCGCGCTATATGGAACACGAAGCGCCCTACGGCGAGCTGGCGCTGACCTGCCCGGACGGGCAGATCGTGCACGCGCTCGACTGGCAGACATCACAGCCCGTGGCGCTGCTCAACAACGTGATGCGCCTGACGGCGCCCAACCCCGGCGTGATGACCGGGCCGGGCACCAACAGCTACCTGGTCGGCGACCCGGGCAGCGGCTACATCGCCATCGACCCCGGCCCGGCCGATCACGACCACCTGCAGCGCCTCTGGCGGGCGGCCGGCGGCGACATCCGCATGATTGTGTGCACCCACTCGCATCCCGACCATTCACCCGGCGCCAAACCGCTGCAGGCCATGTGCAGCGTTGCGCCGCCGATTCTGGGCCTGCCTTCGGCACCCACGGCGCGCGCCGCCAGCGCCTTCTCGCCGGATCGATCGCTATCAAATCAGGAGCTGCTTGCGCTCACCAGCAAAGGGCCGGAAGGCGAAATTACCCATACCCTGAAGGTGCTGCACACACCCGGCCATGCCGCCAACCATGTGTGCCTGGTGCTGGTGGAAGACGGCCTGCTGTTCAGCGGCGACCACATCCTCAACGGCAGCACCACGGTCATTGACCCGCCCGATGGCGACATGAGTGCCTACCTGGATTCCCTGGACGCGCTGAGCGCGGCCTGCGACGAACACCAGATCGGCTTCATCGCCCCGGCGCATGGCTACGTGCTGGCGGACGCAAAGAATGCGATCGCCCGGCTCAAGGCGCATCGCCTGCAGCGCGAAGCCAAGATCATGCGCGTGATGCAGGCCCACCCGGAAGGCACGATCGACGACTGGGTCGCGGGCGCCTACGACGACGTGGACCCGCGTATCTGGCCGGTGGCCAAACGCTCGCTGCTGGCGCACGTGGACCGCGTGCGTGAGCTGGGCCTTGTCCATTAACGATTTCTGCACACGCGCCAGGCATCGCTATTGATTTGCAAGCCGCCACCGAGTACCCACACTACTGTGGCGTGAAAGTTGCTAAACCTTGGACCGTACGTAAGGGTATATACCGGCGTTAAGGCCTTGAACAGTCACCAAGGCTACTGAAAGGGGCTGTTTGACCCAGGGCTGCGGTTTATACTTTTTGTTCGTATGCCGGAAGCCGTGCCTGACCGCATGGCTTGACGGGCATCACCATCATTTCAACCTTTTTTGAGGGACTTCATGTCTTCCTACTCCATCTCAACGCGACGTTTCCTGCAAACCGCCGGCACCCTGGTCGCCGGTATCGTTCTGGCCGCTTGCAGCAAGACCGAGCCGCCGGCACCCGCAGCCAGCGCACCCGCTCCCGCCGCCTCGGCACCCGCACCTGCGGCCAAGGTGTACGTCGTCGGCACGGATGCCGCGTATGTACCTTTTGAGTCCCAGAACGACAAAGGCGAGATCGTCGGTTTCGACATCGAAGTCGTCAAGGCCGTGGCACAGAAGGCCGGCATCGAAGTCAAGTTCCTGAATACGCCATGGGAAGGCATCTTTAACTCCCTGAACCAGGGCGACCGCGACCTGCTGGTCTCGGCCATCACGATCACGGCCGAGCGCAAGCAGACCATGGATTTTTCGTCGCCTTACTTTGACGCGCAGCAACTGATCGCCGTGAAGAAGGATTCGAAGATCGCCAAGTTCAACGACCTCAAGAAACTCAAGGTCGGCGTGCAGAACGGCACCACGGGTGACGAAGTCATCACCAAGCTGCAGGGCAAGGACAGCGCCAACATCAAGCGCTTTGAAGCGACGCCACTGGCACTGAAAGAGCTGGAAGCCGGCGGCGTGGACGCCGTGGTCGCCGACAACGGCGTGGTGGAGCACTACGTCAACAACAACACCGGCTCGAAGTTCAAGACCATCGCCGACGCCAGCTTTGCACCCGAGCAATACGGCCTGGCCGTGAAAAAGGGCAACGCCGAGCTGCTCGCAAAACTGAACAAGGGCCTGGCCGACATCAAGGCCGACGGCACCTACGACAAGATTTTCGCGCAGTACTTCGGTAAAGCGCCAGCCGCCACCGCACCGGCACCAGCTGCCGCCGCCTCTCCCGCCAAATAAGACGCTGCAGGCAGGGCCGGCAAGGCCCAAAGACAAAGCCCCGTTCATTGCTGAACGGGGCTTTTTTATTAGTGTGAAGCCCGCCGATAAGCCGGATTCTGTGCACCGGACCCCCTTGGAGAAAGTCCGGCGTGACCGCCATTAATCTGGGCCGGGGGTCGCCCCCACGGCTCAATGCTACCTACCCGCCAACTCTGCGGAACCACATCAACGTTGGCCTACTTGGTATTGCTGCGCGTAGAGATTGCCCGTTTCACCCGGCCCGGGGTTGCCCCAAGGCCGACTCGTCTCTGTTGCTCTGATCCTCACCTCACGGTGGAGAGGTATTACCTCCTACGCTGTCCTGTGCAGTCCGGACGTTCCTCCAGTGCCTGGTTTCCCAGATTGCACCAGCGGCGGTCTGGCGTGCTTCACGGGGCCCATTATCCGCCAGTCCTTTAAAATGCAGGTTGCTTGATCAACACGAGCCCCTCTCATGATTCGCCTGACCGAACTCAAACTTCCGCTGGACCACGCGGAGGATGCCCTGCCCTCCCTGGTGGCCCAGACACTGGGCGTCGCCGCAGCCGCCCTGCAGAACGTCCACATCCACAAACGCAGCTTTGATGCCCGCAAGGCAGACCTGCTCAAGGTCTACATCGTCGACGTCACGCTCGCCGATGCGGCCCAGGAAGGCGCACTGCTGGCGAAATTTTCCGGCAACCCGCACATCTTTCCCACACCGGACATGGCCTACCGCACGGTGGGCCAGGCGCCCGCCGGCTTGCCGTTGCGACCGGTCGTCGTCGGCTTCGGCCCCTGCGGTATGTTCGCAGCCCTGCTGCTGGCGCAGATGGGCTTCAAGCCCATCGTGCTGGAACGCGGCAAGACGGTGCGCCAGCGCACCCGGGACACCTGGGGCCTGTGGCGCAAGAACGTGCTCAACCCGGAATCGAACGTACAGTTCGGCGAAGGCGGCGCCGGCACCTTTTCCGACGGCAAGCTCTACAGCCAGATCAAGGACCCGCGTCACCTGGGCCGCAAGGTGATGAACGAGTTCGTGAAGGCCGGCGCGCCCGCCGACATCCTGTTCGAGGCGCACCCGCACATCGGCACCTTCAAGCTGGTGAAGGTGGTCGAAAACATGCGCGCGCAAATCGTCGCCCTGGGCGGCGAGATCCGCTTCGAGCAGCGCGTGACCGACGTGCTGATCGAGGACGGCCCGCAAGGCAAACAGCTGCGCGGCCTCACGGTACTGGACCAGGCCACGGGCCAAAGCCACGAGATGCGTGCCGACCAGGTGGTGATGGCGCTGGGCCACAGCTCGCGCGACACCTTCGCCATGCTGTATGCGCGCGGTGTGTACATCGAGGCAAAACCCTTTTCCATCGGCTTTCGGGTCGAGCACCCGCAGGGCATCATCGACCGCGCGCGCTGGGGCCGCCATGCCGGCCATCCGTCGCTGGGCGCGGCCGAATACAAGCTGGTGCACCACGCCAGCAACGGCCGCTCGGTCTACAGTTTTTGCATGTGCCCGGGCGGCACGGTGGTGGCCGCCACCTCCGAGCCCGGCCGCGTGGTGACCAACGGCATGAGCCAGTATTCGCGCAATGAGCGCAATGCCAATGCCGGCATCGTGGTGGGTATAGACCCGCGCGACTACCCCGGCTTCGAGGCGGGCGACGCGCTGGCCGGCATCGCGCTGCAGCGCCAGCTCGAATCGCACGCGTTTGTATTGGGCGGCAGCAATTACCAGGCGCCGGCGCAGCTGGTGGGTGACTTCGTGGCGGGCCGCCCCTCGACCGCGCTGGGCAGCATCACCCCATCCTACAAGCCGGGCGTGACCATCGGCGACCTGTCGTCTGCCCTGCCTGCGTACGCGATCGAGGCCATGCGCGAGGCCTTTCCCGTGTTCGGCAAAAAGATCAAGGGCTTTGACACCCATGACGCGGTGCTGACCGGGGTGGAAACGCGCACTTCCTCGCCGATCCGCATCAGCCGCGGAGAAGACCTGCAAAGCGTCAACGTGCGCGGCCTCTACCCGGCCGGCGAAGGCGCCAGCTACGCCGGCGGCATCTTGTCGGCCGGCGTGGATGGCATCAAGGTTGCGGAAGCCCTGGCGCGCAGCGTGCTGCAGGACGCCGAACAACAGCGGATGGCCGCGTGATGGGCCAGGACTTTCACTACTACGAGCCCTCGAAAGGCCACGGCCTGCCGCACGATCCCTTCAACGCCATGGTGGGGCCACGCCCCATTGGCTGGATTTCGTCGCAGGACGCCAGGGGGCAGCTCAACCTGGCACCCTACAGCTTTTTCAACGCCTTCAACTACACGCCTCCCATCATCGGCTTCGCCAGCATTGGCGCCAAGGACAGCCTGCACAACATCCGCGAAACCGGCGAGTTCGGCTGGAACCTGGCGACGCGGCCGCTGGCCGAGGCCATGAACCGTTCCTGCGCGATGGTGCCGCCCGAGGTCAACGAGTTCGAACTCGCGGGCCTCACGCCCGTGGCCTCGCAACGCATTGCCGTGCCGCGCGTGCAGGAAAGCCCGGTATCGTTTGAATGCCGGCTGACGCAAATCCTGCAGCTGCAGGGCGCCGACGGCGTGCCGGTGCCCACCTGGCTGGTCCTGGGCGAGGTCGTCGGCGTGTACATTGCAAGGCATCTGCTCAAAGACGGCATTTACGACACGGCGGCTGCCGAGCCGATTCTTCGCGGCGGCGGCCCGGCTGATTATTTCGCCGTCACCCCCGACAACCTCTTTCGCATGTTCAGGCCCCGCTGAGCTTTCTGAACACCCCGCCACACCATCTTTTTCACCCACACACATGACCGAAACCACCACACCTTCCCCGCGTGCCAAACGCCCCCGCCCCCCGCAGCGCCCCCGGCCGGCCAATCCGCAGCAGCAGCGCACTCGCGAAGTCCACCCCGTGCTGGAAAAGCTGTTTGAGCTCTATCCGAAAATGTTCGGCGCACAGTTCCTGCCGCTCAAGCTGGGCGCTTTCCAGGACCTGCTGGCGGAAAACCCCGAAGCATTCAAGCGCGACGAACTGAAAGTGGCGCTGGGCCTGCATGCCCGTTCCACGCGTTACCTCGAATGCGTGGCGGCTGGCCACCCGCGCCACAACCTGCAGGGCGAGCCCGTCGAGCCGGTAGCGCCCGAGCATGTGCATCACGCGATCATGGAAGTGTTCCGCCGGCGCCAGGCACGTTCAAAGGAAGACCTGCGCCCCAAAGTGCGTATGCGCCTCATCGAGGCCATTGAAGCGTCCGGCTTGAGCCGCGAAGAGTACGCAGAACGCACCCGCACGCAGGATGAGGTGTCGAACACCTTGCTGGACGAGGCTTTTGCGGAGATGGCAGTGCAAACTGCCAAACGCGAAGCACTGATGCGTGCCTTTGAGGCCAGCGGGAAAACGGCTACGGAATTTGCCGAGATGTATGGACTGGACCCCGCGCAAGTGACACACGCCATAGAGCTGGTACAGAGAAGCCGCCAGGCCTGAGGCTTCCACTGTAGCCTCAGTCAATCAGCAGATCGGCTGATCAATAGAGCGAGCGGCCAAAACGCTCAAGGCGGGGTTGCCACTTCTCCAGGATGTCCGCCGACACCAGGATCCGTTCCGCACGCCCAATCAGCAGGTTGCGCGGCACCAGGCCTATGTAGCGCGAATCTGCGCTGTTGTCGCGGTTGTCACCCAGCATCAGGTACTGGTCAGCGGGAATCGTGATCGGCCCCCAGCTGTCCTTGGCCTTCACACCGGCCAGCCACTGGATTTCATGTTGCTCCTGGGCTGTGGCTTCTTTCACGTGCGTGGCCACCAGCACGCCAACCGGCCCGGCCGGCTCCAGCACCGTGTCCAGCGCCTCATAGCGGGCTGACTGCCCGTTGATGATGAGCACCTTGTCGCGCATTTCCACGACGTCGCCCGGCACAGCCACCAGCCGCTTGATCAGGCGGACGCCGTCCACCGGCGAGGAAAAAGTGACGACGTCGCCGCGCTGCGGATCGGTGGTGCGCGCCAGCACGGTATCGGTCAGCGGAATCTTGACGTTGTAGGCCAGCCGGTTGACGAAGACCACGTCACCTTCGAGCAGGTTGGGCCGCATGGAGCCTGAGGGAATGGGGTTCCAGTCCGCGATTGCGGTACGGAACAGCCCGAACAACAACAGCAACACCAGAAAACTGCGGTTCTGCCTGATCCAGCTTTTCATGCCTGCACTCCTGTGAAGAAAATGGGAAGAAAAAAAGGGCGCCCTGTGCGGGGCGCCCTTTGATGGTTCAAGCCTGGCTGTTCTGCAATGCTGCGATGCGCTCTTCAATCGGCGGGTGCGTGGCAAACAGCTTGCCGATGCTGCCGGTGATACCCATGGCTTCCACCGCTTTGGGCAATTCGCCCGGCTGCATGCCGCCCAGGCGGGCCAGCGCGTTCATCATGGGCTGGCGACGGCCCATCAGCTGCGCGGCGCCGGCGTCGGCGCGGAACTCGCGCTGGCGCGAGAACCAGGCCACGACGATGGCGGCGGCAAAACCCAGCACGATGTCCAGCACGATGGTGCTGACGTAGTAGCCGATACCGGGGCCGGAGTTGTTGTCGCTGCCGCGCCGCAAGAAGCTGTCGACGGCGTAACCGATCACACGCGAGAGGAAAACCACAAAGGTGTTCATCACGCCCTGGATCAGCGTCATGGTGACCATGTCGCCATTGGCGATGTGGGCGATCTCGTGGCCGAGCACGGCTTCGATTTCTTCCTTGGTCATGCCTTGCAGCAGGCCGGTGGACACGGCCACCAGCGACGAATTCTTGAACGCGCCGGTGGCAAAGGCATTGGGTGCGCCTTCAAAAATGCCGACTTCGGGCATGCCGATCTGGGCCTTGTCGGCCAGCTTGCGCACGGTCTCAACAATCCAGGCCTCATCGGCGTTTTGGGGCGACTCGATCACCCGCACGCCGGCGCTCCATTTGGCGACGGGTTTGCTGATCAGCAGGGAAATAAAGGCGCCGCCGAAGCCCATGATCAACGCAAAGCCGAGCAGCGCGGTCAGGTTCAGCCCGTTGGCCGTGAGAAAGCGGTTGACGCCAAGCAGGCTGGCGACAATGCCCAGCACCACCACGACAGCGAGGTTGGTCAGGACAAACAGAAAAATACGTTTCATGGGTTCTCCGTGGGGTCGGTGAAAAAAGCCCGCCTTGCGCAGGATATGAGGGCTTGCCAGCCCAGTTCAAGCTGCGGGGCAAATTGACGGCTGGTCTCTATCTGTTGTTTTGCAGCCGTGGCGGTCGGAATACAAGGGAGTCATCATAAAAGGAAAAGTTCTCGTTCCCGGGCCACCAGCCGGGCACGCCCAGCACCGGCAAGGGCGCAAACGGCTTGCCGGCCAGCTTGTCCGCGCTCAGATCCGCGGCAATCCAGCGGTCCAGATCTGCTATTGAATTGATAGCTGGTTGCGCCCGGTACACATGGGCTGTGATCGGTTTTCGTGGATAAATCAGCTTTTCCAGCAGCGCATGGCCAAACAGCACCAGCCGGGCCTGCTGCCAGAGTGGGCGCAAACCTACAAAGAGTTGCTGCCAGTCCCGGGCCGCCAGCGCGTCCCACAAGGGTTGCGGCGCCGACAGGAAAGCAGCGTTCTCGTCAAAAAGCGTCAGCGCATCACGGACCGGGCCGCGCACCTTTTGCACGCCGGCCTGCGTTATTTCCGCAGCCTGCAACTGATTGAGCCTCTTTTTGGTTTCAGGGAACTGCATCCAGCAGAGGCCATTGAAAAAATCATGGGCACCTTCGCGCGTGGGGCATTCACCTGTCCTGAAAATAAAGCTCTCGTAAGCCTCGCCGGCGGGCAATGCACTTTGGGGAACAAAGCGCACCGGGGCACGCTTCTCGGCATTCAGGGCCTGGTGCAGCGCAGTGCCCGCCGCAATGGCCTGGGCGACGCGTTCGCCAGGCTCCTGCCAGGGTTGCAGCCAGGGCTGGTTCCATGCCGGCATCGGCATGGCCGGCGCTGGCTGCAGGGCTGCAGCGACTCGCACCTGCAGGCCCCCTAGGCCCGGGCCGACTTGTTCAGTCGCTTGTCGCGCACTGCGACGGTCGACTTGCCTTCGTCGGCGATGTCAAACAGCTGGGTGGCCACCAGCAGCTTGGTCAGCGTGGCATAGCCGTAGTTGCGATGGTCAAACGAGGCCTGGTTGGCGATTTGCGTGCCCACAGCACCCACGCGCGCCCAACCCTCGTCGTCGGCTGCGGCCTGGACGGCATTGCGCAGCAGCATGACCAGCTTGGCGTCCTGCTTGAGCTGGGCGGGTGTTGCCCTGAGGGGCGCGGCGGCAACCGCCTCGCCATCGTCACGGCTGTCTCCGTGGGCACCGCCCGCCGCATCACTGACGGCGATGGGGCGCAGCTTGTCGAGGAACAGGAATCTCGAACACGCATTGACAAAAGGCTCCGGCGTTTTCTGCGCGCCAAAGCCGTAGACCGCTGCGCCCTTGGCGCGCAGGTGCATGACCAGCGGCGTGAAGTCGGCGTCCGACGAGACGATGCCAAAGGCGTCGGGCCGGTCGGTATAGAGCAGCTCCAGCGCGTCGATCACCATGGCCATGTCGCTGGCGTTCTTGCCTTTGGTGTAGTCGAACTGCTGCATGGGTCGGATGGCATGCTCGTGCAACACCTCTTCCCAGCCCTTGAGTTCATTCTTCTTCCAGTTGCCGTAGGCGCGGCGGATGTTCGTTTCGCCGAAGGTCGACAGCTCGTTGAGGATCAGGTCGATCTTGGACGCCGGCGAGTTGTCGGCATCAATGAGCAGGGCAACACGCGGCTTGTGGTCCATCAGGTGCTTTCTGAAGTGTGCAGTTTCCAGGGCAGGTTTTCACCCGAGCGCAAAGGCTTGAGCTCGGCTTCGCCGAAGGCAAAGCTCTCAGGCGGATGCCAGCTCTCCTTTTTCAGCGTGATCCGGCCGGTATTGCGCGGCAAGCCGTAAAAATCCGCACCGTTGAAGCTGGCAAAGGCCTCCAGCTTGTCCAGTGCGCCGGCGGTATCAAAAGCTTCGGCGTAGAGCTCCATGGCGGCGTGGGCGGTGTAGCAGCCTGCGCAGCCCGTTGCGTGCTCCTTGAGGTGCGCGGGATGCGGTGCGCTGTCAGTACCCAGGAAAAACCGGTTGTTGCCGCTGGTGGCGGCTTCTACCAATGCCAGACGATGCGTTTCGCGCTTGAGCACCGGCAAGCAGTAGTAATGCGGGCGAATGCCGCCCGTGAAAATGGCATTGCGGTTGTAGAGCAGGTGGTGCGCGGTGACGGTCGCACCCGTGAACTGGCCGGCATCGCGCACGTAATGGGCGGCTTCGCGGGTGGTGATGTGCTCAAACACGATCTTGAGCTCAGGGAAATCGCGGCGCAGCGGAATCAACTGGGTGTCAATGAATACCGCTTCCCGGTCGAACAGGTCGATGTCGGAGGACGTCACCTCGCCATGCACCAGCAGCAGCAACCCTTCCTTTTGCATGGCCTCGAGTGCCTTGTAAGTCTTGCGCAGGTCGGTCACACCGGCATCGCTGTTGGTGGTGGCGCCGGCCGGGTATAGCTTGAGCGCCACAACACCGGCGTCTTTCGCGCGCTTGATCTCATCGGGTGGCAGGTTGTCGGTGAGGTAGAGCGTCATCAATGGCTCGAACTGCACGCCGGCCGGCACAGCGGCCTGGATGCGCTCCCGATACGCCGCCGCCTGGGCGGCCGTGGTCACCGGCGGGCGCAGGTTGGGCATGATGATGGCGCGGCCAAACTGTGCGGCCGTGTGCGGCACCACGGTGTGCAGGGCCTCGCCGTCGCGCACATGCAGGTGCCAATCGTCGGGCCGGGTGATGGTCAGGGTGGAGGCGGGTGTGCGGGTGGCTGAAGTCATGGCCTGAATTGTCGCACTGGTCACACCACCCGACCATCATGAGCCGCCATGAAAAAAGCCCCGGGGTTCGGGGCTTTTTTTCCGGGGCGCATGGCTTTCAGTGCGCCAGGATCTTGTTGAGGAAATCCTTGGTGCGCGCCTGGCGGTTTTCCGGGTGACTGAAAAACTCGTCCTTCGAGCAGTCTTCCAGAATCTTGCCGCCGACATCCATGAAAATCACGCGACTGCCCACTTTTTTGGCAAAGCCCATTTCGTGGGTCACCACCATCATGGTCATGCCTTCGACAGCCAGGCCCATCATGCAGTCCAGCACCTCGCCCACCATTTCCGGGTCCAGCGCGGAGGTGGGTTCGTCAAACAGCATGGCGATCGGGTCCATGCTGAGCGCGCGGGCAATCGCCACACGCTGCTGCTGGCCGCCGGAGAGCTGGCCGGGGAATTTATCCTTGTGCGCCATCAGGCCCACGCGATCCAGGTATTTGAGGCCGTGCTTTTTGGCCTCGTCGGGCTTGCGGCCCAGTACCTTGACCTGCGCCAGCGTCAGGTTCTCGGTCACGCTCAGGTGCGGGAACAGCTCGAAATTCTGGAACACCATGCCGACGCGGCTGCGCAGCTTGGGCAGGTCGGTCTTGGGGTCATGCACAGCCTTGCCGTCGACAAAGATCTGGCCCTTCTGGAAAGGCTCCAGCGCGTTGATGGTCTTGATGAGGGTGGATTTGCCCGAGCCCGATGGGCCGCAGACCACAACAACTTCACCCTTCTTGATGCTGGTGGTGCAGTTATTGAGAACCTGCACTTCACCGTACCATTTGGAAACTTCTTTCAACTCAATCATCTTCTTCTCCAGTGTGCTCTTTGAGAGATAGGGGGTGTTTTAAGAAACAGCGATCTCAGCGAATGATGGCGATTCTGCTGTTCAGGCGTTTGACCATGAAGGACAGCCCGAAGCAGATCACGAAATAAACCACGGCGGCCAGCAGGTAGGCCTCTTCAGGACGGCCGAAGATCTTGCCGGCGGTGCTGAAGCCCTTGAGCAGGTCGTAGGCGCCGATGGCGTAAACCAGCGAAGTATCCTGGAACAGGATGATGGTCTGGGTCAGCAGGATGGGCACCATGTTGCGGAAAGCCTGCGGCAGGATGATCAGCTTCATGTTCTGCGAATAGGTCATGCCCAGGGCACGGCCCGCATTGACCTGCCCACGCGAGATGGACTGGATGCCCGCACGCATGATTTCGCTGAAGTACGCAGCCTCAAAGGCCACGAAGGTGATGATGGCCGAAATCTCGGCGCGGTAGTTGGCCCCCCAGGCGCCGAAGGTCGTGTAGAACGACGCAGGTACCAGCAGGAAGAACCACAGGATCACCATGACCAGCGGAACGGAACGCATGCCGTTGACGTAGATGGTCGCGGGAACCGTCAGGAATTTTTTGCCCGACAGACGCATCAGCGCAAGCACGGTGCCGAAAATAATGCCGCCTATGGTGGCGATGACGGTCAGCTCGATGCTGAAAATAAAACCCTTGACGACGAACTGGGAAATCATCTCCCAGTTCAGGAAGCTCATGTCGAGTCCAAGCATGTCAGTGCCCTCCGCCCGTTGAGCCGGCTACGACGAAGCCGGGAATCTGGACCTTCTTTTCAACAAAGGCCATGACCCGGTTGACCGCGAAGGCAGAGATTGCATAAAGGGCCGTCACCGCCAGGTAGATCTCAATGCCGCGCGAAGTTTCTTCCTGCGCCTGCATGGCGAACATAGTGAGCTCGGCGATCGACACCGCGAAAGCCACGGAGGAATTTTTCAAGAGGTTCATCGACTCGCTGGTGAGCGGCGGAATGATGATGCGAAAAGCCATGGGCAGGATCACGTAGCGGTACGTCTGCACGGTGGTAAAGCCCATGGCCATGCCGGCATAGCGCTGGCCGCGCGGCAAGGCCTGCACGCCGGCCCTGACCTGCTCGGCAATACGCGCCGAGGTGAAAAATCCGAGAGCGAACACCACCAGGATGAAGCTG
Source organism: Polaromonas sp. P5_D5 (assembly GCF_054049435.1). Taxonomy (NCBI): domain Bacteria; kingdom Pseudomonadati; phylum Pseudomonadota; class Betaproteobacteria; order Burkholderiales; family Comamonadaceae; genus Polaromonas; species Polaromonas sp. P5_D5. Next base: position 169,525 of record NZ_JBFUMJ010000003.1, read on the forward strand.
GGCAGCTCCTTCATGGCGGGGAAAATTTTGGGAACCACAAAGTACCAGATGAAAATCTGGACCAGCAAGGGAACGTTGCGAAACAGCTCGACCCAGGCATTGGCAAAGCGGACAAGCCACGGGCTGTTGGGCAAGGTGCGCAGTGTGCCGACCAGCGCGCCAAACAGCATGGCGATCACCCAGGATGCACCGGCGACGGACAGCGTCCAGCCCCATGCGTCAAACATCCATTGCAAGTAGGTTCGGCCACTACCGTCGTCATTTAGAAATACCTGCCAATCCCAAGTCATCACGGCTCCAGCAAAGGGTTGTTGTGTTGTTTTTCCATGCCACGGTAAACGAGAAACCCCGCCAGAGCATGATGTCCGGCGGGGTTCTCAATTTACCTGACCCGAATTACTTCTGGGCGTACTCTTCCATGGGCTTGTCGTTCGGATTGTCCCAGGCAGCCTTGGTGCTGGCGCTCAGTGCCAGGCCCACCTTGGTGTTCTTCGGAGGAATCGGCGACAGGAACCATTTGGTCCACAGCTTGTTCATCTCGCCCGACTTGATCATGCCCTTGACCGTGTCGTCGGCCAGGCGCTTGAGCAGCGGGTCATCCTTGCGGATCATGATGGCGATGGGCTCGACGCTCAACACTTCACCAACGATCTTGAAGTCCGAAGGCTTCTTGGCGGTGGCGATGTTGCCGGCCAGGATGGAACCGTCCATGACGAACGCATCGGCGCGGCCCGATTCGAGCAGCAGGAAGCTGTCGGAGTGGTCCTTGCCGAAGATTTCCTTGAACTCGACGCCGGTGGCGCGCTTGTTCTTGCGCAGCGTCTGCACGGAAGTGGTACCCGTGGTGGTGGCCACGGTCTTGCCGCTGAGCTGGGCAACGGAGGTGATGCCGGAGGTGGCTTTCACCGCGATGCGGACTTCTTCGACGAAGGTGGTCACGACGAAGGCCACGTCTTTTTGACGGGTCGCGTTGTTGGTGGTGGAGCCGCACTCGATGTCGACTGTGCCGTTTTGCACGAGGGGAATGCGGTTTTGCGAGGTCACGGGCTGGTATTTGACTTCCAGCTTGCGCTCGGCGGCTTTTTCGAGGCCGGCCAGGATGCGCTGGCAGATTTCGACGTGGTAGCCGGTGTATTTGCCGTCACCGAGGGTATAGGACAGTGCACCGGAGGAGTCACGCACGCCCATGGTCACAACGCCTGAAGCCTTGACTTTGGAAAGGGTGTCGGCAAACGCACCGCCGGTGGCGAGCAATGCAACAGACAGAGCGACTAGCTTGAGTTTCATGGAATCTCCTGTAATGAATGAAACGATTAGCGAACTATTCTAGAGAGTTGGTTCCCGGGCTACGCCTAGGTTTACCCGGCCTCTAAAAATGGGGGAAAGCGGACGGCGTGAAAGGGTTGATGGTTTTGCAAACCCGCAGCATTGACAGCAATTTCTGGGGTTTTCCAAAATGGTGCACGCATTAAAAGTCCGGAACTATACGGCAGATGTAAGCAGTCTTTGTGCCAGCGGACCGTCAGGCCGCCTGCACTCGTGGCCGCACAGGCTGGGCGATCACCCGAATGGCGCCGTGCCTTGCGCAGACCGATGCCGCACAAAGGGCCGTAAGGAAGGCAACGCAGACAGCAAATGAATCAACAAGCACGGGCAAGCACCAAAATTTGAACGTCACGAACTGTAAATTTGGAGATGTCAAAACACCAATGCTGTTTCGACGATCTTCCATGCATTTTTCTTATAACCACTTAGGGTTACTACTAGTCGTCAGTCTGATGCCAGCATTTGACCGCAAGGCCAGCCCGCTTAGGCAACTAGCGGTCGGCTAGCGCGATGCCGGTGCCCCCGCGCCGCGGCCGCCAGCCTTTTCCTTGCCGCCGGTTTGTGCCTGCAGGTAAGTCCACAAGGCCTGGGCATGGGTTTTGGCAGACTCCTTGGAGGTGGGCCGCTCACGGTACACGCGCACGTCCATGGTCATTTCCAGATTACCGCCGGCGCTGACCAGTTTTTTGGCCCTCAATTCCTTCTTGACGGCGCTGAGCGGCAAAAATGCGATGCCGTGGCCTTCCAGCGCCATCGCCTTCAGGCCTTCGGCCATATCGGTTTCGTACACCCGGTCCAGGTGGATGGCCGTGCTCGACTGCTTGAGGATCATGTCGACCATGCGGCCCAGGTAGGCGCCCGGCGCATAGCCCAGATAAGGCAAGGGCTGGCCGGCGCGGCCCGGCAGGCTGAACTCGGGCTCACCCGCGGAATTGGCCCTGACAAAAGGTGCCAGCACTTCCTGGCCCAACGACACCATTTCATAGCGGTCCGGGTCCAGCTGGAAAGGCTGGGAATCGTGGTGGTAGGCGATCAACAGGTCGCAGCTGCCTTCAACCAGTCGCAATACGGCATCGTGCACGTTCAGCGCGATCAAGCGGCTCTTGATGGGGCCGAACTTCTCGCGCAAGCTGCTGACCCAGGCCGGAAAGAAGGTAAATGCCAGGGTGTGCGGCACCGCGAACTCGATGACGTCCTGCCCGGCCGAGGTGTGGCCGCGCAGCATGGCGCGGGTCGACTGCAGGCCCTGCAGCATCTCCAGCGACTGGCTGTACAGGGTTTCTCCGGCAGGGGTGAGCCGCGTGGGATATGAGCTGCGGTCCACCAGGTCGGTACCGGCCCAGGCTTCCAGCGCCTGGATACGCCGTGAAAACGCGGGCTGGGTGACATGACGCAATTGGGCGGAGCGGCTGAAACTGCGGGTTTCAGCCAGGCTCACAAAATCTTCCAGCCATTTGGTTTCCATGAACCAATTATGCGAGCTCAGGCAGTCTTTCTACCTACGGGGAATCCCATGGCTACCTGGAAACCGCAAATTCCGGCCAACCGTGCCGGCATCAGCTTGCTATTAATTTTATAGCTGCTTGCGCCCGTCAGTTATGGTTAAAACCTGGATTTCACTTAAATCTCAAGCCTCTGCCGAACTCTGCTGCAGCGCCCACATGCGTGCATAAGCGCCCTCCATGGCCAGCAACTGTGCGTGCGTGCCGCGCTCCACAATGCGCCCGGCGTCCATCACCAGGATCTCATGCGCGTCCACCACGGTAGACAACCGGTGCGCAATCACCAGCGTGGTCTTGTTTTGCGCGGCAGTGCGCAGCTCGGCCTGGATGGCGCGCTCATTGGCCGAATCCAGCGCCGAAGTGGCTTCGTCAAAAATCACTACCGGCGGGTTTTTCAGCAAGGTGCGGGCAATGGCCACCCGCTGCTTTTCGCCGCCCGACAGCTTCAGGCCCCGCTCGCCCACCATGGTCTGGTAACCCAGCGGCGTAGAGGCAATAAACCCGTGGATGCGGGCCGCACGCGCCGCTTCCTCGACCTCGGCATGGCTGGCGCCCGGCTTGCCGTAGGCGATGTTGTATTCCACCGTGTCGTTGAACAGCACCGTGTCCTGCGGCACGATGCCGATGGACTGGCGCACGCTGGACTGTGTGACCTGCTTGATGTCCTGGCCGGCAATGGTGATGCAGCCCTGCTGGACATCGTAAAAGCGGTAGAGCAGGCGCGCCAGCGTGGACTTGCCGGCGCCCGAAGAGCCCACCACCGCGACGGTCTTGCCCGGCGGAATTTCAAAGCTCACGTTGTGCAGGATGGGCCGTGCCGGGTCGTAGGCAAAATTTACATTCTCAAAACGTACCGCCGGCGTACCTTCGATGACGATAGGCTGGGCACCCGGCACGTCGGCGATTTCACGCTCCCGCTCCATCAACACAAACATCTTGTCCAGGTCGGTCAGGCTTTGCTTGATCTCGCGGTAGATCACACCCAGGAAACCGAGCGGAATGTAGAGCTGGATCATGAAGGCATTGACCATCACCAGGTCGCCCAGCGTCATGCGACCGTCCACCACGCCCTGGGTTGCGCGCCAGAGCATGGCCACCAGCCCGATGGCGATGATGAGCTGCTGCCCGGTATTGAGCAGGCTCAGCGTGTTCTGGCTCTTGATGGCGGCGCGCCGGTAACGCTGCAGGTTTTCGTCGTAGCGTGCGGCTTCAAACTCTTCGTTGTTGAAATACTTGACGGTTTCGTAGTTCAGCAGCGAGTCGATGGCGCGGCTGTGGGCCGACGAATCGAGCTCATTCATGGCCTTGCGGAACTGTGTGCGCCATTCGGTCACCGTGACGGTGAAGAAAATGTAGAACACGAGCGCGATGCCCGTGATGCCGGCAAACCAGACGTCGAACTTGACGGCCAGCAGCGTCAGCACCAACGTCACTTCAATCAGCGTGGGGATGATGCTGTAGAGCGAGTACGAAATCAGCGAATGCACGCCGCGCGTGCCGCGCTCGATGTCGCGCGTCATGCCGCCGGTTTGCCGCTCCAGGTGAAAGCGCAGGCTGAGCGCATGCAGGTGCCGGAACACTTCCAGCGAAATCCGCCGCGCCGCGCCTTCGGTGGCTTTGGCAAACACCAGTTCGCGCAGTTCGGTAAAAAGCGTGGTCGACAGGCGCAGCAGGCCGTAGGCCAGCAGCAGCGCCACCGGCACCACCAGCACCGCCTGTGCGTCGCCCGGTTTGAAGTTCATGGCGTCGACCAGGTTCTTCAGCAAGAGCGGCACACCAACGTTGGCCATCTTGGCGCCCACCATGAAGCTCAGGGCCGCCAGCACGCGCCATTTGTAATCCCACAGGTAGGGGAAAAGGCGTTTGAGGGTGCCAAGGTCCGAGCGCTGGAGCGCGAGCGCCTTGCCGGCGCCCGGCGCTGACGCGGCGGCAGGCACGGCCAGGGAAGAATCAACAGCGGAAGCTCGGGAGCGCATGAGGGACAATCGTGTAGGTTGTTGTAATAACTTTTTCAGATTGTGCCTATGTCTACCGAATCAAGCACCCATACGGACATTCACGCCGAGGACGCCCTGAACGTCCAGTTGCCCACCGACAAGGAACTGGTGCTCAAGGTCATTCCCATGCCGGCCGACTGCAATGCCAACGGCGACATCTTCGGCGGCTGGGTCATGGCGCAGGTCGACCTGGCCGGCTCGGTGGTACCGGCCCGCCACGTGGACGGGCGCATGGCGACCGTGGCCGTCAACCAGTTCATTTTCAAGCAGCCCGTGCGGGTCGGCGACATCCTGTCGTTTTTTTCCTGCGTGACCCGTATCGGCACCACGTCCATCACGGTCCAGGTTGAGGTCTACGCCGAGCGCTTCCGCGCCCAGGGCCGCTACATCAAGGTCACGGAAGCCAGCCTGACTTACGTGGCCATTGACGATTTCGGCAAGCCCCGCAAGATTCCCAAGGCCTGACGCCCGGGTGCCAGGCACCTTCACCCGCCACCTGTATGCTATTTATTTGATAGCTGCTTGCGCCCGATACAAAAGGCGTACAGGCTTTTTTTGCTTAAATTTTTACGCAATCCCCGTCAGGCACCCCACCAGCCCGCACGAGGGGCAGCCTGAGCTTCTTCCAGCTCTGCCTCGCTGACTTCGATCTCCATGCGCAGCAGCGCTGCTGCCATGGCCTTGCCCAGGTTGTCCATGCGCAGGTTGCGCGCGCCACCGCCTTGCAGCGCGCCCTGCAATACCAGCTTGAGGGCCAGGATACTGGGCAAGCACCAGCATTGCACCGCGCCCGGCAGCCAGGGCGCAAAGTGCGCCTGCACGCGTTCGGCCGTCACCTCGCGCTCCATGATCCGGTAGCCCGCCTCGTTCCAGGCAAAGAGGCCAAAGTCCACCCAGTCGGCCTTGTCGCCGCTGCGCGCATGCGCGAGCTTCACCAATTGCACCCTCATGACTGCAACACCTCCACACACACCGCCGCCTCAACCGCTTGCCGGTCAATCAGCGCAGGCCAGATGCCTAACAACTCACTGCTGCTGTTCAGGCCGTGAAAGCCGCAGGTATAGGCCGGCCCGCTCAAGGCCATCCACGGAAAGAGCCGGCCAAAACCTTCGGCCACCGCTTTGTCCTGCGTCCTGATCGCCATACGAACCCAGACCTCGTTGAGCTCCGCCAGCACTGCAGGCGCAGGCAGTGGCGCCAGTGGGCCATGTGCCGAGTTGAGCCCCGGGAATTCGACAAAGAGTTCGTCATGCGCCTGGCGCTTTTCCCTCAGCCGGGCTTTCACCATCTCCACAGCTGCCAGTGCCTTGTCATGCGCATCAGGCCAGCTAAAGCCCCAGGTGACCTCGGCCTTGTAGCCGTCGCGAAACCCGCCCACCACCTTGAGCTGCGCGGGCCGCGCGTGGCCGCGCACGCCCGTCATGCGCACGGCATCGTCGCCCAGGTCTTCGAGCCGCACCGCCGATAAATCCATCACCACATCGGGCGAGGCATAGTGCCCCGGGTCGTGCACTTCATACAGCAGTTGCTGGCGCACCGTATCGAAATTGATGCGGCCACCCGTGCCCGGTGCCTTGGTGATCAGCGCCGTGCCGTCTACGCTGACCTCGGCGATGGGATAGCCGATGTGGGCGAGATCGGGAATGGCCTTCCACGCCTGCTGGCTGCCAAAGTTGCCGCCGCTGCCCTGGCCCGAACATTCGAGCAAGTGCCCCACCGCCAGCCCTTGCGCCAGCCGATCCAGCTCGGCCGGCGTTTTTGCGTCCTCCAGCTTCCAGTTGAATTCATGCACCAGCGGCGCCAGGAACAGCGCCGCATCGGCGACGCGCCCTGTCACCACAATATCGGCGCCCTGCTGCAGCGCCGACACAATAGGCCGCGCGCCCACATAGGCATTGGCAAACACCATGCGCTCCCGCACGGACTCAAACGCCTGGCCGTTGAACATATGCGGCGGCGCGAGCTCTGCGAGCTGCGGCAACACTTCGTCACCGGTGACCACCGCGATGCGCGCCTTCCATCCCTTGGCCGCAAACGCCGCGCGCAAGGCAGCGCCGGCGCCCGCAGGATTGAGCCCGCCCGCGTTGCAGATGAACTTGACGCCGCGCGCCTGCATCAACGGCCACAGCTTCATCAGCATGGGGACCACATCGCGTGCATAGCCCAGTGCAGGGTCGCGCTGCCGGTCCTTTTGCAGGATGGCCAGCGTCAGCTCGGCCAGATGGTCGCTTGCGATGTAGTGAACACCACCACGCTCAATGCTCGCGGCCACAGGCTCCCATGCGTCGCCGTAGAAACCCAGGCCGGCGCCGATTCGAACATTTCGTTCCATCTAGGGATTACGCTTGATCACCAAGGCGACACGTATTCGGAACAACCCCTAGCGACAGACCTTTAGGCGACAGCTATAACCAAAGCTCATTACAGGGGAGACCGCGACGTGCAATTCTTGCAACTGCTCATCAGCGGTATTGCCCAAGGCTGCATCTACGGGCTGATCGCGCTGGGCTTTGTGCTCATCTACAAGGCCACCGAGACGGTCAGCTTCGCGCAGGGCGAACTGATGATGCTGGGCGCGTTCGGCGGCCTGGCCTGCATGACCTTGCTGGGGTTTCCCTTCTGGTTGGCGGTGATCAGCGCGATTGCGGGTATGGCGTTGTTCGGCATGGTGCTGGAGCGCCTCGTAATACGCCCCATCCTCGGCCAGCCCGCGTTTTCCATCGTCATGCTCACCATCGGCGTCGGCTACACGGCGCGCGGCCTTATCACCATGATCCCCGGCATAGGCACCGAAACCTATGTGCTGCCCGTGCCCTACAAAGACCAGATCTGGAGCCTGGGCGCGCTGGTCATCAATGTCGAGCAGGTTGCCATCATCGTCACCACCGCAGCGCTGTGCCTCGTCTTGTTTGCGATGTTCAAGTACAGCAAGCTGGGCATCGCCATGCAGGCGTCGTCGCAAAACCAGCTGGCTGCGTACTACATGGGCATTCCCGTCAAGCGGCTTAACGGCCTGGTGTGGGCACTGGCCTCGGCCGTCGCGGCGATTGCCGGGCTCCTGCTCGCGCCCATCACCTTTGTGCATGCCAACATGGGTTTTATCGGGCTCAAGGCTTTCCCGGCCGCGGTGGTAGGCGGTTTCGGCAGTCTGCCCGGCGCGATTGTGGGCGGGCTGGTGATCGGCCTGGTTGAATCGTTCTCGGGCTTTTATTTGCCCGACGGCTTCAAGGACATCGCCGCCTATGTGGTAGTGCTCATCATGCTGATGGTCAAGCCCAGCGGCCTGTTCGGCGAGAAGCTCCGAAAAAAAGTATGACGAACAAGCAGGTCAACGCGTGCCATCCCTTAAAGCCAGGCCACCGTGGAACCGGCTTTGCCGGGCCGCTAGTGGCGCCCCCCGAGGGGGAGGCGCCGAAGGCGCTTCGGGGGGGAGCCTTCTCATGAGGTTCATCTTTAAAACCGATTACGGCCAGGACATCAAACTGGCCAAGCACGCAGGCCATGTGTTCTGGTACGGCGCACTGATGTTGCTGTTGCTAGCGGCACCGTGGTTGTTCCCCGAATACTGGCTCGCACAACTCACCTTCGTGATGATCTACGCCATCGCCGGGCTGGGCCTGATGTTGCTGGCGGGTTTCACCGGCCTCTTCTCTTTGGGGCACGCGGCCTTTCTGGGCGTCGGCGCTTACACGCAGGCGGTGATGACCAACGCCGGCCTGCCCTTTCCCATCGCCTTGTTGTGCGCCGCCGGGCTATCAGCCGCCGTGGGCCTGGTCGTGGGCCTGCCCGCCCTGCGCGTGAAGGGCATTTACCTCGGCATGGCGACGCTGTCTTTTGGCTTCATTGTTGAAGAAGTGTTTGCACGCTGGGAAAGTGTTACCGGCGGCAATGCGGGCATCCACATCAAGGCACCCGACATGTTCGGCTGGAAGCTGGCCAGCGGCGAGTCCTTCTATTTCCTCTGCCTCCTCATCACCGTGGCGGCCACGCTGGCCATCCTCAACCTGCTGCGCTCGCCCACGGGCCGGGCCTTTGTCGCGATCCGCGATTCCGAGATTTCGGCGCAGAGCATGGGTATCCACCTGGCGCGCTACAAGACGCTGTCTTTTGCGCTGTCTGCGGCGCTGGCCGGCGTGGCCGGCGCGCTCTATGCGCACAAGCTGCAGTTCATCTCGCCCGACCAGTTCAACATCCTGCAGTCCATCGACCTGCTCTTGATGATCGTGATCGGCGGCGTGGGCTCGGTACACGGTGCTTTTCTGGGCGCCATCTTCCTGATCTCCATGCCGCAGGTGATTGGCCTCACCAAAGACTATTTGCCCGCCACCATAGGCCAGGCCCCCGGCCTGCAGGCGGCGGTCTACGGCATTGTGCTGATCGCCTTTGTGCTGTTTGAGCCGATGGGGCTGTATGGCCGCTGGCTGAAGATTCGCACCTATTTGCAGCTCTTTCCTTTCTACAGAAAAGGGCTCTTTAAACGGCAGAAATCATTCCAGAAGTCAGATCGCCTGAAATGAGCACGACCCTCCTTTCCGCCAAAAACCTCAGCGTTCGCTTCGGCGGCGTGCTGGCGGTCAACAACGTGAGCTTTGACGTCAAGCAGGGCGAAGTCTTCACGCTCATCGGCCCCAACGGCGCGGGCAAGACCACGGTGTTCAACCTGATCAGCCGCATCTACACACCCACCACCGGCGAGATTGAATACCGCGGCGAAAAGCTCACCTACCAGCCGCCCCACAAGATTGCTTCGCTGGGTATTGCGCGCACCTTCCAGAACATCGAGCTGTTTGAGCACGCCACCGTGCTGCACAACCTGCTGATTGGCCGGCACACGCACCGGCAGACAGGTTTGCTGCACGACCTGTTTTTTACCGCCAGGGCGCGAGATGCCGAACTGCTGGCACGCGAAAAAGCCGAGCAGGTCATTGACTTCCTCGACCTGCAACATCACCGCGATTCGATGGTCGCAGGTCTTCCCTACGGCGTGCGCAAGGTGGTCGAGCTGGCGCGGGCGCTGTGCACCGAGCCGCAGTTGCTGCTGCTCGACGAGCCCTCTTCCGGCCTCAATGTGGAAGAAACCGGCGACATGGCCTTCTGGATCCAGGACATCCAGCAKGAGCTGGGCATCACGGTGCTGATGGTCGAGCACGATATGTCACTGGTCTCCCGCGTGTCAGACCGCGTGCTGGCCATGAACCAGGGCGAGGTGCTGGCCATGGGCACGCCGCGCGAGGTGCAGAACGATCCTGGCGTGATTGAGGCTTACCTTGGTTCGGTGGATGAGGTCACGTCTTTAAGGAGAACGGCATGAGTGCAGTTCCCCCACCCGTCAGCGACCAACCGGTACTGAAGCTCCTCAACGTCGAGAGCTCCTACGGCCCGATCAAGGCCATACGCGGCATCAGCCTGCAGGTGCGCCGCAGCGAAATTGCCACGGTGCTGGGCTCCAACGGCGCGGGCAAATCCACCATCCTCAAGACCATCTCGGGCATCCTCGATCCGCGCAAGGGCTCCATCGACTTCAAGGGCGAGGACATCACGGCGCAGGACCCGGCTCATATCGTGCAGCAGGGCTTGTCGCATGTGCCTGAGGGACGCGAGGTATTCCCTTTGCTCAGCGTACGCGACAATCTGCTGATGGGTGCCTACACCCGCAAGGACCGCGACGGCGTGGCGCTCGACATGGAAGCGGTGTACGGCTACTTCCCGATCCTGAAAGAGCGCGCCCTGCAAGACGCCGGGCTGCTGTCGGGCGGGCAGCAGCAGATGCTGGCAATCTCGCGCGCGCTCATGGCTTCGCCCGACCTGATCCTTCTCGACGAACCCAGCCTGGGCTTGTCACCCAAGCTCACCAAGGAAATTTTCGAGATCGTGGTGCGCATCAACCGCGAGCGCGGCACCACTATCCTGCTGGTCGAGCAGAACGCCAACATGGCGCTCAACGCGTCGGACTACGGCTATGTGCTGGAAAACGGCCGCATCGTGATGGAAGACACCTGCGCCCGCCTGCGCGAGAAAGAGGACATCAAGGAGTTCTACCTCGGCATGAAAGAAGACGGCGTGCGCGGCGAGCGGCGTTGGAAGAAAAAGAAGACGTGGCGGTGACTGAATGAGCAATCTTTGGGATCTTTCACACATCCAGCCCGAGCATGCCATCGTCATGCCAGGCGAAACCATCCCTGCGGTGTTCTGGAACGCGGTGGAGCAGCGCAGCCACAAAACCTGGATGCGGCAGAAAAAGCTCGGCATCTGGCGCAGCTGGACCTGGACGCAAACCGGCGATGCGGTGCGCGAAATCGCCGCCGGGCTGCTCGCCCTGGGCTTTCCGCGCGGCGAATGCGCCTCCATCCTTTCCAACACCGTCATCGAATGGGTGCTGGCCGATCTGGCGGTGCTCAGCTGCGGCGGGGTTTGCAGCGGCATCTACCCCACCGACGCCGCCTCGCAGGTGCACTACCTCTGTGAAGATTCGCGCACCACCACGCTATTTGTCGAAGACGACGAGCAGCTCGACAAGGCGCTGGAAGTGCGGCCGCAATTGCCCCTGCTCCGCAAGATCATCGTGTTCGACACCGAGGGCCTGCGCGACCTGAATGACCCCGGCGTGATGGGACTGGACGAGCTGCGCGCGCTGGGCCGCAGCTACCTGGCCGACCATCCCAACACGGTGAAAGACAGCGCCGCTGCCTGCAAACCTGAAGACCTGGCCATCCTGGTCTACACCTCTGGCACCACCGGCAAACCCAAGGGCGCGATGCACAGCCAGCGCGGACTGGTGTTTACCGCACGTGGCTACAACACACTCGTCGCGCAAAACGAAGACGACGAGCGCATGTGCTTTTTGCCGCTGTGCCATATCGCCGAGCGCATGGGCGGTGAATACTTTGCGATGTACGCGGGCGCCAAACTCAACTTTGTCGAGAATCCCGAGACCATTCCTGAAAACGTGCGTGAGATCGCACCCACGGTGTTCACCGCCGTGCCGCGTGTGTGGGAGAAGTTTTATTCCGGCGTGATGATCGCACTGAAGGAAGCCAGCTGGCTGCAGCAGGCCGCCTATACCTGGAGCATTGGCGTGGGCATGCGCATCGCCGACACCGTGCTGGCCGGCCAACCGGTCAGCACATCGCTCAAGGCCCGCTTCACGCTGGCGCGCTGGCTGGCACTCAACAACACGCGAAAGCTGATCGGCATTCACAAGGCGCGGTTTTGCGTCACGGGTGCGGCGCCCATTTCGCCCGACCTGGTGAAGTGGTACATGGCGTTGGGGGTTCCCATGCTGGAGGTCTGGGGCATGACGGAAACCTGCGGCGCCGCCAGCGGCGTGCCGGCCAGTTGCATGAAGCCCGGCTCCATAGGCCCGGCCGCCGGCTACAACGAGATGCGGCTGGACCCGGCCACTGGCGAGATCCTGGTGCGCGGCACCAATGTTTTTTTGGGTTACCTGAACCAGCCTGAAAAAACCGCCGAGACGCTGGATGCCGAGGGCTGGCTGCACACCGGCGACGTTGGCGTGATGGACGCGCAAGGGTTTTTCCGGATCACCGACCGGATGAAGGACATCATCATCACCGCCGGCGGCAAGAACGTGACGCCCAGCGAGCTGGAAAACGAACTCAAGTTCTCGCCCTACATCACCGACGCGGTGGTCATCGGTGACAAGCGCGCCTACCTCACCGTCATCATCATGATCGACCAGGAAAACGTCGAGAAATTCGCCCAGGATGCGGACATACCCTTCAGTAATTACGCCAGCTTGACGCGGGCCACTGAAGTGCAAGAATTGATCCAGTCGGAGATCGACCGGGTCAACAAGAAGTTTGCGCGGGTCGAGCAGATCAAGAAATTCTTCCTGCTCGACACGCAGCTCACGGCGGAAGACGAAGAGCTCACGCCGACCATGAAGCTCAAGCGCAAACTCGTAGAAAAAAAATACGCCCCGCAAATTGAGGCCATGTACTGAGCCCTTCGCCAGCACCGTGTATCGAGTGAACCAGAAACAAGAACCATTAAGGAGACAAAACCATGAAACTGAAGTCAACCGCCGTTCTTTCCGCGCTGGCCTGTGCAGCCGCCTTGTCGGCAGCCACAGCACAGGCGCAAAGCCAGGGCGTCAGCAAAACCGAGATCACGCTCGGCTCCATCCAGGACCTGTCGGGACCGCTCGCGGGCTTCGGCAAACAGATCCGCAACGGCATGACGCTGCGGGTGGACGAACTTAACGAACAAGGCGGCATCAACGGCCGCAAGGTCAAGCTGATCGTCGAGGATTCGGGCTACGACCCGAAGAAGGCGGTGCTGGCGGCGCAAAAGCTGGTGAACCAGGACAAGATTTTCGCCATGGTCGGCCACCTGGGCACGGCGCAAAACCTGGCCGCCATGCCGGTGCAGTTCGAAAAAAACGTCATCAACTTCTTCCCGGTGACGGCCGCACGCGAAATGTACGAGCCCTTCCACAAGCTCAAGTACTCCTTCGCTGCCACTTACTACGACCAGATGAAGTCGGCCGTGCCCAAGCTGGTGAAGGAAAAGAACGCCAAAAAGGTCTGCTCGATGTACCAGGACGATGAGTTCGGCCTCGAAGTGCAGCGCGGCGCCGATGATGGCCTGAAGACCCTCGGCATGACCATGGTCGAGAAAACTTCCTTCAAGCGCGGCGCCACTGATTTCTCGTCGCAGATCGCCAAGCTCAAGGCCTCTGAATGCGACCTGGTTGTGTTGGGCACCATCATCCGAGAAACCATTGGCGGCATCGGCACCGCGCGCAAGCTGGGCTACAACCCCGTCTTCCTGGGCTCCAGCGCCGCCTACACCGACCTGATCCACAAGCTGGGCGGCAAGGCCATGGACGGCCTCTACGCCACCATGACGGTGCAAAACCCCTACCTGGACGAAGCCTCGCAGCCCATCCGCTTCTGGGCCAACAAGTACAAGACAGCCTTCAATGAAGACCCCACGGTGTTCTCGGTCTACGGCTATACAGTGGTCGACAGCTTTATACGCGCTTCGCAAAAGGCCGGTGCCAACCTCTCGACCGAGAGCTTCATCAAGGCCATGGACACCATGGTGATCCCGGCCGACATCTTCGGCAGCTCTGAAGGCAAGTTTGGCCCGCAAAAGCGCCTGGGCAACAACCAGTCGCGCCTGTCGATGTTGCAGGACGCGCGCTGGAAAGTGGTGTCTGACTACATCACGCAGTAAAGCCAGACGCGACCGCCAGCCGTGACTCCGAAAACCACCTCCGGGTGGTTTTTTTATGCGAAAAGTGGCTGAAACCCTTTAAATACGAGCGCTAGCAGCTCCTGAATTAATAGCACTCACCTCCACCTATCGCCCCCATGGCTTGCCCTGAATCCCGCGCGTCACGCAAAATGCGTCATGCCCACCTCCGTCAAACCCGCTTCCAAAACGCCTGCCAGGACTCCCGCCGCCCCGCTTGCCACCGTGCGCTGCAAAGACACCCAGGCCTTCACCAAGTGGTTGGCCAAACACCACGCAAGCAGCGCCGGTGTCTGGCTGCAGATCGCGAAGAAGGATTCAGGCATAGCCTCCATCACCCACGCCCAAGCCCTGGAAGCCGCGCTCTGCCACGGCTGGATAGACGGCCAGAGGAACTCCATGGACGCGCAATATTTTTTGCAAAAATTCACCCCGCGGCGTGCCCGCAGCACCTGGTCCAAAGTCAACTGCGCCAAGGCCCTGGCACTGATTGAATCCGGCGACATGCAGCCGGCGGGACTGGCCGAGGTTGAACGCGCCAAGGCCGACGGCCGCTGGGATGCGGCCTACGACGCGCAGAGCAAGATGGCAGTGCCTGACGACCTGGCGGCGCTGCTTGCGAAAAGCGCCAAGGCCAAAGCCTTCTTCGAGTCGCTGGACTCGCGCAATCGCTTCGCCATTTTGTTCAGGCTGCAAACCGCCAAGAAAGCCGAGACACGCGAGCGCCGGCTGGTGAAGTTCGCCGACATGCTCAAGCGGGGCGAAAAAATCCATCCCTGACGGTGGACAGGGCTTTTTCGGTGACGCCGTACGGCAGACGCGCTACAGTCAATCGGGCGAGCCCATCCCTCAACCGAACACGCAAGAACCTGTTTACGATCTAAAGGAGTCCGCATGGCGTCCACCTGGTGGCAGCAAGTCGGTGAAACCATTGCCTCGGAGTTTTCAGATTTGCCCGATGCCGAGCAGGCCACGCGCGTCATGGTTCGCCTCACGCTGGCGGCGTTGCTGGGCGGCCTGCTGGGCATAGAGCGCGAGCAAAAAGGCAAGGCCGCCGGGGTGCGCACGCACATGCTGGTGGCCATGGGTTCCGCGATGTTCGTGCTGGTGTCGCAGCAGTCCGGCATGATCACCGCCGACTTGAGCCGGGTGATTCAGGGCGTGATTGCCGGCATCGGCTTTCTGGGCGCGGGCACCATACTCAAGGGCCACATCAAGGGCAACCCCGACGAAGAGCAGGTCAAGGGCCTGACCACCGCCGCCGGCATCTGGCTGACGGCGGCCATTGGCGTGGCGGCCGGCATGGGGCGTGAAAGCACTGCGGTCCTCAGCACCCTGCTGGCGCTCGGCATCCTGGCGCTGGTGCCGCGCCTGGTGCGTTTTCTGGAAAAGCCCGAACCGCTGCTCAAGCCTGACAACGACAAGCGCGGGGACGGTTCATAAGCTCGTCCAGGGGCGCCGCGGTGGTTTAATTTTTCGTGCGCTGCGAGACGAACTCGCCTTCATAGCCCTTGGCCAGCGACAGCTTTTCGGCTTCGGTCAACACTTTGCCTGCCAGCTGGAACACACCCTGCTCCTCGTCTTCAAGGTGGTGATAGATCTTGTGGTGCAGCTCTTTGGCCGTGGCCAGCCAGGCGGGCGAGCTGAAATCGGTTTCTTCCAGCGTTTCCACCAGTTTGTCCATCTGGTGGTGTTCGGCAATGCCGTGGCGTGAGGGTTCCTGCGTCATGTCGTGCGCGATCAGCGGCACATAAAAAAAACGCTCTTCCGCCGCGGCATGTGCCGCGAGTTCAAGCTTGAGCTCCTTGAACAGCGTGGCTCTTTCCTTGCTGTCGCCCTGCGTTTTGATGAGGTTGTCCGCCAGGGCGCGCTGGGTGACGTGGCTTGTTCGCAGTGCTTCAAAAATGTTCATTCAATCATTATGGGGACGGTGCAGGCCCCGGCGTGTAGGCCAAGGGCGGATCCTGCAAGGCCAAAAATCGCTATTAATTTGATAGCTGCTTGCGCTCATCCAGCCTGGCCTGGAGGCCTGAATGGCCAAAGAATGAGCCAACCGGACGCAAGGCACGGTAAAAGCGCTAAATTAGGGGTTATGAAAAAAATCCTTCTTCTTGGCGGCACCGGCTTTGTCGGTGCGCACGTCTGCGAAAAGCTGGCACGCCTGCAATGCCGCGTCACCGTGGTCACACGCCGGCAGGCCAGCGCCCGCCACCTGCAAATGCTGCCGCTGGTCGATGTGATTGAGGCCGACGCCCACGATGCCTCCTCGCTGGCACCGCTGCTGGCCGGCCACGACGCCGTGGTCAACCTGATTGCCATCCTTCACGGCACAGAGGCCGCGTTCGACAAGGCGCATGTGCAACTGCCGCTGGAGCTGGCCCGGGCCTGTGAAGCCAGCGGCCTCAGGCGCATCGTTCACATCAGCGCCCTGGGCGCTTCGCCCGGTTCGGCATCGATGTACCAGCGCAGCAAGGCGCGCGGTGAAGCCGTGCTGCTCAGCACCGGGCTGGATGTGACCGTGCTGCGGCCCAGCGTGATCTTTGGCGCTGAAGACAAATTCCTCAACACCTTTGCCCGGCTCCAGCAGATCTTTCCGGTGGTTCCGCTTGCAGCCGCCGATGCGCGCTTTCAACCCGTCTGGGTGGAAGACGTCGCCGACGCCATCGTGCACTGCCTGCAAGACCCCGACACCGCCGGCCAGATCTATGAAGTTTGCGGGCCCGACGTGTTCACGCTGCGCCAGCTGGTCGGGCTGGCCGGCCGCTACGCCGGTATCAACGGTGGCAAAGGCCGTCCGGTGATCAGCCTGCCGGATTCCCTGGGGCGCCTGCAGGCGCGCCTCATGGAGCTCGCGCCCGGAGAGCCGCTGCTGAGCCGCGACAACCTCGACGCCATGGCCACCGACAACGTGGCCACCGGCAAGCTGCCCGGCCTGCAGGCACTGGGTGTCCACCCTGCCGCGCTGGATGCTGTGGGGCCTACTTATCTGGGAGCACAGGGCTTGCGCAGCGGGCTGACGGCTAAACGCAAAACCGCCGGCCGTTTTTAGGCCCCCACGGTGGAATAGGGCCCCCACGGTCGCTCACTTCGTGTAGCTCCCTGCCCCCCGAGGGGGCCGCCCGCCTGCGGCCTGGCAAAGCCGAAAACAGGCACACCCCTATCGGGCTCACTGTGTGTAGCCCTTTTCCCCTTGCAGGGGACTGTGCCTGTGGCCCGGCAAAGCCGGTTCCACGGCTCACGCTGGCTTGAAGAGTTCAATGGGCGTGATGAGTGCTAGGCTATTTCGCCAGCGGGGGCCGCGGGTCCGGCTTTGCCGGCCCCAGGCGCCGCCCCCTTGAGGGGGGAACGGGCTACACGCAGTGAGCCTGGACGGGGGTGGGCATTAATTCAGGGGATTTTTTGCATCAATAGCGCGTTGGTGCGGCGGTAGCATCGCAAGTCGTTTCACTTTGACTTCTTTCCTTCATCGTCAGCAGAACAGGGACACCATGCTCAAGCTCTACATCGGCAATAAAAACTACTCCTCCTGGTCCATGCGCCCCTGGGTGCTGCTCAAGCAGGCCGGCATTCCCTTTGAAGAAATCAAGCTGCGCTTTGACTCGTTCGATGCCAACTCGAGTTTCAAGGAAAAAATCGGCGGCGTGAACCCGACCGGCCGGGTGCCGGCGCTGGACGATGACGGTTTTGTCGTCTGGGACACGCTGGCGATTGCTGAATACCTCGCGGAACGCTTTCCCGAGAAAAAGCTCTGGCCGCAGGATGTGAAAGCGCGCGCCCGGGCGCGCAGCGTATGCGCTGAAATGCACAGCGGCTTTGGCGCGCTGCGTTCGGCCTGCCCCATGAACATCGAAGCAGACCTGTCGGACATGGGCCAGCTGATTTGGCGCGACAAATCGGCCGTGCGTGCCGACGTGCAGCGCATCGTCGAGATGTGGAGCGAGCTGCTGGAGCAGCACAAAGGCCCCATGCTGTTCGGCGAATTCAGCATTGCAGACGCTTTTTTTGCACCCGTCTGCATGCGCCTGAGCCGCTACGGCTTGCCGGTGCCTGCCGGGATCGGCGCTTACATCCAGCGCGTGAGCGCCTTGCCGGGCGTGAAAGCCTGGATCGACGACGCGCTGGCCGAGAACGATTTCCGCGAATTCGAAGAGCCCTACCGTGTCAAGCGCTGAGCGGGAGACATCATGGTCACCATCTATCTGCGCTACGTGCTCAACACCGCCAAACTCAAGGAGTTCGAGCACTACGGCAAGCTGTGGATTCCGCTGGTCGAGAAATTCGGCGGCACGCACCACGGCTACTTCATGCCCAGCGAAGGCGCCAACAACATTGCATTGGCCTTGTTCACCTTTGAGAGCCTGGCGGCCTACGAGATTTACCGCCAGAGCTCTTTTGCGGACCAGGAATGCCTGGCGGCTTTCAAATACGCGGAGACCACAGGCTGCATCATCAGCTACGAACGAAGCTTCTTCCGGCCGGTGTTCTCCTGAGTCCAGGCCTGGGGCCTATCCCCAGGCAAAGCCCAAGCCGCTAAACTGGCTGGATGCAGATTTACATGGTAGGTGGCGCGGTGCGCGATGCCTTGCTGGGCTTGCCCGTGCAGGATCACGACTGGGTGGTCGTGGGCGCCACACCCGAGGCGCTGGTCGCCCGGGGCTACCTGCCCGTGGGCAAGGACTTCCCCGTCTTCCTGCATCCCGATACCCGGGAAGAGTACGCACTGGCCCGCACCGAGCGCAAGACGGCACGCGGCTATCGCGGTTTTTTGGTGCACGCCGAGCCCGACGTCACGCTGGAGCAGGACCTGGCACGGCGCGACCTTACTATCAATTCGATAGCGGCTCCCGCTCGTCCAGAAACAGCCTCCACCAGTTTTGACCCCGACTTTTCGGCATTAATCGACCCGTTTGACGGGCAGCGGGACATCCGGGACAAGGTGTTGCGCCACGTGACGGATGCCTTTCGCGAAGACCCTGTCCGCATCCTGCGCCTGGCCCGCTTCGCCGCGCGCTTTCCGGATTTTTCCGTGGCGCCCGAAACCATGGCGCTGATGCAGGCGATGGTGACCGAAGGCGAAGCCGACGCGCTGGTGCCCGAACGCGTGTGGCAGGAGATCGCACGCGGGCTGATGGAAAAAACACCGTCCCGCATGTTCGAAGTGCTGCGCGAAAGCGGCGCGCTGCAAAAACTGCTGCCCGAAGTAGCGCGCCTGTGGGGCGTGCCCCAGCCTGCCGCTCACCACCCCGAGGTCGACACCGGCGTTCACCTGATGATGGTGCTGGACATGTCGGCGCAGCTTGAGGGCTCGCTGGCCGTGCGCTTTGCCTGCCTGTGCCACGACCTGGGCAAGGGCACGACACCGGCCGATGTGCTGCCGCGGCATATCGGCCACGAAGATCGCAGTGCCCAGCTGCTAAGAGACGTGTGCGAACGCCTGCGTGTGCCGGTGGAATGCCGCGAAATGGCCGACGTGGTGGCGCGTGAGCACGGCAACATCCACCGCAGTGAAAGCCTGAACGCCGCGTCCCTGGTGCGGTTGATGGAGCGCTGCGACGCCTTTCGCAAGCCGCAGCGTTTTTCCGATGTTCTGCTGGCCTGCGAATGCGATGCTCGCGGACGGTTGGGCCTGCAGAATTCGCCTTATCCCCAGCGGGCACGCCTGCTGGAGGCTTTATCCACGGCACAAGCGGTAGACACCCATCAGCTGGCGCTTCAAGCCCAGGCTGCGGGACGGGGCGGCCAGCAGATCGGCGAGGCCATTCACAGGGCGCGCGTCAACGCGGTGCAGGCCTGGAGCACCGATACAGGGCAGCCGCCGCCGGCTGGGCCGTGAAAAAGCGAAACCGGCCTACAGCCATTTGACGGAGGCCCTGCTAAGGTGAGAAGTGATGCATTCATCCTCATCACAACCCTTGGCACCGCCCTCGCCCGCAGCCGCTTCAGCAAACACACCGGCCTCCTCGCCGCTTCTGGATTTGCCGGCCATCGGAGCGCAAACCGCCCTCTTCCTGGACTTTGACGGCACCCTGGTCGACCTGGCGCCCCAACCCGAAGCCGTGCAACTGGTGGCCGGCCTGGTGCCGGCGCTGGCGCGGCTTTCAACACTGCTGGACGGTGCGCTGGCGATCGTGTCGGGTCGCACACTGGCCGACCTGGACGGCTTTCTGGCGCCGCTACGGCTTCCATCGGCGGCTGAACATGGTGCGCAGCGCCGCGTTGCGGGCGGCGTTGCCATCAGCCTGGCCGCGCCTGACCTGCAAGAGGTGGCGCGCCGCGCCGCGGAACTGATGGTGCACCATCCAGGTCTGCGCGTAGAGGTGAAATCCGCCGCGGTCGCCTTGCACTACCGCCATGCACCCGAGCTCAAGGCGCTTTGCCTGCAGGCCATGCAGGAGGCCGCTTCCAGCACGCCAGGCGTGGAACTGCTGCGCGGCAAATTCGTATTCGAGGTGAAGCCTGCTGGCGTCAGCAAAGGCACGGCCATTGAGGCCTTCATGGCCGAGCCGCCGTTTGCCGGGCGCATCCCTCTTTTTGTCGGCGACGACACCACCGACGAGGCCGGCTTCTCGGCGGTCCAGTTCATGGGCGGCGAGGGCATCAAGGTGGGCGAAGGCGCCACACTGGCGCGCTGGCGTTGCGCCTCGCCGGCCGCACTGCGGCTGTGGCTCGGTGATGCCCTTACATCCGACGCGCACGCATCACTCGCAAACGCAGCCACCCAGGGAGCCCACTCATGAGCGTCGCCGCCGACTCCCTTCACTTTGCGCCGCCCGCCCAGCCATCTCTGGCCATGGGCGTGATCGGCAACTGCGCCTTCAGTGCGCTGATCGACGCACGCGGCCGCATCGTCTGGTGCTGCCTGCCGCGGTATGACGGTGACCCGGTGTTCAATGCCTTGCTGGAGCCTCAGCCTGCACAAGACGACGCGACGTTCCCCGGCACGCCTGACTCCCAGTCCAGCGCCTTCGCCATCGAGATCGAGGACTTCGCCGAAGCAAAGCAATGGTATGAACCCAATACCGCCGTGCTGCGCACCCAGCTGTTCGACAAGCATGGCCAGGGCATCGAGATCACTGATTTCGCGCCGCGTTTTTTCAGCCGCTCGCGCTTTTTCAGGCCCATGACGATCGTGCGCCGCGTCAAACCCATCCACGGCGCGCCGCGCATCCGCGTATCGCTGGACATCCGCTTCGACTGGGGCCGGCGCAAGCCGCTGATCACCCAGGGCAGCAACCACCTGCGCTATGTGGGCGACGAGCTGACGCTGCGGCTGAACACCGACGTGTCGATTTCACACCTGCTGTCAAAGCAGCCTTTTGTGCTGACACGTGAGCACAATTTTCTGCTCGGCGCCGACGAGTCGCTGCCCGACGGCATTGCCGACACGGCGCGCCTGTTTGAGCAGGAAACCATTTCCTACTGGAAAAAATGGAGCCAGCGCCTGCACATTCCGCTGGAATGGCAGGAGGCCGTGATACGCGCAGCCATCACGCTCAAGCTTTCGCTCTTTGAAGACACCGGCGCCATCGTCGCCGCCATGACCACCAGCATTCCCGAAGCCCCCGGCAGCCAGCGCAACTGGGACTACCGTTATTGCTGGCTGCGCGACGCCTTTTTTGTGGTGCGCGCACTCAACAGCCTCTCGGAAGTCGGCACCATGGAAGACTACCTGCGCTGGCTCAGCAACGTGGTGGTGCAGTCCAAGGGCGGGCACATCCAGCCGCTCTACGGCATAGGCCTGGAGCGCGAGCTGCCCGAATCCACCATGCTGCACCTGGGCGGATACCGCGGCATGGGACCGGTGCGCGTGGGAAACCAGGCGCAGGAGCATTTCCAGCACGACGTCTACGGCAATGTGGTGCTGGGCGCGGCCCAGGCCTTTCACGACCATCGCCTGCTGCACCGCGCCGGCATTGCCGAATTCAAGCGGCTCGAGGAAGTTGGCGAGCAGGCCGTGCACAGCTATGACAAGCCAGACGCCGGCATGTGGGAGCTGCGCACGCGCGCGCGTATCCACACCTCATCGGCCCTGATGTGCTGGGCCGCCTGCGACCGGCTGGCCAAGATCGCGCTGGTGCTCAAGCTGCAGGATAGGGCCGACTACTGGCGCCGCCATGCGGCAGTGATGCAGGAACGTATCCTGCGCGAATCCTGGAGCGAAGAACGCCAGGCCTTTGCCGAAAGCTTTGGCGGGCGCGACCTCGACGCCAGTGTGCTCTTGATGATTGAAGTGGGTTTTATCGACCCCAAAGACCCGCGCTTTGTCGCCACGGTAGACGCGCTGGAAACCCATTTGTGCGACGGCCCCTACATGCGCCGCTATGAGGCACCGGACGATTTCGGCAAGCCCGAAACGGCCTTCAACATCTGCACCTTCTGGCGCATTGACGCGCTGGCACGCATAGGCCGCAAGGAGCAGGCCCGCGAAATTTTCAACACCATGCTGGCCGCGCGCAACCATGTGGGCCTGCTCTCGGAAGACACGCATCCCGTGACCGGCGAGATGTGGGGGAATTTTCCGCAGACGTATTCGATGGTGGGGATCATCAATGCGGCAGTGCGCTTGTCTGCGTCTTGGGAATCTCAAGTATGACTATGAATGTGGCTCACCCCCGTCGGTGGCTCACTGCGTGTAGCCCCTTCCCCCCTTCCAGGGGACGGCGCCTGCGGCCCGGCGAAGCCGGTTCCGCGGCCCCTGCTGGGCTGGAAGGTCGCAGCCTATGAGTCGCCTGGTTGTTGTTTCGAATCGCGTGGCGGATCCGCGCAAGGCGGCGGCCGGTGGGCTTGCTGTGGCACTCGGGGACGCGCTGAACGCTACCGGTGGGCTATGGTTCGGATGGAGCGGCACGGTCGTTGAGGGCGGTGCCGCCGGTGAAGGCGAGCTGCATGTGCAGCAGGCGGGCAACATCAAGCTGGCCACGGTGGACCTGTCGGCCGAAGACCATGCCGGCTACTACCTGGGCTACAGCAATGGCGTGCTCTGGCCGGTATTTCATTACCGGCTGGACCTGGCGCGTTTTGACACGGGCTTTATCGAGGCCTACCGCCGCGTGAACCGGCTGTTTGCGCACAAGCTCATGGGTCTGCTGCAGCCCGACGACATCATCTGGATCCACGACTACCACCTGATCCCCATGGCGGCCGAATTGCGCGCCATGGGCTGCAACAACCGCATCGGTTTTTTCCTGCACATTCCGTTGCCGCCGCAGCAGGTGCTGGCCGCCATTCCCCAGCACGAATGGCTGATGCGTGCGCTGTTCGCCTACGACCTGGTCGGTTTCCAGAGTGAAAACGATTTGCTGCACTTCTCGCGCTACGTACAGGCCGAAGCCGGCGCGGTGGCGCTGGGCGACAACCGCTTCAGGGCCTTTCACCGCACTGTGCGCGCGGGCGCTTTTCCCATCGGCATAGACGTGGACGAGTTCGCGGCGCTCACGCACGCGCAGGATGCGCGCGACATGTACGAACGCATGAAGGAAGAGTATTCACGCCGCAAGCTGCTGCTGGGTGTGGAGCGGCTCGACTATTCCAAGGGCTTGCCGCAGCGGCTGCGGACGTTTGAAATCTTGCTGAAAAAGTACCCGGAAAATCTCCGCAGCGCCACACTGATCCAGATCGCCTCGCCCAGCCGTGAGGACATGGGAACCTACACCGATCTGCTGCAGGAACTGGAAAGCCTGTGCGGCGCCATCAACGGCAATTTCGGTGAGCTCGACTGGATGCCCGTTCGCTACATCCACCGCAACGTGGCGCGCAAGCGCCTGCCGGGTTTGTACCGCGTGGCGCGGGTGGCGCTGGTCACACCGCTGCGCGACGGCATGAACCTGGTGGCCAAGGAATTCATCGCCGCGCAGGACCCGGCCGACCCCGGGGTGCTGGTGCTGTCCCGCTTTGCGGGGGCTGCGGAGCAACTGGAAGACGCGTTGCTGGTCAATCCCTACGACATCGACGGTACTGCGGACACCGTACAGCGTGCGCTTCAAATGCCGCTGGAGGAGCGGCAGGCGCGGCATCAGAAGCTGCTCAAGACCATCCGGGAACGCGATGTGCATTGGTGGCGCAGGGAGTTTCTTAACGCCCTCGGCTACGAGGGACCGGCTTAGTTGCCGGTTCTTGCTCTGGCCTTAGCGCTCTTTGCTGAGGGTTGCTGGCCGGGGGTTGCCCGGCATGCAAGTAACTTTCTTTTGCTTCGCCAAAAGAAAGTCACCAAAGAAAAGGCGACCCTGCTGGCTGCGTCCCTACGCTTCGCTGCGGGCAACCTGCGGTGCTCGGTCCAGGCGGGGTCTCGCTCGAACTCGCCTTCGGCTCAAACAATCGCGATCCCTGATCCGCCTGAACCTGCGCTCCTCGGCGCATCCAGAAGGGCAAATCGGGAACGGGGACAAAATGCCAAAGACAAATACCAACTCCAATACCAACAAGGACACGCCATGGCGTGTCCTTGTTTCTTCCGTATTCGGGTTCTTGTTTTTGGCTGTTGGTATTCCTTCCCCCACCCCTTGTGGATGCGCCGAGGAGCGCAGGGCCAGACGGATCAGGGCAAAAACTTGTTTGAGCCGAAGGCGAGTTGTTTTTGACCCCGGCTGGACCGAGCACCGCAGGTTGCCCGTAGCGAAGCGTAGGGACGCAGCCAGCAGGGTCGCCTTTCTTTTGCTTACTTTTCTTTGGCGAAGCAAAGAAAAGTGAGTTGCATGCCGGGCAACCCCCGGCCAGCAACCCTCAGCAAAGAGCGCTAAGGCCGGAGCAAGAGCCGGCCAAGAAAACTTAAGAAACGATATAAGCCCCAGCCCCAGTAGAAAACAATTTCCCGTCAGCCCCCAGAAACTCCATCCGCGTACTCGCCACCCGCGACCCCAGCCGCATCACCTCAGCCCGCAACTCAAAAAACTCACTGATGCCAGGCCGCAAATAATCCACCCGCAGATCGATGGTGCCCAGCTTGGCAAAGCGGTGCAGCCGCTGCAGCGGCGATTCGTCCATGTGGCGCGCGCCTATGGCCGCCATCACCGCGAGTCCGCCCATGGCGTCCAGCCCTGCGCTGATCACACCGCCGTGGATGCGGTTGTGGGCGTAGTGGCCTATCAGCTCGTTGCGCATGTCGATGCGGGCGGTGACCCGTTCCGCCGTCACCGAGGTGATCTTGAGCCCCAGCAACTTGTTGAAAACGATTTTTTCCTCGAACAGCTCTTTGAGGCTGGCGACAAATTCCGGTTCGAACTCAATCGCGCCGGTGGGGGTGGGCTGTGCTTTGGTCATGGTGTCAATTGTCGTGCAGCGAAATCTTTCCTGATTTTCCGGGTTCTCATGCTTCGGCCTCATCGAACCTCAGCAACACCTGCCCGGGACTGGTCTGCTGGCCCACCTCTGCCATCACGGCCGCCAGCACGCCATCGTGCGGGGCATTGACCGCGTGCTCCAGCTTCATGGACTCAATCACCAGCAGCGTGTCGCCGCGCTTCACGGCCTGGCCGGGCGCCGCATGGACCGCAATCACCTTGCCGTTGAAGGGCGCTCGCAACTCCCGCGCGGCTGCAACAGCACCGGATGCCGACGGCTCCAGCGTGGCATCTTCCAGAAACAGGTCCACAGAGCCCGTCTGCACATGCCAGCGTGCGTCGGGTTGCCCGGCAGACTCCTTCAGGTGCACCGCCGATACGCGCTGCCCGGTCCAGCCCGTGCCTCCCGTCAGAGCACCATCAGGTCCCTGTGTGATCACCGCCTGCGACAGCTCGCCGCCCGCTTCGATTTCCAGCGCGCCCCCGCCCAGCTCACGCACGCGCAAATCCAGCAGCTGCGCGCGGTGGCGCAGGCGGACCGGCCTGGGAAAGGGGCACGGCAGGCTGTTTGCGACACTGCCTGAGTCAGCATCTTGGAAGAAAATGGCCACCAGGCCATACGGGACGAGCGCAAGCAGCTCCTCTTTTTGTAGCACTTCGCGTATCGCATCGCCCTGCTCCGCCAGAAAAGGAATCAGCGCATGCCCGGTGCGGAACATCGGGTGGGCCAGGCAAGCCGACAAAAACTGCCGGTTGGTGGGCAGGCCCAGCACTTCTGTACGGCCCAGCGCCGCCACCAGCCGGTCTATGGCTTGCTCACGTGTCGCGGCATGCACCACCAGCTTGCCCAGCATGGAGTCGTAGTGCGGCGACACCACCTGGCCTTCGAACAGCGCGTGGTCAAAGCGCACGTCGCCGGGCTCACGAAAGCGCTGAACGATGCCCGTGTGCGGCGTGAAATTCTCGTCTTCGGCACACAGGCGCACCTCCATTGCATGACCGCTAAACACCACCTGATCCTGCGCAAGAGACAGCGGCTCGCCTTGCGCTACGCGCAGCTGCCATTCGACGAGATCAAGGCCCGTGACTGCTTCAGTGACGGGATGCTCAACCTGCAGGCGCGTGTTCATCTCCATGAGGAAAAAATCTGCACCCTCCACCAGAAACTCCACCGTCCCTGCACCCACATAACCCGCGGCTTGCGCCAGCGCGACCGCCGCCCCACACATGCGCGCACGCAGCGCAGCATCCACCGCCGGGCTGGGCGTTTCTTCGATGATCTTCTGGTGGCGGCGCTGCACCGAGCAGTCTCGCTCTCCCAGATGAATGCAATGGCCGTAGGCGTCGGCAAACACCTGCACCTCGACATGGCGTGGATTCAACAAAGCCCGTTCCATCAGCAGCTCCCCGCTGCCAAAGGCCGAGAGCGCTTCAGAACGGGCGCTTTGCAGCGCCGTCGAAAGGTGCGCGGCATCCCGCACCAGCCGCATGCCGCGCCCGCCGCCGCCCGCCACGGCCTTGACCATCAGCGGGTAACCGATGCCCGTGGCCTCGGCTTCAAAGCGCGCGTCGGACTGGTCATGGCCCTGGTAGCCCGGCAGGCAAGGTACGCCCTGAGCGGTTGCGAGTTGCTTGGCGGCCGACTTGCTGCCAAGCTGCCGGATCGCGGCCGGCGGCGGCCCCACCCAGGTCAGCCCCGCAGCAATCACCGCGTCGGCAAAGGCGGTGTTCTCGCTGAGGAAGCCGTAGCCCGGATGCACCGCATCGGCGCCGCTGGCCTGGGCCGCAGCAACCAGTTTGTCGATGCGCAGATAGGAATCAGCCGAAGTGACACCTCCCAGCGCACATGCGATGTCCGCCTCCTGCACATGCAGCGCACCGGCATCGGCGTCTGAATACACCGCCACCGTCTGCATGCCCATGGTTCGCGCGGTGCGCATGATGCGGCGGGCAATCTCCCCGCGGTTGGCCACCAGCAGGCAGCGGATTTTTTTCATGCGGATGTCCCGCCTCGCGCGCCAGGCATGGCCATGAACTCAGCCACCCTTTTTGCCGGACTTGGCCACGCCCATCATCTTGGCGATGATCCCCATCATGACTTCGTCGGCCCCGCCGCCTATGGAGCCGAGCCGGCCGTCGCGGAACATGCGCGCCACCTTGTTTTCCCAGGTGTAGCCCATGCCGCCCCAGAACTGCAGGCAGGTGTCGGGCACGAGGCGGTTGAGCCGCCCGGCCTTGAGCTTGGCCATGGAGGCGAGCTCGGTCACATCCTGGCCCTGCACATAGAGCTCGCAGGCGCGGTAGGTCATGGCGCGCAGGCTCTCGACTTCGGTCTTCATCTCGGCGAGCTTGAACTGCACCCATTGCTGGTCAGCCAGCGTAGCGCCGAAAAGCTTGCGCTCGTGCGCCCACCCGACCGTCCATTCAATGCAGTTGGACAGCGACTGGATGCAACTGGCCGCACACCACAGGCGCTCTTCCTGGAACTGCATCATCTGGTAGACAAAGCCCGAGCCTTCGCTGCCGATCAGGTAGCGCTGCGGCACACGCACTTCGTCAAAGTAGATCAGGCCGGTGTCGGATGAGTTCATGCCGATCTTTTTAATCTTCTTCGCCGCTTCAATGCCTTTACGCAACTTGCCCTTGTCGCGCATGGGCACCATGACCAGGCTCTTGTTTTTGTGCACGGGGCCCTCGCCGGTGTTGACCAGCATGCACATCCAGTCAGCCTGCAGGCTGTTGGTGATCCACATCTTCTGGCCGCTGATGATGTAGTCGCCGCCGTCCTTGCGGGCATGGCTCTTGATGGAGGCGACATCGCTGCCGGCACCCGGCTCGCTCACACCGACGCAGCCGACGGCATCGCCGGCAATCGCTGGAACGAGGAATTCGCGCTTGAGCTCGTCGCTGCCGAAGCGCGCCAGTGCCGGCGTGCACATGTCGGTCTGCACGCCAATGGCCATGGGGACGCCGCCGCAATCGATATGGCCCAACGCTTCGGCCATGGCCATGGCGTAGGAGTAGTCCAGGCCCGCGCCGCCGTATTCCTCAGACTTGGTCAGGCCCAGCATGCCCAAGTTGCCGAGCTTCTTGAACACTTCATGCGCGGGAAAGATTTCAACGGCTTCCCATTCATCGACGTGCGGATTGATCTCGGCGTCAATGAACCGTTTCAGGGTTTTCTGGATTTCAAGGTGTTCGTGCGTGTATTGCATTTCGTTGTCTCCGGTTCTTTTTTTGCAGGCGGTCTACATGCGCGCCACGCCAAACTGCATGGGCCGCAGCTGCCGCGCATCGGCCTCGGCGCACATCGCCAGGCACTGTGCCAGCACCGCGCGCGTGTCGCGCGGGTCTATCACGCCGTCGTCCAGCATCAGGCCCGAGGTGTAGAACACATCGGCCTGCGCCTCGAACATGGCGACAATCTTGTCGTACTGGGCTTGCGACTGGGCCGGGTCCGGCGCGATGCCTTTGCGCGCCAGGGCCGCCTCGCCCACGATCTGCATGGTGCGCGCAGCCTGTTCGCCGCCCATCACTGCCGTCCTGGCGCCGGGCCAGGTGAAGAGAAAGCGCGGCGCGTAGCCGCGGCCGCACATGCCGTAGTTGCCCGCGCCAAATGAAGCGCCGCACTGGATGGTGATTTGCGGGACGGTGGCATTGGTCACCGCCTGGATCATCTTGGAGCCGTGCTTGATCATGCCGTCCTGCTCGCTCTCCTTGCCCACCATATAGCCGGTGGTGTTCTGCAGGTAGATGAGGGGGTGGCCCAACTGGCACATCAGCTGGATGAAGTGCGTGGCCTTGTTGGCGCCGGCCACATCAATCGGGCCGTTGTTGCTGATGATGCCGACGGCATAGCCGTCAATTGATGCCTGCACGCACACCGTGGCCGCACCGTAGAGCGCTTTGAAAGGCAGAAAATCGGAGCCATCCACCAGCCGCGCGATGACCTCGTGCATGTCCAGCGGCTGTCGCAGGTCGTCAGGAACCAGGCCCAACAGCTCGTCGGGCGGGTAAATCGGCTCACGGGGGAGATCGGTGCTTGCTATTGAATTAGTAGCTGCTTGCGCCCGTCCTGCTTCGCTTGCTGCCCGATTCGACCATGAAGTCCGGGCCACTACCTGGCGCGCCAGCCCCAGCGCATGGCGATCGTCATCGGCCAGATGCTCACCCAGGCCCGACACGGCGGTATGCATTTCGGCGCCGCCCAGTTCCTCCTCGGTGGCGACTTCGCCGGTAGCGGCCATCAACAGTGGCGGGCCGGCAAGGAAAGCGCGGGAGCGCTTGCGCACCATGATGACCACATCGCTCAGGCCCGGCATATAAGCACCGCCCGCCGTGCCCGAACCGTGCTGCACGGTGATGACGGGGATGCCCGCCGCCGACAGCCGCGCCAGGTTGCGAAAGAGGCTGCCGCCGTGCACAAAGCCTTCGACCCGGTAGCGCATGAGGTTGGCGCCCGCACTTTCCACCAGGTGGATAAAGGGCAGCTTGTTTTGCAGCGCAATCTCCTGCATGCGCAGGATCTTTTCCAGCCCCATGGCCTGGACGGCACCGGCTTCTATGCCCGAGTCACTGGCCACCACCATGCAGCGCACGCCGCTCACAAAGCCGATGCCGGCCACCACGCCGCCGCCCGGCACCGACTGAGCTGCATCCTTGTTGTCCTGCAAATAACCCGCGAGGGAACACAGACCCAGCCAGGGCGCGCCGGCATCCAGCA
Organism: Polaromonas sp. P5_D5; assembly: GCF_054049435.1. Classification (NCBI taxonomy): domain Bacteria; kingdom Pseudomonadati; phylum Pseudomonadota; class Betaproteobacteria; order Burkholderiales; family Comamonadaceae; genus Polaromonas; species Polaromonas sp. P5_D5. The sequence continues at coordinate 199,568 of NZ_JBFUMJ010000003.1, forward strand.
GCAAGGCCACACGTTCACGCGGCAAGAGCTGGCCACGCTTGTCGAAGGCGGGCCGTGATTTGGCGGAGGCGGCGGCGCTGCACTCTTCCAGCGCGCGCAATGCGGCGATGCGCGACAGCATCGCCTCACGCCGCTGCATGGCTTGGGGCGATTGCGCATTCCACGCGGAATGGAACAGCGTCATGACTGGAAAACCTTGGGGGTCTCCGCCAGGTGAAAACCGTCGAAAGGTTTGATCGCATCGCGCTGCAAAGCCTCGGCATCGGGCCGCTTCATGGGCCAGCCCATGCGCACCTGGGGCCGGGCGCCGTCGACGCGCAAGGTGCTGCCACTGACGAAGTTGGCGGCCTTGCTGAGCAGGAAGACGACGGCCGCCGAGGTTTCGCTTTCGGTGCCGAAGCGGCCCAGTGGCACCGTGTGGCGCATCTCGCGCAGCATGGGGCCGGCCTCTGGCGGGTAGTGGTCCATGCCGCTGGAGGCGATGTACCCGGGTGCCACCGCGTTCACCCGCACGCCGCTACGGGCCCATTCGGCCGCCGCGGTTTCGGTGAAGCTGACCATGCCGGCGCGCGCGGCGCCGCTGTGGCCCATGCTGGGCATGGAGCCCCACATGTCGGCCACGATGTTCACGATGCTGCCGCCTTTTTCCTGCATGGCTTGCAGGTAGCATTCGCGCGCCATCAAAAATCCGCCTGTCAGGTTGGTGTTGATCACGGCCTCCCAGCCTTTGGCGCTGATGGACTCCAGCGGCGTGATGTACTGACCGCCCGCGTTGTTGACAAGCCCATCGATACGGCCCTGTGCCACCACGATGGCGGTGATGGTGGTTTTGACAGCCTCTTCCTGGCGGATGTCACAGGGGTGGAAACTCACGCGCCCGCCTTGCGCCACGATTTCGCCGGCCACGCTGTGCAGTTTCTCGATATTCCTGCCTATCAACACCACATGCGCGCCCAGCGCGGCGAGTTCATGCGCGATGCAGCGGCCAATACCGGAGCCACCGCCGGTGACAACAATGACCTGACCGGCAAAGAGGCCGGGTTGGAACACGGATTGGTAACTCATGCGCGGACCTTTCTTGCCGGGGATTTCGGAGTCTTTTCGCCAATGAACAGCGCCATGGCCGCATCCGCCAGATCATCCAGCGATGCATCTTTCTTGGCGTCAAACCACTGCACCGACCAGTTGAGTGCCCCAAAGATCAGAAGGCGCGACAGCTTCACCGGCCCCTTGAGTTGCCCTGCCGCGGCCAGCGCCTTCAGCACGGGCTCCCAGACAGCTTCGTAGTCGCTTTGCAGTCTGGCCAGCAGGTTGCGCTGCCGGGCTGTGATCGAACGCGACTCGTAAAGCATCACAGGGATGAAGTCGCTGCCGGGGCCCAGCAAGACGTCAAAGTGATTGCGGATCAGCACGTGCAGCAGCGCTGGCGCCTCAGCGGTAGAGAGCCCCGCCGCCTGCAAGGCCGCGGCCTGGCGCTGAATCGCCGAGCGCATGCCCTCTTCCATCACGGCATGGAGCAGCGCGCCCTTGCTTTTGAAGTGATAGAAGGGCGAGCCGCTGTGCATGCCGACGGCCGCCGCGATGTCGCGCGTGCTGGTGGCGTCAAAGCCTTTTTTCCGGAACAACCGGGCGGCCGCATTGACGAGTTCGACCCGCCGGTTGCCGTCGTCGCGTTCGTCCAGGGTTTTGCGCGGCCGGCCGCGCGGACGCTTTTCAGCGCTGCCGGTTTCGGTTTTCGAAGGGGTATGAGCGCGTGCGGCAGGTCGCGAACGCGCGGCAGGTTTGTCCATAAGGACGGACCTTAGCAAAACCCGATATTTTTAGCAAGCAAGTGCTTTGTAAAAATACCGGGCCGCGTTTCGTCACTTGCGCTCGGCAGCCGCCTTGCCGGTAGCGGGCTTTTGGCGGCCCTCTTCTTTGGCGGGCACACCGACCTGCGGGTGCGCGCCGTGGATATGCGCATGGCCGCGCCCGGCAGGGGTACGGTTCTGGCTTTGCCGCAGTGCAGCTTTTTCCAGGCCGCTGAGGATGCCGCAGTCGCCCCCGGCCTGGCCGCTGGCACACTGCTCACGCAAAACCTTGAGGTCTTTTTCCAGTGCCTTGAGTTCGCGGATGCGGGTGGCGACGTGGCTGATGTGCTCGTCCAGCAGGCTGTTGACGTCGTCGCAGCTGCCGGCCGGCGCATCCTTGAAGTTCAGCAATGCGCGAATTTCCGCCAGCGTCATGTCCAGCGACCGGCAGTGGCGTATGAAGGCCAGGCGCTGCACATGGCTTTCGTCATAGATGCGGTAATTGGCGTCGGTGCGCGCCGCTTCGGGCAACAGACCCTCACGTTCGTAGTAACGGATGGTTTCCGTCTGGGTCTGCGCGGTTTTGGCCAGTTCTCCGATTTTCATGGCGACTCCTTGAACATCGTCCCCACATTGCTGTAGGGTCACTTCAGCAGCCAGCTTGACTCTAAGGCCGCTACAGGGTTTCCAATTAGGCCATGAAATCTGAAAAAACCCTTGTTTCCGGCGTGGATGCCCCTACCGGCGACTGCTGTGGCGGCGCCCACGCCGCACACGCACCTGTATCCAATGCCGCCGGTGCCGCGGGGCGGATTTTCCGCATCGCCACCATGGATTGCAGCGCCGAAGAGTCTGACATCCGGCGCGCGCTGGAGCCGATCGCCGGTATCCGGTCCCTGGGTTTCCAGCTGGGTGCACGTACGCTACGAATAGACGCCAGCGAAGAGGCCTGTGCGACTGCCCTGGACGCCATCCGCAAGGCCGGGTTTGACCCGCAGCCTGCCCGGACGGGTGCCAACGCGCATGCAGGCGGCCACGACCATGAGGGGCATGGGCACGACTACGGCCATGATGGCGGTTTCGGCGGTTTTGGCAGCGGTGTCACCCGCCTGGCCGCGGCGCTGGTGCTGGCCGTGGGCGCCGAGGCTGTGTCTTTTTTTGCACCCGAGCTGCTGGCCTGGAAAATCGCCGGCATGGCGGTGGCGGCGCTGGCCATTGGCCTGGCCGGCCTGGACACCTATAAAAAGGGCATGGCCGCCCTGCTGCGCGGCAGGCTCAACATCAACGCGCTGATGTCGGTCGCCGTCACCGGCGCTTTCCTGATCGGGCAGTGGCCGGAAGCCGCGATGGTGATGGCGCTCTATGCCATTGCCGAGCTGATCGAAGCCAAAGCCGTGGACCGCGCGCGCAATGCCATCAAGGGCCTGCTGGACATGGCGCCAGAACAGGCCTTGATGCAGGGCGAAGACGGCGCGTGGGCCAACACGCCGGTGGCCGCCGTGCCGCTGCAGGCCCTGGTGCGCATACGCCCCGGCGAGCGCATACCGCTGGACGGCCTGGTGACCCAGGGCAGCAGTGCGGTCAACCAGGCGCCCATCACCGGCGAAAGCATTCCGGTCGACAAGGAGCCCGGCGACAGCGTCTTTGCGGGCACCGTCAACGAAACCGGTGAGATCGAGATCCGCGTCACGGCGGCGGCCGGCAACACCACGCTGGCACGCATCATCCACGCTGTCGAGCAAGCCCAGGGCAGCCGTGCGCCCACGCAACGTTTTGTCGACCGCTTTGCCGCCGTCTACACGCCGGCCGTGTTCGCCATCGCCGTTGCGGTCGCCGTGTTGATGCCGCTGCTGGCGGGCCTGAGCTGGCAGGAGTCGATCTACAAGGCGCTGGTGCTGCTGGTAATCGCCTGCCCCTGCGCCCTGGTGATTTCCACGCCCGTCACGGTGGTGAGCGGGCTCTCGGCCGCCGCGCGCCGGGGCATCCTGATCAAGGGCGGCACCTACCTCGAGCAGGCGCGCCTGCTCAAAGCCATTGCGCTCGACAAGACCGGCACCATCACGGAGGGCAAGCCCGAGTTGGTGGATTGGCGTACCTGGGGCAATGCAGACGCAGCGGTGGCCGCACAGCTGGCCGCCGGCATGGCCTCACGATCTGATCATCCGGTGTCCAAAGCGATTGCAGCGGGCCTGAACACCGAAGCCGCCGACGTGCAAGCCTTCAAGGCCCTGCCGGGCCGGGGCGTTGAGGGAACGGCCCAGGGCCAGCGCCTCGTGTTGGGCAATCACCGCCTTATCCATGAGTTGGGCTTGTGCGGCGTGGAGCTGGAAACTGAACTCGCCCGGCATGAACAGCAAGGCCGCACGGTGACACTGCTGGCCGACGGCACGCGCGTGCTGGCCCTGTTCGCAGTGGCCGACACCATCAAGCCAACGTCCCGGCAGGCGATTGCCGACCTGAAGGCGCTGGGCGTCACACCCGTGATGCTGACCGGTGACAACGCCGCCACGGCGCGCGCCATCGCAAGCCAGGCCGGCATCGACGACGCCCGCGGCGACCTGCTGCCCGAGGCCAAGCTCGACGCCATTCGCGAAATGCAGCGGCACTACGGCGCCACCGGCATGACGGGCGACGGCATCAACGACGCACCGGCGCTGGCGCAGGCCGACATCGGCTTCGCCATGGGCGGCGCCGGCGCCGACACGGCCATGGAAGCGGCCGACGTGGTGATCATGAACGACAACCTGGAGCGGGTGGCCGAAACGGTGCGGCTGTCAAAACGCACGCACGCCATCCTGTGGCAGAACATCAGCCTGGCACTGGGCATCAAAGGCATCTTCCTGCTCCTGGCCGTTTTCGGCACGGCGACGATGTGGATGGCGGTGTTTGCCGACATGGGCGCCAGCCTGCTGGTGGTGGGCAACGGCTTGCGTTTGCTGCGCGGTCGGCACAATTAAATTGCTATAGATTTAGTAGCTTCTCGCGCACATCCCTATTGACCCGAGGACCTAAAAGTACAAAACCCGAAGTGACTCAGGAAGCCTGCTTCGGGTTTTTGCATGCGCCTGCGAAAGGCGCTGGCAATGGATGATCAGCGCTCGACTGTCTTGTTCCAGCGCGCATTCCAGGCTGGGCGGTTCTCGTTGATGGCATCCCAATCCACCGTAGTCGCCGTCTTCATGTAGGTGTTCATCTGGGTCACAAGCGCGGCAGCCTTGCCACTGGCCTTGGTTTTGGGGTTGGACGGGATCTGGTCGCCAAACTCCAGCGCCGCAGCCTGCGCCTCAGGCGACAGCAGGTACTGGGCAAGCTTGTGGGCCAGCGCGGGTTCACTGTTCTTCGCAATCACGCATTCACCGACCGTCAGCACGGCCGAGCCTTCCTTGGGCTGCACATATTCCACCGGCAGGCCTTTTTCCTTGAGCACGCCGACGGCGGTGGGCGTGAGGGGGAACATCGCGGCCTCGCCGGTCTGCACCATTTCAGCCAGCTTGGCCGAGCTCGGGATGTACTCGAGCACATTGGGTCCTATGGTCGTGGGCCAGGCCTTGAAGCCGGGCTCCACGTTCTTGTCGTTGCCGCCCTGGATGCGGTTGAACAGCAGGAAGCCGTGCAGGCCGAAGGTCGACGACGACAGCGACTGGAACACCACCTTGCCCTTGTACTTCGGGTTGGCCATGTCCATCCACGAGGTGGGCGGAGCCCAGCCTTTTTCGGTGAACATCTTCTTGTTGTAGGCAATGCCGGTCATGCCGATGTTGACGCCGGCGGCCATGTCGCCCTTGAAGCGTGCCGTGGGAAACAGGTCATTCAGCGCAGGGGTGGCCTGCATCTTCTCGCACAGGCCCATGCCGATGGCGCGGTACATGATGCCGTCGTCCAGGAACATCACGTGCATCTGCGGGTTGTCCTTGTTGGCCTGCGCCTTGGCCAGGATGTCCGAGGAAGTGCCGGGCACGACCACGACCTTGACGTTGTTGGCCTTCTCGAATGCACCGAAGACGTTCTCGGTGTAGGTTTTTTCCATGGTGCCGCCGTTCATGCCGATGTACAGCGTCTTGGTCTGGGCCATGGCGTTTCCGCCGGCCAGGCCGGCGGCTGCAACGGCAAGCGACACCGCTGTAGCGCGGGCGGTCAGGAATCGTAGGGAGATGTTCATGGAAAGCTCCTGGTGGCGTTGGTGAAGTGAAGGCAGTGAAATCGAGGAGGACTATGGAGAAGAGGACTAGACAACGGTGGAAGAAACAAGCCCGGCGGTTGTCGCACGCGGGTTTGCGGAAAAGCGTTCAATCGAAAAAGCGTCGATAGGCGTGGCACTCTCACCGCTTTGCACCAGGTCAGCCAGCACCGCGCCCACACCCGGCCCCAGCTGGAAGCCGCCGCCAGCGAATCCGAATGCATGAATCAGGCCCGGTGTGGTGGCGCTCGGTCCTATGACCGGCTGGCGGTCGGGCAGGTAACCTTCGGTGCCGCTCCAGGTGCGGATGATGTGCGCGTGTTTCAGCGCCGGCAGCAGCTCGACGGTTTGCTGCATCAGGCCGGCCAGGCCGCTGCGCTGTGCGCGGGCACGCTGGTCGTCCAGCGCGTAACCCCGGCCGCCACCGATGACGCAGTTGCCGCGCGCTACCTGGCGGGCATAGACGCCGCCGCCCTCCACGCCGAGGCTGAGGTTCATGAATGCGGGTAGAGGCTCGGTCACCACCATCTCGGGATGACCGGCCTCCATGGGCACCGGCTCACCGAACTGCGCCGCGAGGGCGCCTGCCCATGCGCCCGCGCAATTGAGCAGGTGCTTGGCGCGAACCTCCAGCGCATCGCCCGAACGCAGTACAAACACCGCTCCGTCGCGCGCCACTTCATCCACGCGGGTCTGTTCGCGCACGTCGGCGCCGAGCTTGCGCGCGGCCAGTGCAAAGGCCGGCGACACGAGACGCGGGTTGGCCTGTCCGTCACCGGGGCACAGCGACGCACCTATGGCAGCTCTTCCCAGCCACGGGCAGCGTTCGCGCAAGGCACGCATGGAGAGCATTTGCAAATCCATGTCGAAGCCCAACGTGCGCTCGCGGTAGCTTTCGAGCGAGACCATGTCGGCTTCGCTGCGCGCGATCTTGAGGTGCCCCGAAGGGAGGTATTCGCCGTCGATGCCGATCAGTTCGGGCAATTGCGCCCACAAGCCCTGCGCGCGCTGCGACAGCGGCAGCTGGCTGATCGGCCGGCCCTGGCGGCGCACGCCGCCGTAGTTGACACCGCTGGAACGCGAACCGCACAGATCACGCTCGAGCAGCACGACCGACAAACCCATGCGGCGCAGGAACAGGGCCGCCGACGAGCCCATGATGCCGCCGCCCACAATCGCAACGTCGGCCGTGACGCATTCCATTACACGCCCTCCTGCTTCATCGCCTGGACGGCCATGGCCGAAAATGGCAGCGGCTTGATGGGCGACTGCCCGCGCAGCCGGCCGACACCATCTGGCTGTACAGCGCAGGCCTGCGCAAGGATTTCCGCCGCCGCCACGCCGCAGGTACGCCCCTGGCAGCGCCCCATGCCCACCCGCGTCAGCGCCTTGAGGCGGTTCATCTCGCGTGCGCCGGTGTCGGCCACGCACTGGCGCAGTTCACCTGCGGTGATTTCTTCACAGCGGCAGACCACCAGCTCATCAGGGGCGGCTGCAGCCCAACCAGCGGGAAACGGAAAGGCGCGTTCCAGCCCCCGGCGAAAGGCCGCCGTACGCGAAAGCTGGTTTTCGAGCGAGGCCGCGCGCGCCACATCGATCCTGTGCCCGGTGTCCGCCAGCAGCGCCAGCGCGGCACGCTCGCCAGCCCATTCCGCGGCATCAGCGCCCATGATGCCGGCACCATCGCCGGCCAGGTAAACACCTGCCACGCTGGAACGGCCCATGGCGTCGCGCTCGGGCAATGCGCCACGCTGCAGGCTGTCATAGCGAAAAAGGCAGCCCAGCAAATCGGCCAGTTGAGTTTCGGGCCGCAGCGCGTAGCCAAAACCCACGCCGTCGCAGGCGATCTCGTGCGTGCGGCCGGCCTTGCGCCAGTGCATAGCCTGCACGCATTCGTCGCCTGTGGCGCGTACCAGCTCCACGCCCTGGTGCACCGCGATGCCATGCATGCGCAACCAGCCCAGGTAATAAAGGCCCTTGGCCAACAGCGCCGGCTGGCGCAGCATGGCGGGCACGGCGGCAGCCTTGCCTGCAAAACTGGCCGTATCAAGTACCGCCGCAACTTTGGCGCCGGCCCTGGCATACTGGTAAGCAATCAAATACAGCAGCGGCCCCGTGCCGGCAAACACCACGCGCGAACCAATCGCGCAGCCCTGGAATTTCAGGGCCACCTGCGCGGCGCCCAGCGTGTAGACGCCGGGCAAAGTCCAGCCTGGAAAAGGCAGGACACGGTCCGCCGCGCCGGTGGCAACAATGAGGTGGCTGTAGCGCAGCGTGCTCATCAGCCCGTGATGAAGCAAGTCGAGCTTGCCGCCTTCAGCGCTCCAGACCAGGGTGTCGGGGCGGTAATCGACCTTGTCCAGGATGCCGGCCATGGCCTCATGTACCGCGTCGGCGCGCCCGGCTTCAAAACCATAAAGAGCCTCTTTGGGCCGCGAGAAACCCGCGGGCGGCTGGCGGTAGATCTGCCCGCCCCAGCGCGGCGCTTCGTCCACCACCACGGGACGCAGGCCGTGCGCCACCAGCGCCTCGGCAGCGCGCACGCCTGCCGGGCCGGCACCCACAATCACCGCCTGCGTGCTCATACCGGTCCCTCCGCGCCAGTCACCAGCCGCATGCCTTCTTCGATGAAGGTGCTGCAGGCACGCAGGCGCCGGCCCGATTCGGTGGCAACCCAGCAGTCCTGGCAGGCGCCCATCATGCAAAAACCGGCACGCGGCTCGCCGCTGAATTCGCTGAAGCGCAACTGCGCGCTCTGCGTCAGCACCGCCGTCATCACGGTGTCGCCGGCCAGGGCCTTCAGGGCCTGCCCATTGAGCACAAAGTTCACCGGTTTGCGGTTGCCTTCGGCCAGGCGGTGAAGCAGGGCTGCAGGCTTGTGGCTCACCCCGGCAATTTCAATGGTTGATTTCATTTGTGTCCGACCAGGATCTTGTCGAGGCCGTAGATGCGGTCCAGCACCAGCATGGCCACAGCCGTGAGCGCCACCATGAGGGCCGAGACGGCCGCCATCAAGGGGTCTATCGACTCGGTCGCATACATGTACATCCGCACCGGCAAGGTCACGGTGGAGGGCGCAGTGACAAAGATCGACATGGTGACCTCATCAAAGCTGTTGATGAAAGCCAGCAGCCAGCCGCCGGTGACGCCGGGCAAGATCATCGGCAGCGTGACGCGCACAAACACCGTCGCCTGGCTTGCACCCAGCGAGAGGGCCGCCTGCTCAGCGCTGCGGTCGCTGCCTTCAACCGAAGCCAGCACCAGCCGCAGCACATAGGGCGTGATGATGACCACGTGCGCCAGCGCCAGCCAGAAGAAGCTGCCGGTCGCGCCGATCAGCGAGAAGGTGCGCAGCAAGGCCACACCCAACACCAGATGTGGAATGATCAGCGGCGAAAGAAACAGGCCATTGAGAAAATCACGGCCTGGGAAGGTATGGCGGGCAATCGCCAGCCCGGCCGGTACAGCCAGCAGCGTAGCCAGCGTCGCAGATATCGACGCCAGCCAGAGGCTGTTCTTGAAGGACTGCACAAAGTCCGAATGCGCGAACACCGCACGAAACCAGCGCAATGAAAACTCCGTGGTCGGAATGGCCAGCGTGTTGCCGGGCGTGAAGGCCACCACGCACACGATGACCAGAGGCGCCAGCATGAAGGTGATGACGAGTGCGTTGAAGAGCAGAGCGAGAGGACCGTTCCTGGACATGGCGCGCTCCTTATCCCAGCGATTTCTTGTACGAACGCTCGAGCACGCGGTTGTAGCTCAGCATGATGGCCAGGTTGGCCAGAAGCAGAGTGAGCGCGATCGCCGCGCCCAGCGGCCAGTTGAGCTCGTGCAGGTATTCGTCATACACCACCGTCGCCACCATCTTCAAACGCCGCCCGCCCAGCAGGCCCGGGATGGCGAAGGCGCTGGCGCTCAGGCCGAACACGATCAGGCTGCCCGACAGGATGCCCGGCAGCACCTGCGGAAAGATGATGCGGCGCAAGGTGGTGAAGTGCGAGGCCTGCAGCGACAGCGCCGCGTCTTCCACACCCGGGTCCAGCTTCTGCAACGATGTCCATACCGGGATCACCATGAAAGGCAGCATCACATGCACCAGCGCGATGACCACGGCGGCTTCGGTGTAGAGAATGCGCATCGACGGCAGGCCCACGGCGCGCATGGCCTGGTTGACCACGCCTTCGGGGCCGAGCAGCATGCTCCACCCAAACGCCCGCACCACCACCGACACCAGCAGCGGCGCCAGCACCACCAGCAGCAAAATCGAGCGCCAGGGGCTGCGCATGCGGCTGAGCACATACGCTTCGGGCGCGCCGACAACGATGCAGATCAGCGTGGTGAGCGCCGAAATCCACAGCGTGCGCCAGAAGATGCCGTGGTAGTAGTCGTCTGTCAGCACGGCGGCGTAATGCGCCAGGGTGAAACTGTTCTTCACGCCGGTGGCGTGGTCAAACACCTGGAAGGACAGCACTGCCGTGAGCGCCAGCGGCACCAGCAACAGGCAGGCAAACAGCGTGAAGGCCGGCGCTGACAGCAGCCAGGGCGTGCGCGATGCACTGGCCCGGGCCGATGTCATCGGTGCAGCCACGGCCGTACTGTTCACGCCGGCACCCCTTGTGCGCCGGGCAGCAGGCGCACCTGCTGGGCGGCCCAGTCCAGGCCCACGTTGGCGCCTTCTTCGGCGGGCGCCGTGCCGTCATTGGGGCTGACCACTGCGAGCTTGCCAGCGGCGGTCGACACCTGGTAGAGCCATTGGCTGCCGAGGAAAAAACGTTCATGCACCGTGCCGCCTATACGGCCCTGGGCTTCAGGCACCAGGCGGATTTTTTCGGGACGCAGACTCAGCACCACGGCGTCGCCCTCTGACACGCCAGGGGCCTGAAGCTCCAGCGGCACGTTGCCGCCCACATGCACGGTGGCCCAAGGGCCGGTGGCCATCACACGGCCTTCCAGCAAATTGGCCTTGCCGACAAAACTGGAGATAAAGCGTGTCTGCGGGTGTTCATACAGGCGGTACGGCTCGTCGATCTGCGTCACGCGGCCGGCTTCCATCACCACCACGCGGTCGCTGATAGACATCGCCTCGGTCTGGTCGTGCGTGACCATCACGGTGGTGGTGCCGACCTTGCGCTGGATCTGCCGCAGCTCAAACTGCATCTCTTCACGCAACTTGGCGTCGAGATTGGACAGCGGCTCATCCAGCAGCAGCACCGGCGGCGAAATGACCAACGCACGCGCCAGGGCCACGCGCTGGCGCTGGCCGCCCGACAGCTCACGCGGGTAGCGTGTGGCGTGCGCCTCAAGATGCACCAGAGCCAGCGCGGCTTTCACGCGCTCGGCACGTTCTTCTTTGGGCACACGGCGCATCTCCAGGCCGAAACTGACGTTGTCATACACGCTCATGTGGGGGAAGAGCGCATAGCTCTGGAACACGATGCCCAGGCCGCGCGAATTGGGTTTGGCGTGGGTGATGTCGCGGCCGTCCAGCGTGACCTGACCCGACGTCACCTCACAAAAGCCCGCAATCATCTGCAAGGTGGTGGTCTTGCCGCAGCCCGAAGGACCGAGCAGCGAGACGAATTCGCCCTTTTCCACCGACAGGTTCATGTCGGCCACGGCGCGGGTAGCGCCGTAAGACTTGTTCACATTCGCCAGGGTCAAAAAAGACATGGGGAGCACCTCTGCAACAAAGGGAATGACCAGCGCCGCACAGACAAACGACGTGCAAAACGATGACACCCTGATGACTTCATGCTATGGCATCCTATAAAAAATCGTCAATAGGTTATTCCATATAGAGATATCTTTATTTGATTTATTCCGTTTAATGGAATTTATATACACTTAATGCCATACTGATTCCGCCAAAGGAGACGCCATGAAAGATGAAGACAATAGCTCCAGCAGCGTGCAGCGCGCCTTTTCCATCATCCGGGCACTGGCGGCCACGCAGGCCAAGGGTGGGCGCATCACACACATCGCCAAAGCCACGGGTCTCACGCAGGCCACCACGCACCGCATCCTGCAAAGCCTGGTGGCCGAGCGTGTGGTGGAGCAGGAAACAGGCTCAAAGCTGTATCGCCTGAGCATTGATTTTTTTGCACTGGCCGCGCAGGCAGGTAACACCATGGACCTGCGCAGCCTGTGCCGGCCTTCAATGCTGCGGCTGTGCGCCAGCCTGGGTGACACCATCTTTTTGCTGGTGCGCAGCGGCTTTGACGCCGTCTGCCTGGATCGCAGCGAAGGCCCGTTTCCCATCCGCTCTTTCACCGGCGACATCGGCGGTCGCGTGGCGCTGGGCATGGGCCAGGGCGGTCTGGCCATCCTGGCTTTCTTGCCCGAGACAGAGCGTGAAGAAGTGATCCGCTACAACCTGCCGCGTGTGCGCGAGTTCGGTGTGTACGACGAGGTGTATCTGCGCACCGAGATTGAGCGCGTGCGCGAGCTTGGCTACGCCGGGCGCAACACCAACCTGCTCGACGGCATGGCCGGCGTCGGTGTGCCGGTGCTGGACCGCGAAGGCCGCGCCGTCGCCGCGCTCAGCGTGGGCACGATCTCGTCACGCCTGAGCCCCGATCGCCTGCCCACGGTGGTGGAGCTGCTCAAGCGCGAAGCCACGGCCATCAGTGCGCAGATCAATCCGTTTGACAGCACGCTGCGGCGGCCGGCGCAGAGCCTGGCTCCAGCGGACAGCACCTGAGACACTCACACAACGACAATTTTTCTGCCAGGCTTAAAAGAAGGAGCCCCATGGACAACGAACTCGCCAAGAAGCAACGCGCGGGCTTTTCGGTCAAAGAGCGCGCCATTGCAAAACTGGGAATCGCAGCGATTTCGTTTTGCCTGGCCTGGATGGAATGGCTCACGCCTTCCGTTCCGCCCTTTACCGGCAAGTGGGCCTGGACAAAGATCTGGGCCTTCGAAGTGATGGGGCCGCGCGGAATTATCGGCATCTGGATGGCACTGGGGACGCTCATGCTGGCTCTGGGCCTTGTACAGCTATGGAACTCAGGAAAAAGCGTCGACTGAGGCACGCGGGATCAAGGCAAAGAAATCGCCTGCTCGCGCAACCAGCCGCGCAGCTGCACCAACGGCCGCCAACTGGTTTTCTGTGAAGGCCAGACCAGGTAGTAGGCAAAGTCAGAGCTCAGCGAAAGATCAAAGGGCACAGCCAGCGTGCCGTCGGCGATGTCGTCGGCCACCAGAAAGCGCGGCAGCACCGCCAGCCCCAGCCCGGCCTTCACTGCCTGCGCGATCATGGAAAAGAGTTCGTATTTGGGGCCCGTGCCTGCGCCTTGCGCGTCGTCAATGCCGGCCAGCTGGAACCAGTCGCGCCAGGCATGCGGGCGCGTGCTCTGGTGGATGAGGGTGAACTTCAGAACATCGGCGGGGCGGCGCAGTTGCCGCTTTTTCATGAGCGCCGGGCTGCACACCACCACGCTGTCTTCACCCATCAGGTATTCAGACTCGGTACCGGGCCAGTCGGGCCGGCCGTAATGGATGGCAGCGTCCAGCCCCGTCAGTGAAAAATCAAAAGGCTGCAGGCGCGTGGCCAGGTTCAGCGTCACATGCGGGTGCGCTTTCAAAAAAGACGGCATGCGCGGGATCAGCCACTTGGTGGCAAAGGTGGGCACCACGCCCAGCTCCAGCGTGCCGCCCTCGCCTTTGGAGGACACCAGGTCCAGCATGGCGGCCTCGAGTGAATCCAGCGCGGGGCTGACACGCGCCAGCAACGAGCGGCCGGCGTCCGTCAGTTCCAGCTGGCGAGGCAGGCGCAGGAAAAGGCTCACGTCCAGATCCTGCTCGAGGCCCAGAATCTGGTGGCTGACCGCGCTCTGGCTCACCGAGAGGTCTTGTGCCGCCAGCGTAAAGCTGCCGCGATGGGCCGCCGCTTCAAAGGCCAGCAGGGCCTGGGTGGATGGGATTTTTCGGCGCATCGCATGAATATATCTCATGGCTCCATCGAAATACATCCTTTGTGCGTGGCGCTGAAACTGCCGAAAATCCGGCTTTCACCTGCCAATTACACGACTGATATGACCCATCTTAAGAAGCTCCTCGCCTGCTGCCTGCCAGCCGAAGCCGTCAAAAATATCCATGAACAGATGTACGTTCACCCGTCGCTACAGCAAGCCGCTTCGGGCATCGTCACCCGGGCCGAGTTGGCCCAGGCGCTGAACATGGCGCTGTTTCACGGCCTGGTGCAGCGTGTGCCGGCCGGGCAGGACTATATCGCCAGCGACGTGGTGGCGCAAAAGCGCCAGGTGGTGTTTGACCACGGCGCGCTGCGTACCGTGCGCTGGGCCAGCGGCGCCCTGCCCGCGGGCGAAGCGGCCTTCACCCGCGTGCTGCGCCCGCTGGGTTTTGAACTGCAGGGCACCTACCCGCTGCCGCGCCTGAAGATGACCGGCCGCGCCTACAGCCACCGCGATTTTCCTGAGGACATCGCGCAGTTTTTTGTGTCTGAACTGCACCCCGAGCAGTTCTCCACGCCCTTCCAGTCGGCCGTGACACGCGTGCTGTCGACCTCGCGCGATCCACTGGGCCCGCAGGACGTGGCCGACCTGGAGCAGCTCACACGCGATGGCATGCTGCCCCTGGCACTGGCACTGCGCTTGCTGCCACAGCTGCTGCAATGCTTTGACCGCCAGCACGGCGTGTTTGGCATGGACGACTATGAATTGCTGCTGGCCGAATCCGCCGAGATGGCGTGGATTGCCACCGAAGGCAATGCCTTCAACCATGCCACCGACCGTGTAAGTGACGTGGACGCGGTGGCCGAACGCCAGCGCGCGCTGGGCCGGCCCATCAAGGACAAGGTCGAGGTGTCGGCCAGCGGGCGTGTGCGGCAGACGGCCTTCCGTGCGGCCACGGTGCAGCGCGAGTTCATCACCGCGCAGGGCCGCGTCACGCGCGACGTGCCGGGATCCTTCTATGAATTCATCACACGTGATGCACTGATACCCATCGCAGCAAACGACCCCGTGCAGGCGCCGCGGCTGGACCTGGCCTTTGACGCCGGCAACGCCACCGGCATTTTCGGCATGACGGCTGCACGCGCATGAGCGCTGTGCGTGCGCTGTACGCGCAGGCCAGCGGCTCACCGATACGCGCCATGCTGGCACTGGCCGGCCAGGAGGGCATGATTTCGCTGGCCGGCGGGCACCCCGATCCGGCCCTGCTGCCTGCCGACTGGCTGCGTGAATCGCTGCAGGACGTGACCGGCAAACTGCAAGGCCGCAACCTGCAGTACGGCGCTACCGAAGGCCTGCCCGAGCTGCGTGAAGCCAGCGCGGCCCTGCTCACACACCGCGGACTGGCGGCCAAGGCGAGCGAGTTGCTCATTACCACCGGTTCGCAGCAGGCCATCGATTTGTTGGCCCGCGTACTCATCGAACCGGGCGAAGGCATCGCGGTCGAGTCGTTTAACTATCCTGCGGCACTGCAGGCTTTTCGTTTTGCGGGCGCGCGGCTGATTGAAGTCCCAACCGACGCACAGGGCATGGATATCGACCGGCTCGAATCCATTCTGCAGGCCGAACGCCCGCGCGTGCTGTATGTGGTGCCCAACTTTGCCAACCCGACCGGCGCCGTGATGCCGCTGGCGCGGCGCGTGCGCCTGCTCGAACTGGCCGCGCAATACGGCGTGACCTTGATGGAAGACGACCCGTATGGTGAGTTGTGGTTTGGCGAGGCGCCGCCACCTCCGCTCGCACAACTCAACCAGCAGGCCGGCTCGCCCGCGCAGGTCGCCTACATGACCAGCTACTCCAAAGTGGTGGCCCCTGCCCTTCGCCTGGGTGTGCTCCTCGCACCGGCGGACATTCTGCGCGCGGTGGTGCTGGCCAAGCAGGCGGCCGACGTGCACAGCGGTTCGCTGGAGCAGCTCACGCTGGCGACCATGCTGGGCTCCTACCGCCTCGCGTCGCACCTGGCCTCGCTGCGCACAGCCTACGCGGCCAAAGGCGCCACGCTGGCCAACGCCTTGCGCGCGCATGCCGGCGGGTTGCTCGAATTCGATGCGCCGCAAGGCGGCATGTTTGTCTGGGCACGACTGCGCAGGGACTTGCCCCTGTTGCCGACAAAAGATTGGGTGGACTTCGGGCTTCGGCATCGAGTGCTGGTAGTACCAGGCGCCGCCTTCAGCATCAGCAACGCCGCACAACCCTGGTTGCGTTTGAGTTTTGCCAACCCATCACAGGCCGCGCTGCAGCAAGGCGCCGAGCGCCTGGGCCGCGGGCTGCAAAGCCTCGCCACCCACACAGCTTCCGATTTCAGGACAACCCACGAAAGGACTTCCGCATGAGTCACTCCAGCGACGTTTCATCCCTCTTTAAAACCCTGGGCGTCAACGCCGACCTCGGCAGCAAGGCGTCCGCGGCCATCGAAGTGGTCACTCCCATCGATGGCAGCCTCCTGGCGCGCGTAGCCATCCACAGCGCCAACGAAGTCGACAGCGCACTGAACGGCGCACACCAGCGTTTCATAGCCTGGCGCAATGTGCCCGCACCCAAACGCGGTGAACTGGTGCGCGCTTTTGGCGAAACCGTGCGCCGCCACAAGGCAGAGCTGGGCCGGCTGATCTCGCTGGAGACCGGCAAGATTTTGCAGGAAGGCCTGGGCGAGGTGCAGGAAGTCATCGACATCTGCGAGTTCGCCGTGGGCCTTTCGCGCCAGCTCTACGGCCTCACGATTGCCAGCGAGCGGCCCGACCACAAGCTGCTGGAAACCTGGCACCCCGTGGGCGTGGTCGGCATCATCTCGGCCTTCAACTTCCCGATGGCGGTGTTTGCCTGGAACGCCGCGCTGGCGATGGTATGCGGCAACACGCTGGCCTGGAAGCCGTCAGAGAAAACACCGCTGTCGGCCATCGCCCTCAACGGCCTCCTGCTGCAAACGGCGAAAGACCTCGGCCTGGCCACCGAAGGACTGAGCGAGCTGCTGATCGGCGAGCGCGCCACCGGCGAGGTGCTGGTCAAGCACCCGCATGTGAAGCTGGTGAGCGCCACCGGCTCCACCGCCATGGGCAAGAACGTGGCGATTGCCTGCGCCGGCCTTTTCAAACGCTCGCTGCTGGAGCTGGGCGGCAACAACGCGGCCATCGTCTGCCCGTCGGCAAATCTGGAGCTGGTGGTGCGCGGCGCAGCCTTTGCTGCCGCCGGCACTGCGGGCCAACGCTGCACAAGCCTGCGCCGCCTGATCGTTCACCGCTCGATCTACCCGGAGCTGGTCAAACGCCTCGTCGCCGTGTTTGAACGCCTGCCCATCGGCAACCCCCTGAAAGACGGCACGCTGGTCGGCCCGTTGATCGATGGCCGCGCATTTGACGCCATGCAAGCGGCCCTGGGCGAAGCGAAGAAGCTGGGCGCCACCGTGCATTTTGGTGAGCGCCAACCAGGCGACGGCACAGCCCACTATGTGCGACCTGCCATTGTGGAGTTGAAGGAGCAGGCCGGCCCGATGTTGCACGAAACCTTCGCGCCAATTTTGTACGTCGTGCCTTACGATACTTTTGACGAAGCCATTGCACTAAACAACGCCGTGGTTCATGGCTTGTCATCGGCGGTCTTCACGCAGGACCTGCGCGAGGCCGAGCAGTTCACCTCTGCGCGCGGCTCCGATTGCGGCATTGCCAACGTCAACATCGGCACCAGCGGCGCAGAAATCGGCGGCGCCTTTGGTGGCGAGAAAGAAACCGGTGGCGGGCGCGAGTCGGGATCGGATTCGTGGAAGGCGTATATGCGCCGCGCGACCAATACCGTCAACTACGGCAGCAGCTTGCCGCTGGCGCAGGGAATCCGCTTCGAGATTTGAGGCGTCATACAACTGCTATCTTTTTAGTAGCTTCTTGCGCCCGTTATATAAGCCCTAAAGGCCGATTTCACACAAAATTATCGAACCCAAGGTACCGTGAACCGCAATGCCGAAATTCGGGCGGGGGCTATTGACACCGGCCTGCTTCGCAGTAGCCCTTCGGGCACAGGCTTCAGACTGCGCTGAAGTCTGGCCGGCGCTTTTCCATAAAGGCGGTGAAGGCTTCGCGCGCAGCGGGTTCGCCCAGCATGCGGCCGAAACTTGCACCTTCTTCAGCCATGCGCTCTGCCACCACGGTGGCGTTGCCTTTTTTCATGAGGCGCTTGGTTTCCATCAGTGCACTGAGTGGTTTGGCCACCAGCTTTTGCGCCTGCCGCTGTGCCAGCGCATTGGCCTCGGCGGGCGGCACGATGCGGTTGATCAGGCCGATCTCAAGTGCTGTTTCGGCGGTGAAGGGCTCGCCCAGCAGCAGTGCCTCGGCGGCACGCGGGTAGCCCATTAGCTGCGGTACCAGAAAGCTCGACGCGGCTTCAGGGCACAGGCCCAGGTTGACGAAGGGCATGGAAAATGCAGCATTGTCCCCGGCGTAGACCAGGTCGCAGTGCAGCAGCAGCGTGGTGCCTATGCCGACCGCGGGGCCGCACACAGCGGCTATCAGCGGTTTGGGAAAGCTGCTGATGCCGCGCAGGAAACGGAAAACCGGCGAATCGGGCGTTGAAGGCGGCTTGTTAAGGAAGTCGCCGATGTCGTTGCCGGCGGAAAAAATGGTTTCATGTCCCTGGATCACCACCACACGAACAGCCGCATCATGGTGGGCCGACTCCAGTGCATCGGCCATGGCGCCATACATGGCCGAAGTGATGGAATTTTTTTTGTCCACACGGTTGAGCGTGATGGTCATCACGCCTGCATCGACGTGGCTCAGGATTTCGGGAATGCTGCCGGTGGAAATGGGGGTAGGAGTGTTCATATGTTTTCCGTTAAGACGCAAGTGTAGGGGCCAGCCATGCATGCTGTCCTGCGGGCCTATTCTTTGTAATAAACAACCTGCGTGCTGGTAGCCAGCAACACTCCGGCTTCGCTCCACAGCTGCGCAGTCTGGTCAAAAAAGCCGTTGCGAAAGGCCTGGGCCCGGGCCTGGCCCAGCAAGAAGCCGTCGCCGCATTGCGCTAGCTGTCGGCTGTCCGCATGGAAGTAAGTGGTGATGGAAACCGTACCTGCGGGCACGCGCGTGGCGCGGCGCAGCCAAACACGCGGGTAGAACACGTCAGACATGGCCGCCAGCGCCGGGAAATCGAGCGGGCGCGGCGGGTCGTCGCGCACCCATAGCTGCGTGAGGCTGTCTACGCCGCTGCCGTCCCAAACGTGCGGAATCGCGCCGCGCACCGGCCGCATGTCGTAGCGGTTGGTCCATGCGGATGTTGAAAATCGCAGCCGGTCCGCAGCGTCGGCCAGCGTGACCGCGGGCATGGGCGTGTCGTTGAGGCTCCAGGTCTCGCGCCGCACGGCCGTGACGGCTGTGGCTGTCATCACGGCACCGGCGACGTCGCCGTCCTGCGACAACTCCACTACCCAATGCTGGGTGGAACGGTTGGTGCGGGCCGGCCTGGCCGTGACGGTGAACGGCCCTTCTGCCATGGCCGCCGCATAGTTCACAGTCAGCGCGATCGGCTCGCCCAACAGCGCCGGGTGCAGCAGGATGGCACGCAGGGCCGTGGCCGCGGTAGTGCCGCCGAAGGGGCCCACCATGTTCCAGTACTCAGGGCTGCTGTGACCCAGCCAGGTGTCGGGCCTGTCGCTGCCGGCAGCTTCCAGCCTGAGCGCGTCGTCAAAAGTATGCGTGCTTGTCATGTCGGCAGGTGTGATGGAGCTTTCCGCTTCAAACCGGGGCTTTGGCGGCACCGGTCATGCCGTCGATGATCTGCTGGGCGCGCGGCCACAAGGTCTGGTTGAACTGTTCGCGGAAGAAGCCAAAATGCCCGATGCGCCTGACCTTGAGGTCTGCCGGTGCGATGCGTTCAAAGCTGCGCGGTGCATTGCTGTACAGGTTGATGAGGTTTTGCGTGCCGCGCCAGGTCATCAGCTCGTCGTCTGTCATGGACAGCGCAGTCACCGGAAAACTGACCCGCCCATAACTCAGCCGTGCGCTTTCTCCCTCGGCCCCCACGCTGTAGTGCGGATCCAGGCACCACTTGCGCCACTGCAGCATCACGCCGGCTGGCAGGTCGCCGACTTTTTTGAGCCTGCGCCCGGGGAAATAACCGCAAAGACGCGTGGCCAAAGGCACCAGCACATACCAGAAGTACAGAATCAGGCGCCTGAGCTGCGGTGCGTTGTCGCGCCAGTAACCGCTTCCTGCCGCAATGCTGACGAGGCCATCGATCTTGTCCTGATTTTTCAGGAAACCCGGCAGCTGCGCACCCAGGCTGTGACCCAGCAGGTAAAGCGGTGTATCCGGCAAGGCTGCCTTGGCGGCATCCACCACAGCCTCATAGTCGGCGGCCCAGTCGAGCAGGTCGGCCTTGAAACCACGCAGGCTGCCGCTGGCGGTGTTGGGCAAGGACTCGCCCGAACCCCGGTAGTCAAAAGTGGTGACGCAAAAGCCCTGGGCAGAAAGCCACTGCGCAAACGGTGCGTAATAGTCTTGCCGCACACCCATGGCGCCACCGATGACCACGCTGGCACGCGCAGGCGAAGAAGGCGCATAAACGCGAGTGGACAGTTGCGCCGTGCCTGAACTGAGGATCTGCATCTGCATCACGTGCTCCTGGAAATGGATGAACTGAAACCGGGCACACGCATCAGGCGTGAAGGTGTTGCACCAGCTGGGGCCAGAAGCTGGCACGCAGCTTGTCGCGAAAGTAGCCGAAGTGGCCTATATGCCTGACACCCAGATTTTCCGGCTCAAGGGTCATGCATTGCACCGGTTCACGTCGCGCACCGAACAAGGCCACAAACCGGTCTGACGACCACTGTGAAAAGACCTCGTCATCGCTTGAGTTGAAGTAGGTGATGGGCGTCTGCACGCGTTCAAAACGTTCACGCTGGTGGGCATCACGCGCCAGGTAGTCCGGATGGCGGCACCAGCGCGTCCATTGCCGCATCACACCTGCGGGAATGTTGCCAACCTTGCGCAGTTTTCTGCCCGGGAAATAACCGAACAACGGTACCAGCAAGGGCGCCCAGATCTGGGTGGCGGCAAACAGGCCCCAACGCGGCACGGCGTTGCGCAGGCGCGGCCAGTAACCGCTGCCGCTGGCAACCAGGACGGCACGCTGAAAGAGGTGAGTGGTTTCGGAGCTGGCAAACAATTGCCCGCCCAGGCTGTGCCCCAGGTAGTAAAGCGGGAGGTCCGGCACGCGTTGCCGCAGGAACCGGGCAGCGGCGCTCACGTCCTGCTGGCCCCAGGTATCGAAGGTGGCATCAGTGGACGCCACGCGCTCACCGCCGGAGGCAAAAGTGCCGCGGTAGTCGAGCGTCAGCACGGTAAAGCCTTGCGCGGCCAACCAGCGGGCGAAGGGCTCGTAATGTTGCTGGGGCGTGGCCATCGCACCGGCCAGCAGTACGCCGCCGCGGGCCTCGCCTCCCGCGGGCTCCGCTGCAAATACCGTCGCTGCCAGCGCCCAGGAGTCCTGGGTCAGAACCGTGATTCGCTCCATCTTCTGTCTCCAGTCAGGAAAAGCCCAGTCTGCCCCGCAGCTGCCATAACCGCTGCCGCAAGCGCGACAGCGGGGCCGCCGCCGACGGCCTTACACGCGCTCGAAAATACCCGCAGCGCCCTGACCCATACCTACGCACATGGTCACCATCCCGTACTTGAGCTGGTGGCGATGCAGCGCATGGATCACGGTCGCGGCGCGGATCGCACCGGTCGCGCCCAGGGGATGGCCCAGCGCGATGGCGCCGCCCATGCGGTTGACCTTGCTGGCATCGAGCTTGAGTGTGTTGATCACCGCCAGCGACTGCGCGGCAAACGCTTCGTTCAGTTCAAACCAGTCGATGTCTTCCTGCTTGAGGCCGGCGTAGCGCAAGGCAGCAGGAATGGCTTCGATCGGGCCTATGCCCATGATCTCGGGCGGCACGCCCTTGGCGGCATAGCTGACAAAGCGGGCCAGCGGCTTCAAGCCGAAGTCCTTGACCGCTTTTTCGCTGGCCAGCACCAGCGCACCCGCGCCGTCGGACGTCTGCGAGCTGTTCCCGGCCGTGACCGAGCCGCGCGCGGCAAACACCGTCTTGAGTTTGGCCAGGCCTTCGAGCGAGGTGTCGGGGCGCGGGCCTTCGTCAAGGCTCACGGTGCGGGTCTTGCTGATAACTTCACCGGTTTCCAGGTTGGCCGTGCGGTCGGTCACTTCAACCGGCGTGATCTCGTTGCTGAACTCGCCGGCCTGCTGCGCCTTGATGGCCTTGAGGTGCGACTCGAGCGCGAACTGGTCCTGCGCCTCGCGCGAAACTTTCCATTGCTGCGCCACCTTTTCGGCCGTCAGGCCCATGCCGTAGGCGATGCCGACGTTCTCGTCGTTCATGAACATATTGGGTGACAGCGAAGGAGAATTGCCGGACATGGGCACCATGCTCATACTCTCGGTGCCGGCGGCGATCATCACGTCGGCCTCGCCCACGCGGATGCGGTCGGCCGCCATCTGGATCGCCGAGAGGCCGGAGGCGCAAAAGCGGTTGACGGTGATGCCGCCCACGCTGGTGGGCAGGCCGGCCAGCACCGCGCCTATGCGCGCCACGTTCAGGCCTTGCGGGCCTTCGGGGATCGCGCAGCCGCAGATGATGTCTTCAATTGCCTTCGGATCGAGCGAAGGCACTTGCGCCAGCGCGGCCTGCAGCGCCTTGACCAGCAGGTCGTCGGGCCGCATATTGCGGAAATAGCCGCGGCCCGAGCGCCCGATGGGCGTGCGGGTGGCGGCGACGATATAGGCTTCCTGGACTTGTTTGGCCATGATGGTTTCCTTCAATTTCTCGGTTAACTTTTCCGCGGGCCGGAGGGAATCCAGGCCCAGACAAATTCGCATTCGACCGGGTTGACGCCGGCTTCATCGGTCACGATGACCGGCACAGTGACTTCACCCTTGTCGCTGGCCTGCATGGCGGCGCGCTGTTCATCGCTCAGCGTGGCCACGGCGCGCAAGGCGCCGGTGGCGCGCTTTTTAAACGCCATCTTCAGTTCCTTGGCCAGCGGGATGCAGTCGTCGCGCACATTCATGCCGACCACCATGCCGGTGGCGGTTTCCGCCAGCAGGTTCATCGCAGAGGCGTGCACGCCGCCAATGTGGTTCTGTACCTTCTTCTCATTCCTGATGCCGATCTCGACCCGGCCTGTGCCCATCTCGAGGAAGTCCAGACCGGCGGTTCCGGTAAAAGGCACAGCGCGGCGCAGCACCACGCTGCGAAACCAGCCGCGCGCAAAGGCCGGCACTTCCTCGAGCCGCTGCAGTTGCCGTGCCAGGCGGTTGGGCTTGTGATCGCTCATGGCGGTTTGGCTGGTCATCAGTTACGAACAGGTTTGCCAGTGCTCATCATTCCCATGATTCGCTCCTGGGTTTTTGGATGCTCAAGAAGAGAGCAGAAAGCTTTGCGCTCCAGGGTCATCAAATACTCTTCCGTCACCAGCGTGCCGGCATCGACGTCCCCGCCGCAGACCACATTCGCGATCAGGCTCGCAATATGGAAGTCGTGCGCGCTGATGAAGCCGCCGTCGCGCATATTGACCAGCTGGCCCTTGATGGTGGCCAGGCCGCTGCGGCCCACCACCGGGAACTGGCGCTTGTGCGGTGCGCGGTAGCCGGAGTTGAACAGCGCGCGCGCTTCATTCAGCGCGACGAACAGCAGCTCGTCCTTGTTCGGCACGATCACGTCGCTGTCGAGCAGGTAACCGATCTTGCGGCTTTCGATGGCACTGGTGCCCACCTTGGCCATCGCGGCGGCCGTGAAGCCTTCGGTGAGGAAAGGCAGGATGTCCTTGTTGGTCGAGGTGCCGGCGTTTTCCGCGGCACGGCGGGCGATGTAGGCCAGGCCACCGGCGCCGGGCACCAGGCCCACACCGACTTCGACGAGGCCGATATAGCTTTCCATCGCGGCGACACGTTTGGCCGAATACACTGCCATTTCGCAACCGCCGCCCAGCGCCAGGCCGCGAATCGCCGACACCACGGGAACCGCCGCGTAGCGCAGCTTGAGCATCACGTTCTGCAGTTCGGCCTCGGCCCCTTCAATCGCCTTGGCGCCGCCCATCATGAAGGCGGGCAGCATGGCTTGCAGGTCGGCGCCGGCAGAGAACATCTCGTCATTCGACCAGATGACCATGCCCTTGTAGCTTTTCTCGGCCAGGTCCACACCCATCGCCAGACCTTCGGCCACGTCCGGGCTGATGGCGTGCATCTTGGTCTTGATGCTGGCGATCAGCACGTCGCCATCCGCACCGTCCAGCGTCCAGAGGCGGATCGCGTCGTCTTCATGCAGCGTGGTGCCTGCCGTCTCAAAAGCAGGTGCCTTGGCACCGAGCACGTCTTCGGGGAAGAACTGGCGCTCATAGACCGGCAGCTTGCGGCGAGGGATGAATTTTTTGGCCGAGGCGCTCCACGAGCCTTCGGCCGTGTGCACGCCACCGGCGTCGGCCACCGGGCCCTTGAACACCCACTCGGGCAGCGGCGCCTTGGACAGCGCCTTGCCTGCATCAATGTCTTCCTGGATCCAGGTAGCGACCTGCTTCCAGCCGGCTTGCTGCCACAACTCGAAGGGGCCTTGCTTGGCGCCAAAGCCCCAGCGCATGGCGAAGTCGATGTCGCGTGCGGTTTCGGCGATGCTTTCCAGGTGCACCGCAGCATAGTGAAACTGGTCGCGCAGGATGGCCCAGAGAAAACGCGCTTCAGCGCCTTCGGCCTCGCGCAAGAGCTTGAGGCGTTCGCCCGCGGGCTTCTTCAGCATGCGACCGACGACTTCATTGGCCTTGGCGCCGGCGGGCACGTATTCCATGCTCTCCGGGTCCAGGCGCAGGATGTCGCGGCCTTGCTTTTTATAGAAGCCGGCGCCGGTCTTCTGGCCCAGGCTTTTGGATTCGAGCAACTTGGCCAGCACGGGCGGCGTGCCGTAGACATCGGAGAACGGGTCTTCGACCTTGCCGGGGCCCAGGTTGTCTTGCAGCGTCTTGATGACGTGGGCCATGGTGTCCAGGCCCACCACGTCGGCGGTGCGGAAGGTGCCCGAGCTCGCGCGGCCCAGCTTCTTGCCGGTGAGGTCGTCGACCACGTCATAGGTCAGACCGAAAGTTTCGGCTTCCTTGATGGTAGCCAGCATGCTGGCGATGCCCACGCGGTTGGCGATGAAGTTGGGTGTGTCGTGGGCACGGATCACGCCCTTGCCCAGCGCGCTGGTGACAAAGGCCTCCAGGTCGTCCAGCACCTTGGGTTCGGTGGTCGGCGTGTTGATCAGCTCCACCAGCGTCATGTAGCGCGGCGGGTTGAAGAAGTGAATGCCGCAAAAGCGCGGCTTGATGGACTCGGGCAGCGCCTCGCTGAGCTTGGTGATGGACAGGCCCGAGGTATTGCTGGCCACGATGGCGCCCTCGGCAATGAAGGGCGCGATCTTGTGGTACAGGTCGGTCTTCCAGTCCATGCGCTCGGCAATCGCCTCGATGATGAGGTCGCACTCCCTGAGCAGCTCCATGTTCTCTTCGTAGTTGGCTTGCTGGATCAGCGCCGCGTCTTCGGGCACACCCAGCGGCGCTGGCTTGAGCTTCTTGAGGCCTTCGACCGCCTTGATGACGATGCCGTTCTTCGGGCCGTCCTTGGCCGCGAGGTCAAACAGCACCACCGGCACCTTGACGTTGACCAGATGGGCGGCGATCTGCGCGCCCATGACACCGGCGCCGAGGACGGCGACTTTTTTGACTTGGAATCGGGACATGGTTAAGACCTGGTTGAGGGAATCTGGTTGAAAAATTCGAGCACAGCGCTCCAGTAGCGTTGTGGCTCGTCGCGCATGCCGTGGGTGTGGTCGGCGCGTTCGAGGATCAGGCGCTGGATGCGTTCAGGCCGTGAAGCAGCCTGCTGCAAGGCATCGCCGAAATGTACCGGCGTCCAGCGGTCGCCCTGGCTGTGGATCAGCAGCACGTCTACGTCGCGCATGTTGGCAAGGTGGTGTACGGGCCGCAGGCGCAACTCGCCTTGCGGGTTAATGCGCCGGCTGATGTTGAGCACGGCATGGGCAAAAGGATAAGCTTTCCAGAAATCGGGCAGCGAGGGCGCGCAAGCTTCAGCCACCACCTTGTCGTAAGGAAAATCCGCTTCGTCAATCGCACTCAGCGTGTTGATCGCGCCGAAAGACGCCGTCAGCGCATGCACCGGCAGCCCGGCAAAAGCGCCACGCGCCCAGGAGCCCACCGATATCACGTCACCGGGGTAATCGAAGTTGGTCGACGGGCTTTCACCGAAACCGTTGAAGTCGAAAGCCACCACATGAAAGCCCGCATCGAGTAGCGCCTGGGCATGGCCGTGGCGCAGCCAAAAACCCTTGCAGGCAAAACCCATGGGATGGGCGCACACCACCACACCGCGCGGTGCCAGCGGTGTACGCGCCACGATGGCCTCAAGCTGGCTGGTGCTTCGGCTGGCTATCTGCACCCGTTCCCAGCCTTCTTGCGGCACGTCCGCGGGCCAACGCCAGGGTTTCATAAAGCGGCCGAAAAACGGCTTCTTGAGAAGATGGTGGCCATACCAGCGGCGCGCGGCCGGCACAGTGCTGCCACCGGCGCCGAAAGGCAGTGACCGCAAACGGGAAATGGCTTCACCCATGGCGAGTCCTCACTTTCAGCATGCTCATTGCACACGCACCCAGGTTTGGGTGCGGCCAAAAGGCCCGATTGAACCGCGGACTTCCATCTTCTTGCCACCCTCAACGGGTGTCATCTTGAGGGAATAGCTTTTGCCGTTCTCGGGGTCGAGTATCTTGCCGCCTTCCCAAACGTCGCCATCGGGTGACTTCTTGGCGCCCCGAATGATCTCAAGGCCCAGCCGAGGCTTGTCCTTGCGGTCATCCGTGCATTCGGTGCAGATGTCGTCGGGTTTGACGCCCGGGGACAGGCGCTTTTCGACTTTTCCGCTCAACACGCCACCTGTGTCGACAATACGCACCTCGACTTTGGGGTCGCCGGTTTTTTCATCGAAACCGCGCCACAAGCCTACGGGCGTGTTCTGGGCAAGCGCGGGGATAGCGAAAAGACTGAATGCCAGGAACAACAAATTGCGTTTCATGGTGGTGTCTCCCTTGATCTGTTCAGATGGTTCAGGCCAGTGCTTCGTCTGTTTCCATGAGCGCCTTGCTGCCCGAGCGTGCGGTGCGCATCAGCGTTGCGGTTTCGGGGAACAGCTTGGCGAAGTAGAAGCGTGCGGTTTGCAGTTTGGCGACATAGAACTTGTCGGTGTTGCCGGCAGCAATTTCACGCAGCGCGGTTTGCGCCATCAATGCCCAGAAGTAGCCAAACACCAGGTGGCCGGCCACGCGCAGGTAGTCCACTGCGGCGGCGCCCACTTCGTCGGGGTTCTGGAAGCCCTTGAAGCCCAGCTCGGTGGTGAACTTGGTCATCTGGTCGGCCAGGTAAGCCAGCGGGTTGATGAACTCGGCCATCTTCTCGTTGACGCCTTCTTCGGCGATCAGCGCACCGATCACCTTGCCGAATTTCTTCAGCGTGGCGCCATTGTTGCCCAGCACCTTGCGGCCCAGCAGGTCCAGCGACTGGACGGTGTTGGTGCCTTCGTAAATCATGTTGATGCGGTTGTCGCGCACAAACTGCTCCATGCCCCACTCTTTGATGAAGCCGTGGCCGCCGAAAACCTGCATGCAGGCGTTGGTGGAGATGTGGCCGTTGTCGGTCAGGAAGGCTTTGACGATGGGCGTGAGCAGTGCAACGATTTCGCCGGAGTCCTTGCGCACTTTTTCATCGGGGTGATGCAGTTCCTTGTCGAGTAGCAGCGTGCAGTAAATCGCCAGCGCCCGGCCGCCTTCGGCATAGGCCTTGGCCGTCAACAGCATCTTGCGCACGTCGGGGTGCACGATGATCGGGTCGGCCGGTTTGTCTTTGGCTTTGACGCCGGACAGTGAACGCATCTGGATACGGTCCTTGGCGTAGGCCAGCGCATTTTGAAAGGCTACTTCGGTCAGGCCCAGCGACTGGTTGCCCACGCCCAGGCGTGCGGCATTCATCATCACGAACATCGCGGCCAGGCCCTTGTTGGGCGCGCCCACCATGGTGCCGACAGCGTCTTCCAGCACCATCTGCGCGGTGGCGTTGCCGTGGATGCCCATCTTGTGCTCCAGGCCGCCACAGTAGATGCCGTTGCGCGAGCCGATGGCGCCGTCTTTGCCGATGTTGAACTTGGGCACCGCGAACAGGCTGATGCCCTTGCTGCCCTGGGGCGCATCAGGGAGGCGGGCCAGCACCAGGTGCACGATGTTGGCGGCCATGTCGTGTTCACCGGCGCTGATGAAGATCTTGTTGCCGGTCAGGCGGTAGGTGCCGTCGGGTTGCGGTTCGGCCTTGGTGCGCAACAGGCCCAGGTCGGTGCCGCAGTGCGGCTCGGTCAGGCACATGGTGCCGGTCCATTCGCCGCTGGTGAGCTTGGGCAGGTAGAGCTTTTTCTGTTCGTCGGTGCCGTGGGCATGCAGGGCTTCGTAAGCGCCGTGCGACAGGCCCGGGTACATGGTCCAGGCCTGGTTGGCCGAGTTCAGCATTTCATAGAGGCACTGGTTCAGCACAAAAGGCAGGCCCTGGCCGCCATATTCCGGGTCGCAGCTGAGCGCGGCCCAGCCACCTTCGACGTACTGCGCGTAAGCTTCCTTGAAGCCTTTGGGCGGCGTGACTTCGTGTGTCGTCTTGTCGAGCTTGCAACCCTCTTCGTCGCCGCTGATGTTCAGCGGAAAAGTCACTTCAGCGGCAAACTTTCCGGCCTCCTCGAGTACAGCGTTGATGGTCTCGACATCGACGTCCGCATGCTTTGGGATGGCCTTGAATTCATCGGTGACCTTGAGCACTTCGTGCATGACGAATTGCATGTCGCGCAGGGGCGGGCTGTACTGAGGCATGGTGGATTCCTTTTGCTTAAACTGGTTTGGAAGGGGATGCCTTGCCGGAAGCTTTCTTCGGCAAGGTGGAAAGGGGGGCGTCGCTGCCATAGCGCGCCAGGATGTTGGCAAAGCCGGTATTGGCGCGATCCATGGAGCCCGGCGTCTTGAGGAAGCGGGCTTCGTAGTGCAGCGCCAGGATCAGGCCGTGGATCTCAAAGGCCATCTGGTGCTCGTCAGCGTCAGCATGCAGGTGACCAGCCTCTTTGGCCTGCACCACAGCGCGGTACATGGCGGCCAGCCAGGTTCGTACCGAACCCGCCAGCGCATCGCGCACCGGGCCGGGCCTGTCGTCAAATTCGACGGCGCCGCTGATGTAAAGGCAGCCCGAGTCGATTTCAAGCGAGGTGCGTTTCATCCAGTTATGAAACAGTGCCGCCAGACGAGGCAGGCCGCGCGGCTGCTGCAGCGCCGGGAAGAAGACCTCTTCTTCAAAGCGCACGTGGTATTCGCGGATAACGGAGATTTGCAGCTCTTCGCGCGAGCCGAAATGGGCGAACACGCCCGACTTGCTCATGCGCATGACCTCGGCCAGCGCGCCTATGCTCAGGCCTTCCAGCCCGATCTGCGTGGCCAGGCCCAGGGCCGCATCCACAATGGCGGCCTTGGTCTGCTGGCCTTTTTGCTGGCTTTTGGCCACGGCGCTGCCCGTTGCCGGGGCGCGGGAGGCTTTAGCGGGAAGTTCTGTGATGGCCATGAGGTGCTACAAAATAAAACGAACGGTCGTTCTATTTTGCAACACTTTGATGACCATGCAAAGGCCATAGGCTTTTCTAGGGCATTCGGCCTAGGACCAACACGGGTAAACCCTCGGATGTTGGCTCACCCCCGTCCAAGCTCACTGCGTGTGGCTTGTTCCCCCCTCCAGGGGGCGGCGCCTGGGGCCGGCGAAGCCGGACCCTCGGCACCCACTGGTGGAATACCCCACCCTGGATACGCGGCTAGAGAGCGTGGGGGCTACTTCTTGTAGGGAACGACAGTCTGGTGCTGCTCGCCCAGGCCTTCGATGCCCAGGGAGATTTTGTCGCCCTTCTTCAGGTACACAGGCGGCTTCATGCCCAGGCCCACGCCGGGCGGGGTGCCGGTGGTGATAACGTCACCGGGCTCCAGCGTCATGAACTGGCTGACGTAGCTGACGATTTTGGCGACGCTGAAGATCATGGTCTTGGTGTTGCCCTTTTGCACGCGCTTGCCGTTCACCTCGAGCCACAGGCCCAGCTTTTGCGGGTTGGGTACTTCGTCGCGCGTGACCAGCCAGGGGCCGAGCGGGCCGAAGGTGTCGCAACCTTTGCCCTTGTCCCAGGTGCCGCCGCGCTCAATCTGGAATTCGCGCTCGCTCACGTCGTTGATGGTGCAGTAGCCGGCCACGTAGTCCAGCGCTTCCTTTTGCGACACGTAGCGGGCCGTCTTGCCGATGATCACGCCGAGCTCGACCTCCCAGTCGGTCTTGACCGAGCCTTTGGGCAGCATGATGGGGTCGTTCGGGCCCTGGATGCAGCTGGTGGCTTTCATGAACACGACCGGCTCGGCGGGAATCGGCAAGCCCGATTCGGCCGCGTGGTCGGCGTAGTTCAGGCCGATGGCGATGAACTTGGGCACGCCGGTGACGGGGCTGCCATAACGCGGCGAGCCTTTGACCAGCGGCAGCTTGTCGGCTTTGAGCTTGCGCAGTTTGGCAATCGCAGCATCGCCAAGCTGATCCGGGCCGATGTCCTTGATGACAGCGCTCAGATCGCGCAGCTTGCCGTTGGCATCAATAAGGCCGGGCTTTTCCTTGCCGGGGTTGCCATAGCGAACGAGTTTCATGGTTTTTCCTTTTGATAAATCGGATGAAAGATTAATAAGTGGAACGGCCGCCCGAGAGATCGAAAACGGCGCCGGTTGAGAACGAGCAATCTTCGGTGCACAGCCAGCCGACCATGGCGGCTACCTCATCGGGCGTGCCGAAGCGGCCCATGGGGATTTTAGAAAGCATGAACTGTATGAACTCGGGCGTCATTTGCTCAAAAATCGGCGTTTTCACCGCGGCCGGTGTGATGCAGTTGACGCGCACACCTGTATCGGCGAGTTCCTTGCCCAGGGATTTTGTCAGGGCGATCACCGCGGCCTTGCTCGCGCTGTAGGCGCTGGCATTCGGGTTGCCGTCTTTGCCGGCCACCGAGGCAACATTGACGATGCGACCATAGTTGCGTGCACGCATGTGCGGCACGAGTTCACGGCAGCAGAAGAACAGGCCGTTGAGGTTGACCTGCTGCACCTGCATCCATTGCTCGGGCGGGTAGTCCCACAGCTTGACGTTGGGACCGGTGATGCCGGCCGAGTTGACAAGCGCGTCAATAGCAGGGTTGTGGGCCACAGTTTGTTTGACCGCCTCCACCACGCTGGCATGGCTGGCCACATCGACGGCTACCGTATGCACCCCGGCGCCCAGCGCGCCCCTGGCCGTGGCCAGTGCCTCGGGGTTGATGTCCCAAAGCGTCACCGTGCCGCCCGACGCCAGCACGCGCTGAGCCACCGCAAAACCCAAGCCGACCGCACCACCGGTGATGACCGCATGGCGCCCCTTCAGGTCCAGCTGGTTCATATGGTGATGCCACCGTCCACGTTGTAGGCCTGGCCGGTCACAAAAGCAGCCTCGTCGCTGGCCAGAAAGACCACCAGCGGGGCAATCTCATGCGCCTGCGCCAGGCGCCCGAGCGGCTGGCGTGCGATGAAGGCCTTGCGGGCCGCCACGGGATCTTCGTTGGCATTGATACGGTCCTGTAGCGAAGGCGTGTCTACCGTACCAGGGCAAATCGCATTGCAACGCACGCCGTCACCCACAAAGTCGGCCGCGACGCTTTTGGTGAGGCCAATCACTGCCGCCTTGGTGGTGCCATACACAAATCGGTTGGGCAGGCCTTTGATGCTGCTGCAGACGCTGGCCATGTTGACAATGCTGCCGCCCTTTTTGGCCTGCATGCCGGGCAGCACGGCCTGGATCATCCAGAACTGGGCGCGCACGTTGAGGTTGAAGGCGAACTCAAGATCGGCATCGGTGGCCTGCAGGGCTGTGCCCCCGTGGACAAAACCGGCGCAGTTAAAAAGAATGTCCATGGGCGGCAGGCCGCCTACCAGTTTCTGGATCGCCGCCTTGTCCAGCACGTCCAGGGGCAGCGCCGTGATGTTGGCCGCCCCTTTGTAGCTTTCCAGCAGCTCGGGTTTCAGGTCGGTGGCCCAGACCTGCGCGCCTTCGGCCGCCAGCGCCAGTGCGGTGGCATGGCCGATTCCCTGGCCGGCTGCGGTCACCAGCGCTTTTTTTCCTTCAAGTCTCATCTTCACTCCTACAGGGTTTTGCCGGATGTTGTCCCGGGGGTTTCATGGGATTATCAATTGGTCTTACCACTTGTCCAATTCTGGCTAACCCTTAAAGCTCCCACCTTTTCATCCTTTTCCGCCCATGCCCCTGCAAACTGTCGAACCGCAACGCCTTTACCGCCAGATCGCCGAGCAGCTGCGCACGCTGATCTCGGCCGGCGAATGGGCCGTGGGCGCACGGCTGCCCGCCGAGCGCGACCTGGCGCGACAGCTGGGCGTGAGCCGGCCCTCGGTGCGCGAAGCTCTGATCGCGATGGAGGTTGAAGGCTGGGTCGAAGTACGCACCGGCTCGGGTGTCTATGTTCTGGACCGAAGCAAGCCCGCCAGCCACGACGGTAATGGAAGTGGCCGGGCCGAGCAGATATCGCCGGACGAATGGGGACCCCTGGAATTGATACGCGCCCGCCGCGTGGTGGAAGGCGAAGTCGCCGCCATGGCCGCCACCCAGGCCAAGCGCAAACACATAGACGCGATGGACAAGGCCATCGCCAGCATGCAGTTTGACGCCGACCGCGGCGTGCTGCCGCTGGAAGGCGACCGCGCTTTTCATACCGCCGTTGTCGAGTCCTGCGGCAACGTAGTGCTGATTGAAACCATACAGCGCTTCTGGGACTCGCGTCGCGGCCCGTTGTTCGAGCGGTTGGGCGGGCATTTTGAAACCGTTGAATCGTGGCGCTCGGCGATTGCCGAGCACCAGGCCATTTTTGATGCGGTGCGCAACCGAGACGCCGATGCCGCGCGTGCGGCCATGCATGCGCACATGGACCAGTCGCACAAGCGTTTCAGCGTGAGCTGGAGTCGGACCAAAAGCCAGGAGGTACAAAAGAAATGACCCGTCACGATTTCTTTCAGCGCTCACCTCACCCCGGATTTCCCTTCCAACAAAAAGCGAAAGCGAGACAAGCATGAAGTTTCTGACACCGCGCAAATTGCTGGCAACAGCCCTTATGGCGCTCACCAGCCTCTGCGGCAACGCCTGGGCGCAGGCCTACCCGAACAAGCCTATTGAAGTGATGGTGGCCTTCCAGCCTGGCGGCGGCACCGACTCGCTGGCGCGCGCCTATGCCGAAGCCGCCAAAAAATACACCACGCAATCGCTGGTGGTCTACAACAAACCCGGCGCCAGCGGCGCCATCGGCCTGGCCGACGTGGTCAATGCCAGGCCCGACGGCTACAAGATTGCCATGCTGTTTGTGGAGGTGACCATCCTGCCGCACATGGGCATCACCAAGATCACGCAGGACGACTTCATCCCGATTGCCCGCCTGAATGCCGACCCGGCTGCCATCACCGTGAAAGCGGACTCGCCCTACAACACGATTGAAGAGTTCCTCGCCGCCGCCAAAAAGACCGGCAGCGACGTGAAGGTCGGCAACGCCGGCAACGGCTCGATCTGGCACCTGGCGGCCGCGTCGCTGGAAGAAAAAACCGGCGCCAGATTCAACCACATCCCCTACCAGGGCGCAGGCCCCGCCGTGCTGGCCCTGCTGGGCGGTCATGTGGACGCAGTAGGCGTGAGCCCGGCTGAGGTTGCCGTGCATGTGGCGGCCGGCAAGCTGAAGATTTTGGGTGTGATGGCCGACCAGCGCGTCAAGGGTTTTGAGAGCGTGCCCACCCTCAAGGAACGCAACATCGACCTGTCCATCGGCACCTGGCGCGGCCTGGGCGTGGCCAAAGGCACACCGCCTGAAGTCGTGGAAACCATTCGGACCTTCAGCAAAAAGGCGGCCGAAGAGCCCATCATGCGCGAAGTGATGGACAAACTGAACCTTGGCTACGCCTATGCCGACGGCCCTGCCTTCAAGGCGCAAATGGTGCGCGACAACGACAACTTCAAACAACTCGTGACCAAGCTCAACCTGAAGAACTGAGCAATGAGCCTGTTCAATGTCTAAACGAGGCCTCGTTTAGACATTGAACAGGCTCTTAGACCCCAGGCTTCACGACGGTGCGCGCTGGCGCGCATCGTCGATTTCCTTTCTGCCAGCAACCACCCTTCGAGGAGACAACATGAACGCATTCAATACAAAAAGATTCGCTATCAAAACCATAGCTGCTTGCGCCCTATTGGCAGGCACTGTGGGCTTTTCCGGCATCGCATCGGCGCAGACCAAGCTGAAATGGGCGCACGTCTACGAGACTTCCGAGGCCTACCACAAGTGGTCGGTCTGGGCGGCTGACGAAATCAAGAAGCGCACCAGCGGCCGCTACGAGATTCAGGTGTTCCCGGCTTCCACGCTGGGCAAGGAAAGCGACATCAACCAGGGCTTGCAGCTGGGCACCGTCGACATCATCATCTCGGGCGCATCGTTTGCGGCCCGGAGCTTTCCGCGCATCGGCGTAGCCTACTACCCCTACACCTTCCGCGACCCGGAGCACCTGCTGAAATACGCGAAGAGCGATGTCTTCAAGGAACTGACCGACGGCTACAAACAGAAGACCGGCGTGCAAACCGTCGCCGTCACCTACTACGGCGCGCGCCACTCCACCAGCAACAAACCCTTCAAGACCTGCGAAGAGATGAAGGGCCTGAAAATGCGGGTGCCCGACGTGCCGGCCTACATGGCCCTGCCTCGCGCCTGCGGCGCCAACCCGACGCCGATCGCTTTTGCCGAGGTTTACCTGGCGCTGCAAAACGGCACGGTCGATGCACAGGAGAACCCGCTGCCCACCATCGAAGCCAAGAAGTTCTATGAGGTCCAGAAGAACATCATCCTGACCGGCCACATCCTCGATTCGCTGGTCACGCAGATCGGCCCTCACGTCTGGACCAAGCTCAGCGATGCCGACAAGAAAGTCTTCACGGATGTGATGCAGGAAGCGGCCGCCAAAGCCACGGCCGACATCCAGAAGCGGGAAGGCGAGCTGGTGGACGAGTTCAAGAAAAAAGGCATCAACCTGATCACGGTCAACAAGGACGAGTTCCGCGATCACATCGTCAAGGCCGTGGACATGGCGTCAATGGGCTACGACAAGAAGGATTGGGACCGCATCCAGGCCATCAAGTAAGTCTTGCCCATCCGGCCAAGGCTTCCCGCCCTTTCCTCCATCGGAGGGAAGGGCCTCATTACCCACTACCCCACGATCATGACTTCCATTCCCGACATTGACGCCTTGCCCAAGGTCATGGGCGACGACGGCGAGTTCCACGCCACGGATGAAGCAGTTGACCTGTCCGGCACGCCCGTTGAAGCCTGGGCGGCGCTGTTTTTCTTCTGGGCGCTGGGCC
Organism: Polaromonas sp. P5_D5; assembly: GCF_054049435.1. Taxonomy (NCBI): domain Bacteria; kingdom Pseudomonadati; phylum Pseudomonadota; class Betaproteobacteria; order Burkholderiales; family Comamonadaceae; genus Polaromonas; species Polaromonas sp. P5_D5. The sequence continues at coordinate 235,062 of NZ_JBFUMJ010000003.1, forward strand.
TGACGGTTTTCTACCAGTTCTTCACGCGTTATGTAATGAACGATTCCGCCGCCTGGACGGAAGAAATCGCACGCTACCTGCTGATCGCCACCGTCTTCGTCGGCGCCGCCATTGGCGTGGCCAAGAACAACCACATCCAGGTCGACTTCTTCTATCGCTTCATGCCCGCGTGGCTGGCCCGGGGCATGGCCCTGTTGACCGACGTGCTGCGCATCGCCTTCCTGGGCGCCATGGTCATGCTGACCTGGCAAATGATGGACAAGATGGGCAACTACAAGATGACCATCATCGATCTGCCCATGAACCTGGTGTACGGCGTCTGCCTGGTGGGGTTTGCGGCCATGGCCGTGCGCTCGGTCTGGGTCATGCGCATTCACCTGCAGCGCGGCTACAGCGTGCTGGAACGCCCTGAATCCACGATGGAGGACCGCTGAATGTTGAAGGTTATTTTTCTCTTCCTGATGAGCGGCGGCCTGCCGGTGGCCATGGCCATGGCCGGGGCGTCGCTGGTCTACATCCTGTTCACCAACAGCTCGCCGCCCTTTGTGGTGGTTCACCGCATGGTCAGCGGCATCGACAGTTTTCCGCTGCTGGCCGTGCCGTTCTTCATCCTGGCCGGCAACCTGATGAACAACGCCGGCATCACCAACCGCATCTACAACTACGCGCTGGCGCTGGTCGGCTGGATGAAGGGCGGACTGGGCCACGTCAACGTCGTCGGCTCGGTGGTGTTTGCCGGCATGAGCGGCACCGCCATTGCCGATGCCGCCGGCCTCGGCACCATCGAGATCAAGGCCATGAAAGACCACGGCTACAGCACCGAGTTTGCCGTGGGCGTGACGGCGGCCTCGGCCACGCTGGGCCCCATCATTCCGCCCAGCCTGCCCTTTGTGATCTACGGCATGATGGCCAATGTCAGCGTCGGTGCGCTGTTCCTGGCGGGCATCCTCCCGGGCCTGCTGATGGCCATCCTGATGATGCTGACAGTGGCCTATTTCGCGCACAAGAACAACTGGGGCGCCGATGTCCCCTTCGCGTGGAGCCGCCTGAACAAGGCGCTGGTGGAAACCGCCGTGGTCATCGGCTGGCCGCTGCTGCTGTGGCTGCTGATCGGCAAACTGAACTTTCCGCCGCAGATCACCGTGGCCGTCGCACTGGTAGCGCTGTTTGCGGCCGACAAAGCCTTCAATTTCCAGGCCGTGTTGCCCATCATGACGCCCGTGCTGCTGATAGGCGGCATGACCACCGGCATCTTCACCCCCACGGAAGGCGCGATTGCCGCCTGCGTCTGGGCGCTGATCCTCGGGTTTGCCTGGTACCGCACGCTGACCTTCAAGAGCTTTGTGAAGGTCTGCCTTGACACGGTCGAGACCACCTCCACCGTGCTGTTCATTGTGGCCGCGGCATCGATCTTCGGCTGGATGCTCACTGCCACCGGCGTGACCACCGACATCGCCAAATGGGTGCTGGACTTCACCAAGGAAGCCTGGGTCTTCCTGCTGCTGGCCAACCTGTTGATGCTGTTTGTAGGCTGCTTCCTGGAGCCGACCGCAGCCATCACGATCCTGGTACCTATCCTGGTGCCGATTGCCACGCAGCTGGGCGTGGACCCGATCCACTTCGGGCTGGTGATGGTGCTCAATTTGATGATCGGCCTGCTGCATCCGCCCATGGGCATGGTGTTGTTTGTGCTGGCCCGCGTGGCCAAGCTGTCGGTGGAACGGACCACCATCGCCATCCTGCCCTGGCTGTTCCCGCTGCTGGGCAGCCTGATCATCATCACCTATTTCCCCAAATTGGTACTCTGGTTGCCGAAGATGTTTTATTGAAAGTGAAACAATCACCCTGAGACGCCTTCGGCGCCTCCCCCTCGAGGGGGGCTACCTGCGGCCCGGCGAAGCCGGTTCCGCGATGGCCCCCCGATAAAAGCACAGAAACTCAGACCATGACCCCGTTTATTCGCCTTCACCCCGCCGATGATGTCCTGATTGCCCGAGCCCAGCTGGTGGGCGGCACCGAGGTCGAAAACATCACCGTACGCGGCCTGATCCCGGCCGGCCACAAGATCGCCGCGCGCGCGCTGGCCGTGGGCGAGCCCGTGCGGCGCTACAACCAGATCATCGGTTTTGCCAGCAAACCCATCGCGCCCGGCGAGCACGTGCATACGCACAACCTCAACATGGGCCCCGACAAGGGCGACTTTACGCGCGACTACGCATTCGGCGCCGATGTGAAACCGGCACCGGCCAGGCGCGAGGCGACTTTCATGGGTATCAAGCGGCCTGACGGACGCGTGGCCACGCGCAACTACATCGGGATTCTCTCGAGCGTCAACTGCTCGGCCACCGCCGCGCGGGCGATTTCCGACCATTTCTCGCGGCAGAACAACCCTGCAGCGCTGAAAGATTTTCCCAACGTCGACGGCGTGGTGGCGTTGACGCATGGCACCGGCTGCGGCATGGACAGCGACGGCCTGGGCCTGCAGATCCTGCAGCGTACGCTGACCGGCTACGCCACGCACCCCAACTTCGCGGGCGTGTTGGTGGTGGGCCTGGGCTGCGAGTCCAACCAGATCAATGCCTGGCTGGCCCACGGCAGCCTGCGCGAAGGTGAAACCCTGCGCGTCTTCAGCATCCAGGACACGGGTGGCACGGCCAAGACGGTGGCCAAGGGCATCGCCATGATCAAGGAGATGCTGCCGCAGGCCAATGCCGTCAAGCGCGAACCCTGCAGCGCCGCGCACATCACCATCGGCCTGCAGTGCGGCGGCTCCGACGGTTACTCGGGCATCAGCGCCAACCCGGCGCTGGGCGCGGCGGTGGACTTGCTGGTGGCCCATGGCGGCACCGCCATCCTCAGCGAAACCCCCGAGATTTACGGCGCCGAGCATTTGCTCACGCGGCGCGCCGTGCGCCCCGACATCGCCGAAAAGCTGATCTCGCGCATCAAGTGGTGGGAGCACTACACCCAGATCAACGAAGGCGAAATGAACAACAACCCGTCGCCCGGCAACAAGGCCGGCGGCCTCACGACCATCCTGGAAAAGTCGCTGGGTGCGGTGGCCAAGGGCGGCACCTCCAACCTGGAGGCTGTCTATGAATACGCCGAACCCGTGAAGGACCACGGCTTCGTCTACATGGACACGCCGGGCTACGACCCGGTCAGCGCCACGGGCCAGGTGGCCGGCGGCGCCAACATCATCTGCTTTACCACCGGCCGCGGTTCGGCTTACGGCTGCGCGCCCTCGCCTTCGCTCAAGCTCGCCACCAATTCGGCACTGTGGCAGCGGCAGGAAGAGGACATGGACATCAATTGCGGCGAGATCATCGACAGCGGCGTGACGGTGCAGGAGATGGGACAGCGCATTTTCGAGATGGTGCTGGCCACCGCATCGGGTGAACCGAGCAAGAGCGAAAAGCACGGCTACGGACAAAACGAATTTGTGCCCTGGCAAGTCGGCGCGGTGATGTAAAGGCCTTTCACATGCAAAAAGTGCTTCAAGCCCAATATCTACGGGCGCAAGCAGCTACTATTTTTATAGCAGCCGGCAGCACGGCCGCTGAAGCGGAAAAAATCGCCGCCAACCTGGTGATGGCCAACCTGAGCGGCCATGACTCGCACGGCATCGGCATGCTTCCGCGCTACGTCGATGCGGTGCTCGAAGGTGGCCTGACGCCCAACGCCCAGGTCAAAACCCTGCTCGATACCGGCTCGCTGCTCAGCCTGAACGGCCAGCGCGGTTACGGTCAAGCGATCGGCGAGCAGGCGATGGCGCTCGGCATGGCACGTGCCAAAACCCATGGCAGCTGCATCATGGCGCTGGCCGAGTCGCACCATCTGGGGCGCATCGGCCATTTCGCCGAGATGGCCGTGGCCCAGGGACTGGTGTCGCTGCACTTCGTCAACGTCATGACGCGGCCCGTGGTGGCACCCTGGGGCGGCGCGGATGGCCGCTACGGCACCAACCCCTGCTGCATAGGCATACCACTCAAGGACAGCCCGCCCTTTGTGCTGGACTTCGCCACCAGCCGCGTGGCCCAGGGAAAAATGCGCGTGGCGCACAACCAGGGCAAATCCGTCCAGCCGGGCCTGCTGATCGACGAACACGGCCAGCCCACCACCAACCCCGGCGTGGTGGTGGTGCCGCAGCCGAACGGTTTTTTTGGCGCGCTCATGCCATTCGGCGAGCACAAGGGCTACGGCCTGGCGGTGGCATGCGAGCTGCTGGGCGGCGCGCTCACCGGCGGCGGCACCTGGCACCACCCCACAGTGAGCGTGCGTGCGGTCTACAACAGCATGCTCACGATCCTGATTGACCCGGGCAAGCTGGGCACCCAGTCGGCCCTCGAAATGGAAGCGCTGGCATTCGTCGAGTGGCTGCGCAAAAGCCCGCCGGCCGACGGTGTGGACGCTGTGCAGATTGCCGGTGAACCGGAACGCCGTGCGCGGCTTGAACGCGAACAGGGCGGCATTGAAATGGACGGCGAAACCTGGCGCGAAATCGTCGCAGCCGGCCAGAAGGTCGGTGTAAGTGTGCCGGGCTGAGCACCGAACGCTATCAAATCAGTAGCTGCTCGCGCAGTCCCTATAAGGTCTAGCGGCCAAAATGATCCTCAATTTCACCGAAAAAGCCATGACTCCACCGATTCAAGACCAGGTTGCGCTTGTCACTGGCGCCAACGCCGGCATGGGCCTGGCCACGGTGCGTGCCCTGCTGGCCGCCGGCTACAAAGTGGCGGCCACCGACCTCGGCACCGAACGTGTGGCCGCCGAGCTTGCCGCGTATGGTGACCGTTTGGCCTGCTTCACCATGGACGTGAGCGAGCAGGCCCAGGTGCACGCCGCTTGCGACGCCATTGAAACGCATTTTGGCCGCATCGACGTCTGCGTCAACAACGCCGGCTTCCTGCAATACGCCAACTGCGAACAGACCACGCCGGAGCTCTGGCACAAGACCCTGCGCATCAACCTCGACGGTGTCTTCTACGTCAGCCAGCGCGTGGCGCCAGGCATGAAGGCGCGTGGTTTCGGCCGCATCGTGAACGTATCGTCCTACGGTGCCAAAACCGGGGGGCTGTCGCCGCTGCCAGCCTATGCGGCCAGCAAGGGCGGCGTGATCTCGCTGACCTTCAGCTTTGCCCGCGAATATGCCGCGTTTGGTGTGACCTGCAACGCGCTGGCCCCGACCTTCGTGAAGACCCAGATGCTGACCGAGCAGGTCAGTGCCGAGCGGCAAGCCGAGCTGCGCCAGAAGATACCGGTGGGCCGTTTCTGCGAGCTCGAAGAGTTCGCTCACTGCGTGCTGTTCCTGGCCCACCCGATGAGCGGCTTCATCACCGGCGAGGTGCTGGACCTCAATGGCGGCCTGCAGTTTGACTGAGCGCGCGATGCTGAACACCCGCGCTTTGCCGGAAATCGCCACGCGCGGCATCGGCGTCCCCACTTACTCACGCCGCGGTACTGTGGGCGTGGTGCACCTGGGCCTGGGCGCCTTCCACCGTGCGCACCAGGCACTGGTGTTCGATACCCTGCTGCAGCGCGGTGACGCGCGCTGGGGTGTGCTGGGTGTCGCCATGCGCAGCACTGAGCTGGCCGACGCCATGGCCGCGCAAGATGGCCTGTATGCCGTGCAGGTTGCCAGCAGCACCGGTGTGCAGTGGCAGGTCGGTGGCGCCATCTGGCAAACCTGCGTGGCCGCCCGCGAGCTGGCGCAGGTGGTGCAGGCACTGGCCGCGCCATCCACGCGCTGGGTCACGCTGACGGTCACTGAAAAAGGCTACGCCCCGGAACTGGCCCGACTGCTGATGCAGGGCCTGGCGGCGCGCCATGCGGCGGGCCTGCCCGGGTTGACGCTGGCTTCCTGCGACAACCTGGCACACAACGGCCGCAAGTTGCAGGCTTTGTGCATCGATGCCGCACAAAAGGAAAATCCGGCGCTGGCGCAATGGATCGGCACCGCCTGCGCCTTCCCGAACAGCATGGTGGACCGCATCGTGCCGGCCGCAACCGGCGAGCGCCTGGCGGCTGCCGGGCAGGCGCTCGGCGTGACCGACCAGGCTGCACTGGGCACCGAAGCATTCTGGGAATGGGTGATTGAACGCCGCTTTGCCGATCCTGCGGATGGCGCAGTGCTGGCGGCCGCTGGCGTCACGGTGGTGGACGACGTGGCGCCGTTTGAAGAAGCCAAATTGCGCATGCTCAACGGCAGCCACACGGCCATGGCCTGCATGGGCGCGGTAGCGGGCTGGCCCGTCGTCAGCGACTGCATCGCCCAGCCGGCGGTGCATCGCTTCATCCACGGCCTGATGACGCAGGAGATCGGCCCGCAGCTCAACCGCCCGGACTGGCCCGCCTACCGCGACGCGCTGCTGGCACGTTTTGCCAACCCCGAGTTGCAGCACAGGGTGCACCAGATCGCCACTGACAGCTCGCAGAAAATTCCATATCGCTGGGTACCTTCGGTGATTGATGCCCTGCGTGCGAACCAGCCCGTGGAACGGCTGGCCTTTGCGGCAGCGGCCTGGATGCGTTATCTGCGCGGCATCGACGAGCAGGGGCAGCCCTACGCCATAAACGACCCGATGGCCGAAACGCTGAAAGCTCTCGCGCTTGACCGTTCCGGTGACGCTGCAGCGACAGTGCAAGCCCTGGGTACGCTGCCGGCCATCTGGGGTGAGGCCCTGCCGCAGCAAGCGCGCTGGCTGGCCCGCATGACCCACTGGCTGGCCCAGATCAACCAGCGCGGCATGCTGGCCGCCCTGGACCAACTTCACTCCCACCCCATCTGAACACCATGAAAATCACCAACGCCCGCGTCATCGTCTGCAGCCCCGGCCGCAATTTCGTTACCCTGAAAATAGAAACCGACGAAGGCCTGACCGGCATCGGCGACGCAACGCTCAACGGGCGCGAGCTGTCTGTCGTGAGCTACCTGACCGAGCATGTCATCCCCTGCCTGATCGGACGCGATGCACACCAGATCGAGGACATCTGGCAGTACCTGTACAAGGGCGCTTACTGGCGGCGCGGCCCGGTCACCATGAGCGCGATCGCCGCAGTCGACACCGCCCTCTGGGACATCAAGGCCAAGGCCGCCAACATGCCGCTGTACCAGCTGCTGGGCGGAAAGAGCCGCACCGGTGTGATGGTCTATGGGCATGCCAATGGGAAAGACATTGCGCAGACCGTGGAAGAGGTGTTGCGCTACAAGGAGATGGGCTATCAGGCCATACGCGCGCAGAGCGGCGTGCCGGGCCTGGACAAGGTTTATGGCGTCGGCAAGGGCACGCTGTTTTACGAACCGGCTGACGCTGACCTGCCCAGCGAACACGACTGGAGCAGCGAAAAATACCTGCTGCACACCCCGAAGTTGTTCGACGCAGTGCGTACCGCCGTCGGGCCGGACATTCATTTGCTGCACGACGTGCATCACCGCCTGACGCCGATCGAGGCGGGCCGGCTGGGAAAATCACTGGAGCCCTATCACCTGTTCTGGATCGAAGACGCGACGCCGGCCGAAAACCAGGAGGCTTTTCGCCTGATCCGCCAGCACACGACCACACCGCTGGCCGTGGGCGAGATTTTCAACACCATCTGGGACTGCAAGGACCTGATTCAGAACCAGCTGATCGACTACATCCGCGCGACGGTGGTGCATGCCGGCGGCATCACCCACCTGCGGCGCATTGCCGACTTTGCGGCGATGTACCAGGTACGCACGGGCTGCCACGGCGCGACCGATTTGTCACCGGTCTGCATGGGCGCAGCGCTGCACTTCGATACATGGGTGCCCAATTTCGGCGTGCAGGAATACATGCGCCACACCGAGCAGACCGATGAGGTGTTTCCGCACAGCTATCGTTTTGACAAAGGCTTTATGCACTGCGGCGAAACGCCGGGCCATGGCGTGGAAATCGACGAGAAGCTCGCCGCGAAATACCCGTACCAGCGCGCCTACCTGCCGGTGAACCGGTTGCAGCACGACGGCACCCTCTGGAATTGGTGAACTGGCTCACCCCTGCTGGCGCTCACTTCGTGTAGCGCCCCCTCCCCTTGCAGGGGACGGCGCCTGCGGCCGGGCAAAGCCCGTTCCGCGGCCCCAACTGACATGCCCCCGGGGAGGCCAGCTAAGGACTGTTCTTTTCCAGTGGGGGCCGGGGTCCGGCTTTGCCGGCGCCAAGGCGCCCGTCCCCTGAAAGGGGAAAAGGCGCGACACGAAGTGCGCGTCCGATAGGGGTTAGCCCAATATAGTCGCGAGGCTGGCTTCGAGGTGCTCGGACGGCAGGCGCTTGAAGCCTGAGCGGGCAAAACGCTGCAAGCGGCCGACCATGAAGGCAACGATGACCGAGGCGCGCACCTGGGCGTCCACCGTGGGGGTCGCCGCGCCGCTGGCGGCCGCGGCGTCGCGCAGGCTTTGCTTGAGGCTGGACTCGAGCTTGTCGAAGAACTGGTTCATGCGCTCTTGCAGGCGGTCGTTTTCAAATACCAGCGCATCGCCGACCATGACGCGCGTCATGCCGGGGTTCTTTTCGGCGAACTGCAGGATCATGACCACCAGCTTGCGGGTGCGGGCTGAATGGTCGGATTCACGTTCACCAATCTGATTGATCAGTGTGAAGACGCTTTGCTCGATGAATTCGATCAGGCCTTCGAACATCTGCGCCTTGCTGGCGAAATGGCGGTAAAGGGCGGCTTCGCTCACATCCAGCTTGGCTGCCAGGGCGGACGTCGTGATGCGCTCGGCGCCCGGCTGCTCCAGCATGGTGGCCAGCGCCTGCAGAATCTGGACCCGGCGCTCACCCGGTTTGGGGCGCTTGCGCACCGCAGGCTCGGCTGGCGTGGCGTGCGGGCTCAGTTCGGATTCAGACGCTAAGTCGGACATAGGCGATGAAGTAGGAAATGTTTCAAAAAACCGGGAATCGTTGCAATTGATTCTCGCACAGCCAAGTGACAGTTCGTCTCTCACCATGCCCGGGTTTTCGCCCATGAGGCGAAGGCGCAACGTTCTGTTCCGTAACAGCAAGCGCTTACTGTGGTGGGCGAGCTACAAACTCAATCGAACCCGTAATCCGTACGGTCCGGCTGGGCCAGTCCCGGTGTGGTCCAGCTCCAGCTGCGAATGGTGAACCCGCGCGATTTCGCTGGCAATGGCCAGGCCCAGGCCATTGCCCTCGCCCGCCGTCCCCTGCACCCGGTAAAAGCGCTGCAACGCCATGCTGCGCTCGTCCGGGGCTATGCCGGGGCCGTCGTCTTCGACTTCCAGGAAAACGCCCCAGCGCCGGTGTTCGGCGGCAGCGCCACCAGGACCCGGCTGTTTTGGCGTGTCCGGCGCTTCGAAGCCTGCCGTCGGGCCACAGCGGATCGTGACCGTGCCGCCGGGCGGTGTGTATTTGACGGCGTTGTCCACCAGATTACCCAGCAGCTCGCGCAGCAGCCACTCGTAACCACTGACCTGTGCAGGCTGGGTTTCGAGCCCCAGGTCAATGCCCTTGCGCATGGCGGCATCCAGATGCAGGGGCAGGATGGATTCGCAGAGGTCTTTCAGGTCTACCCGTTGCATGGGCTGGGCGCCGGCGGCTGACGCGTCGGCGCGCGAGAGCGCCAGCAGCTGGTTGGCCAGCTGCGACGTCCGGCGTGTGGCATTGCGCAGCTTGATGATTTTTTCGGCCGACAAGGTCACCGCCCCGTCCGAGCCTGCTGCCTGGGCCACCTTGGCCGCTTGCGCCCAGGCCTCGACCTGGGCCTGCAGCCCGGCCAGAGGCGTGCGCAGTTGGTGCGCGGCATCAGCCACAAACCGCCGCTGCCCCTCCGCCTGGTCGTTCACCAGGCCAAAAAGGCGGTTCAAGGCACTCACCAGCGGCTGCACCTCGGCCGGCGTAGCCATCGGGTCGATGGCACTCAAGTCGCGCGGGTTGCGGCGCTCCACCGCGTCCTTGAGTTCAATCAACGGCTTGAGTGCCCGCGTGACGGCCCAGTTGACGGCAAAACCTGCCGCCACAACCAGGATCAGGTTCGGCAGCAGCACCTTGAACAGCACGGAGCGTACCCATTGCTGGCGCGGGTCGGATCCATCCGCCAGCTGGACGATCAGCTCACCCACCGCAGTCTTCATGCGCTGCGCGGCAATCCGGTAGGTCACGCCGTTGTATTCGATGCTGTGGAATTCCGGCTCGTGCGTGGCCGGCAGCAGTTCGGGAATCCAGGGCTCACCGGCCAGAAAGTCGCCTTCGGCATCGGCGAGGCGAAAGCCGGCAAAGCCAGGCCGGCCCTTGAGGAAATCATCCACGGCGGGGGCCATCAGCAGCACCGGCGCACTTTCCGGGGTGGCGCCCGGCGCCACAACCGAATCGGCCAGCAGGGGAATCAGCCGGAGCAGCTGCTGATCTTTTTGCAGGGCGACATCGCCGGCCGTCTGGTAGTCAAAATAAATACTCACCAGCGCAAAAGTCCCCAGCGGGAAAAGCAGCAGCAGGAGCAGCCGGCGCTGCAGGCCGGACTTCATGGCGGCAGGCACGAACGCGTTGCCGCCCGTGCGCGCAGCCAGCGTACGCAGGCGGTTTTTCAGGCGGACGGCCCAGGACTGGCCGAAAGGGTTCATGCCTGCGCTGCCTATTCAGCGCCAGCGCTGGACGGCATCCCCGGGGAAACTTCCACCAGCTCCAGCCGGTAGCCAAAGCCGCGAATGGAGCGTACGGCTATGCCGTGCGGCTCCAGCTTGCCGCGCAAACGCGAGATGTACACCTCAATGGCATTGGGCGTGATTTCCTTGTCCCACCCCGTCATGGCCTGCAGCAGCTTGTCTTTGCTGGCCGGCTTGGGCGCGTGGATCAGCAAATACTCCATCACCGTCCATTCGCGCGGTCCGAGCTCTATCAGCTGGCCGTTGGCGCGCGCCTCGCGGTTGGCCGTGTCCAGTTCCAGCGCTCCAAAACTCAGTGTGGCGCTGGTGGCGGCCTGGGAGCGGCGCAGCAGTGCGCGCAGGCGCGCCAGCAACTCGGGCAGCTCAAACGGCTTGACCATGTAGTCATCCGCCCCCAGATCCAGCCCCTGGACACGGTCCTGCAGCGCGTCGCGGGCCGTCAGGATGAGCACTGGCATGGCCATTCCGCCGCGGCGCAGGCGGCGCGTCAGTTCCAGCCCGTCAATGCGCGGCAGCCCGATGTCGATGATCGCCGCATCGAAGGTCTCACCCTGTAACACTTCCTCCGCGCGTTCGGCACTGCCGACCCAGTCGACGGCGTAGCCGGCGTCACTGAGCCCCAGCTTGATGCCGCTGGCCACCATCACGTCGTCTTCAACCAACAGGAGTCGCATAACGAATTGTCCGTTTCGTCGCCAATGCCAATTGACCCCGCCTGAGGAGTGTCAATTCAGGAAAAAACCGGTGCCGCTGCCTGTTTTGGTTTTTGGTCTTGTTTTTGGCCCGGTATCGGCTGCCAGTCTGCCAGACCGGCACTGTCGCCACCCTGACGGCAAAGGAAATGCCCATATTTGCTATATTTTTTATAGCAGCTTGCGCACACCCCTTATACCCTGGCGACCAATTTCATCAAAATAAGGGCGCCGCCCATCCGGACAGCCTTGGGCCGCCAGGAACGCCTGGATCAGTGCGAGCGGATCATGGTCCCGTAGGCCTGGTCGGTCAGGATTTCCAGCAGCATGGCATGCGGCACCCGGCCGTCGATGATGTGGACAGAATTCACGCCGCTTTTGGCCGCGTCCAGCGCGCCTTCGATTTTGGGCAGCATGCCGCCGGAAATCGTTCCGTCGGCAAACAGCTCGTCGATTTCGCGGGCGCTCAGGTCAGTCAGCAGCTCCCCGGCCTTGTTCAGCACGCCGGGGGTATTGGTGAGCAGCACCAGTTTCTCGGCCTTCAGCACGGTGGCCAGCTTGCCCGCCACCACGTCGGCATTGATGTTGTAGCTCTCGTTTTCCTCGCCAAACCCGATCGGGCTGATCACCGGAATGAAGGCATCGTCCTGCAGCGCCTTGACCACGCTCGGGTCAATGCTGACGATGTCACCCACAAAGCCGATGTCGTGCTCCTTCGTCGGGTCATCCTTGTCGACCATCTTGAGCTTTTGCGCACGGATCAATCCGCCATCGCGGCCCGTCAGGCCCACGGCCTTGCCACCGGCCTGGTTGATCAGGCCGACGATGTCCTGCTGCACCTGGCCGGCCAGCACCCACTCCACGACTTCCATGGTCTCTTCATCAGTGACGCGCATGCCCTGGATGAAATGCCCCTTTTTGCCCAGACGGTTCAGCGCCGCCTCGATTTGCGGGCCACCGCCGTGCACCACCACCGGATTCATGCCGACCAGCTTGAGCAGAACCACGTCCTCCGCAAAATCAGCCTGCAGGGCCGGGTCCGTCATGGCGTTGCCGCCATATTTGATGACCATGGTCTTGCCGTGAAACTTGCGGATGTAAGGCAGCGCCTGGGCCAGGATCTCGGCCTTGTCGCGCGGGCCTACATGGGAGAGGTCTGGGTCGTTGGCGGTATTGGTGGTCATTCGCGGGGCCTTGTCAGGATGAAACAGGGAGCAGGAACACAGGGAGCAGGTATTGCCGGGAAATATTGCCCGAATTGTGCCGCATCACTGCGGCCAGCGTGCCGGCCTCAGCGACGCAGCCAGCGCGGAACCTTGAAACGGATGATCGCGATATAAAAACCGACATACGTCAACACAAACAGCGCGCAAAACATCATGAGGATCGAAGTCTCACGCCAGAACAGCACTGCCGGCACCACAGTCAGCAAGGTAAAGCTCCAGAGATAAGGTGACGTCCGGTTGTTGCGCATCAACATGCGCCGCGACTCGTCATCGTGGAACACACCACGCACCAGGCGGCGGTAGATCAGCTGATGGAAATGCAGCGCATCAGCCACCCCGGGCGATCCGCCGCGCGCCAGCTTTCGGTAGATCGAAAAAACTGTCTCCCAGACCGGATAGATGATCAACAGCATCGGAAACCACGGCGAAACCATCTGGTGGCGCTGCACCAACAATATGCAGGCGAGCGCGATCACAACACCCCAGAGATAGGCGCCCCCATCCCCCGCAAAAATCAGGCCACGGGGGTAGTTCCACATGAGAAAACCCATGGTCGCACCTGCCAGGCATACAACGATGGCAGCCAGCTGACGGTCACCAAGCTGAAGCGCGACATAGGCGATTGCCAGGCAGATGAGCGACGCGACGGTACCCGCCAGGCCGTTGTAGCCATCAATGATATTGAACGCGTGCGGCAAGCCGCAGAACGCGAAAAAAGCCAAGGCAACGCCGACCCAGGGAAAAGACAGCAGCAGCATGTCGATCCCAGGCACGCCGAGCCGCGGTAACGCCAGCCCGAACAGGCTGCACGCCAGCGCTGCGGACAGCCCCGTCAGCAACAGGCGGTAACGCACCGTCAGCCGCTGCGTGAGATCTTCATAAACGCCGCCCAGCACGGCTGGCAGCAGGACCACCACCAATTGCAAGGCGGTATGCCAGGTCATGGGCACATTTACCCGGCTGGCGGTTGTTTCGGCTATCACGCCGGCAAGCAAGCCAGCCAATAAGCCCAGCAGTATCCCGATGCCGCCGACGCGCGGTATGTTTCCCGCATGGAACCGCTGCGGTTTGCTCACATCGTATCGGCTGGCATGCTCACGCGCCATGCGGATAACCAGCATGGAGGCGATTAGCGACACAGTGAAACTCAGACAAACCAGAAATACCATGGGGCCCCCGCTTTATTTGCCGCAATTATCAGCGCATACCCCCGGCCCGCCCCTTGCACTTTCCTCACAGCCCTGACAGGACCTGCCGCAACGGGTGTAAATAATCCCTCACACCGGTGTTCTACCCATGCGGCAGCAGTGGTAATATCCTGTTCACTCATTGAACAGCTGAATCATCCATTTGCTGAATTCTTCACTTCAGGAAGAAAACCACCTGCGGGTACTGCGCCTGCTGGAGGCCAATCCTCATATGAACCAGCGCGATCTCGCCAATGCGCTGGGCGTTAGCCTGGGCAAAACCAACTATTGCCTGAAAGCGCTGCTCGACAAGGGCTTCATCAAGATGCAAAGCTTCAGCCGCAGCGAAAAGAAGCTGGCTTACGCCTATTTGTTGACGCCGAACGGCATTTCCGAGAAGGCCGGCCTGACCTTGCGCTTTCTCGAACGCAAGTTGGCGGAGTACGAAAACCTCAAGGTTGAAATCGAAAACCTCAAAGTCGAAGTCACCCAGGCAAAAACCAGCACTGATCACAACCATGACTGAAACCGTCACCATCACGCCTGTCATCCTCTGCGGCGGCGCAGGCACACGGCTTTGGCCGCTGTCGCGGAAAAGCTTCCCGAAACAGTTCGTCCCGCTGATCGGCGGTAAAAGCCTGCTGCAGCTGACCCTGGAGCGGGTGGCACACGTCAACGGAGACAGCGCAACCACGCCCGATGTGATCTGCGTCGCCTCGGAAGAACACCGATTCCTCGTCAGTGAAGCCATGCAGGCAGCATGCGTCAAGGGCCGGATTGTGCTGGAACCCACCGGGCGCAACACTGCGCCTGCGATGGCGCTCGCGGCGCTGCTCGCCAAACCCGGTCAAGTCCTGCTGTTTTGCCCTTCGGATCACCATATCCCCGATGTTGGGGCCTTTTCCGCCATGGTGGGCCAGGGCCTGGCGGCGGCGCTGAGCGGTGAGATCGTGACTTTTGGCGTGGTGCCGGCTTTTCCGGCAACGGCCTACGGTTATATCCAGCAAGGCGCGGCGCGCGGCGACGGTAGCGCCAAAGTCGCGCGTTTTATTGAAAAACCCGACGCAGAAAAAGCCCAGGCACTGATATTGCAGGGTGACACGCTCTGGAACGCCGGTATCTTCCTGACGCGCGCCGACACACTGATCGCGGCCCTGGAACAACACGCGCCCGACATTCTGCAAGGCTGCCGGCTGGCTGTGTCAGCGGTCGGAGAGGACCAGCAGTTCGTGCGGCCCGACGCAGCGGCATTCGGTGCTGTGCGCGCCGAAAGTATCGACTACGCAGTGCTCGAGCGCCACGGCGCTGTCGCTGTCGTGCCATTTGCGGGAGCCTGGAGTGACGTCGGCAGCTGGAATGCCGTCGCCGGGCTCACGGCGCCGGACGACGACGGCAACCGCATCGACGGCAACGGCATGGCGCTGCACAGCAAACGCACCTATATTCACGCGCCGCATCGCACCGTGGTGACACTTGGCACCGAGGACCTTCTGGTGATTGACACGCCCGACGCGTTGCTTGTCGCCGCGAGCAGCCACGTGGAGCAGGTCAAGAGCGTGGTTTCCCAGCTCGAAACGCGCCAAAGCCCGGAAGCGAGTCTGCACCGCAAGGTAGCGAGGCCCTGGGGCTGGTATGACAGCATTGACCGCGGCGCCCGATTCCAGGTCAAACGCATCATGGTCAAGCCCGGCGCGTCGTTGAGTCTGCAAAAACACCATCATCGGGCCGAACACTGGATCGTGGTTTCCGGCACCGCGCTGGTCACCAAAGGCGAGGCCACCTTTCTCCTCACTGAAAACCAGTCCACTTACATTCCGATCGGCGAAACTCATCGCCTGGAAAATCCAGGAAAAACCGATCTGGAAATGATCGAAGTCCAGTCCGGCAGCTATCTGGGCGAGGACGATATCGTGCGATTTACCGACAACTATGGCAGGGCATAAACAATGAAAACAGCACTCATCACCGGCATCACCGGCCAGGACGGTTCCTACCTGGCGGAGTTTCTGCTGAACAAGGGCTATATCGTGCACGGCATCAAACGCCGCACGTCGCTCTTCAATACGGATCGCATCGACCATTTGTTCCAGGACCCGCACGAAGCCAACCAGCGCTTTGTGCTGCACCACGGCGACATGACCGACTCGTCGAGCCTGACCCGCATCATCCAGCAAACCCAGCCGGACGAAATCTACAACCTTGCGGCGCAAAGCCATGTCGCCGTGAGTTTTGAAGAGCCGGAGTACACAGCCAACAGCGACGGCCTGGGCGCCTTACGGGTCCTTGAAGCAATGCGCATTCTCGGACTTGAGAAGACCACACGCTTCTACCAGGCTTCGACTTCCGAACTCTATGGCTTGGTGCAGGAAATCCCGCAAAAAGAAACTACGCCGTTCTACCCCCGCAGCCCCTATGCGGTTGCCAAGCTCTACGCCTACTGGATCACAATCAACTACCGGGAAGCCTACGGCATCTATGCCTGCAACGGCATCCTGTTCAACCACGAAAGCCCGGTCCGCGGCGAAACCTTTGTGACGCGCAAGATCACGCGCGCACTCGCCCGCATCAAGCTGGGCATCCAGGACTGCCTCTATCTGGGCAACATGGATGCCAAACGGGACTGGGGCCACGCCAAGGACTATGTCGAAATGCAATGGCTCATGCTTCAGCAGGACAAACCCGAAGACTTCGTGATTGCCACCGGTGTGCAATACAGCGTGCGTGATTTCGTCGAGGCGACTGCCCGGGAATACGGCATGCAGATCCGCTGGGAAGGCCACGACGAGAACGAGAAAGGCTATGACGCTGCCACCGGCAAATGCATCGTGTCGGTCGATCCGCGTTACTTCCGTCCGACCGAGGTTGAAACGCTGCTCGGTGATGCGACCAAGGCACGCGAAAAACTCGGCTGGGTTCCGAAAATCAGCTTCGCAGAACTGGTCGCCGAAATGGCCAAAGTCGACATGACGCAGGCCGAGTTCGATTTGCAGGTCAAGGCACACGGCCACAAGGCCTTGCGCAACCAGGGCTAAACGTGGCCAAATCCCGCGTTTTCCTGACAGGCGGCGGCGGCATGGTCGGCCGCAATATCCTTGAGCACCCGCTTGCGGGCAACTGGGATTTTGTCGCGCCTGGCAGCCGGGAACTGAACCTGGCCGACTTCGAGGCGACGCGCCGCTTCGTCGCAGATGTCCGGCCCGATGCTGTAATTCACTGCGCCGGACTGGTCGGCGGCATTCAGGCGAATATCGCGCACCCTGTCGATTTTCTCGTGGTGAACGTAGACCTCGGTCGCAATGTGATCATGGCGGCGCGCGAGGCCGGCGTTACCAGGCTGCTGAACCTCGCGAGCTCCTGCATGTACCCACGCGAAGCGCAGAACCCGCTCGGCGAGGAATTGATTCTGCGCGGCGAACTAGAGCCGACCAACGAGGGCTATGCGATCGCCAAGATCTTCGCGACCCGGCTGTGCGAATACATCACCCGCGAAACACCGGTCAACCAGTACAAGACGCTGATTCCGTGCAACCTGTACGGCCGGCACGACAAATTCGACCCGAAGCACTCCCACCTGATCCCTGCGATCATCCACAAGGTCCATCAGGCCAAGGCTGGCGGCCTGCCGAGCGTCGAGATATGGGGTGACGGCACGGCACGCCGCGAGTTCATGTATGCAGGTGATCTGGCCGACGCCGTGCTGCATGCGCTGTCCGATTTCGACAAGCTACCGGGGCTGCTCAATGTCGGCCTCGGCCACGACCACAGCATCAACGACTACTACCGTGCCGCCGCCGAAGTCGTTGGCTGGAGCGGCGAGTTTGTGCATGACACAAGCAAGCCGGTCGGCATGAAACAAAAACTTGTCGATATCGACAGGCAGCGCGCCTGGGGTTGGGCTCCGCAAAGGACCCTGCGCGAAGGAATCGAGCTTGCCTATAGCTTCTATCTTGAGACGGCAGGTGCATCATGAATCCTGCAGTTTTTCCCGCAGGCATGTCACGCCCTCCGATGCAGCATTTTGATTACATCGACCTGTTGCGCGGCTTGGCAATTTTCGGCGTGGTCGCGGCACATTCCCTCATGGGCATGAGTGCAGTTGGCCTGACCCAGTTCCCCTTGCATCTTGAATGGCTGGTGTGGGCAGGCAGGCATGGTGTATCCCTGTTCTTTGTTGTTTCGGCCTTTACGCTGATCCACTCGCTGAACAGCCGCCGCGGCGATCCGATGTTTTTCGCCTATTTTGTTCGACGGTTCTTCCGCATTGCCCCGGCTTACTACCTGGTACTCCTGCTGGTTTTTTTTGCATACGGCAAGGGATTCGAGAGCTACACCCCGCCGGGTGAACCGAACCTGACATGGCCCGACCTCGCCGCCCACCTGCTCTTCGTGAATGGACTCTTCCCCTACTACATCAATGATTTCCTGGGCGTGGAATGGTCAATTGCGGCCGAGTTTCCTTTCTATGCCATGCTGCCTTTCATCTTCCTGTGGTTACGAAATACCGAGGCAGGACTGGCTCTCAGCATCAAGGCGGCGCTGCTGTACGGCGGTTCACTAGCGTTGCTGTGGATGATGTACTGGAAAGCCGGTCCATTGATCCAGTTGCTTGGCATTCACCTTTATCCGCGGGAAATTTTTGTCCCATGGACCTACTTTTTTATCCTCACCCACATGCATGAATTTGCAGCGGGCATCGCGGTGTGGACGCTCATGCGGCGACTCGAACACAAGCCGGGCCTTGACAAAGCGTGGGCTGGGTGGTTATTGGGGCTATTGATCGCTGCAGGCATCGCGCTGGCCTGCCTTGAGTCGTGGAGGTACGACTTAGTCCTGTTGACGATCTGGGCGCCGGTGGCCTGGGGCTTGATGGCCGCCTGCCTAATCTATTTACTGTCGGTACTCAACCCACCGCCGCTGTTCGCGCTGTCCTATCTTGGAAAGATCAGTTTTTCGCTGTACCTGGTGCATATGCCTATCGTGTATGGCCTGAGCCGATCCAGCACAGCCTGGCGCGTGACCGATAGCGTCGCCTTCAATTTTGGTCTTTATCAAGTTGTCGCCTGGAGCCTGTCTTTAACCACAGCGGCTCTGCTCTTCCACTTCGTCGAGAAGCCAGGGATGCGTATGGGCAAGGCCTTGCTGAACCGATTCCCCAAACCCGCATTTGCCACTTGAGACAATCATGAACCATAAATATCCACTCGCCACTGCCACCTGGGACCAAGCCGAATACGCGGCGCTGCAAGAGGTCATCACCTCGGGCATGTTCACCATGGGACCCAAGGTGTTCGAATTCGAAAAACAATTCGCAAGCTACCTCGGTGTCAAGCATTGCGTGATGGTGAATTCCGGTTCGTCGGCCAACCTGTTAATGGTCGCGGCGCTTTTCTATTCCAAGAATGACGCGATTGCTCTCAAACCGGGCGACGAAGTGATCGTGCCCGCCGTATCCTGGAGCACAACCTATTACCCGCTATACCAGTACGGCCTGAAGATCAAATTCGTCGATATCGATCTCGAAACCTTGAACTACGACCTCGATGCACTGGAAAAGGCCGTCACCAGCAATACCCGCCTGATCATGGCCGTCAACCTGCTCGGCAACCCGAACAACTTCGCGCGCATCAAATCCATCATCGGCGACAAGAAGATCACACTGATCGAAGACAACTGCGAGTCGCTCGGTGCAACCTTCGAAGGCAAGCAAGCCGGCACTTTCGGCCTGATGGGCAGTTACAGCTCATTCTTTTCACATCACATCTCGACGATGGAAGGTGGCCTGATCAGCACCGATGACGAGGAGTTGCACCACATTTTGCTGTCGCTGCGCGCGCACGGCTGGACCCGCAATCTCCCGAAGTTCAACCATGTCTGCGGCGAAAAAAGCGACGATCCGTTCAAAGAGTCGTTTCGCTTCGTCCTGCCCGGCTACAACGTACGGCCACTCGAAATGTCGGGTGCACTCGGCATCGAGCAGGTCAAAAAATTGCCAATGCTCGTTGCCGAACGACGTAAAAACGCAGCATTGCTGCAATCGGTTATGCGCGACCACCCTACCGTGCTGATCCAGAAGGAGATTGGCAATAGCAGCTGGTTCGGTTTCAGCCTCGTGATCCGGCCTGGTGTCGACCTCACACGCGAAGCACTGGTCGCCAAGCTTAACGACCTTGGGTTCGAAGTACGACCTATCGTTGCAGGCAATTTCGCCAAGAATGAAGTGGTCAAGTATTTCGACTCGGAAGTCTCCGGTGAGCTGAAGAACGCCGAGCATATCGACAGTAACGGCCTGTTTGTTGGCAACCATCACTACTCGATTGCCGACGCAGTCACAACGCTCAAAAACCTCTAACGCATGAGAACACCAATGTCATTGGTTTCCAAAATCAAAACCCGTCTGGGGCTGATGTACCGTCGCCACATCAAACGGGAACCATTCTTGATTGAAGTTGAACGTTGGTTCAGCGACCGGGGGGATGAGACCTTGCGCCTGAACTACGCACTGAATGCGCAAAGTGTCGTTTTCGATATCGGAGGATACCTGGGCGATTTCGCCGCCGAAATCCACAAACGCTACGGCTGCACCGTCTATATTTTTGAGCCTGTTGCGGAGTTTCATCAGCAGTGCGTAGCACGCTTTCTGGGTAATCCCAAAATCGTCTGTTTGAACTATGGACTGTCTTCCAGCGACGGATTCTTCAATATTGGCTTGGCCGACAATGCGTCAAGCTTCGATTCACCGCATGCGACCGGCGCCGTTCAGCGGGTGGAAGTCAGGTCGGTGGTCAATTGCATCAAAGAACTGGGAATTGCGCAGATCGATTTGATGAAGATCAATATCGAGGGCGGCGAGTTTGATGTGATTCCTGCGTTGATCGCCTCCGAAGACATTCGTCGGATTCGCCACCTTCAGGTCCAGTTCCACAATTTCATAGACAAAGCGGTGTCCCGTCGTGAGCTCATCCGCAACGATCTGGCAAAAACCCACGACGAAGCCTGGAACTACGAGTTCGTCTGGGAAAGCTGGAGCCGAAAGGATTGAACTTTGTGTGATCTTCAAATCTTGTGCCACTCAGAGTGGCCGTCCGTGCAAGCCGGAGACCCTTCGCACGGTCCGGCTGTCTTGATCGCTTTTTTCGCAAACGACGTCACTTCCAAGATGGCGCCTTTGGATAACCGAACCCAAGGAAAAACATGAAAGCAGTCATTCTTGCCGGCGGCCTAGGAACGCGCATTTCCGAGGAAACATCTTCGCGGCCGAAACCCATGATCGAGATCGGCGGCAAACCCATCCTCTGGCACATCCTGAAGATTTATTCCGCCCATGGCGTGAACGATTTCGTGATCTGCTGCGGTTACAAAGGCTACATGATCAAGGAGTACTTCGCGAATTACTTCCTGCACATGTCCGACGTCACCTTCGACATGAGCAAGAACAGCATGGAAGTGCATCAGCGCAGCGCCGAACCCTGGCGCGTTACCCTGATCGACACCGGCGAAGACACCATGACCGGCGGCCGGCTCGGCCGGGTCGCATCGTATGTCAAGGACGAAGAAGCCTTCTGCTTCACCTACGGCGACGGTGTCGGCGATGTCGACATCACCGCGCTGCTCGCGTTTCATAAGGAGCAAGGCGTCAAGGCGACCCTGACCGCAACCCTGCCGCCAGGACGGTTCGGCGCGCTTGACTTCGAGGGCGACAAGGTGCGCAGCTTCAAGGAAAAGCCCAAGGGCGACGGTGGCATGATTAACGGCGGCTTTTTTGTGCTGTCGCCAGCCGTTCTCGACTATCTCGACGGCGACAATTGCACCTGGGAGCGGCAGCCGCTCGAGTCGCTTGCTGACGAAGGGCAACTTGCAGCGTTCCAGCATGGCGGCTTCTGGCAGCCAATGGACACCCTTCGCGACAAGAATTACCTTGAGGAACTCTGGGCCTCAGGCAAGGCTCCCTGGAAGGTGTGGAAATGACGCCCGAATTCTGGCGCGGCAAGCGTGTCTTTCTGACCGGTCATACCGGCTTCAAGGGGAGCTGGCTGTCCTTGTGGCTACAGCGCCTGGGCGCCGAAGTCACTGGCTATTCACTGGCGCCGCCGACCGAGCCAAGCCTGTTTGAGGCGGCTCGCGTTGCCGACGGCATGACATCGTTGCACGGTGACGTGCGCGACCTCGTCGCGCTACGCGAGGCAATGCGTCTGGCCGCCCCGCAGATCGTGATCCACATGGCGGCACAGTCGCTGGTGCGTCACTCGTACGTTGAACCCGTCGAAACCTACGCTGTCAATGTGATGGGAACCGTGAATCTGCTTGAAGCCGTGCGCCACACGCCTGGCGTCAAGGCCGTCGTCAACATAACGACCGACAAATGCTACGAGAACAGGGAATGGCTCTGGGGCTACCGTGAGAACGAGCCGATGGGTGGGCATGACCCCTATAGCAACAGCAAGGGTTGCGCTGAACTTGTCAGCGCGTCCTATCGGGCATCGTTCTTCAGCGCGCAGACCCATGCCCAGCATGGCGTTGCGCTGGCCACAGCGCGCGCCGGCAATGTCATTGGCGGCGGTGACTGGGCCAAGGATCGCCTGATTCCCGACATTCTTGCTGCGTTCGAACAGGGCCGGGTCGTCGATATCCGCAACCCGAACGCCATACGTCCGTGGCAGCACGTGCTTGAACCGCTGCGCGGCTACCTAACGCTCGCCGAACGTCTTTACGTCAACGGTCCCGCCTGCGCCGAGGCCTGGAATTTTGGCCCGAAAGATGAAGACGCGCGGCCGGTCGGCGTGATCGTAAGCTGCATGGCCGAACTCTGGGGTGGCAACGCACGTTGGAAGATTGACGCAACCGAGCAGCCTCACGAAGCCAATTACCTCAAGCTCGACATTTCCAAAGCAGTCGGTCGGCTGAGCTGGCGTCCATTGCTCAATCTCGAGACGGCCCTGCACATGATTGTCGTCTGGGCCCGGCGGCGCGGTGAAGGCGCGGACATCCGCGAAACCACTCTGGCGCAAATCGACCACTATCAAACAATGATCCGGCACTGATCGAACGATGCGAAATCTCAAAACCAACATGCGATGTCAGGAAGCGCAAATCCGATGATTTTTATCCTGGGAGCCCGGGGTCGCCTTGGCCACGCTATACACGCCTCGCAAGACCCGGCCCGCGTCGAAGCGCCCGATCATTCGATTTACTCGGAGTGGTGGCGCGACGACGGCGCTGACGAGGCCGCGCGCTTTTTCGAAAGCCGGCACGCCGCCGAAGACAGCGTGGTCTACGTTGCCACAGGCATCATTGATCCTGGTCGCCCACATGACGAGCACGAACGCATCAATTTTTCACTGGCGAAAAATGTGGTTCAGGGTGCAACACGAACCGGGGCGCGAGTCATTACCTTCGGTACGGTCATGGAAAAAGTGGTCGACGACAAAGGGCTTAATCCCTACTATTGGAGTAAAACGAAACTAGGTCGTTTTGTCGAGGAATTTTGCGCGACGAGCCGGCTCGGCTTGCACATACGCCTTCACACCTTGTTCGGGGGCCGGGCGCCGGACCCCTTCATGTTTCTCGGTCAAATCCTGCAGGCTATCGACAGGAACGCCGAATTCAGGATGACGCCCGGCATGCAGTTACGGGAGTACCATCATATTGATGACGAAGTTGCGGCAATCTTCCGGCTCGCAGATTCGCACGCCAGCGGCTCGGTCGAGCTAAGCCATGGCATGCCGGTCATGCTGAAAAACCTGGCCACCTACATTTTTGAGGCGCAAGATCGTCTCGATCTGCTGAAAATCGGCGCCTTGCCCGGACCAGTCAACGACAACTATGAATTTTTGTTCGAGCGTACGCCGGCGCTGGACGGCCTGAATTTCCGCGACACGCTACCAGCGGTTGCAGATTACCTCGCGCAAGTCAAAGAAGGTGCTCGCTGACGTCGGCTCGATTGACCCGCGAACGTTGATCAGCCCCGCTTTATACAACATCAGAATCGGCAGATTTCAAGTTATGCAAAACGCCAAAACCCAAGCTCTTCGCGAGCAAATCTCTGCGCTGGTAGAACAGTACGCCGCAGTCGCATTGGCTCCCGAACCCTTCTTGCCCGGTGTGAGCGTGGTGCCGCCGTCCGGCAAATTACTCGATGCCGCTGAACTCAAGAACATGGTTGAGGCGTCTCTCGACGGCTGGCTAACGACCGGACGCTTCAACGCCGAATTTGAGAAGAAGCTCGCTGCGTTCATTGGCGTCAAGCACCTCATCACGGTCAACTCGGGCTCGTCGGCGAACCTCGTAGCATTCAGCACCTTGACCTCGCCGAAACTCGGCGAGCGTGCAATCAAGCGTGGCGATGAAGTCATTGGCGTGGCCGCGGGTTTTCCGACTACCGTTAATCCGATCATCCAGTTCGGTGCGATCCCGGTTTTCGTTGATGTCGACCGCCTCACGCACAACATTGATGCGGGCAAGATTGAAGCGGCGATTGGCCCCAAGACCAAAGCGATCATGCTGGCACATTCGCTCGGCAACGCATTCAATCTTGACGTCGTGACTGCGCTTTGCAAAAAGCACAACCTGTGGCTCGTTGAAGACTGCTGCGATGCACTCGGTACCACCTACCGTGGCCAGATGGTCGGCACCTTCGGCGACATTGCCACGTTGAGCTTTTACCCGGCCCACCACATCACAATGGGCGAAGGCGGCGCGGTCTTCACGAACAATGACGAACTCAAAGTCATCGCCGAAAGCTTCCGCGATTGGGGCCGCGACTGCTATTGCCCTCCCGGCAAGGACAACACCTGCGGCAAACGTTTCTGCTGGAAGCTCGGTGACCTGCCCGAAGGTTACGACCATAAATACACCTACAGCCACCTCGGCTACAACCTCAAGATCACCGATATGCAGGCGGCCTGCGGTTTGGCGCAACTCGACAAGGCTCCGCAGTTCATCCAGGCGCGCAAGGACAACTTCGCGTTTCTCAAAGAACGCCTGAAGGCCTGTGAGGAATTCGTCAACCTGCCCGAGCCGACTGAGCACTCTGATCCGTCATGGTTTGGCTTCCCGATCACGCTGAAAGAAAATTGCCCGGTCACCCGGCTCGATCTGCTGACCTACCTCGACCAGAACAAGGTCGGCACGCGGCTGCTGTTCGCCGGCAACCTGACGCGCCAGCCCTACATGAGCGGCTGCAACTACCGCATCAGTGGTGATCTGACCAACACCGACAACGTAATGAACAACACCTTCTGGATCGGCGTACAGCCCTCGCTGACGCCGGCGATGCTTGAATTCGCCGCACGCAAGATTGAGACATATCTCGGTGTGAATTTCTAAAAACCATCATGCAAGCTGCCTTCCCTGCCGATGATCTGGATCTGGTGTTGTCTCTGACACCGGAGTTCTGGTCACGCTTTGGCGGGGCCAGGCTGTTCATGACAGGTGGCACCGGTTTCATCGGCAGCTGGCTGCTGCAGTCGCTGCAGCGGGCGAACGACACGCTCGGCAGCCGTCTTGAACTCATTGTGCTGAGCCGCGATCCCGAACGTGCACAGAAAGAGTCACCGCACATGTTCAACCGCCGCGACACCCGGCTGGTCGCGGGGGATATGCTCGACTTCACCGTACCGGCCGGCAAGCTTGACCTGATGGTTCACGCAGCCGCTGATGTCGGCGATCCGCACCGGGCGGCCGACCCGCTGGCGGTATTTGATTCGATCATGCAGGGAACGCGGCGCGCGCTCGACCTCGCCGATGCAAGCGGTGCATCGCGCTTTTTGTTGACGTCGAGCGGCGCGATTTATGGTGCCCAACCTGCTTCAATCGAACGAATGCCAGAGACCTATGCATGCGCGCCCGATCTGCTGCAACCGGATGCCGCGTACGGCAACGGAAAACGCGCGGCCGAATGGCTCGCGTGCACCTATGCCGCGCAGTTCGGGCTTGGTGCCTGCATCGCACGCATTTATGCGCTGATAGGCCCGGGCCTGCCGCTGAACGGGCCGTTCGCAGCCGGAAATTTCATCCGCGACGCGCTCGCCGGCCGACCCATAGAGGTCAGGGGCGATGGTCGGCCTCTGCGATCGTTTTTGTACATGGCGGACCTCTGCGTCTGGCTATTACGCATTCTCGGCACCGGCAAGCCGGGCCAGGCCTATAACGTGGGTTCGGAACACGCGATAACCATTGCCGGGCTTGCGCAGCATGTCGCCCGAGCCTCAGGGGCCGGCCTTGAGGTGAAGACTGAAGTACCGCCTGCCGCTGGCCCCGCACCGCGCTACCTGCCCGACACGCGCAAGGCGCGGGAGGAACTCGGCCTTGCGGAATTCACGGGGCTTGACGCGGCGCTGCGCAAGACATTCAACTGGAGTCGTTCATCGATCACATCATGAACAAATTTAACGCCACCCGCATCCGAAAAACTGTCCTTGATATGGCCTATTCGGGCGCGACCGTGCATATCGGCTGCGCATTTTCGATTGTCGAACTGCTCGCCGTGCTTTACCGGAGTCATCTTAGGTTCGATCCCGCGAATCCTGAGTCGCCCGATCGGGACTACATGGTGCTCAGCAAAGGCCATGGCGTCATGGCGCAGTACGCCTGCCTGCACGAAATCGGCTGGCTTGACGACAACGACATCAATCAATACTTCAAGGATGGCAGTCGACTCAAGGGATTGGCCGACGCACATATTCCCGGCGTCGAAGCAACGGCCGGCTCTTTGGGGCACGGGCTTTCGGTAGCAACAGGCCTGGCCATGGGTGCAAAGCTCAGCCAGACAAACCAGACCTGTTACGCAGTGGTCGGAGATGGTGAGCTCAACGAAGGCGCGATCTGGGAGGCAGCGCTGTTCGCCACGCATTTCAAGCTCGACAACCTCGTCGTGATCGTCGACAAAAACGGTTTCCAGGCAATGGGCACCACCGACGAGGTCATTGCACTCGGCAACATCGAGGAGAAATTCCGGGCCTTCGGTTTCGACGCAGTCACCATTGACGGCCATGATGAAGCCGCTATCGATGCGGCCTACCGCGACGCGCGCGCAGGCCGCAACGGAAAGCCGAAAGCAATCGTCGCGACCAGCATCAAGGGCAAGGGCGTCTCGTTCATGGAGCACAACAACATCTGGCACTACACGCGGCTGACCGCCGAGACCCACGCGGCCGCGATCGCCGAGCTCGGAGGCACAGCATGAGAAACGCATTCTCCGACGCGCTGGTCGCTGCAGCGCTGGCCGACCCCAAGGTATTGCTCCTCACAGGCGACCACGGCTATGCACTGTTCGACGCTTTCCGCAAGGCCAGGCCGAACCAATACATCAACTGCGGCATCGCTGAGCAAAATATGGTGGGCGTGGCAGCGGGTCTGGCCAAAGCCGGCTTCAAGCCCATCGTTTATGGCCTGGCGGCGTTTGTGCCGATGCGTGTGCTTGAGCAGATCAAGATCGATGTCTGCTACGAAAACCTGCCTGTGATCCTGATAGGTGACGGCGCCGGGCTCGTTTACAGCCATCTCGGCAGCAGCCACCAGTGCACCGAGGACATCGCCTGCACGCGCGCGGTACCGGCATTGACCGTGTTGTCTCCAGCTGACCGCTTTGAAATGACCGCGACCATGCAGCTTGCACTGCGGCTCGAATCGCCGGTCTATATGCGCGTCGGCAAAAGTGATCGCGGTGACGTGCACGACGGTCCAGTCAAACTGCAAGCTGGCGACATGCTACCGGTGAGTCCGAGAGGGAAACGCATCGCCCTGCTTGCAACCGGATCCATGGTGAAGACCGCACTCGAACTCATCAAGCAGGGCCTCGACGCAGAAGCCTGGAGCGTGCCGTCGATCAAACCGCTGGATCGCGAGTGCCTGCACTCGATTATCGACAGGGTCGACGCCATCGTGACCCTGGAGGAACATTCGGTCATGGGCGGGCTAGGTGCCTGCATCACCGAAGAAGTTACCGCCTACCGGCCGCTGCCGGTCTGCCGCATTGGCATCAAGGACCGCTTCTCGTCGCTCTGCGGCACCTGGGATTACCTGCTGCATGAGCATGGGCTCGACCTTCCGAGCGTGCGACAAAGCGTCGAGGCCTTTCTCGCTGGCAAACCGTCCAAACACTGAGTTATGACCTTGAAGCAGGAACTCCCACAACTGTTGCGTCGGCTCTGGCTGCATTTGAGCCTGCGCCGACGGCGCCAGTTCGCGGGTTTGCTGGCCCTGACGCTGGTCAGTGCGTTCGCCGAGGTGATGAGTTTGGGCGCCGTACTGCCTTTTCTCGCGGTCCTGACCGCACCGGAGCGGCTGTTCGCCTACCCACTCGTCACCCAGGTCGCACAGGCATGGGGCATCGCTTCAGCACAAGGATTAATCCTGCCGCTGACGATTATTTTTGCGGCAGCAGCGCTTCTGGCCGGGGCCTTGCGCATGTTGCTACTCTGGGCTGGCATGCGCCTGGGCCTGACCAGCGGTTCCGATCTCAGCACCGAACTCTATCGGCGCACCCTCTACCAGCCCTATCAGGTACATGTCTCGCGCAACAGCAGTGAGGTCATCGCCGGCATCACGCAAAAGGTCAACAGCATAGCTTTCGGGGTGCTGCAACCGGTACTTGTGCTGCTGAGCTCGGTCGTCCTGCTCGCGTCCGTTGTTGCCGTTCTTGTCGTCATCGACCCATTTGCCGCAACCGTCGCCGCGCTGGGCTTCGGCGCCAGCTACACCATCATTGCCGCCATAACCAGGCGCCGGCTCCGGCAAAACAGCGAGCTGGTGGCACGCGAGCAGACGCAGGTCGTCAAGGCGCTGCAAGAAGGCCTCGGTGGCATCCGCGATGTGCTGTTAGACAATGCGCAGCCGCTATATTGCGAGATTTACCGCAAAGCCGATCATCCGCTGCGCCGCGCCCAAAGCGACAGCCAATTCATCAATATCAGCCCGCGCTACGCGATGGAAGCGGTCGGCATGGTGCTGATCGCGGCGCTCGCTTATACGCTCAGCCAGCAAAGCGGCGGCGTTGCGGGCGCATTACCAGTCCTCGGCGCACTCGCGCTTGGCGCGCAGCGCCTGCTCCCTGCCCTGCAACAAAGTTTCGGGGCCTGGGCCACGATCGTGAGCTGCCAGGCCTCGCTCGCCGAAACGCTGGCGCTGCTCGATCAGCCGCTCCCACCCGAAGCGTTCCAGCCACCGGCCGCACCGCTGGACTTCAAAAGCCATATTCATTTTGACCAGGTGCGCTTTCGCTATTCGGACACAACGCCGTGGGTGCTTGATGGTCTCGATCTGACAATCACCAAGGGAACTCGCGTCGGTTTTGTCGGTAGCACGGGTAGCGGGAAAAGTACAACACTCGACCTCATGATGGGCTTGCTGCTGCCAACCGAGGGACAACTGCTGGTGGATGGAAAATCGGTCAGCGGCGACCATCTGCGTGCCTGGCAGCGCACCATCGCCCATGTACCGCAGAGCATCTACCTGGCCGACACCAGTCTCGCTGAAAACATCGCCTTTGGCGTGCCAAGGCAGTTGATCGATATGTCGCGTGTCCGCGAAGCCGCGCAACAGGCACAGATTGCCGAATTTATCGAAAGCCGTACCGGCGGCTACAACGCGCATGTCGGTGAACGCGGCATCCAGTTATCGGGCGGTCAACGCCAGCGCATCGGCATCGCGCGAGCCCTCTACAAGAAGGCCAGTGTGCTGATATTCGACGAAGCGACAAGTGCCCTCGATAATGCGACTGAGCAATCGGTCATGACTGCGATTGATGGGCTGGATCGCGACCTCACGATCCTTCTTATCGCACACCGCCTGACGACCGTCATGAATTGTGACGTCATCATTGAACTAGAACACGGAAAAGTCGCTGCGCAAGGCAGCTACGACGAGCTGCTGACACACAGCGCGAGCTTCCGACAACTCGCGCAGGCTTCTCCATGAGCACGATGACCATCCACAATACCACCCTGCCTGATGTGCTGGTGGTTGAAACCACGCGATTCTCGGACCTGCGGGGCGCCTTCAGCCGCCTCTTCTGCGAGCGTGAGCTTGCCGGGGTGACCGGAGAGCGCCGCATCTTGCAGATCAATCACTCGCGCACACTGTCAAAAGGTGCGATTCGCGGTTTGCATTACCAGCGCCCGCCACACGCCGAAATGAAGCTCATACGCTGCATCCGGGGCAAGGTGTGGGATGTCGCGGTCGATCTAAGGCAAGGCTCACCGACCTTTTTACACTGGCATGCCGAAGAACTTACACCTGAAAATGGCCGCATGCTGGTCGTTCCCGAGGGCTGCGCACACGGTTTTCAGGTGCTCGAAGAAAACAGCGAAATGTTGTATCTGCATACCGCCTTTTACAAACCTGAGGCCGAAGGCGGCCTTGCCTATAACGACCCAAAACTGGCTATCACTTGGCCCCTTCCCGCGACCGATGTCTCGGAAGGTGATCGTGGCCGCCAGCACATTAATCACGATTTCACAGGACTTGCCGCATGAACTGCCGCCATTGCAACACTCCCCTGCAGCATGTATTTCTCGATTTGGGGTTTGCGCCGCCCTCCAATGCATATCTGACCAAGGCGCAGCTCACGCAGCCCGAGGTGTACCTCCCGCTGAAACTGTTTGTCTGTGACCACTGCTGGCTGGTGCAAACCGAGGACTTCACGCAAGCCGACGAGCTGTTCCGCTATGACTATGCGTACTACTCGTCGACCTCGATCAGTTGGCTCGATCACGCCGCACGCTACACCACAGCGATCACCAAACGCTTCGGACTCGGTTCCGAGAGTTTCGTGATCGAAGTTGCCTCCAATGACGGTTATCTGCTTCGCAACTTTCTACCGCCCGGAATCCCCTGCCTCGGCATCGAACCCACAGAAGGTACGGCCAAAGCCGCAGAGAATCTCGGCATTCCGGTACTACGCGAGTTTTTCGGTGATGCGTTGGCCAAACGCCTGACAGCTGAGGGCAAGCAGGCCGATCTCATCATCGGTAACAACGTCTATGCGCACGTACCGGATATCAACGACTTCACACGTGGCCTCAAGTCGGTACTCAAGCCTACTGGCGTGATCACGCTCGAATTCCCGCACCTTATGCAACTGATCGAGCACAACCAGTTCGATACGGTTTACCACGAGCATTTCTCTTACCTGTCGCTGCAAAGCGTCAGCCGTATCTTCGACCAGGCCGGCCTGCGTGTGTGGGACGTTGAGGAACTCAGCACCCATGGTGGCAGCCTGCGCGTCTACGGTTGCCACCGCGAGGACACGCGCGAGAGTACCGGCGCGGTCGCGCGTATTCTCGAAGACGAACAGCGCCACGGTCTCCGTGACTTGAACACATATCTGAATTTTCAGCCGAAGGCCGACCGGGTCAAAAACAAGTTACTTACCTTTCTGATCGAGCAAAAGAACGCCGGCAAAAAGGTCGCGGCCTACGGCGCGGCTGCCAAGGGAAATACCCTGTTGAACTATGCGGGTGTCAGGCCAGACCTGCTGGCATATGTTTGCGACGCCGCTCCATCCAAGCAGGGCAAATACCTGCCTGGCAATCACATTCCAATCCTCCCACCATCGGCAATGGCCGAACACCGCCCGGACGTGGTGGTGATCCTGCCGTGGAATATCGCTGCCGAAGTCATGCAACAGCAAGCCCACGTGCGAACTTGGGGCGGCAATTTTGTGGTTGCGGTTCCCGAACTGAAAATCATGGCGTGAATTAAGCATGCTTCAACCGTTCGATCCAGTTCGCAATTCACACTGAAAATTAGTACCTTAATGCGTGCGTAGCGCGTCAACACCAATTCGGCTTTTGCCAAAATCTTTCGTCTCTGGAGAAAACAATGTCAAACGACCCTCGTGACCTAAACGGTCAAAAATTGCAACGAGCACTTTCGACGCTTGGACGCGATGCCTTGTTGCGCAGACGTCTGATTGACTGGTTGAAGGAAGCAGAAAAAACCTTCGCCTATCAAGGTTCGGTTCGCGATGACATTACGGGCCCGATTATCGATGCGCTTCACACCGAAGACGACCGATATGAAAAGACACTGCAGGATGGAACACGCTTTGAGTTTCTCTACCGAACAAAAATTGCGAGGGATTTCATGCTTTCGGAGCGGGAAAATCCTACTCATGTCTGGGAACCTCAAACGACAAGATTACTGCAACACCTGTCCGCCCACAGTGACGGCGATGTTCTGATCGGTGGCGCATATTTTGGCGATCATGCCATTTTATTGGCTCGCCAACTGCAGAAAGAAGACCGTCAGGTTCATTGTTTTGAGCCCAGTCCCGAACAATCAGGAATGCTCGCAAGAAATGTTGCGCTAAATGATCTGAACAACTTGGTCATTAATCGCAAGGGACTGTGGGATGTCAGCAGCCAGCGGCTTCGTCTTGAAGGCTTCGACTCGTTCGCCAATTCGGTCGTTGCGGACACTGCCGAAGATAGTTTTGAAACGGTACGAATTGACGACTATTGCGCCGCAATGCAACGCCGACTCGGCGTCATCATGCTCGATATTGAGGGCGCGGAGTTTCGTGCGCTGCTAGGAGCTGAAAAAACACTCCTGAATAACCACCCAAGCATCGTTTTTGAAGTTCACCGGGACTATGTGGACTGGTCAAACGGCTTACTAAATGCACCAGTTTGTAAATTGTTGAGCGCAGCGGGCTATCAGCTTTTTGCGGTGCGCGATTTCCACAATAACCACGAAGTCGGGGAGCTTTGTATCGAACTTATTCCGGCCGAGGCCGTTTACCTCGAGGGCCCACCGCATGGCTTCAACATGCTGGCCGTAGCAAATACGCAACTCATATCTGGCCCCCTTTTCAAGCAGGTAAAGAACGTGAGCCCCAAGTTACTCCGTCATAAATCACCTGAACTACATCATCCCTTGGATGGGTTTCCTGGCGAATGAAATTCACAGTGTTTGGTGGCGCCGGGTTTGTCGGCCGTCACTTGGTCACTCATCTGCGTGAGCGCGGTTACGAAGTAACCGCGCCGGTGCGCGGCGCGCTAGTCCATAGCGAGGAGAACCTCGGCCACGTGATTTATGCGATCGGCCTGACAGCCAACTTTCGCAGTCGGCCACATGACACCGTCG
Organism: Polaromonas sp. P5_D5; assembly: GCF_054049435.1. Taxonomy (NCBI): domain Bacteria; kingdom Pseudomonadati; phylum Pseudomonadota; class Betaproteobacteria; order Burkholderiales; family Comamonadaceae; genus Polaromonas; species Polaromonas sp. P5_D5. The sequence goes on from NZ_JBFUMJ010000003.1 coordinate 267,889, forward strand.
AAGCGCATGTTGGTTTACTCTCAACATTGCTCCAGTCGAGCCGCTTCGATTCGTGGCTATACCTCTCAAGCACTCGGGTCTACGCGGGCTTGGCGCCAACTTACAGCGCGAAAGAAGATGCGAAAATCTCGATCGCACCTTCGGCCGACAGCCTGTATGACCTCAGTAAGCTTCTCGGTGAAGCCCTGTGTCTTACGCAGGCTTCGCCGGCCGTGCGGGTGGCAAGGCTATCCAATGTCTATGGCCCTGGGCAAGGTAAAGCTACATTCCTGGCGTCGGTGATCCGTGAACTGCGCGAGACCAATAGCGTCACGATCCATGAAAGTCCGACCTCCTGCAAAGATTACGTCGACATCGACGATGTCGTACCGTTGCTCGAAAATATCGCGATTAGCGGCCGGCAGCGCCTCTACAACGTAGCTAGCGGGCAATCCGTATGTCACGCCGAACTGGCACGCGAGCTGGCGGCGCTGACGGGCGCACATATCTCCTTCGCACCAGGCGCGCCCGAGCGCATTTTCCCGACCGTCGACATAGCGGCGGTAACTACCGAGTTCCACTACCTGCCCATGAAGCTGAAAGATCGGCTCTCAGGCTTGTTGTCCACCTATCCCATCCAACACGGAGTACCACAGTGAGCGCCACACCCAACGATCCAATCGCGGCTTTCGAAGCTGAGAAATTCAGCACCATCGCCAGCTATCCCGCCAACAAATCATGGCAATCACTGTCGTCGCAATGGATGGCGGAAGCTTTCCGCGGCCGCTATATGTATAACTTTTCATGGCAGGGCCGACCCATTATCCAGACCCCGGTCGATATGGTCGCGACGCAAGAACTGATCTGGCAGGTCAAGCCGGATCTGATTATCGAAACAGGCATCGCGCATGGCGGCTCATTGCTCATGAGCGCCGCAATGCTGGCGTTGATCGATTACTGCGAAGCCGTCGAAAGCGGCTCCACGCTCGACCCGAAAGCCACATCGCGCCACGTGCTCGGACTCGACATCGATATCCGCAAGCACAATCGCGATGCAATAGAAGCACACCCGATGGCGCACCGCATCCAGATGCTCGAGGGCTCATCGACCGATGAAAAAATCATCGAACAGGTGCACGCGATCGCGAAAAAGCACCGAAAAGTCATGGTATTTCTCGATTCAAACCATACGCACGAGCACGTATTGGCAGAACTCGAAGCCTACGCACCTTTGACAAGTGCGGGCAGTTATTGCTGCGTGTTCGACACGATTGTCGAGGATCTGCCGAACGATATGTTCCCTGATCGCCCCTGGGCACATGGCAACAACCCGAAGACTGCGGTATGGGAATACCTCAAGCGACTGAAAGAACAAGGCCGGCAAGCCGTCGATGGTGGAAAGCTCGTATTTGAAATCGACAAGTCCATCGAGAACAAATTGCTTTTGACGGTGGCTCCAGACGGCTATCTCAAGCGCATCTGATGCCTTTTTTCGGAGAAATTCGTTTCCAGACGTTTGAAAACCATGGCCAATCCCACTCTCGATAGCTGGTTTGCCCACTCGCTGCGAAAAAGCGCTAACGAAGAAAACCCTTCTTTTGCCACGCTTTCACTGCTGACAGTGGTCATACCTTGCTATGCAAGACAGGATTTCTTGTTGCGGCAATGTGTTTATTGGCACGGCAGTGGTGCGAGCGTGGTGATCGTCGACGGCTCACCGCAACCACTGGATGGCATCTCGCGGCAGACGCTGGATGGCCTTAGCGATGTAATTTATCTACATGCTGCAATCAGCATGTCTGACCGTCTGAAAATGGCGGCCAAACATATCCGCACGCCGTACGCGACCTTGCTCGGGGACGACGAATTTTTTCTGTTCAGCGGACTTTGCAGCGCAATTCTTGCACTTGAACGCGACGCTTCACTGAGCGCCTGCATAGCGCAGTCGCTGGCGTTTCATACCATGCAGGACGGGACTGCCTGCAGTTACGGCCACGGTTACCCACATTGGCGTTACACGGTCCGACAGGACGAGATTGAACAGCGGCTGCAGACTGCAATGTCGGACTATACGGCCGCGACCTGCTACGCCGTCTTGCGCGCGCCAGTCTGGTGCAAATCCTGGGGGCAGCTTGAAAACTGGTCGTCACCCTATGTGAGCGAGATGCAGCAAGGAATCACTACCTATATCTGGGGAAAACTCTCGACGGTCGACGAGGTGTACTGGATGCGCTCCAGCGAAAACCGGTCTATCACGAGCACAGACTTCAATCGCGGTCTGTCGTTTCGCGACTGGTGGTCGTCTGCTCAATTTGAGACGGAGCACGAGCGGTTTTTCGCGATACTCACCCGTGAGCTCAAAAGCGCCATTACCGTTGACGACGCGCGCGCGCGTGCCGTAGTGCGCGAGGCGGTCGAGACATTTATCAGGCATCTCGATGATCTCGACCGTGATGCCAGGCAGGCGCTGACAGGTCCAGGCGCGGTATTGAATACCTTCCGCAAGAGCACCGCTGCTATCGCCAAACGGCTGCTGCCGCGCAGATGGCTGGAGTACCTCAAGTCAGCCATGTTCGGTGCTGTCCCGGCACCGACGCCCGGCAACTATGGCCAATTGCAAGATCTGCAAAAACTTACTCCTCCCGTTGAATTTCTGATTGATGACCGGTTGATCGCCGAACTGTCGGCCATGGAGAATTTGATCAGCGGTTTCTACCGGGCAAGAAAAGGGCACGCAGTATGACCCACAGCGTTCTCATCTCCGGTGCAGGCCAACTCGGCTCGCGCTACCTGCAAGGCCTTGTGAACTGCGGCAGCCCGCTTTGCATTCACGTACAAGACGTCGATCCAGCGTCGCTGGCTCGAGCGCAACAACGCTGGGACGAGGTCGCGAAAGCGAACAGGGCTCATGAGATCCAGTTGCACACCTCCCTCGTAATGGTGCCGGCAGCCATCGACGTCGCGATTGTTGCAACTACCGCACGCTGGCGACCTGAGGTGGTGCGAGAAATTGCCGCGCGAACGACGGTAGGCGCCTGGATCCTCGAAAAGGTGCTGGCACAGAGTGAGACAGGGCTCGACGAGATTGAGCATCACGTTGGCCACGCCAGAGTCTGGGTGAACACGCCGCGAAGAATGCTCGACTGGCATCAACAAATCAAAGCGCAGCTGACATCCGGCAAACCAATGCATCTGAAGGTCAGTGGAGGCGCATGGGGCCTGGCCTGCAACTCGATCCACTTTCTGGACATGTTCGCCTGGTGGACCGGTGAAACGCCCACAACATTTGATACCAGTGAACTCGCACCTGGCTGGATCGAATCCAAGCGCCCCGGCAACTGGGAGGTCATGGGCACGCTTAAAGTCGACTTCTCGGGCGGATCAACTGCGGCCCTGGAAGCCGGCGACGGAGATGTCTTCTACCGCTTTGAACTCGATGACGGCATACACCGCTGGGCGATCGACGAAGCGGCCGGCACCGCAAAACGTTCTGACGGACTCGATCTGCCGGGACGCCTGCCCTTCCAGAGCGAAGTAAGCGGCGCACTCATCGAGTCGATTCTTGTCAGCAACGATTGTGCATTGCCGACTTTGGAGCAGTCGCTCGAAATTCATCGTCCTTACATTCGAGCGCTGCTCGATCATTGGCGCGTCAACGTCGATGTCGAAGCCGACGCTGTCCCCATCACCTGAAGCCGAGGAACATAGACATGAACATCTGGTTGATCGGCGCGGGGCCGCATGCCCGCGAATACGCCAAGGTCCTGCAGCATCTGGGCCTGGACTTCGAGGTGATCGGGCGTGGCGAATCGTCCGCGCAGGCCTTTGAGGCCGCCACCGGCCACTCTGTACGACGTGGCGGCTTGGTACAAGCGCTCGCTGAGTCAGGAGCGCCTGCACGGGCGATCGTGGCAGCGAGTTTCGAGGAGCTTGCGCCGGTTGCGCTCCAATTACTGGAGGCCGGCACCCGGCGCATCCTGCTTGAAAAGCCCGGTGGCCTGAATCTGGCTGAACTCGGCGCGGTCGCGGCGGCAGCCGAGCAGCACCAGGCCAATGTGCTGATCGCTTACAGCCGGCGCTTCTACGCCGCGACCCGGCAGGCACGGAAAATGATTGAGGAAGACGGCGGCGCACTCAGTTGCAGCTTCGAATTTACCGAATGGGCTCACACGATCGTACCGATGCCCCTACCCGATTCAGTCAAGCAGTCCTGGGTCATCGCCAACTCGTCGCACGTGCCCGACCTTGCGTTCCATCTCTGCGGCTTCCCGAAGGACTGGAAAAGCTGGCGTGCTGGCGCGCTTGACTGGCATTCGGCTGCCGCGCGGTTTTGCGGCGCCGGCGTAACCGAACGCGGTGTGCTATTTAGCTATCACGCTGACTGGGAAGCTCCTGGCCGCTGGGCAGTAGAAGTGCTGACCCGCAAGCGCAGGCTTATCTTCAAACCAATGGAACAGTTACAGGTCACCCACCTGGCATCAGTCAAAGTCGAACCCGTCGTCATCGATGATGTGATCGACAAAGAGTTCAAGCCGGGATTGCATGCTGAGACCCGCGCTTTCATTGAAGGCGACGACACGCTGTTCTGCACGATCGCCGAGCAGCTTGAACACGGCGCTATCTACAGCGAGATGGCCGGTTACACAGCGACGCCCGAGACAGGCAGCAAGGCGGCCTGAAAAGATGACCTCGCAACTGATCGTTTTCGACAGGGACGGCACCCTGATAAGGCATGTGCCTTATCTCTGCGATCCGGCGCAGGTGGTCTTGTTGCCGGGCGTGCGCGAGGGCTTGACGCGGCTACGGGCCGCCGGTCACCTATTGTTTTTGCACACCAATCAGTCGGGGGTCGGTCGCGGCTATTTCCCGTTTGAGATGGCAGTTCGCTGCAACAACGAAATGCTGCGTCAGCTCGACCTCGGTCCGGCGCCGTTCGAAGAGATTTGCATCTGCCCGGAAGTGCCCGAGGTGCCCGCACTGTATCGCAAGCCATCACCCAGGTTCGGCCTCGAACTGCTCTCGAGATATTCGAAACAGGCCACCGATATCTGCTATATCGGCGACAACCTGAGCGATCTCATGACGGCCGCCAACCTCAGCTGCCGCGGCATTGGCGTAAACACCGGCGTGCACAACCTGCACCAGGAGCTCGCGGCTCGTTCGCTTGAGGCACATTTCGAGGTATGCGACAACTTCGGCGAGGCCGTTGACATGCTGTTGGCCTGGAGCAGTGAACATCATGGCTGAACCTCGCCTGCTGGTGCTCGCAGGTGGCTTCGGCACGCGCCTGCGCAGTGCCGTCTCGGACGTCCCCAAACCGCTGGCACCGGTCGCAGGCGAGCCCTATCTCGGCTACCTGGTCGACAGCTGGATCGCCCAAGGGGTACGTTCGATGACATTTCTGCTGCATCACCAATCCGAACTGATCGAAGAATTCGTTGGCGGGCTTGCGCATACCGGTCGGCTCCATGGCTGCGAAGTCGACTTCCTGGTGGAACCCGAACCGCTGGGAACGGGTGGTGCCGTGGCCTACGCAGTACGGCAACATGCCCTCGCGGGTTCCTTCCTCGTCAGCAACGCCGATACCTGGCTCGGCAGCGGTATCAGTGCGGTATTTGCGGCCGAATCGCCTTCGATGGCCGTAATTTGCGTAGAAAATACGGAACGCTATGGCAGCGTACGGACGTCGGCCAATAAAATAGCCCTTTTTGAGGAAAAGCAAAGCAGCCGCGGTAAGGGCCTGATTAATGCGGGTCTGTACCATCTCGATGCGGACCTGTTTAGGCATTGGGATGGCAAGCCCTTTTCCCTGGAGCGGGATGTCTTCCCGGATTTGGCGGCCGACAACCGGCTGACAGCTGTTTCACTGAATACCGACTTTATCGATATCGGCGTGCCGGAAGACTATTTCCGGTTTTGCCGATGGATAGCGTCAAACAAGGCGGGAACCCTGTGAGCTTCGAATTATTCTTGATTTCAGAAAATGCGTCGTTGCGCGATGCATTGACGCAACTCGAAGCCAACCACCATGGCATCGTGCTGACGACCAATGCCGAAGGCATGGCGACCGGATTGGCGACCGACGGGGACGTGCGTCGCAAGCTGCTTGAAGGCGCGCAACTCGAGGACGCCATCAAGTCCTGCGCCAACCCTGACTTCGTCTGGGCCGACAAGGCAAGTTCGCGCGAACTGCTGCTCAAACAGCTCGACCACCATATCAAAGTCATACCGCTGCTCGACGAAAACCGGCGCCTGGCCGGAATCGTAAGCCGCGACCACATGCCGCGCCAGATCGAAGAGCCTGTCTATGCGCGGGCGCGCTCGCCGGTGCGGATCAGCTTTGGCGGTGGCGGTTCAGACCTCACGCATTTCTTCGCCGGTGAAGGCGGAGCCGTGATCAACACAACGATCTCGCTCTACAGCCACGCCACTTTGCGCAAGCGCGACGACACGCGCATCGAGATCCATTCACGCGACCTCGGTGAATCGCTGCATGCCAACGACCTGCAGCACGCGCTGTCACAAAAGGGCCGTTTCGGGCTGATCCTGGCATTGATCAAGGCAGTACACCCAGACTTTGGTTTTGAGCTCTACCTGCATTCCGATTTCCCGATGAATTCCGGGCTAGGTGGCTCGGCCGTACTCGCGGCAGCCGTGCTTGGCTGCTTCAATCAGTTCCGCCAGGACCGCTGGGACTCGCACGAAATCGCGGAACTTGCATTTCAGGCCGAGCGGCTCTATCTGGGTATTGCGGGGGGCTGGCAGGACCAGTACGCGACGGTGTTTGGCGGCTTCAATTTCATGGAATTCCGGATGGACCAGAACATCGTTCATCCGCTGCGGATACCGGCCGATGTTCAGCTCGAACTCGAGGAAAGCCTGGTACTTTGCGATACCGGCTCACCACACGACTCCGGCGACATCCACCAGGACCAGCGCCAACAGATGCAGCAGGATGACATCAGGCAGAAAGTGCAGACCAATGTCGAGCTCACCTACCGCATTCGCAACCATCTGTTGCGCGGCAGGCTGCTGCAGTTCGGCCAGGCGTTGCATGAGTCGTGGCTGCTCAAACGCCAGTTCAGCAGCAAGATATCGAACGACCGGCTCGACCATATCTATGAGGATGCGCGCGCGCACGGGGCGCTTGGCGGCAAGCTGCTTGGCGCCGGCGGCGGCGGGTTCTTTCTTTTTTATGTCACACCGTTCCGTAAACACGAGCTCATTGGAAAACTCGAAAGCCTGGGCCTGAATGTGCGCCCATTCCGCTTCGAGCAGGAAGGGCTGCGCGCCTGGTCCGCGCGCGAAGGCAAGAATCAACCCCACCCGGAAAAAACATGAGCATCAGCATCGCCAATTTTGAGGTCGGAGCCGGCAGGGCATTTGTGATCGCCGAGATCGGGAACAACCACAACGGCAGCTTTGAGCGCGCCAGGCAGATGGTCGACCTGGCCGTCGAGATGGGCGCGGATTGCGCCAAGTTCCAGCTGCGTAAACTCGACGAGGTCTACCGCCAGCGCACCCTGCGCAAGGACGGCGAGGACCTCGGCACCGAATACGTGCTCGATCTGCTGCGCCGCTTCGAACTCTCAATTGAACAGCACCGCGAACTCGCAGCCTATTGCGGGAGCAAGGGCATTCTCTACCTCTGCACGCCGTGGGATCAACACAGCGTCGACGTGCTCGAGCAGTTGCACGTGCCGGCCTACAAGGTAGCCTCGGCCGATCTGACCAACCTGCCGCTGCTCGAGAAGCTCTGCGCAACCGGCAAACCGCTGATCCTGTCTACCGGCATGAGCCTGCGCGAGGAAGTCCAGGTCACCGTCGACTTCCTTAACAAGCGCAACGCTTCGTTCGTGCTGCTGCACTGCAACAGCACCTACCCGGCGCCGCTGCACGACATCCACCTGCGCTGGATGGAAAAACTCAAACTGATCCATCCACTGGTTGGTTATTCAGGCCATGAGCGAGGTATCGCCGTCACCCTGGCCGCGACCGGCCTCGGTGCCTGCGTGATCGAACGCCACTTCACGCTGGACCGCGGCATGGAAGGCCCCGACCACGCGGCCAGCCTCGAGCATGCGGAATTCAAGCGCCTGATCGAGGGTATCCGCGAGATCGAGCAGGCGCTCGGTGACGGCCGTGAGCGCCGCATCTCACAAGGCGAGATGATCAACCGCGAGAACCTCGGAAAAAGCCTGGTCGCCGCGAAAGCCCTCAAGAAGGGCTCGATCGTCCGGCCTGAGGATGTGCAGGTGCGCAGCCCTGGTCAGGGCCTGTCGCCGCAGCACTACGAAAAACTGCTGGGCCGCATCTTGCAGCACGACATGGCGGCAGAGGACTTCTTCTATCCGTCGGACCTCAAGGACGAACGGATCGAGCCGCGGCCCTACCGCTTCAAGCGCCCTTGGGGGGTGCCTGTCCGTTACCACGACTTCGGTGAATACAACTCGCGCATCAAACCCGATCTGTTCGAATTTCACCTGTCGTATTCGGACATGGAGCTCAAGCTGGACGATTTCCTGAGTGGCACTTATCCCTGTGATTTTGTGGTCCATGCGCCCGAGCTGTTCGCCAACAGCCGGCTCATGGATCTGGCCTCGCCCGACGAAGACTACCGCCGCCAGTCGATCGCTGAAACCCAGCGCGTCATCAATATCACGCGCGGCCTCAAACGCTTCTTTCCGAAGACCATCCGACCGCCGATCGTCGCGAATATCGGCGGCTTCACGATGGACGCGCCGCTGCCGCCCGACGTCATCACGGCCTATTACGAACGCTTCGCAAAAAGCCTCGGCGAACTCGACATGGAAGGCGTCGAACTGATCCCGCAGACCATGGCGCCGTTCCCCTGGCATTTCGGCGGTCAGCGCTTCCAGAACATCTTCGTCCGCATCGAGGAAATCGTCGACTGGTGCCAACGCCTGAACCTGCGCATGTGTTTCGACATCTCGCACACGCGCCTGACCTGCAACCATTTCGGCATCGACTTCTATGACTTCGCCGAAAAGATCGCGCCGATCTCGGCGCACCTGCATCTCGGCGACGCCCAGGGCCTCAACGGCGAGGGCCTGCAGATCGGCGAAGGCGACATCGACTTCACGCGACTCGGCAGAATCCTGGAAAAAGGCTGCCCGACCGCTTCGTTCATCCCCGAGATCTGGCAGGGCCACAAGAACGGCGGCGAGGGTTTCTGGATCGCGCTCGAAAAGCTGGAAGGTACCCTGTGAGCCTAGAGCAGATCAAAACACAGGTCGAAGCGTCCATCGCGGTCAAGCAAGCGCTGCTGGCTGACGGCGCGTTGCTGCAGCAGATCGAGAAACTCGCGCAGGCTTGCCTGGCCTCGCTGAAGGCCGGCGGCAAGATCATTTTTGCAGGCAACGGCGGCAGCTTTGCCGATGCACAGCATCTGTCAGCGGAGTTCACTTCGCGTTTCCTGTTCGACCGCGCGCCGCTCGCATCGGTGGTACTTGCGGCCAATAATTCGGCGATCAGCGCGATCGGCAACGACTATGGCTATGAGTTCGTGTTCGCGCGCGAGCTTGAGGCACTGGCGAAACCGGAAGATGTCTTCATTGCGATCTCGACCAGCGGCAACAGTGCCAATATCCTGATGGCCGTCCAGGCCGCCCGCGAGCGCGGCGTGAGTACATTCGCCTGGACTGGTGCGGGCGGTGGCAAGCTCAATGAAGCTTGCGAATGCCTGCGCATTCCATCGAATGAAACCGCGCGCATCCAGGAGTGCCACATTCTGGTCGGGCATATTCTGTGCGGTCTGGTCGAGGCCTGGTATTTTCCAAAGGGAGCCGAAAAGAAATGACAAAAATCGTGGCGCTGATTCCGGCGCGAGCGGGCTCCAAGGGAGTCCCCCACAAAAATATCAAACCCCTTGGCGGCCACGCGCTGCTGGCCTGGTCGATCGCCGCCTGCCTGCGGTCGGCGACCATCGACCGCGTCATCGTTTCGACCGATTCGGTCGAATACGCGGCATTGTCGCGGGAACTCGGCGCCGAAGCGCCGTTCCTGCGCCCGGAAGCGATCTCGGGCGATCGTTCGACCGACTATGACTTCATTGTCCACGCGCTCGACTGGCTGGCCGCCGAAAGCGGCGAGCCCGAATACATCGTGCATATCAGGCCAACCACGCCACTGCGCGACCCGCAGTTAATCGATGACGCAGTGAAAGCTTTCATCGCAGCGCCGCAAGCAACCGCGCTGCGATCGGTACACGAGATGTCCGAGTCGGCCTACAAGACCTTCGAGATGGCGGAGGGGGGTCAACTCAAGCGCCTTGGTGCGGACAATACCGAGCTTGACGCGGCGAACAACGCGCGCCAGCAATTTCCGAACACCTACCAGGCCAATGGCTATGTTGATGTGCTGTCGAGCGCGTTCATCCGGAAGTCGGGTCTGATGCACGGCAACCATGTGCTGCCCTTTGTCACACCATCGGTGGTCGAGGTCGACACGCTTGACGATTTCGAACACCTGGAATTCCAGATCACCCGGATGCCGGGTGTGTCACAAAAACTTTTCAACTGAAGACAATCATGGCCGCACATTCCTTTTCCCGCCTGCCCCAATCCGTTCCACCGGTCTCGACCGCCAACCGCCTGATCCAGACCGCGATCCCGACGCCGGGCACGCGCGAAGTGCTCGAACGGCTTGAGGCCTGCGAATCGCGTTCCATGCACGGCCAGTTGCCGCTGGTCTGGGATCGGGCCGAGGACTACAGCATCTACGACGCCGCCGGCAACCGCTGGATCGACTTCACCTCGACCATTTTTGTCGCAAATGTCGGACATTCAAATCCACGTGTGACCGCCGCCATGAAGGAAACACTGGACCGCCCGCTCTACGGCTGCTATGCCTATGCGAACGAGAACCGCGCGCGCTATCTTGAAAAACTGGTCGCGTTCGCCGGTGCGCCGTTCGAAAAGGCTTTCCTGCTTTCGGCCGGTACCGAAGCGACCGAAGGCGCGCTCAAGCTCATGCGCATGAACGGCCAGAAGGAAGGCAAACGACGCCGCGGCGTGATCTGCATCGAAGGCAACTGGCACGGCCGCACGATGGGCGCGCAAATGCTCAGCAGTAATCTGGCCCAGCGCGAATGGATAGGCTACCAGGATGCCGACATTCACCACATCCCGTTCCCCTATCCATGGGCCCTGGCCGGGCGCACGCCGGAAGCGTTTCTGGAAGAAAGCCTGGCCAGGCTCGAGAAGGCCGGTATCGACATTGCGCAAGACGTTTGCGGCTTCATGCTCGAAACCTTCCAGGGATGGGGCGCAGTGTTCTACCCGCCAGAATATGTGCAAGCCATCGAGCGCGTCTGCCGCAAGCACGGCATCCTGCTGACCTTTGACGAAATGCAGGCCGGCTTTGGCCGCACCGGCAAGGCCTTCGGCTTCCAGCACTACGGCGTGACGCCCGACCTGATCTGCTGCGGTAAGGGCATGGGCGGAGGCGTACCGCTGTCCGGCGTGATCGGCCGCGCCGCGATCATGGACCTGCCCGATGTCGGCAACATGAGCAGCACGCACTCAGCCAACCCCCTGGTCTGCGCCGCTGGCCTCGCCGTCATCGAGGAGATGGAAGATCGCAATCTTGTCGCCGAAACCGCGCGCAAGGGCGAGCTGCTGTTCGCCGCACTGCACAAACTGCAGGCGCGTTTTCCCGATCGCATCTCACACCTGCTGGGTCGAGGTCTGATCGCGGCGGTACTGTTCAAACACCCCAAGACCGGCGCGGCCGACGGCCCGTTCACGAGTCAGGTCGCTGAACTCTGCATGCAGAAGGGGTTGCTGGTCGTGCATACCGGGCGCGAATCGATCAAGATCGGCCCTCCACTGACGATCACCGACGAAGCCCTGCTCGAAGGTGTGGATGTGCTCGGCGAGGCTATCGCCGAGATCGCGGCCAAATGATCACGCAGATTCGCCATACTGGCCTGGTCGTCGCCGACCTCGATGCGGCGCTGCGGTTCTGGCGAGACCTGCTGGGGTTCACCGTGGCACGGCAGATGGACGAGTCCGGGCCGCACATCGACGCAATGATGGGCCTGAAAAACGTGCGCCTGACAACGTCGAAACTTACCGCACCTGAAGGCGGCATGATCGAGTTGCTTTATTTCCATTCGCACCCAGACAGGCCAGCCTGGACCGGAACACCCTATTCCACCGGCTTTACGCATGTTGCAATGACCGTGAAAGATATCGACGTCCTCTGCAAAAAACTCGCGGGTGCGGGCGTCACTTTTTTTGCACCACCACAGCATTCCCCAGACGGCAAGGTCAAGGTCACCTACTGCCGGGGGCCCGAAGGCGTATTGCTGGAACTGGTCGAAATATTGCAGGAATGATCCCACAATGATCTTCACCCAACACTCTCACCAAGCCAGTTGCCCGCTCTGCAGGCAGGCAACCGCCGGCGTGCTATCGACTACTTTGCGACGAGGCACAGGTATCGTTTTTTATTGTGAGCCCTGCCGACACGGTTTTCTTTCGGAGAATCAGGCACCGGACGCCAAAGCCTACTACGCAGAGAATTACCGCCAGGAATATTCGCACAATGCCGAAGCCGCGGCGACCAACGCGCGCGAGATTTTCGACGTTTACAAAAATTACCAGCATGATCGGCTCAAGGCCATCGGGCCATACCTGTCGGCCGAAACCCGCCTGCTGGAAGTCGGCGCCTCATCGGGGCAGTTCCTGGTCAATGTCAAGGATCGCGTGGCGCTCGTCAACGCGATTGAGCTCGACAAGGCCTGCTGTGACTTCATGTCATCGGAGCTGGATATAGAGGCGGACTCAGAATTTCTGCGCGAGTCCCGCTTTGCGGACCAGCGATACGATGTGGTCTGTGCATTCCAGGTGCTCGAACACGTTGAGGATCCCGTTGTGTTTCTACGCGACCTGCAACAGTCGACCCAAAAAGGTGCGACGCTGTTTATTGAAGTGCCCAATCTCAACGACCCGTTATTGTCGATCTGGAATGTCAAGGCATACCAGAAGTTCTTCTACCATTCAGCGCATCTGCACTACTTCACCGAAGACTCACTCAGGAAAACCGCTCAGCTCGCGGGTTTCGACAACGCACAGATCGATATCTCGTTCACTCAGGACTACAACCTGTTGAATCACCTGAACTGGATCATGAACAACGGACCTCAGGCGACCTGCAATGTCGGCCTCAGCGAAATCGACCTGGCCGGCGCGGACCCTGACATGTCGACCTGGCTCACCGCAAAAATGAAAGCACTCAACGAAGAATACGTCGCGCGACTCGTGAAGAACAAGGCAACCGCCAACATGATGATGGTGATCAAAAATGTCTGAGCGTATCGGTTTCATGCAGGGACGGCTGTCGCCGCTCGTCAACGGTCGCATCCAGGCTTTTCCATGGGACTGCTGGCAGGCTGAATTTCCCACGGCCGCGGCTCATGGCTTTGGCCTCATGGAGTGGACGCTCGATCAGGACCTGCTCTACAGCAACCCATTGCTGACCGAGGCTGGCCGCTCGGAGATCACGGCGCTGCGCGCGCGGTATGGCGTGCGCATCGGTTCGCTGACCGGTGACTGCTTCATGCAGAGTCCGTTCTGGAAGGCCGATACGGCGCAAGCCGAGCAGTTGCAAGAGGATTTTCGGGCCGTGGCCAAGGCTTGTTCCGCAGTCGGCATCGTCATGATGGTCCTGCCATTGGTCGACAACGGCAGCCTGGCGACACGCGCACAGGAAGACCATCTGGTCTCCGTGCTGCAGGCTCACGCCCCGCTGCTGGCCGAACTGGGCGTTCAGGTCGTCTTTGAGTCGGATTTTGGACCGTCCGAACTCGCGCGTTTTATCGAACGGCTGGATCCCGCACTTTTCGGGGTGAACTACGACATCGGCAACAGCGCTGGGCTCGGAATGCGGCCTGCCGACGAAATCGCGGCCTACGGCCATCGCATCGTCAACGTGCATATCAAGGATCGCGTGCTCGGCGGTACCACGGTGCCACTTGGCACAGGCAGCGCTGATTTCGAAACTGTTTTCTCGGCACTCGCAAAAGTTGACTACAAAGGCAATTACATCCTGCAAACAGCCCGGGCGCATGACGGCGACCATGCTGGCGCACTTTGCCGCTACCGCGACATGGCTGTCAACTGGATAGCACGCCATGGAGCTTGAACTCGCCGGCAAAACAGCCCTGGTCACCGGTTCCTCACGCGGAATCGGCCGGGCCATCGCCGTGGCGCTGCAAGCCGAGGGCTGCAGGGTCGCGATAAACGGACGTGACGCCGATGCCTTGAAATTGACTGCTGCGGCCCTGCAATCCGCAGCAGCTGTCGCGGGCGATGTCACCGACGCAGACCAGGCACGACAGGTTGTCGACGAAGCGACTCGGGTGCTCGGCAGGCTCGATATTCTGGTTTGCAATGTCGGTAGCGGCCGTTCGGTAGCGCCGGGCCTGGAGACTCCCGAGGAATGGCAACGCGTGTTCGCGCTCAACCTCTGGAGCGTCACCCATACGGTCGAGGCGGCGCGTACCGCGCTCGCCGCTTCGCGCGGCGCTGTGATCTGCATCTCGTCGATCTGCGGACTCGAGGTCATTCCGGGCGCGCCGGTTACCTATTCGGCCGCCAAAGCCGCACTGCACGCCTACGTGCGCGGCATCGCCCGACCACTCGGCGCCCAGGGTGTGCGCATCAATGCGATAGCACCCGGCAACATTCTGTTCGAAGGTTCAGTGTGGGACAGAAAGCTGGCAGCCGATGCAAATGCCGTGCAGTCAATGCTGGCCGCCAACGTCGCACTGGCGCGCCTCGGTACACCGCAGGACATCGGTCAACTGGCGGCGTACCTCGCCTCATCGCGCTCGGGTTTTGCAACCGGCGCAGTCTGGACACTCGACGGTGGCCAGGTCCGCGCATAGCGGCAACTCGAAGGAACGCCCATGACTACCGCATTCAAAAAGTTCGATCTCACGGGAAAAACCGCGCTGATCACGGGTGCCGCAGGCCTGCTCGGTCGGGAGCACGCAGCAGCGTTGCTCGAAAGTGGCGCGGCCGTGGTGCTTACCGACATCGGTGACGGCGCACTCGCTTCGGCCAAAGAACTCCTGGCCCGCTCCTCGGATGAAAGCCGCATCCATACCGCGATCCTCGATGTTTCGAATCCGGAAGCGGTCGCCGCGCTATCCGCGCGGCTTGCGGCTGCCGGACAACGGATAGACATTTTGCTCAACAACGCGGCGATTGACCCCAAGGTTACGGCCGGCGCCGGCATGGTCGAGAGCTCTCGTCTCGAGAACTTTCCAATCGATCAATGGAATCTGCAAATCGCGGTCGGGCTGACCGGCGCGTTCCTCTGCAGCCAGGTCTTCGGCACTGCGATGGCCGCTGACGGCAAGGGCGGCGTAATCCTGAACATCGCGTCAGACCTTTCGGTGTTCTCGCCGGACCAGCGCCTGTATCGCAAACCGGGACTGCCTGAGCATCTGCAACCCGTCAAACCGGTCACCTACTCCGTCATCAAGGCTGGCCTGATCGGCTTGACGCGCTACCTTGCAACCTACTGGCCAGAACAGGGCGTGCGCGCCAATGCAATTTCTCCGGGCGGTGTGTTCAATGGTCAGGGTGAGGAATTCGTGACCCGGCTCAGCGCGTTGATTCCGTTGGGCCGCATGGCGGCTGGGGACGAGTACCGAGCCGCCGTGCAGTTCCTCTGTTCGGACGCCTCTTCGTATATGAATGGCCAAAATATCGTGATGGACGGAGGAAGGTCGGTCTGGTAGCAGCGTCCCACGGGCCGTTCAGCGCTGCGATGGCATCTGCCACCAACCCCCATCACCACTCTCACCGGCTTTGCACACGTATGGTTTATTTCTCAATCGACAATGACCATCACACCAACCTGGCGTTGTCGATCATGGAAGAGAATCGGCTTCCCATGTCCGGCGTGACGTTCATTTCACACCGGTCACCGCGCAACCAGTTGGCAGAGTCGCTAGGCTTCGCTCTCGAGCCGGTGGATGTCCATCCACTATGTTCCGGCCTCAGCTTCAAGAATCCAATAAGTTACTTGAAGGCATATTTTCACCAGATACGGCTAAAGCACCGCTTTCAGTTCCGGCCGGGAGACTTGCTTGTCATCACAACGGAGTATGAAATCAACAATGCTTTGCTAGCCGCGCAGATGCGACATGCTGGTGGGCAGGTTTATCTCTACGACGAAGGCATTGGGTTTTATTTCAATAACAGCAGCTTCCACGACCGACATCTTTCGTGGACCGACCGGTTATTCCTGGTCCTTTACAACTTCGCCTTCAAGGCATTGGGTATACCGGCCTATGCCAAAAAAGGATTCGAAGGCCGGATGTATGTCCGGATACGCGAGAAATATCTCAATGCCGTCTATTCGAGAATGCGCCTGCCTATCGATCGGCCCGTGGAGATTCGCGGTTATCGGCATTTTTTGGTGTCCGAACAGGCGTTTTTACCAAAGAACGATCAGGTTGCGATCTTCTTCGCCAACAATCTCGACGCTTTTGGCCTGAAAACCGAAGAGCTTGCAATCTCCGCAGAGGCCCTGCGCGTAATGGCTGCAGCTTTTTCGGAGGTTCATTTGAAAATTCACCCGGGAGATTGGGCCGCTCAAAACGAAGTGTGCAGTTTCTACACTGCGCTAGCTGCTCAGCATTCCAATATTCATCTTGTCGATAATGCGATCCCCAGCAACACGGCCATGGAGCAAATAAGGCCTGGGGTTGTCGTTGGAACCATGGGCGCGGCGATGTTCGATGCTTTCTTTTTCGGCTGTCAGCCGATTTTCCTATTTCATCTGCTGCCATCCGTCAGAGAATTCGGCGTCTGCAACTTCACCTTGGAAAGCTTGGGCTACCGCTACATAGCGGATCTGCGTGAAATTGACCCGGGATACAAGTCCGGCGTGAACATTTCCTCGTTACTCTACGACGGCCCGCAGATCTGGAATTCGAACGTGGAACCGCCGGCTTCGCAGACTTAGCCAGTCATGAGACACCCATGTTCAAACATCTGATCAAACAAATCCTGCCACCGATTCTTTTCGTCTTGGCGCGCGGGGCCCTGCAGCGGCTGAAGCTGGAACGGCCGATTTATGACGGCCTCTACCGGGATGCAGCGGAACTACAGCCGTCAAATGACAATCCATTCGAGCACCCGAACTGGATTTCTTATGTTTCCGAAAGGGCTCACTCGCGCGTCGGCGGTGTCAGTCACCAAGACATGAACGAGATGTGCCTGTCGCTGATCGCATCGATCGCGCCCGCCGGTGATCATGCAGCCTCTGGTCGCATAGTCGATTTCGGTGGCGGCGTAGGTATGTATTGGCCAGCACTGAAGACGCAAAATAAAGCAGGCAGGCAGCTTGATTTCACGGTCGTCGACAGCTCCGCCAACTGCGCACTCGGGACCAGGTTGTTCGGCGCAGATGGCGTGTCTTTTTCAACTGATTTCGAATCGCTGTTGACGCACAGCGCCAAGATAG
Source organism: Polaromonas sp. P5_D5 (assembly GCF_054049435.1). Lineage (NCBI taxonomy): Bacteria > Pseudomonadati > Pseudomonadota > Betaproteobacteria > Burkholderiales > Comamonadaceae > Polaromonas > Polaromonas sp. P5_D5. Next base: position 285,376 of record NZ_JBFUMJ010000003.1, read on the forward strand.
ACGTACTTAACGTTTCAAGTACGCTCCAGTATTGTCTAGATTACGAAGCAACGCTGGCACTGCTGTGTCGCAGCCAGGCCAGGTTCATCATCGTATCCCGCCATCCGGCCCCCAGGGACAATCATCCTGTGGCCTACACCATGCAAAACGTCACGACCGTCAAAGGTTTTTGCGGGCGAATCCCGGTTGTATTGCTCAGCGTCGAACGGCTGGCTCAACTGATGCGCGGCCATGGCTATGAGATGATTGCGAACTACTACAGTAACGCCGATTCCGGAAAATACTGGAAGAACGGCAAGAAGATGATTCCAGAAGAATTTTCTCAAATTGTCGATCATGCCCTGGTTTTTCAGAAGCAATCAGGACGACCTGCCAGCGATGCCTCTGCGACTTCCGTCGTTGCGCCATGACCGGAAATAGAACGTGCTAGTCATCATCTTCGGGCGTGCAGCCCAATTCATTCTGCTCCTTTTGGTGATGCGGGTGGCTACGACTTATTTGCCACCTAGCGAAATGGGCCGTCTCTCGCTGATTACAGCCGCCACAGCCTTTTTTGCGCTGTTCCTCGTCAACCCGATTGGTATGTTCATCAATCGGAGGTTTCACGCCTGGGATGAACTCGGCCGTGCCAAACACTATCTCAAGCTGCACTGGATCTATCTTCTTGGTGTCTGCCTGTTCGCGGCGCTGACACTGGGCGTGCTCAACAAAATCCACGCCTTCGGCTTCCAGTTTAATACCGTGTGGCTGCTGGTGCTGGTCTGTGGCTCGCTACTCTTCAACACGATCAACCAGACGGCGATTCCTTCGCTGAACCTGCTGGAGTTGCGCGGGCGTTTTATCGTCCTCACGCTCGCAACAATTGGCGTGGGCCTGGCGAGCGCCTATGCGCTGGTCGAATACTTCGCACCAACAGCTGAATACTGGCTGCTCGGCTTGCTGATCGGTCAAACGGTGTTCGCGGTGATAGGCGTCAAGTTGTTTTTCGACAAACTCAGGCCGGAGCAACCCGCAGATAAACTGTCGCGCTCGCACCTCAAGCTGTTGTTCGATTTCGCCTGGCCGGTTGCAATCTCCGTCGGGTTTAATTGGCTGCAGACGCAAGGCTACCGCTTTTTCGTCGCCGACTCGCTGGGTCTCGCTGCACTCGGCCTGTTTGTCGCGGGCTACGGTATCAGCGCGGGGCTGATGGCCGCGTTCGAATCAGTGCTGACAACCTACTTCCAGCCGCGGTTCTACAAACGGGTCAGCACCAGCACGATCGAGGAACAGTCCGCCGCCTGGAATAAATATGCTGGCGCGATCCTGCCCTCACTGATGCTCGTAACCTTTTTGTTGATCAGTCTGGCGCCGGAGTTGACGCGATTCATGGTGGGCCCGGCATACCAATCGGCATCGCAGTTCGTGATCTGGGGCGTGCTGGCAGAAGGTGCACGCGTTGTTGCCGGCGTCTACAGCATGTCGGCCCACGCCAAGATGAAGACCCGTCTGCTGCTGCTGCCGAACCTGCTCGGCGCAGTAATCTGCATCGTGCTGATCAAGTTTCTGGCGCCCGGCATGGGCGCGCATGGCGTCGGTCTGGCTCGCTCGCTGGCCGGCGTCGGCATGTTGGTCGCCATGCACTACCTGATGATCGTCGCGCTCGATATGCGGCTGCCGTTGCGTATGTTGCTCAAAGGCACCGCAATGGGCGCTGGCCTGATGCTGATTGCGACGGCCGGCCGGTGGGCCATGAACAGTCCGGGCATCATTGCGGCGGGTGTACTGATCGTTGTCACCGGGCTGGCCTTCCTGCCGATGTTCTACTGGCTGCTCTATCCCTATTTGCCAAGGCACGACAAAGTTTCATGAAAATCCTCCTTGTTTGCATGTCGTATGACTATGGCGACCCGACACGCGGCCATTCGTACGAGTACTACAACTTCTACCAAAGCCTGCTTGCGCTCGGACACGAGGTCGTGCTGTTTGACTACATGACCGAGATTCAGCAAATGGGCAAGTCGGCCATGAACCGCAAGCTGATCGAGGTCGCGGCGGCGTCCAGGCCTGACTTCGCGATGTTCTCGCTTTATACCGATCAGTTCGAGCCAGACACGATCAAGTCGATGAAACAGCTCACACGCACACTGTGCTTTTTCCACGACGACACCTGGCGCGTCGAGTTTTCGCGCTACTGGGCGCCACAGTTCGATTTTTTCACAACACCCGACGTATATGGTGAGCAGAAATACCGGGCATTGGGCCTGGAAAATGTGATCTATTTCCCGTTCGGCTGCAACAACAGCATTTACCGGAAAGCGTCTGTCGAAAAAAAATACGACGTGTCGTTTGTAGGTGCCTGGCACCCCTATCGCGAATGGCTCATCAATCGCCTGCGCAAAGCGGGGTTCAATGTCAAAGTTGCCGGGTACCGCTGGCCAGGCGGCATCGTGTCGCACGAGGAGATGGTCCAGCTGTTCAATGAAAGCCGCATCAACCTGAATATGTCGAATTCGACCTCCTGGGACGCGCGTTACCTGCTGTCGTCCCCGCGCGGTCTGGTCAATCGCATCCGCTCGCCGAAGTCCGTCGAACAGATCAAGGCCCGTCATTTCGAGATTAACGGCACTGGCGGGTTTCAGCTCTCGTACTACGTTGAGGGACTGGAACGGCACTACGGTATAGGCACAGAGATTGCCATCTACCTGGACCCCGATGACCTTCAGCAAAAGGTTGCGCTTTATCTCGCAGAGACTGCACTGAGAGAAAGCATCGCCGATGCCGGTTATGCCCGGACTCTTGCGGAGCACACCTTCGGCCACCGCTTTCGGCACGCGTTCGCCAGGATGGGACTCATCGATGGCTGACAATACACTGCCACTGGTCTGCATCTGCATCCCGACTTATAACGCGGAAAAAACCGTCGCAGCCACTTTGCATTCGGTGCTAAACCAGAGTTACGGGAACCTCAAAATTCACGTGGTCGACAATCACTCGACCGACAGCACGATCGCAGTTGTCGAAGGATTTTCTGACAGCCGCATCACGCTCTACCGCAACGCGGTCAATATCGGTGGCGAAGGCAATTTCAATCGTTGCATCGAACTGGCAACGGGGAAATACACCGCGATTTACCATGCGGACGATATCTACGAATCAGATATGGTCGCGTCACAGGTCGCATTTCTCGAGGTGCACCCACAAGCCGGAGCAGCGTTTACACAAGCACTGCTGATCGATGAGGACAACCGCCCCATCGGTGCGATCCGACAGCCCCCCGAACTGGCGGCCACTGGCCCGTTGCATCATTTTCCCGAGGTCTTCAGGGCGATTCTCAAGCATTCCAATTTTCTGATCTGTCCCAGCGTGATGGCGCGCACCAGCGTTTATCAGCAGAACATCAAGAGCTGGCGCGGAGAACTGTTCGGCCCGAGCGGCGACCTTGACGTCTGGCTCAGGATGCTGCAGCTTGGGCCCATCGGAATACTGCCTGGAGCGACCATGCGATACCGCATCAGCAGCAGCCAGTGGTCGGCGAATGTACGCCTTGATACGCGTCGTGCGGCTTTTTTTACCGTGATGGACTACTATCTCGCGCAACCCGACGTGTGCAAACTGGTTACCGCCGAGGATATGGTCAACTACGGACGCCTCGAACGTCGCGACCAGGTCATGCGCGCCGCCAACGCCCTGTTGCGCGGTGAGCCGCAGCTGGCTCAGGAACTTTTCCCCAATGTATTTTCACGGGACGCCCTAAAGGCAGCTCTACAGACCAAACGGGGGCTCGGCGTTTTTCTGCTGGGCCTGTACCTCAAGGTCATGCTCGGTTTGCGACTCGATGGCCTGGCCAGGATTTCGCTGGTTCATCTCAAGAGGATAAGCAAGAAGTGATTCCCGCTCCAGTGTCCGACGAAATTTACATCGACACGCCGCCGGCCTACCGGCAGGACCAGATGTTCGACTTGTCGAATCTCGCGCTCAATCGCGACGGGACATTGGTGCCCTACGCGCGCGTGCGCGAAGTGCACGCCAGTGCCGGCAGAACCGTACGCACCGCCGATTACCTGATGTCCTTGCCAGCAAACAACACCCCCAAGGACTACTACTCGCTCGGCGTCCTCGACAACTTCAAGATGCTGGCTGCACGTCCTGATGTACACCTTCGAGCCTTTTTGGTGCTGGAGCCGCCCGTCGTCGACCCGAGTATCTATAAGGCCTTACCGGAATTGACCGCAGCTTTCGAGCGGGTCTATGTCCACAACGTGAACGGTGACGGCTATTCGCTCGCAGGTGTTGACAGCTCGCGATTGCGCCAACTCTATTGGCCGCAGCCTCGCGAAGATGTTATGGAACCCTACTGGTCTCGGCGTGACCGTCTCAATCGCATCGTGGTGATCAACGGAAACCATGTGCCACGCAAAGTGCCGAACGAGCTCTACAGCCGCCGCATCGAGGCGATGACCGAACTGGCGGAATCCGGTGTTGTCGATCTTTATGGTCGCGGTTGGGCCAAATTAAAGGCTCGTACGTCTCTCTGGTGGCCCTATATAAGCCGGCGCAAAACGCTGCTGTCGATTTACAGAGGCTCGTGCGAATCGAAATACGAGGTACTGAGTCAATACAACTTCTGCCTCTGTCTCGAAAACATGGCGATGCAGGGGTACGTAACCGAGAAAATTTTCGACTGCTTCTATGCGGGAACGATTCCCCTGTATTTGGGCGCTCCCGATATCAAGCAGTTGATCCCCAAAGAAGCCTATATCGATTGCCGCGAATTTTCATCATGGCACGATGCCTACAAGGTGGCTGCGGCAATGTCGCCCGAAGCGGTTCGGCAAATGCGCGAACACGGCCGACGGTTTGTTCAAAGCGAGCAGGGCCGACGATATACCGATTCCTTGCTGAAGATTGTCGGAGACGCGCAATGAACCCCTCGTATTCTGTCGAATCCGATTCTCAGCGCGCTCGAGGCCGACCAGGATGATCAGAAATCCATTTTTTGAGCTTCCATGGGGCAAAGATTCTCAGGTATTGCTGATCTTTCTCACGGTATTTTCGTGGTCGCTCTTTCCGGTGATGCTGAAGCAATTCAACATCACGCTGTTCCAGGCCGGTTTCGCGATCTGTCTGCTCGTGATCTGTCTGTTTGTCGCCCTCACAGCACAGCGCAACCAATTGACGCTGACGCCTCTGCATAAACTCATGCTGATTTTCTGGGCGGGCTATCTATGCATGCTATTGATCGCTTCTGTCCATGCGACATCGAGAACCAGCATCGTGCAATGGTGCATCCTGTTCACCAAGTTCCTGTTTTTCCTGTTTCTGCTTTTCCACATCAATCGAAAATTTGTCTACGCAAGCCTGCGCATTTATTCGAACTTGATGGTCGCGACGGTTGTTTTTTCGCTTGCCGCCATAGCGGCGGTGTTGCTCGGCATCCATCCCTTCAGCACGATGGAAGTCGGAGGACGTGCGGCGGACGTTTTCTTCGGTGCCTACTACATCACCAACACGCCCATATGCCCGCCCACGCCGGTGTTCCGCATTCAGGGACTCAGCGAGGAGCCCGGAACCTACGCGTTCGCATTGATGCCCGCGCTGTTCTGGTTCCTCATCGCGGAGAAGGCTTATCTTCGGTCCACCGTTATCGTGCTCGGATTGATGCTTAGCATGTCCCTGGGTGCCGGGCTTTTTCTCTGCATGGTGCTGGTGCTGATTTTGCTTCTGATGGTCATCAAAAGGTCTGTTGGCGATCATAAGTTGGTGATCTTCCTGGCGGGTGCAATAGGCGCCATTGCCCTGATGTACAGCCTGGCCGGCGCCTGCACCAAACAGTATCTTGAGAACTTGAGCGACAAATCCGCCATGGCACTGGTCGAAGGATGCATGAAAGAGCATTCGTCTGACCGTGAGACCTGCGTACACCGGGTTGCCCATGCCCTGAGCACCACACCGACCGGTAAGTCGTTGTCACTTCATGACCGAAAAGAGGGGCTGCGTATCGTCATCGATTACTTGAAGGAGCATCCGATCGGAACTGGCACCGCGCTCGGCATGCAAACCGTGCAGAACTCGATTGCTGTAGGTTATGCGGTCGCGACACTGGAATCCGGCGTCGCCGGTGGAATCTTTTACATCGGCCTTTTTGCGACGATGGGCTGGCTTGCCCTGCGAACCATCGTCAGGGCGGACAACAAATCATTTGATGGACACGTCAACGTTGCGGTGTCGTTAAGCATCGGCGCCGTTCTCGTAATGGGCGCCCAGCGGATTCAGCCCGACCTGAGCTTCTGGCATATGTGGCTCTACGCAATATGGTTTCACCTCCTGCAGCCAACAGCATCGGGCGCCAGCACCGACTCACGAGCTCTTTGAAAATCAACATCCGCAGAGCACAAATTTGTGACCTGCGATCTTCAAATATTCCATGCCACGACAAACATGATTCCGCGACTCCTGAAAATTATTGATATGCCATCGGAGGAAAACCTGTGGGCCAGGAGCTTCATGATCGCGGGCGTCGGCATCTGGCTCATATTTTTCACCCTGGGACTGTCTGGCTATACCGGCGCCAAGGAGTCTTATCTGCTTTTTTCGGCCGCGACCGGCGTCATGCTGATCACCGGATTCCGTCAGAAACACAGTTATGGCTATTTGTTCCTGACGGTATTTCTGTGGCTCGGACTCTGGCTCAAACTGACGATTCACACCATTTTTAATTACCCGTATGTCGAACCCATCGGATTGTTCGAGGGTGCGCCAGCAGCGTGGGACGAAGTACTGCTGGTGGCAAGCGTGGCCAGCTTGGGTGTCATTGCGGGCGGCATGGCCTATGCAGCCCTGGCAAGACGTGCCAGCCCCATGCGCGAGGAAAGAAAACTCATTGTGCCTTCATGGTACGAACCAAATCGGAAATGGCTATGGCTTGCGCTGGCGCTCGCGATGGCAGGGGTGCTGATTGTCAATCTGGCATACGGAATACATCGAATCGGCCTTGCGCCAAAAGCGTCCTTGATGTGGCCGCTGAACTCGGTAGTAGCCTGGCTGCTCAACATCGGCCTGGCTACTTTCGTTGCCCTTTTTGCCTGGTGGGACATCACGCTCGGGAAGAATCCCGCCTTGGCGGCGTATGCCATATTGATTGAGGCGCTTCTCTCAAGCACGTCGATCCTGAGCCGGGCAGCCTATATCTTTCACGCCGTTCCACAACTGTTCGTTTTACACCAATTCAGGCACAAGCTGGCGGGCTGGTCGCGCCTGAAAACCGTCATGCTCGCCGCTTCCTTTTGTGCGCTGCTGGTGGTTTCCATCTCGGCTGTCACGACATTCCGGAACTATTTCTACCAGACCGGCCTTTATACAAGCACCGCCTACCATGAGGCCTACTACCGTTGGGAAATTGTCAGTGGCCATCTTGGAACGCTAGAGAATCAACTCAAAATTGCACCACCAGAAGAGCGTCCGCCAATCATTGAATTGATGCGGAAACTGAATGCCGAGAAAATACTGCTGGAAGCGATCATGGCCGCCGAAAAGAAGAAATGGGCGGAAGCCATGGGCACGGATTCGGCGCAATCCCGGCTGTTGCTCAATGAGTTTGGTTATCAACTGACCGACGGTTTTTCGGCGCGCCTCTTGCAGCTAAGTGTTGACAGATGGATAGGCCTGGAGGGCTTGATGGCCGTTCAGGCGTATCCAAACAAGGATCCGGCGCTCTTGCGTCGCGGTTTTCTGGAGAAGCCGGCGATAGGAAAGCCCGATATCTACCAAAGCATCTCGAAGTCTGTGTACCTCAAGTCCGACGGTACAAAATTCAGATTTGCAAGCCTGCCTGGCGGGCCGGCCTTCCTCTACTACAGCAATTCGCTCTGGATTGTCGCGCTCGGAATGGTTGTTTTTACGTTCCTGGTACTGCTTGCCGAGCTTTTGATACGAACCTTGACCCGCAACCCCATTCTCTGTTCGCTTTACGGCGTCGTGATGGCCAGCACCGCCGTTCAATTCGGCGTGGCACCGCAGCAAAGCATTCCCTATTTTCTGGTTCTCGGCTGCGGTATCCTGCTGGTATGGACGGTCCATACGCGAGGTTTTGCGTTCGCTCTGTACAAGTTGAAACTGGCAAAAGCCCCGCCACCACGTGACAACTAAAACGGCAACAACCCTTTTTGTCCACGCCACCAATGTGCACTCCGGCGGAGGGCAGTCGTTGCTGCGCGCGCTGCTTGAGGCTCTGCCGGCTGGTCGTGACACAACTGCGTTGCTCGATAGCCGCATGCCAGTGTCGAAGACTCATCTTCCGCACCTGAAAGTCATTACTGTTGCGCCTACCGTGTGGCGTCGTTTCTGGGCTGAATGGTGGCTTTCCAAATCCGTGGGGGCAGCTGACCTCGTGCTGTGCTTCGGCAATTTGCCGCCGCTCTTCAAGCTGAAGGGACGCGCCGTTGTGTTCGTGCAGAACCGTTATCTCGTCGACCCGGTGACGCTCACCAGCTTCCCTCTCAGGACGCGCCTGCGGCTGTTGATCGAAAGGGCTTGGTTCGCCCACAAGGCCCAAAACGCGCAAGCCTTTGTCGTGCAAACTCCTTCAATGCGCGACCTGCTGAATGCCTCGGGTTTGGCAAAGGGCAAACCGGTTTCGGTACTGCCCTTTGTGAGCACCAGCGCCGGCTATGAAAGAAGCACCACCCCGACGGCGCGCGATACCGCATGCGATTTCATCTATGTAGCCTCCGGCGAGCCGCATAAAAATCACAAACGGCTCATCGAAGCCTGGACCCTATTGGCACGCGACGGTGCGCGTCCTTCGCTACGGCTGACTGTCGACGCCAAGGCCCACCCGGAACTCTGCGCATGGATCGATGAAAAGAAGGCCCGTTCCAACCTGGATGTTGAAAACCTCGGCGCGAGGCCTCATGACGAAATCCTGCGCCTCTACGCCCAGGCGAAGGTACTGGTTTATCCGTCACTGTTCGAGTCGTTTGGCCTGCCACTGATCGAAGCGCGCCAGGCAGGCCTGGCAATCCTGGCGTCAGAACTCGACTACGTACGCGACGTGGTCGACCCCGAGCAGGTATTCGACCCCCATTCACCGGTCTCCATTGCCAGGGCAGTGAAGCGCTTTCTCGGCCAAAGCGAGCAGCCGCTTCCCCTAATGAACGCCGGCGAATTCCTCGCCCATGTTTTCCCCGAAGAGTGACCGAATTGCGTATCCTGATCGTCAGCCAGTATTTCTGGCCAGAAAGCTTTCGCATCAACGATGTCGCGAAAACGCTCGTTGAAAAAGGCTTCGAGGTCGACGTATTGACCGGCAAGCCCAACTATCCTGAAGGCTCGGTTTTTCCCGGCTACCGGGCCTGGGGCTGCCAGCGTGAATCATGGGCCGGCATCTCGATATACCGGGTGCCCCTGGCGCCGCGCCGGAAAAAAGGCGCGCTGAACCTGGTCTTCAACTATTTGTCGTTTGTTGCCTCGGGCACACTTTTCGGTGCGTGGAAGCTGCGCGGCAAACGCTACGACGTCATTTTTGCCTACGGTACTTCGCCGATCCTCCAGGCGATCCCGGCGTTGTTCCTCGGTTGGCTGAAAAGCCGCAAGGTTGCCGTCTGGGTCCAGGATCTCTGGCCGGAAAGCCTGGAGGCCACGGGTTATGTGCGTAATCCGCGTGCACTGGCGTTGGTGGGGTCCATCGTTAAAAGTATCTACGCACGCACCGACCTGCTTCTGGTGCAATCGCAGGCATTTGTGCCCAAGGTTCGCGAACTGGCCGGCGACACGCCCATCGCCTACTACCCGAATTCGGTTGACCCGCTATTTGCCGCGCCCGGCGACGCACCAGCGCCCCCGATACCGGTTATGGACAGCGGCGCGTTTTGCGTCGTATTCGCCGGCAATATCGGCGCCGGCCAGGCCGTCGAGGCCATTGTCGAGGCCGCTACCCTGCTCCGCGAGCGTCCGGATGTCCAGTTTGTGGTCGTCGGCCAGGGCAGCCGCCAGGCCTGGATGGCCGAAGAAGCTGCGGCGCGCGGGCTCACCAACCTGCACCTGCCCGGCCGTTTCCCGGTCGAATTGATGCCCGGCCTCATGCAAAAGGCCTCAGCGCTACTCGTAACCCTGGCCGACCAGCCGATTTTCGCGGCGACCATTCCCAACAAGATCCAGGCCTATATGGCCGCCGGACGACCGATAATTGCCTGTTTGAACGGGGAAGGTGCCCGCGTCGTCGAGGAAGCTGGGGCTGGCCTTTCGGTTCCGGCCGAGAATGCGCCGGCTCTGGCCGCCGCGGTGATCCGGCTGGCTGAGATGGGCGCACCAGAACGCGCCACTCTTGGCGCCAACGGTCAACGGTATTTCAAAGCGCATTTTGACCACGACATGCTGACACGTCAGCTCATGGACCATTTCCGCGCACTTGCGGAATCTTCTTGAGGTTTTTCGATGAGAGTTCTTGTATTGGGCGCCAGCGGCATGATCGGCAGCGCCATGATCCGCGTCTTGAGCCAAAAAAAGGATTGGCAGGTCTTCGGCAGCATGCGAAATGCCGCGGCGCTGCGCTTTTTTGAGCCCGCCATCGCCGAGCGCATGCTGACCTTTGTCGATATCAACGACCGCGACAGCGTCATCCGCGCATTTGCCCACGCCCGGCCTGACGTGGTGATCAACTGTATCGGCCTGACCAAGCACCATACCGAAGCTGATGATCCGTTGCTCGCGATTCCCATCAATGCGTTGCTGCCACACCAGCTCGCCGGGCTGTGCCTGGCGGCGTCGGCACGTTTGATCCATATCAGCACCGACTGCGTCTTCTCGGGCTCCAAGGGGCACTACATCGAAGCCGACGCTGCCGATGCAAAAGATGTCTATGGCAAGTCCAAGCTCCTCGGTGAGGTGCTGGGCCAGGGCGCGATCACTTTGCGCACCTCGACAATAGGCCACGAATTGCAAAGCGCTTACGGGTTGCTGGAATGGTTTCTTGCCCAACAGGGTTCCTGCAAAGGCTTCAACAAGGCCATTTTTTCGGGTCTGCCGAATGTCGTGTTCGCCGAAATCGTCCGCGACATCGTGATTCCACGGCCCGAGCTGACCGGCCTGTACCACGTTGGCGCCTCCCCGATCGGCAAATACGACCTGCTCAAGCTGATCGCCGCAGCCTACGGCAAGGCCATTGATATTCAGATGGACAATACGTTTACGATGGACCGATCGCTCGATTCCAGCCGTTTCCGCGAAGCGACAGGCTACACCGCACCGGCCTGGCCCGAGCTTATCGACATCATGCATTCCTCCAAACTGTAAGAATCAGCCATGTTTGACAACAAAATACTGATGATCACCGGCGGCACCGGCTCGTTCGGCAACGCCGTCCTCAAACGCTTTCTCTCAACCGAAGTGCGCGAAATCCGCATTTTCAGCCGCGACGAAAAAAAGCAGGAAGAGATGCGGATCGCGCTGAACAATGACAAGCTCAAGTTTTACATCGGTGACATCCGCGACTACGACAGCATTCACCAGGCGATGAAGGGTGTTGACTACGTGTTTCACGCGGCAGCACTCAAGCAGGTCCCGTCCTGCGAGTTCTATCCGATGGAGGCGGTGCGTACCAATGTACTGGGCGCGGAGAACGTCATGAACGCAGCGATCGCCCACAACGTCAAGCGCGTCGTCGTCCTGAGCACCGACAAGGCGGTCTATCCGATCAATGCCATGGGTGTGTCCAAGGCAATGATGGAAAAACTCATGGTCGCCAAGGCACGCATGCAAAACGATGGCGAGACCGTGCTTTGCGCCACGCGTTATGGCAACGTCATGGCGTCGCGCGGCTCGGTGATCCCGTTGTTCGTCTCGCAGCTCAAGAGCGGCGCGCCGCTGACCGTGACCGACGCCAGCATGACCCGCTTCCTGATGTCACTCGACGATTCAGTCGACCTGGTGCTGCACGCGTTCGAGCACGGCCAGCAGGGCGACATTTTTGTGCAGAAGGCGCCGGCCTCGACCGTCGCCGACCTTGCGCAAGCGCTCAAGGACATTTTTGGCGGCAACGACCAACCCACCAAGATCATTGGCACGCGCCATGGCGAAAAGCTCTACGAAACGCTGGTGTCGCGCGAGGAAATGGCCCGGATCGACGACATGGGCGCGTACTACCGCATTCCCGCAGACAACCGCGATCTCAATTACGCCAAGTATTTCAGCGACGGTGAGGAACGGATCTCGCAACTGGACGACTACACATCGCACAACACCGAGCGGCTCAATGTCGCCCAGGTCAAGGCGCTTTTGGGAAAACTGGATTTTATTGAGGAGGCACTTCGTGTTTAAAGTGATGACGGTAGTCGGGACCCGGCCCGAATTGATCAAGATGAGCCGCGTGATTGCGGCGCTCGACAAGCACACCCAGCACATTCTTGTGCACACGGGCCAGAATTTCGACTACGAACTGAACCAGATTTTTTTCGAAGACCTGCAGATTCGCAAGCCCGACCACTTTCTCAATGCAGTCGGCGAAAATGCGGCCCAGACCATCGGCCAGATAATCATGAAGGCCGATGAGGTGTTCCAGGCCGAGAAGCCCGACGCCGTCCTGCTCTACGGCGACACCAACTCATGCCTGGCAGTGATCGCGGCCAAACGGCGGAAAATCCCGGTGTTCCACATGGAGGCAGGCAACCGCTGCTTCGATCAGCGCGTTCCCGAAGAACTCAACCGAAAGGTGCTCGACCACCTGTCGGACATCAACATGGTCCTGACGGAACATGCACGGCGCTACCTCATCGCCGAAGGCGTGCGGCCCGAAACCATCATCAAGACCGGCTCGCACATGCGTGAGGTCGTCGACCACTACCGCCCGCAAATCGACAAGTCCGACATCATTTCGCGCCTGTCCCTCAAGCCCAATGAATTTTTCCTGGTCAGCGCGCATCGCGAGGAAAACGTTGACTCGCCCGACGCGCTGAAGGACCTGCTCGAGACCTTGACCGAGCTTGTCAAAAAGTATGGCTTCCCGGTGATCGTTTCCACCCATCCACGCACGCGAAAACGGCTGGAGGAGGCTGGTTACGAAGGTCTGGACAAGCGCATCGTGTTCGGCAAGCCGCTCGGGTTTTTCGACTACATGAAACTGCAGGTCGAAGCCAAATGCGTGCTGTCCGACAGCGGCACGATCACGGAAGAAACTTCGCTGCTCAACCTCTGCTCCATCACCCTGCGCAATGCCCACGAGCGCCCGGAAGGAATGGATGTCGGCACCCTCATCATGAGCGGCCTCAAGAAGGACCGCGTGATAGACGCCATCGAGATCGTGACGTCGCAATATGACCGCAACCGGCGCCCGGTGCTACCCATCTCCGACTACGAAAACCCGTTCGTCTCGACGCAGATCGTGCGTGTCGTGACGAGCTACATCGACTACATCAACCGGGTCGTCTGGTCGAAAAAATAGTACGCGTGGCGGCTATGGCGGCAGCTCCGCCTGCGCCATCGTCGCGCCGTCACAATCTCTGGCTGAAAGCAGAGGCACAGCGCCCGCCAGGGGCCAGGCAATCGCCAGATCCGGGTCGTCCCAACGGATGCAGCGTTCATGTTCAGCGGCGTAATAGTCGGTGGTCTTGTACAGCACGTCGGCAAATTCGCTAAGCACCAAAAAGCCGTGCGCAAAGCCCGGCGGCACCCAAAGCTGCCGATGCTCCTGGGCCGACAGCTCGAACGCGACCGAACGCATGAAATTCGGCGAGGAGCGCCGGACATCGACCGCCACATCCCAGATGCGGCCGCTGACCACCCTCACGAGCTTGCCTTGGGGTTGCCTGAGCTGGTAATGCAGGCCGCGCAGCACATGGCGAACCGAGCGCGAATGGTTGTCCTGTACAAAACCGCCGTCAAGCCCGGTTGCCCGCTCAAAATCGCGCCTGTTGAAGCTTTCGAGAAACAGGCCCCGCGCGTCAACATGAACTTCAGGCTGAATCAGCAGCACTTCGGGCAGGGCCGTCGGGGTGACCTTCATGAGAGCTCCTCAACCATTTTGGCGACACCCGTTTGCCAACCGGGAATGTCGACTCCGAAAGTCCATCGCAGCTTCGAAGTATCAAGCCGTGAGTTCAATGGGCGGCGGGCTGCCTGCGCGTAGGTGGTTGACGCCACGGGCTGGACCGCATCGATGGGCACACTGGGCAACAGGCCGGTTTTTTGTGCCTGCTCGACGACAAAACACGCATAGCCATGCCAGGAAGTTTCACCGGTGGCAGCCGCGTGATAAAGCCCGGCCAATCGCTCATCCGCGAGAACGCGCGTCAACGCCAATACAGTCAGGTCGGCCAGCCAGGGCGCTGCGGTGGGCGCACCGAACTGGTCGTTGACCACCGCCAGCCGGCCGTCCCTGCGCAACTTGTGCAGGATTTTCTTTGCAAAGTTTTCACCATGCGCCGCATAAAGCCAGCTTGTGCGGAAGATCAGGTGCCGCGCGCAATTTTTTGCCACCAACTGGTCGCCGAGCAGCTTGCCGCGGCCATAGGCGTTCAGCGGCTGGGCGGGGTCGGCCTCGATCCACGGCCGCGTTCCCCCGCTGCCATCAAAGACATAGTCGCTTGAATAGTGCACAAACCAGGCACCGGTCTCGTCACACGACCGCGCCAGCACGGCCGGTGCACCGGCATTGATCGCGTTGGCAATATCAGGCTGGCCCTCGGCCGCATCAACGTCGGTGAAAGCCGCCGCATTGACGACGATATCGGGCCTGGCACTGAGTACGGCATCCCGGATACCGGCGCTGTCGGCAAGGTCGCCGCCAGGCCGGCTCCGATCGGGTGCAATCACCTCGCCCAACGCGGCCAGGCTGCGCACGAGCTCCGCGCCCAATTGCCCGCTCTTGCCGAACAGCAATATCTTCAGCATCGGCTCACCCGGTATGGCCGCGCTCACGCACCGCTTGCAGCCAACCTGGGTTGTCCAGGTACCAGCGCACGGTGTGGCGCAGGCCGGCTTCGAAGCTCTGGTCAGCATGCCAGCCCAGCTCATGGCGAATCTTGCTCGAATCGATGGCGTAACGGGCATCATGGCCGCGGCGATCGGCTACGTGGGTGATCAGGCCGGCATAGCCGGCCGGCACCGGTCGCAATTCATCGAGCAGGCGGCAGATCGTGCGCACGACGTCCAGATTGGTTTTTTCTCCCTGGCAACCGATGTTGTAGGTCTCACCGGGCCGGCCGGCCTCCAGCACCATGCGGATCGCCTTGCAATGGTCCTTGACATACAGCCAGTCGCGCACCTGCAGGCCATCACCGTAGACCGGCAGGGGCCGCCCTTCGAGCGCTGCAACAATCATGTGGGGGATCAGTTTTTCCGGAAACTGGTAGGGCCCATAGTTGTTGGCGCAGTTGGTGGTAAGCACCGGCAGGCCATAGGTGCGATGGCTGGCACGCACCAGGTGGTCGGCGGCCGCCTTGCTTGCGGCATAAGGGCTGTTGGGCTCATAGCGGTCAACTTCACGGAAAGCCGCCGCCGCCGACGTCAGCGAGCCATAGACTTCATCCGTCGACACCTGCAAAAACCGAAAGTTCGCGCCGCTTGATCCCTCCAGCTCCGACCAGTAGGCACGCGCGGCCTCCAGCAGGCGGAAAGTGCCCACGATATTGGTCTGGACGAACTCTTCGGCCGCGTCGATGGAGCGGTCGACATGCGACTCCGCCGCGAAGTTGATGATGGCGCGCGGCCGGTGCAGCGCGAGCAGGCCGGCCACCCACCGGCTGTCGGCAATATCGCCGTGCGCAAAGACATGGCGGCTGTCACCCTCAAGCCCGCGAAGGTTGTCGCGGTTGCCCGCGTAGGTGAGCTTGTCGATATTGAGGATCGGCTCATCGTGCAACGCGAGCCAGTCCAGAATGAAGTTGGCTCCGATAAAACCGGCTCCGCCAGTGACCAGAATCATGGATAGCCTTTGTTGACGGCGCACGTGCGGCAACGGCGCCTGGAAACGAATTATCCCCCAGCCGTGGCCGCCGCCCAACGAAAAACGGGCCTGGAAAACCAGGCCCGTTTGGCTTCAAGCCTGAAACATGCTCAGAAATGAATCCCGCGCATCATCTGCTGCATCGCCACCGCTTCGGCCGACAGCGTCGGTTTGGCGCTCTTGTCGCCCTTGGCAGCCGATGAGTCGGGGAACATACGGAAGCTGGTGTTCATGGCGATCTGGGCGATGCGTGGCACCAGCGCATGCATGAGCTGGCCGGTGATGCCCAGGCGGGTGGCCACGCGTACCGGCTTGAAGATGCAGGCCTGCGCAATCATGTCGGCGGCCTCTTCAGGGGAGAGCGTGGGCACGTTGTTGTACAGGTTGGTCGGCGCGATCATGGGCGTGCGCACCAGCGGCATGTTGATGGTGGTAAAGCTGATGCCGACGTCGGCAAATTCACTGGATGCGCAGCGCGTCCAGGCGTCCAGCGCGGCCTTGGAGGCTACATAGGCCGAAAAGCGCGGCGCATTGGTCAGCACACCGATGGAGCTGATGTTGACCACATGGCCCTTGCGCTTGGCCGCCATGCCGGGCAACAGCCCCATGGTCACGCGCAGGCAGCCAAAGTAATTGAGCTGCATGGTGCGCTCGTAATCGTGAAAACGGTCGTAGCTGGCCTCAATGGCGCGGCGGATGGAGCGGCCCGCGTTGTTGATGAGGAAGTCCACGCCGCCATGGTTGGCGATCAGTTCCTTGATGAAACGGTCGCAATCCACCATGTCGGCGATGTCGGCCGGGTAAGCCACGAAGTTATAGCCCTTGGCCTTGGCTTCCTTGCAGGCTTCGTCGAGCTTGTCCTGGTCGCGCCCGCAGATGATGGTGATGGCACCCGCATCGGCAAACTTGTGCGCCGCCGCCAGACCGATGCCGGATGAACCACCGGTGACCAGCACCACCTTGCCATTGACGGTGCCGCGCAGCGACCGGTCGATATGCAGGTCTGGATCCAGGTGGCGTTCCCAGTAATCCCAGAGGCGCCAGGCGTAGTCTTTCAGGTTGGGACATTCGATGTTCGAACCCTTGAGCGCAGCCATGGTGTCGCGGCAGTCAAAGCGGGTCGGGTAGTTGACAAACGTCAGCATGTCTTCCGGCAGGCCCAGGTCGGCCAGCACCGCATTGCGTACGCGGCGCACCGGCGCAAGTGCCATCAGGCTCTTTTTGACGCCGCGCGGAATGAAGCCCAGCAGGGCGGCATTCACGAACAGGTTCATCTTGGGCGCATGGGCCGCGCGGCTGAAGATGTCCAGCACATCACCGACGCGGTAACCCACCGGGTCCACCAGGTGAAAGCATTTTTTGGCAATGCCGGTTTTGTGGCTGAGGTGGTCCAGCGCATCGACAACAAAGTCGACCGGAACGATATTGACCCGCCCGCCTTCCAGCCCCACCGCCGGCATCCAGGGCGGCAGCAGCTGCCGCATGCGCTGGATCAGCTTGAAGAAGTAATAAGGCCCGTCGATCTTGTCCATTTCGCCGGTGGTGCTGTCGCCGACCACCATGGCGGGGCGAAACACCGTCCACGGAACCTTGCATTCCTTGCGCACGATTTTTTCGCTCTCGTGCTTGGTCATGAAATACGGGTGTTCGTAGTTTTCGGCCTCTTCGAACATGTCCTCGCGGAACACGCCTTCATAGAGGCCGGCAGCGGCGATGGAGCTCACATGGTGAAAGTGGCCGGCGTCAATCGCCTTGGCAAACTCCACCGTGTTGCGGGTGCCGTCAATGTTGACGGCCACCTGGCTTTCCTCGTCGGCGCTCAGGTCATACACGGCGGCGAGATGGTAAAAATGCCCGATCTCGCCCTTGAGTTTTTTGATGTCTTCACTGCTGACACCGAGCTTTTTGCTGGTCAGGTCGCCGTGCACGGCCACCGCACGGGCAGCAGGCACGCCCCAGTACTCGCGCAGCGCCGCCACTTTGCCGGCGCTTTCCTTGCGGATCAGGAAATGAACGGTCGTTCCTTTTCGTTCCAGAAGTTTTTTTACCAGGCGCTTGCCAATGAAGCCTGTGGCCCCTGTAACGAAATAATGCATTTGTGTTTCCTCCGCTGAACGGCCAAGTCAAAAAGTGATTCTTGCTTAAACGGCATGACTCTCTATTCAGCAGAAACCCGCGCTCAGCCTGACTGCACGTGCTTTTCCGTAGAGCCGCATGCCTAGAACCTGTTCACGGTTCTAGAACGCCGCACCTAAACGCCACCGCGAGGAGGGCTTATATTTTCCCCATGCGTGCGGCATACTGCCCGCGAAGTTCCATAACCACAAACTGTCTGGAGTAAACCATGGTCAAGAAACTGCAAAAAATGAGCGCCGACAAGAAGTCCGGCCCACAGCTGTCCGGTGCTGTCAAGGAATCCGCCCAGCAAATCTGGCTGGCCGGCCTGGGCGCATTCTCGAAGGCGCAGGAAGAAGGCGGCAAAGTGTTTGAGACCCTGGTCAAGGAAGGCCTGTCCATCCAGCGCAAGACCCAGGCCGTGGCTGAAGGCAAAATTTCTGAAGCCACCAACAAGATGGCCAGCATGGCCACCGACATCCAGTCCAAGGCCGGCCACCAGTGGGACAAGCTGGAAAACATCTTCGAAGACCGCGTAGCCAAGGCCCTGAACAAACTCGGCGTACCTTCCGCCAAAGACGTGGACGCCCTGATCGCACGCATTGACGAGCTCAACCGCAATGTGCAAAAAATGGGCGGCAAGCCAGCAGCCAAAACCGCAGCGGCAAAACCCGCAGCAAAAAAGGCGGCCCGCCCCGCGGCCAAACGCCCAGCTGCACGCAAATCGGCTTAAGCACGGCGGCCTCACAAGAAAAGGGACATGCCGTCCCTTTTTTTACGCCTGCGCGCAATCACCCAGCGCCCTGACTTTGCTGCAAAGCAGCAAATAGTTCCAGGGCCGCCGTCTACACTTTCCAGCCATGACCCAAGCGAAGCCCGCAAAAAATAAACGCCCTGCAAAACCGCGCATCGCCCTTGCGTTGTCGGGCGGTGGTCATCTAGCTGCTACGCAGCCAGCCGACCCGGCAAAGATGACGAAACGGTCCGCCGCCCGGCCGCGCATTGCTTTGGCACTCTCTGGCGGCGGCCCTTTGGGCGCCATCTACGAAATCGGTGCGCTGTGCGCGCTCGACGAATCCCTGCAGGGGCTTTCATTCACCGAACTGGACCACTATGTCGGCGTGTCAGCCGGCGGTTTTATCGCGGCGGGCCTTGCCAACGGCATGACGCCGCGCGAACTGTGTGCCGCCTTCATTGAAAACGGCGACCAGGCGTCCGAGGTGTTTGACCCGGCCTGGCTGATGGTGCCGGCGTATGGCGAATTTTTGCGGCGCGGCATCATGCTGCCCGGCCTGCTGGCGTCGGCGGCCTGGCGCGCCACCTTCGGGCGCAAGTCACTGGTCAATGCGCTGGAGGCGCTGGGCCCGGCCTTGCCCACCGGCGTTTTCTCCAATGACGAAATCAACACGCGCCTGACCGCATTGTTTTCCAAACCCGGCCGCACCAACGACTTTCGCCAGCTCCGCACACGGCTGACACTGGTTGCGACGAATCTGGACAGCGGGGACGCCGCGCCCTTCGGCCGCCCCGGCTGGGATCACGTGCCCATTTCCAAAGCCGTGCAGGCCAGCTCGGCCCTGCCGGGCCTGTTTCCGCCGGTGGAGATCGACAGCCACTACTACGTGGACGGCGCGCTGAAAAAGACCATGCACGCCGGCGTGGCACTGGACGACGGCGTTGACCTGATGTTCTGCCTGAACCCGCTGGTGCCCTTCAACGCCACCCGCGCACCCGCACTGGCCATGAACCAGCGCGTCATGCGCCGCGGCCTGCCGGCTGAAAAGCAGGCCATCCCGCGCATAGTGAGCGGCGGCCTGCCCGCCGTGATGAGCCAGACCTTCCGCTCGATGATCCACTCGCGGCTGGAGCTCGGCATGAAGCACTACGCGCATGCCTATCCCGGCACCGACATCGTGCTGATGGAACCCGACGCCCGCGACACCGAGATGTTCCTGGCCAATACCTTCAGTTACCGGCAGCGCCGCGAGCTGGCCGAGCACGCCTACCAGAACACCCGGCAGATGCTGCGCTCACGCAAGACCACGCTGTCTGCCACGCTGGCGCGGCACGGTGTGTCGCTGAACCTGGACGTTCTGGAAGACCCCAGGCGCCACCTGGTGGCTGAAAGACCTGCCGCCACCCGTGTGGGCCGCGCCATTGCCTCGCTCGAAGATGTGATGGAAGATTTGAGCCACGCGCTGCGGCCCGCTGCACGCAAGCTGCCCGCGTCAGCCGGCGCTTAACCCAAAGGTTTGCCAAAGGTGCATGCCATGCCGTTCACCTTGTTGCAAACCGCCGTGCGGATTGATGGACTTCCCTAGTGTCGCCCGGGGAAACGCTGGGTTAGAGTAAAGAACAACACGAGGTAGACAACTTATGGCGAAAAAAGCGCCGCGCCGTACAGCAGAGCGGATCCTGGAGGTCACCCTGGACCTGTTCAACCGCTTTGGCGAGCCCAATGTGTCGACCACGCTGATCTCCGCCGAGCTCAGCATCAGCCCAGGCAACCTGTACTACCACTACCCCGCCAAAGACGAGCTCATCAACTCGCTGTTTGACCGCTACGAAAAATCCCTGAGCGAGCTGCTCAATGCCAGCGACGGCGTTCGCGACGTGGAAGACGCCTGGTTTTTCATGCATACGCTGTTCGAGCTGATCTGGCAGTACCGCTTTTTGTACCGCGACCTCAATGACCTGCTGAGCAAGAACCGCCGCCTCGAAACCCACTTCCAGTGGGTGCTCAAAAACAAGACCCGCGCCGTGAAAGCCCTGCTGGACGGCATGAGCCGCTCAGGCGCCGTGACGATTGATTCGCGCGAGGTCGAGGCCACGGCCACCAGCATGGTGGTGGTGCTCACTTACTGGCTGAGCTTTGAGTACGTGCGCGACCCACGCAACGCGCTGGAACCTGCCAACGCACAGGCCGCCCTGC
Source organism: Polaromonas sp. P5_D5 (assembly GCF_054049435.1). NCBI lineage: Bacteria > Pseudomonadati > Pseudomonadota > Betaproteobacteria > Burkholderiales > Comamonadaceae > Polaromonas > Polaromonas sp. P5_D5. Next base: position 306,339 of record NZ_JBFUMJ010000003.1, read on the forward strand.
TGCGCGGTGCGCACCACGTGCTCAACCTGCTGATTCCCTACCTCGAGCAAGGCCAGCGCGCCCACCTGCAGGCGCTGGTCGGGGCTTACAACAACCCGGCTTGAATTCCGTCAAACTGCCGTCATTCATAACACCAACAATTTTTACCAAGGAGACAACACACATGGCCAAATGGACTGCCTTTCCCCACGCCGGCGACTACACATTTGATGCTGCCAGCCTGAAGAAGAGCTGGGCCCGACTGCACCAGGGCGACTGTGAGCCCCTGCCCAAGGATGCCGATGTGCTGCAGGCCTGGGTGCTGTTTCATAACGGCGACTTTCAGAAAGCGGCTGAGGCCGGCGCCAAGGCCGGCGGCGACGGCATCACCGTGGCCAACAAGGCCACCAGCATGTACGCGACCTACCTCGAAACCAAGGAAAAAGCCAAGCTGGACATGTTCATGGAAGTGGCCGCACGCGCCGAAGCCCAGCAAAAATCCGACCCGAAGAACGCCAACGCCTGGTACTGGCAGGCCTACGCGCTGGGCCGCTACAGCCAGGGTATCAGCGTGGCCAAGGCGCTGGCCCAGGGACTGGGGACCAAGGTGAAGAATTCGCTGGAGCAGGCCATCAAGCTGTCCCCCAAACACGCGGACGCGCACATCGCACTGGCGGCCTTTCATGCCGAGGTGATCGACAAGGTGGGCTCGCTGATCGGCGGCATGACCTATGGCGCCAAAAAAGACATCGGCCTGGCGCTCTACAAGGACGCGCTCAAGCTGCACCCGGGCTCGGCCATCGGCATGATCGAATACGCCAACGGCCTGGTCATGCTGGAAGGCGACAAGAGAATGAAGGAAGCCACCAAGCTGTACGAGCAGGCCGCAGCCAGCAAGCCGCTGGACGCCACTGAACGGCTGGACGTGGAGATGGCCAAGGCCGAACTCGAAGACTGAGCCGGCAGCGAAGCTTCACTCAACACTCCCGGCAGGGCCCGCGCGTCGCAAGGCGCACGGGCCTTGCCTGTTTTTTGCTATGGTTTTGATAGCTACTTGCGCAAGTGAATATTGGGCTGGAGGCCAAATTGATGCTCAAAAACAGGTCGAAGTGGCCTTCAAACTGGTGCTTTGGAGCCGGTTTTGGCGATTTTCAGCATCGCAAAGCAGGTTTTGAGGCATCTTTTGAGTGCCAAACAGGGCTGAAAGGCATAGGGGTCTTGCGCAAGCAGCTATCAAAACCATAGCGCCCACGTGGGCCGGCCTGCGTCAGGCGCCGGGCCAGACCGGCTCAAGCCCTCACACCGGCCGTGCCGCATCCACCCAAGGCTTGCCCCGGTACCACGCATGCCGGGCCAGCCGCAGCATGGGCTTGTCGCCGGAGGTATCGCCGTAGGCATACAGGGTGACGCCGTCCAGCGCTGTTTCCCCATAGCGCGCCAGCGCCCAGGCCTGCAGTCGCAGCACCTTCTGCTCGCCATGGCAGTTGGGGGTGCTCATGCGACCAGTGAGGCGGCCGGTGAGATGCCCGTCCTCACCCTCGTCCACCACTTCCATTTCCGTGCAGAGCAGCGCGTCAAACCCCAGCTGCCGTGCCACCACGGGCAGGTAGATGTCGGGCGACGCGCTGACCATGACGCAGCAATGCCCGGCCTCGCGGTGCCAGGCCAGGCGCGCCATGGCGTCCTCGCGCAGCTGGCCGGGAAAATCGTGGGCCAGCCAGCGGGCCGTCCAGCTCTCCATCTCGGCCAGGCTGCGGCCGGCCAGCGTGGCCTGCATCAGCTTGCCTTTGGCGACGTGGTTGGGCACCAGGCGCAGCGCATAGCCGGCCAACCAGGGAAGGCAGCGCAACACGGCCACCAGGAACCGCGGCCAGCCCAGGCCGCGCACCAGGAAAGGCATGAAGGTGTCGCGCCGGGTCAGCGTGCCGTCGAAGTCAAAGGCCGCGACGACGGGGCCGGCCCCGGCAGCGATCACCTCGTGCATCGCACCTGCCCGCAGTAGCGCACGCAGAACGGGCAGCCCGTCATCGGCAGCCACGAAGGGATGTTGAAGTAGCGCTTGAAGATCGTGCCCAGCACACCTTCGCGGTAGGCCTGGTATTTAAAGCCCATGCCTTCAACCGCGTAGAAGGGCACGCCGTCCTGCTCGAAGCTGAGCACACGCACCGACTCGAAGTAAGGCGCAAACTCTTCCAGCTTCGGCTTGTCGGCAACGATGACACGCACCGTCTTGCCCTGGTAGAGCGAAAAGTCGACCAGCATGTCGTCCTGGCGCGCATGGAACTTGCCGACGCCGAACACCGGCATGTATTCGCGGCGTTCGAAACCGAAAATCGACGCGGGCGTATAGGCCTCGCCCATCAGCACCACGCCGGGCACGGTGACCTGCTGCAGCATTTCGGCGGTCTTGTAGCTGCGGATGATCTGCGGATAAAGCTTGGTCGTTTTCCAAGTATCCAGCGACGTCATGTACAGCCCGGCCACCGCCAGCACATGCAGGCCGGCAAACACGGCCAGCCCCTTGGCGCAGGCCTTGAGCCTGTCAGCCGGCAAGGCAAACGCCAAAAAGGCGAAGCCAAAAGGGTAAAACGACAGCACCCAATGCAGGCCAATCACCTTCTTGCCTGACAGCAGCGCAAAAAACAGCAGCGGCACCACCACCAGGCAGGCCAGCAGGCGCTGGTTCCGGGCAGCGGCCATCAGCGCATCACGGTAGCGCACAGCCATCCATACCGCCACGGGCGTGATCAGGTAGACCATCATGCCGATGTAAGTCAGCGGCTTGCGCCATTCGAACACCGCATCTTCATTGCGGTTGTAGACGTTGAACATGATGTTCGACCAGCCGTGCGACATGTTGTAGGTGATGTTGATCGCCGGGCCGGGCAAGGCACACAGCACCAGCAGCGCAAAACCCGCGAGCCGCTCACGCCGGTACAACACGAAGTAAACGAAGTAGGTGAAGCCAAGCACCACCGAGAAATACTTCGACAGAAAGGCACAGCCCAGGAAAAGGCCCGACAGGGCGTAGAGGCCGTAAGCGGCGCGGTCCAGCTGCGCCCGTCGCTCGGCGCGCATCAGCGCGGCCACCGACAGTGCCGACCAGAAAATCAGCGGTGTGTCGGTGGTGATCAGGACGTTAAGCCAGTTCAGCGGCGCCAGCCAGAAAAACAGCACGGCCCAGGCAGCGCGCACCTTGCCCGCCGGCTTGAGGGCCCACCAAAGCGCCCCGCCCAGAGCCAGCGGCAGCAGCACGATGGGCAGGCGTATCGACCAGAGGCTGTCGCCCAGCGTGGCGCGCATCAGCGCAATCAGCCAGCCCACCATGGGCGGGTGGTCTGAATACCCCCACGCGGGGTACACCCCCCACCAATAGAAAAAGGCCTCGTCACCGGTGACCGGAAAGGTGACGGCGATCCAGAACCGCAGCAGCAGTGACAGAAGGCCGGCGGCCAGCAGCCAGCGGCTCAGCGAAACGGGGAAAGCGGCGGTGTCTTGGTTCTGGGGCATGAAAACTAGGGGAACGGGTAGGTCTGGCGGCTTTGCATGGTGCGGGGAAGGCCAGGAAAGAAGGCCCGCAGGGGCTAGCGAAAACTGATTTCCTTGCGGATGGCCGCACTATAAAGCAAGGCCACCACGCCAATGGCGACGGCCAGCCACAGGGTCAACAGCCGCACCAGCACCGTGATGGAAAGGGCTGCAGCCGGTGTGGCGCCCTGTGCCACCAGCAGGCCGGTCAGCACGGCTTCGGTGCCGCCCAGGCCCGCCGGCAGGGCAGACAACGCCCCGGCCACCATGGCGGTCGCGTAAAACCCGGTGGCTGTCAGCAGGCCGAGGGGGGCATTCATCTCGCGGCATACCAGCCAGACCGCGACACCCTGCGCGGCCCAGGCCGCGAACGTCAGGCCAAACCAGAGCAGCGGGCGCACCGCCAGGCACAACCAGGCCTCCTGCAGCCAGGCAAAGCGCAGGAACAGCCGTGCGCGGTGCTTGAACAGCAGGCCCAGCACCAACGCCAGCAGCAGGGCTGCGGCAGCCAGCAGCCCGGCCAGCCAGGCGGGTGATGCCGGCATCGCGCCATGGTTCAGGCCCCACCACACGGCGGGCAAACACAGCAGCAACAGGCACAGCAAATCGGCCAGCCGCTCGGCGCCGAAGATGGCCAGGCTTTGCGCGGTGCCTAGCGGGCGCTGGGCCAGCATCAGGCCGCGCACCGCTTCACCCACATTGCCCGGCGTGGGCGTGAAGGCATAACCGGCCAGGTAGAGCCTCAGCCCCTGCAGCCAGCCGAAATGGCGCCCGAAGTGGGCCATCCAGAGCCGCCAACGGAGGCCTCGCAGCAAATAGTTGAGCAGGCAAAGGCCTGCTGCCTGGGCGCCCGTCCACGACCACAGCAACGCGAGCGAGGCCCTGGGGCTGTCACCCCAGATCAGCAGCACGGCCGCATAAGCCGTGGCTACCACGCCGAGCACCAGCAACAGCTGCTTGAACGGCAAGGTACCGCGCGCGGGCGGCGGAGCGCCCTCGGGAATCACAGGCGGCGGCTCAGGAAGATGGCCAGCCAGATCGCGCCGGCCGCCAGGATCCACGGGTCCCGCAGCATGTCACGCGCCACGTCTTCGCCGCGGCCGCGGTGCACCTGGTAGGTGTAGCGCAGCATGCCGAAAATGACCACCGGCACGGTGTAGAGCAGGCGCTCGCCATGCTGCAGCTGCGCCTCGGGGCTGGTGGCAAACAGGCTGTAGGTGGTGAGCGTGGCTGTCATGGTCGCGGCCATGAAGGTGTCGAGCAGGGCCGCCGGGTAGTGCGCCAGCACGGCGCGCTGGCTGGCTTCTTCATGAAAAGTTTCGGCCTTGCGTTTGGAAAAACCGAGGAACAGGGCCACAAAAATGCCGGTGAGCAGCAGCCAGCGCGAAGGCGGAATCCCCACCGCCACGGTGCCGGCAAGCAGGCGCAGCATGAAGCCCGAGGCAATGATGGACACATCGACCACCGGCACCTGCTTGAGCCGCCACGAATACGCCAGGTTCAGCACCGTGTACAGGCCCAGCAGCACCAGCAGCGTGCGGTTGCCCGCGGCCAGCAGCAGGCCGGCCACCAGCAACAGGACCGCCAGCACCAGCGCCACCGGGGCAGCCACTGCGCCGCTGGCCAGCGGCCGGTGGCGCTTGGTGGGGTGCAGGGCGTCGCTCGCGCGGTCATGCCAGTCGTTGATGATGTAGACCATGCTTGAGAGGCAGCAGAACGCCGCAAAGGCGTAGAAGACGCGCAGGTCCAGCGCGGTGTCCTGCCAGTTCTGGCTGAACACCAGGCCGGCAAACACAAAGGCGTTTTTGAGCCACTGGTGCGGCCGCATGAGCCGTATCAGCGCAAGCGGGGAAGAGGACGAAGAAGGGGACAAGGAAGACATCAGGATGGGCGAAAACGCCCCGGAGGAAAGCGACGTTGAAGCATACCTGACAGGACCGGCTCCAGATATCCGGGAATGCGGCCAAAATAGGCGATGGATTCCGCGCCTTCCTCCTCCATCTTCCCGGGCCCCACCTTGATCCCATCCCCTTCGCTTCCTCCCGTGTCCCCCCGCGCCCTGCAACTGGTCCAGACCCTGGTCCGCATGAACACGGTCAGCGACAACAGCAACCTGGCGCTGATTCATTTCGTGCGCGACGAGCTGCAAAAGCTCGGCGTTGCCAGCCGCATCACCACCAATGCCGACAAAACCAAGGCCAACCTGTTTGCCACGCTGGGCGAAGGCAAACCGGCCGGCATCATCCTGTCAGGCCACACCGACACGGTGCCCTGGGACAACCAGGACTGGACGCTGGACCCGCTGTCGGCCACGGTCAGCGATGGCAGGCTGTATGGCCGTGGCAGCTGCGACATGAAGGGCTTTATTGGCCTGGCACTGGCCCACGCCGGAGATTTTTTGAACAGCCAGGCGCCTTTTGCGGTGCACCTGGCGCTGAGCTACGACGAGGAAGTCGGCTGCATGGGCGTGAAGGAACTGATTGCCGACATGAAGGACGCGGGCATCAAGCCGCTCGCCTGCATCGTGGGCGAACCGACGAGCATGGTGCCGGCCACCGCGCACAAGGGCGTGTACCGCTACAAATGCTGCGTGCGCGGCAAGGAGGCGCACTCCTCGCTCACGCCGCAATCCGTCAACGCCATCGAGATGGCGGCGCGTGTCGTCGGCAAGCTGCGCGACATGGCCGACGGCTTTGAAGCGAACGAGCCGCGCTATGAAGGCTTCGATGTGCCCTTCAGCACCGCCAGCGTCGGCCAGTTCCACGGCGGCATTGCCGACAACGTGGTGCCGCGCGACGCGGAGTTCCGCTACGAATTCCGCAACCTGCCTACGGCGGATGCAGTTTTAATGCAAAAAGAGCTTGTAGCCTATGCGGAACTTGCGCAACCAGCTATGAAAAAGATAGCGCCCGACGCCGGTTTCAGCTTTGAGACGATTTGTGAAGTACCGGCCTTTCTCGGCTCCGCCGGCGATGCGGTGACCCAACTGGCGCAGCGCCTGGCCGGCACACGAGAGACCACGCTGGTCGCTTTCGGCACCGAAGCAGGCCTGTTCAAAAACGCCGGCATTCCCACGGTAGTGTGCGGGCCCGGCAGCATCAACCAGGCGCACCAGCCCGACGAGTTTGTGAGCCTGGAACAGCTCGCGCGCTGCGAGGATTTCATGCGCGGGTTGGTCGCTACGCGGCAAATTGCCTGATCGAACGGACTTCGCTAGTGGGCGGGTTTTCGCGCGGGCCACCGTGGAACCGGCTTTGCCGGGCCACTAGTGGCGCCCCCTTGAGGGGGAGGCGGCCGCAGGCCGCTTCGGGGGGGAGTCAGTACTTCAGGTCCTGATCCGGCCGTCGCCCGTCAGCATCGACAGCTCCACGAAGTGGGACGCCACATGGTCGGTCGGCGAGAACGTCACGGAAAACCCGCCGAGCGACTGGGTGCCGATGGCTTCCAGGCCGGAAATCAGCGAATCACGGCTCATCTTGGGGCCGCCGCGCTTGAGGCCGTCCACCAGAATCCTGGCGGCCACATAGCCTTCCATGCTCGAGAAATTAACCTTCGCGTCCTTGCCGGCCGCCTTCACCGCATCGGTAAACTCGCGCACAATCGGCCGCGCTCCGTTGTAGGGCGAAGGCATGACCTGCGACACCACCACGCCTGCGCCTTCCTTGCCCAGCTCGTCGGCCAGCGCCTGCGTGCCGACAAACGATACGTTGTAGAACGTGCCGCCGTAGCCGGCCTTGCGGGCTTCGCGGATGAAAGCTGCGCAGGCCTTGTAAGCACCGATCTGCACCACCGCATCGGGGCCCGCGGCCACCAGCGTGGTGACGGCCTTGGCCACGTCCACCGTGTTGCGTTCAACAGTCGCCTGCGCCACCGGCTTCAGGTTCTGCGCACCCAGGGCCAGCGTGACGCCGTCCAGCCCGGCCTTGCCGTAGGCGTCGTTCTGGTAGAACACGGCGATTTTCTTCAGCCCCAGGGCGGTCAGCTGTTTGACGATGAGGCCGGTTTCGTCGTTGTAGGACGCGCGCACATGGAAGACATTTTTGTTGAAAGGTTCACGCAAAGCCATGGCACCGGTGAACGGCGCGATGAACGGAACCTTGTCCTTGATGGCCAGCGGCAGAGCAGCGATGCTGGTGGGGGTGCCGATGTAGCCAAACAATGCAAACACCTCATCCTCGATCAGCTTGCGGGTGTTTTCGGCGCAGCGGGCGGGTTCATAGCCGTCATCCAGGTTGCGGATTTCAATCAGGCGCTTGTTGACGCCGCCCTGTTCGTTGACCTGGTCGAAGTACACCTTCGCGCCCTGGTAGAACTGGATGCCCAACTGCGCAGCCGGGCCGGTGAAAGGCGCTGACTGGCCCAGGATGATCTTGTCGGTCTGGGCATGCGCGATGTTGAAACCCGCGAGCACGGAAGCGCCGGCAGCGGTGGAAAAGGTTCTGCGAGTAATGTTCATGACGCTATCTTCGCAACAAAAATTTACAAACGGTTTGATTTGTAAAAACTAAGTTACAAATACGTGAGATAGGTCACTACTTTAGCGGAAGCCAGCAACGCAACAGCCGGTAATTTGTCACCTTTTGCATCATCCAACCCACAACACTCGCCAATTTCCGCTATCTCACTCTTCCTATTCCCGCACCCGTCCGGTGGCATCAATCAGGCTGAGTTCCACCAGTTTGGAGCCCACGCGGTCCCCGTCAAAGTGCACCCGAAAACCGCCCAGGTTCAACTCCTGCATGGTGTCCAGTGCCTTGCGCAGTTTGACGCGGGTCGGGTCCTTTCCGGCCTTGCGCAGGGCTTCGACATACGTCCAGGCAGCGATGTAGCCTTCGAGCATGTACACATTGGGTTTGCCCAGTTTGGCCGCTGTAGCGTCGGCCTGCAGTTCACGGACCAGGACGCTCTTGGCGTTGTCCGACTTGGGTGTGACGCGCACCACCACCACACCGGCACCGGCCGCACCCAGCTGCTCGGCCAACAGGCTTTCGCCAGTGCTGGAAAAGCCGTAGATGGGCCCGCGAAATCCCTTGGCGCGCAAATCGCGTATCGCGCTGGCGGCGCCGGCAGCGTCGCTGATGACCAGTACGGATTCAGGCTTCTTGCCCAGAATCTGTTCAACGCTCGCGGCCACACTGCCGCCCGAGAGGGCCGACTTGGCCACCAGGTTGGCGCCCAGCCCGCCCATGGTGCGCTCGGCTGAATCCAGTGCCGCCAGCGATTCGGCATCCTTGCCGTGCAGTATGGCCAGCTTGCGCATGCCCAGGGTTTCGGCGTGCCGCGTGATCATGGCAGCTTCTTCCGAATAACCGGGCCGGACCGAATACACGTTGGGATAGAGCGAGCCGCGCAGTTCGTCGGCGCCGGCCATGGGGGCGAACAGCAAAATGTCGGTGTCTTTCAGCAGCGGGTTGACGGCCGTGACCTGCGGCGAGCCGTAGTAGCCGAAGAGCGAAAACACCTTCTGGTCCAGCAGCTTGCGGGTGTTGGCCGCGGCGGTATCGGGGTTGCCCGCATCGTCCAGCGTCGTCAGTTCGATCTTGCGGCCGTTGACGCCGCCGCCGGCATTGACGTGGTCGAAGTAAAGGCGCGCGCCCTGGGCAAACGGCACAGCCAGTGTGCTGCCGGGCCCCGTCATGGCCAGTGACTGCCCCAGCGTTACAGCGGTTTTGCTGATGCCGTCCTCGGCATACACCCACGGCGCCATCAGGGCGACCAGTGCCGCTACCATGGTGATCCTGACCAGCGCGCGGAATGACTGCATTCCTGTTTTTGTTGTCATGTTGTCTCCTCATCCCCGGGGGCCGGTATGGCTGTCAATATAAAGTTGAACCATGAGCAATACCATCAGCATCTCCCCTAGGACCGAGGTCAAACCTGACACCGGGCTGAAGCCTGCGGCCGTACAGGTGCTGGGTGCCTGCCCGCACGACTGCCCCGACACCTGCTCGCTGCTGACCACAGTGGAGGATGGCGTGGCCATCCGCGTGCAGGGCAACCCGGACCATCCGCATACCGGCGGCGTGCTGTGCAACAAGGTGTCGCGTTACACCGAACGCACCTACCATCCGGAGCGCCTGCTGAGCCCGCTCAAGCGCAGCGGCCCGAAAGGCAGCGGACAGTTCGAGCCGGTGAGCTGGGAAGCGGCGCTGGCCGACATTGCGGCCCGCCTCAAGCCCATCGCCGCACGCAATCCCGAAGCGATCGTTCCTTACAGCTATGCCGGCACCATGGGCCAGGTGCAGGGCGAAAGCATGGCGGGCCGGTTTTTCAACCAACTCGGTGCGTCATTCCTGGACCGCACCATCTGCTCATCAGCCGGCGGCGAGGCCCTGACGCAAACACTGGGCGGCAAGGTCGGCATGCGGGTGGAGTTTTTTGCCGAATCGAAGCTCATCATCATCTGGGGCAGCAACTCCATCGGCAGCAACCTGCACTTCTGGCGTTACGCACAACAAGCCAAGCGCGACGGCGCAAAACTTGTCTGCATCGATCCGCGAAAAAGCGAAACCGCCGAGAAATGCCATGAGCACATCTCGCTGCTGCCGGGTACCGACGCCGCCCTGGCGCTGGCCCTGATGCACGAGCTGATCACCCACGACTGGCTCGACCACGACTACATTGCGCAGCACACGCTGGGCTGGCAAAGCCCGGACGGCGGGCTGCGCGAGCGCGCGCTGCAGTGGCCCCCCGAACGTGCAGCCGCGGTCTGCGGCGTGCCGGCGGAACAGATCCGCTCGCTGGCGCGCGATTATGGCGAATGCTTTGTCAAAAAACAGCCCGCAGCGATCCGCCTGAACTACGGCATGCAGCGCGTTCACGGCGGCGGCAATGCGGCGCGTGCCATTGCCTGCCTGCCCGCGCTGACGGGCGCGTGGCGGCATCGCGCCGGTGGCGTGCTGCTCAGCAGCTCGGGGCTCTTTCCCGTCGACAAAGCCGCCCTGCAGCGGCCCGACCTGCTGCAGGGCCGCCAGCCGCGCACCATCAACATGAGCACCATCGGCAACGCCTTGCTCGAAGCTGCATCGCCTCAATTTGGCCCGAAGATCGAGGCGCTGATCGTCTACAACAGCAACCCGGTGGCAGTGGCGCCGGAATCCGGAAAAGTGGTTCGGGGCTTCGCGCGTGAAGACCTCTTCACTGTCGTGCTTGAGCACTTCCAGACCGACACGGCCGACTACGCCGACTACATCCTGCCGGCCACCACACAGCTGGAGCATTGGGATATGCATGCCTCCTATGGCCACACCGACGTGCTGCTGAATCGCCCCGCTATCGCGCCCATGGGCCAGGCCAAACCCAATACGCAGATCTTTCGCGAGCTGGCCGCCCACATGGGCTTTACCGACCCCTGCTTTGCCGACAACGATGAGCAGCTGTGCCGCGCCACGTTTGGCGACAAGGTGGACTTTGGGCAATTGCTGGACACGGGCTTTGCCACGCTGGCGCTGCCCGATGCGCCGTTTGCCACCGGCAACTTCCCCACCGCCTCCGGGCGCTGCGAGTTCTTCAGTGCGCGCCTCGCGGCCACCGGCGCCGACGGCCTGCCCGGCCACGTGCCCAATTACGAAGCAGCCAACACATCCGACCAGTTCCCGCTGGCCATGATCTCACCGCCCGCGCGCAACTTCCTCAACTCCACCTTCGTCAACGTGAAAAGCCTGCGCGATATGGAAACCGAACCGGTGCTGGAGATTCATGCGGACGATGCCGCTGCACGCGGCATCACCACGGGCGCGGTCGTCAAGGTGTTCAACCAGCGCGGCGAGTACCGGGTCAAGGCTGAAGTCTCCACGCGGGCACGCCCCGGCGTGGTCAACGGCCTGGGCATCTGGTGGCGCAAGCTGGGCCTGGACGGCACCAACGTGAACCAGCTCACCAGCCAGCACCTGACCGACATGGGCCGCGGCCCCGTCTTTTACGATTGCCTGGTGCAGGTGCAGCGCGACGCTGAAACAGCCTGAGGCACGGTGAGCCGAACGCGCGCCAAGACACTGACCGGCCTGGCTGCTGCGCTGGCCGCAGCCGCGTTATGCCTCACGGGGTGTGCTGACCTGGGTTACTACTGGCAGTCCGTCAGCGGCCACATGCAGATGCTCAACGCCGCCCGGCCGGTGGACGACTGGCTCGGCGAAGCGCAAACATCGGCCTCATTAAAAAGCCGGCTGGAACTGTCGCAGCGCATCCGCAGCTTTGCGGTGACCGAGCTGAAACTGCCGGACAACGCCAGCTACCGCCGCTATGCCGACCTGCGCCGCAGCGCCGTGGTCTGGAACGTGGTGGCGGCGCCGGCGTTTTCACTCACGCTCAAAACCTGGTGCTTCCCGGTCACAGGTTGTGTCGGCTACCGCGGCTACTTCAACGAGGCCGACGCGCGCGCCGAAGCGGCGCGGCTCAAGGCCGAAGGCCTGGAAGCCAGCGTTTACGGCGTGCCCGCGTATTCCACACTGGGCTGGATGAACTGGGCCGGCGGCGACCCCTTGCTCAACACCTTCATCGGCTACCCTGAGGGGGAACTCGCCCGGCTGATCTTTCATGAACTGTCCCATCAGGTGGTGTATGCGCCGGGTGACATGATGTTCAATGAATCGTTTGCCACTGCCGTCGAGCGCCTGGGCAGCGAGCGCTGGCTGGCCACGCAAGCCGGTGACGACGCACGCAAGGCCTACGCCGTATTTGACGGCCGGCGCCGGCAGTTCCGCGCGCTGGCACTGGCCACGCGCCGCGAATTGGCCGCAATTTATGATCAAAAAGATGCCGCAGCCCAATCAGAACCTGCGCAAATAGCTAGCAAAATGATAGCGCACCAGCGCTTTCGCGACGCCTATGCTGAACTCAAGGCATCATGGGGCGGCTTTGCCGGCTACGACCAGTGGGTGGCGAACGCCAACAATGCCTCGTTTGGCGCACAGGCCGCGTACGACGAACTGGTACCGGGCTTTGAAGCGCTGTTCGAACGCGAGGGCCGCGACTGGCAACGGTTTTATGATGCGGTCAAAAAGCTGTCCCGGCTACCCAAGGACGAACGGCGCAAGGCACTTGAACACAACATGGTGAACCTTGCGCAGGCACACAGTCACCAACGCAAGGCCGGACAGCCCAAAGAGTAGTTCAGCCTGGGCAGCGTCCCAGCACATGCGGCGAGGGGCGTATCTATAGGCTTACACGCACATGATCGTGAGGCGGTGTCCCTGATGTTCCGTATGTTCGACGACTTTCCAGCCGAGCCGGGCATACAAGGCTTCGCTGTTCGGCGTAAACAGGTAGACCTTGTCTTTGCCCATGCCGGCGGCCTCCCGAACCACATGCCGGACCAGCGCCGACCCAATCCCCTTGTTCCTGTGCTCGGACGCGACATAAACGCTGGACAACCAAGGCGATAAGTGGGAATGGGTAATCGTTTGCGGCAGCAGGCTTGCCGACCCCAGAAGCCGGCCTTCGCAGACCGCCACAAAGGTCATCGGCAACGCGCCCTTCTGCGCGGATGCCTTCAGCCTCTGCGTGCGCTGCTCAACCGTAACCGATGTATTGAGATAGCCGAATTGCGCCTGGTGCCACACGGCCAGCGCCGCGAGATGCTGCGGGTGGTCGGCAAGATGGCCAATGCACACAGGAGATGCTGCGTGCCTCATGCCAGTTGAACCCAGGCAGCAACAGACATGGGCGGCACGGTCACAGTGTGCTCGTCGCGGCCCGCCAATTCCCGGGCCAGCAACGCGTCGACATCGTGATGATCCGCATCAGCACGCCCGAGCTTTCGAGCCATGGGTGTGACCGACCTGACCGCCTCCAGAGGCAGTTCGATTGAACGTGCACCATACTGAAGAGGTGCTGATGTCTGCACCTGCACACTGCCGTAGCGCGTCAAAATACTTGGGAGCCTTGCTGCCATGTACGGATTGATGCCTGCGTCCAGCATGACATCGCCTATGAACACAATCGCCTCATGTGTTTCTGGCGATGCAGGCGGCCAGATGCTGCTGTGTACGCCGCGGAAAAAATCCATTTCCAGAAACGCCATCGCTCCTCCCGGCCGGACCCAATTGGCCACGCGTGCAACAGCAGCCTCGGGACTTGCGATGTACAGCAGGAAGTACCGCCCAACCACAGCGTCAAACATCCGGGGTGGCTCAAAATCGTCCAGATCAGCCAAAACAAACTTCACATTCTGAAAACCCGAATCAGCGATGCGCAACGCAGCGGCATCAAGCTGGGCCGGGTCCCGGTCCACCGCCGTCACTTCGCCGCCGGGCCCCACACGGCTTGCCAGCAACAAGGTCATATCACCGCTTCCACAGCCCAGTTCCAGGACCTGGGACCCAGGCTGTACGCCGGCCCCTGTCAACAGGTTCTCGGTAAGCGGCAGTATCGCCAGCCCCTGCATTTTCAACCTGTCGCGCTCTTTTTCACTGCTGTGCAGCGGGTAGCTTTTCATCCTTCATGGATCCTTTTTTTGGTTGTCATGTCGTTCCAGAGCTGCGGCAAAGTGCCCGCACGGGATGCCCCAATCGGTCAGGCATACATCGTCGATGTGACGCCAGCAACGTGATTCTCGAAAGAGCAGTATCCAGCCCCTGCAAGGCTCTGCACAGTGTGTGAACTACGGTATCCAGAGATCTCGGCCCGGTAGGCAATACCGTAGCCAAGCCGACTCTCTGACCACGACCGGGCTAGAAAATCCCGTATTGCGCGGCCCGGTGCGCAGCTTCAGCCCGCGTCTTGCTACCCAGGGCTTTCAAGGCAGCGCTCACATGCATTTCAACCGTACGAGGACTCAGGGATAGTGTGCGTGCGATCTGTTTGTCGGTCTGTCCTTGCGCTACCTGCCTCAGCACCTCGGCTTGGCGCACTGTCAGCCGGAAAGCAGGTGCCACAGCGCCCTCGTTGCCGGCGAGAAATTCAAGCACGGTATCGCGCACCCCGGGCCATGCCGGCTCCTCCACCAAAGGGATGTTGTTGTGCGAGTCAATCGGAACGAAGCGTGCGGCAGGAATGAGTGTGGCCAGTCTTTGCCCTTCGTCTATCGGATACAAAATGTCTCGGCGGGCGTGTAGAACCAGGCATGCAGTGTCAATCCGCTTCGCACTTTCGCTGAGATCAAGGTCATAGAACGCCCGGACGCTCTGCGCAGCGATGGCGCCGTTCATGCGCTGGCTGACGATTCGATCATGGGCCTCAAGTTGCCCGGCCGAGGCGTCCGGGAGAAATTGTGCCGTGAATATGCGCCGGAAAGACACCGCAAACTCGCTTCGCCCATCCAGTCCGGATTCATACACCTGCAACGCCGCCATGGCATCGTCCCGTTGCGCGGGAGTCAGTTCACGCCGCAAACGCCCGCGAACGGCCCCTCCATAGATAACGAGGCGCGTCAACCGGGCAGGATGGCGGGCGGCATACTCGATTGCCGCATACGCCCCCGTACACACCGCCACCATGGCAAAGCGCGTCAGACCCGCTGCATTGACGACCGCCTCAATGTCTTCCACCCAGGCATCCAGGGACATGCGCTCAGGTTTTCGCTCCGAAAGCCCACAGCCCCGCATATCGAGCCTGATCACGGTGTGGCGGGCGGCCAGCGCGTCCATCCAGTGCCTGCTCGCGGGTCCAGGCGATGTCAGGTCGTTGTCGGTGTACTGCAGGGTGACCCATACGACTGGTGGCCCGCAGCCAGTTGCAGTGAAAGCGATGGCCGTTCCATCGGCGCTTTTGCAAAAATGAATGGAATTTGGATTCTTCAAAAGAGGGGGCTGTTGCAAATTTGTCTGACAACGCACGGGTAGATGGGGGTGCGTCAACAGTGCTCAGTATCACATCACAACGCAGTGTCTTGAACAGGGCCGAAAGCGTAGCCCGCTTTGAAATACTGCCTGAACGAAACGTCGGCACCGGTAAGCGTTTTATGATGCAGTCAAACGGCTGGCCCGGCTGCCAAAGACGAACGGCACAAGGCGCTTCAAATCAACAACACGGAGACCACCAATGGCTGACATCCAGATCCAGCGCGAACACACCCTGGGCCTTGCGGAGGCGCGCAAGATCGCCTTCAAATGGGCCGAGCAGGCCGAAGAAAAATTCGACATGGAATGCACCTACGAAGAGGGCAAGGACGAAGACCTGGTCAGCTTTACCCGCTCGGGTGTCAGCGGCACGCTGACCGTCACCAAGGACCGCTTCGATCTCCAGGCCAAGCTGGGTTTCCTGCTCGGCGCCTTCAAGGACAGGATCGAGGACGAAATCGTGAAAAACCTGGACACCCTGATCGCGAAAAAGCCTGCGGCCAAAAAAGCCACCGCCAAAAAGAAAGCGGCCTGAGTTTTCAGGCTCATTTCCCCGTGAGCTACAACCTCGCCCGGTTTGACCTGGTGTCGGTGCGCCTGGCGGTGGCCTGCGCCCAGACAGGCAGCCTGACGGCCGCTGCACGCGATTCGCACCTGGCGCTGGCTGCCGCCAGCCGGCGCATCCGGGAGCTTGAGGACGCCCTGGGCGACGCGCTGTTCGAACGCCATCCACGCGGGCTACTCCCCACGGCGGCGGGCCGCGTCTTCGTCAAACACGGGCTCACGCTGCTGCAGACCATGGAACAGTTGGGCTGCGAACTGGCCGACCTGCGGCGCGGCATCGCGCGCCACATCCGCCTGTGCGCGAGTAGCGCCGCCATCAGCCAGTTTTTGCCGCCCTTGCTGGCGCGCTATGGCGAGCTGCATCCGCAGGTGCATATCGACCTGGAAGAGCAGGTGTCGGAAGCCGTGGCGGCCACTCTGCGCGAAGGCCGGGCCGATGTGGCGGTATTTGTGGAAGGGCCCGACACCACAGGGCTGGACACGCGTCTCTTTCGCGAAGACGAGCTGGTGCTGATCCTGCCGGCCGGCCACACGCTGGCAGGCAAAACGCCGCTGGCCTTTGTCGATGCGCTCGACGAAGAATGGATCAGCCTGACCGCCGGCGCCGCCATGCTGCAAAAGCAGCAGCAAGCCGCGCTGGCCGCCAACCGACCGCTGAAGCTGCGCATGCAGGTGCGCAGCTTTGACGCCGTCTGCCACATGGTGGCCTCCGGCCTGGGCGTCGCCATCCTGCCCAAGGCCGCGACGCTACCCATGGTCAAAAGCATGAAGCTCAGCTGGCGGCCGCTGGCCGACGCCTGGGCCCAGCGCCGCCTGCTGACGGCCACCATGGCGGGCCAGTCAGATGCGGGGATTGCATCGCTGGTGGATTTTCTTACCCCGCTTTCGCAAAACGCGAAACCTAAAGCCCTAAAACGAAAATAGACGGAGCCGGACCGCGGCGGCACACTGCCGCCCATGCCCTCCCCTGAAAAATCCCTCGCGGCTTCTACCCACGCTCCCGGCCAGGGCCCGCTCACCGGGCTCAAAGTGCTGGAACTCGGCCAGCTGATTGCCGGGCCTTTTGCCGCCAAGACGCTGGCGGACTTCGGCGCCGACATCATCAAGGTCGAAACGCCGGGCACGGGCGACCCGCTGCGCAAATGGCGCCTGCTGAAAGACGGCACTTCCGTGTGGTGGCAGGTGCAGTCGCGCAACAAGCGCTCGGTGGCGCTGGATTTGAAGAGTCCTGAAGCGCAGGCCATCGTGCGCCAGCTCGCGCTTGACGCCGACGTGCTGATCGAGAACTTCCGCCCGGGCGCCATGGAAGGCTGGGGCCTGGGACCCGACGAATTGCTGGCGCTGAACCCACGACTCATCATGCTTCGCATCAGCGGCTACGGCCAGACCGGCCCTTACCGCGACAAGCCGGGCTTCGGCGTGGTGGCCGAGGCCATGAGCGGCCTGCGCCACCTGACGGCCGAGCCGGGCCGTGTGCCGGTGCGCGTCGGCGTGAGCATTGGTGACACGCTGGCCGCGCTGCACGGCGTGATCGGCATCCTGCTGGCGATGCAGGAACGCCAGCGCTCCGGCAAAGGCCAGGTGATTGACGTGGCGCTTTATGAAGCTGTGTTCAACTGCATGGAAAGCCTGCTGCCTGAATACAGCGCCTTTGGCGCGGTGCGCGGCGCGGCCGGCAGCGCCCTGCCCGGCATTGCGCCCAGCAACGCTTATCTGTGCAAGGACGGCGGCTATGCGCTGGTGGCCGGCAACGGCGACAGCATCTTTAAACGGCTGATGACCACCATAGGCCGCAGCGATCTCGGCAACGACCCGGCGCTGGCCGATAACGCGGGCCGCGTGGCGCGCGTGGCCGAGATCGATGCGGCCATCGGCCAATGGACGTTGAATCTCACAGTAGACGAGGTGCTGGCGGCGCTCGACAAGGTCTCGGTGCCCGCCGGCCGCATCTACACCGTGGCCGATATCGTTGCTGACCCGCACTACCAGGCGCGCGGCATGCTCGATGAAGTAAAGATGGACGACGGAAGCCTGCTGGCCGTTCCCGGCATCGTGCCCAAGCTTTCGCGCACGCCGGGCGGGCACCGCCGAAATGCGCCGCAGGTGGGGCAAGACACCGATGCGGTGCTGCGCGAGATCGGGCTTTCAATCGAACAGATTCAGGCGCTCAAGGACAAAGGCATCGTGGCTGGAAAGGATGTCAAATCGTGAACACCCTGAAACGTGAAGTGCGCCGCGCCGGGCCGCCCCAAGCAAGCATAGCCCCCTCGGGGGGCAGCGTATTACACGAAGTGAAAAGCGTGGGGGTCAAGATCCATTTCAACGAGGTCGCCACGCGTGACGGCTTCCAGATCGAGCCGAACTTCATCCCAACCGATGACAAGGTCGCGCTGGTCGATGCCCTCAGCGTATGCGGCTACGCCAAGATCGAAGTGACATCGTTTACCTCGCCCAAGGCCATCCCCATGCTGCGCGATGCCGAAGAGGTGATGGGCCGCATACGCCGTGTGCCCGGCGTGGAGTACACCGTGCTGGTGCCCAACCTGCGCGGGGCGGAGCGAGCGCTGGAGTCGCGGGCCGACGAACTCAACCTGGTGATGTCGGTATCGGAAACCCACAACCTGGCCAACCTGCGCATGCCCCGCGAGAAAAGCTTTGCCGCGCTCTCTGATGTCATTCGCCATGTTGACGGCCGCACGCCCATCAACATTTCGCTGTCGTGCTGCTTCGGCTGCCCGATGGAAGGCGAAGTGGTCGAGGACGAAGTGCTGCGCTGGAGCGATCGCTTCGCCGCCTTCGGCGCAGACCGCGTGCGCGGCCTCACGATCTGCGACACCACCGGCATGGCCCACCCGGCTCAAGTCGGCCGCATGGTGGAAGCGCTGCAACAACGCTTTGAAGGCCTGCAGCTGACCTTGCACTTTCACAACACGCGCGGCATGGGCCTGGCCAATGTGCTGGCGGCCGTGCAGGGCGGCATCACGCGCTTTGACGGCTCGCTGGGTGGCCTGGGTGGCTGCCCCTACGCGCCCGGTGCCAGCGGCAACATCAGCAGCGAAGACGCGGTACACATGCTGCATGCGATGGGTTACGACACCGGTATGGACCTTGAAAAGCTGCTTGCGGTGGCGCGGCAAATGCCCGGCATCGTCGGCCATGACGTGCCTGGGCAGGTGGCCAAGGCCGGCCGGATTACCGATTTGCATGAGCCACCGCCTTATGTGGCCGAGCTAAGGGCCGCCTCGGCATGATTCGGCAACTGGATCACCTGGTGCTGACCACCTCGGACGAAGCCCCCTGCGTGGACTTCTACACCCGCGTGCTGGGCATGACGCTGGAAACCTTCACCGGCGGCACACCACCTGTAGAGCGCAAGGCCTTCAAGTTCGGCAAGCAGAAGATCAACCTGCATGTCAAAGGGCGCGAGTTTGAACCCAGAGCCCACCTGCCGGTGCCCGGCGCTCTGGACCTGTGCTTTCTGGCCGGTGTCCCGCTTGCTGACGTGATCACCCATCTCGAGCGGGAGCGCTGTCCAATCATTGAAGGCCCCGTGCTGCGTACCGGCGCCACACAAAAGATCCGCTCGGTCTATGTGCGCGACCCCGACCTGAATTTGATAGAGATTTCCGAACCCGCCTGAAACAGCATCCCAAAACTACCACCGGAGACAACGACATGAGACAACGTAATTTCTTCCACCATCTCGCCATCCTGGCAGGGGCGATGACCGGTCTGGCAATACTGCCTGCCGCGGCGCAGCAGGCCTATCCCGGCCGCCCGGTCACCGTCATCGTTCCGCAGGCGGCGGGCGGCGCCAACGATGCCATTGCGCGCATCGTGTCCCAAAAGCTCGGCGAAATCATGGGCCAGACCTTTCTGGTTGATAACCGGCCCGGCGCGGGCGGTAATGTCGGTACCGCCCAGGTGGCCAAAGCCAGGCCCGACGGCTACACCCTGCTGCTGACGACCAACAGCGCGCACGTCATCAATCCCGCCATCTACAAAAGCACCGGTTTCGACCCCGTGAAGGATTTCGAGCCGGTCGGCCTGGTGGCCAACGCCGGCTATGTGCTGGTTGCCAACTCGGCCTTTCCCGCCAATTCGGTGGTCGAGCTGATTGCCCAGGCAAAAGCCAGCCCCGGCCAGATCAGCTATGCCTCGGCCGGCAACGGCACGCTGAACCACCTGATCGGCGAAATGTTCAAGCGGGCGGCCGGCGTGGACATGCTGCACGTTCCCTACAAGGCTTCGGCTGCCGCAGCCACCGATGTTGCCGGCGGACAGATTCCGGTGTCGGTGCAGAGCCTGCCGTCGGCGCTGCCCTTCCTGCAGTCCGGAAAAATCAAGGTGCTTGGCGTGGTGAACGAAAAGCGTCTGGCCTCCTTGCCCAATGCGCCGACGATTGGCGAAACCCTGCCAGGCTTCGGCTCGACACCATGGTATGGGCTGTTGGCGCCCGCCGGTACGCCCAGGGAAGTCATCGTCAAGCTGCAGGCCGCCCTTGAAAAGACCCTGGCCAGCAAGGACGTGGCGGACAAGCTCGCGGCACAAGGCTGCGACGTGATGACCGCCAGCCCAGCGCAGTTTGCTGCGTTGATCCAGGGCGACCTGCCGCGCTGGAACAAGATCGTCAAGGACTCTGGCGCCCGCATCGACTGATCCACCGCCCTTCAGCCAAAACCTGGTCGGACATTGCCCGGCCTGAGCCACCCTTCCCCGAAAAAATACTATCCGGAGACAACCATGACCCTTATTTCCCGCAGAACCCTCATGACCGTCGCCAGCCTGAGCACGGCCGCATGGCTCAACCCGGTGCGTGCGCAGCTCGCCGGCAAACCCATCACGCTCATTGTGCCCACAGCGGCCGGTGGCACCACCGACATTGCGGCACGCATGCTGGCCGAGCCCTTGGGCAGGATTCTGCAAACCTCGGTGGTCGTGGACAACCGCGGCGGCGGCAACGGCAACATCGCCGGCCAGATGGTCGCGCGAGGCCCGGCCGATGGCACCAGCCTGCTGGTGCAGTACTCGGGCTACCAATGCATCACGCCGCTGATCCAGCCGGTGCCTGGCTTTGACCCGGCGACCAACCTCAAGCCGCTAGGCCATTTGATTGACGCGCCGCAGCTGCTGGTGGTACGCGGCAACTTTCCCGCCGACAACTTTGTGGACTTCATCAAGTACGTCAAGGCCAACCCAGGCAAGGTCAACTATGCATCCAGCGGCAACGGCTCGCTGCAGCATGTGACGACCGAGCTGCTCAAGGACCTGACCAAGACTTTCATGGTGCACATCCCCTACCGCGGTACGGGCCCGGCGCTTAACGACCTGCTGGCCGGCACGGTGGACTTCACCATCACCACACCGCCGCCGCTGCTGCCGCACATCCGCGCAGGCAAGCTCAAGGCGCTGATGGTGACCGGCCGCACGCGCCTGGCCGCGCAACCCAATGTGCCGACCGCTATCGAGACGGGTGTGCCGCTGGTGGCATCGTCGTGGTTCGCGGTCTACGGGCCGACGGGACTGTCCGCCGACCTGCAAGGCCGACTCTCGCTGGCCATCAAGCAGGTGGTGGAATCGGAGGGCTTCAGGAAGCGCGCCGAAGAGCAAGGCGCGAAAGCGGTTGTGATGAGCGGCGCCGAGCTGGCTACCCTGGGTGACAACGAGCGCAAGATGTGGGACCGGATCGTGAAACTGGCGAACATTAAAGCCGACTGAAGTCTTTAACAGCCAGCAAAAAGCGGCACAGCCCCGGTGCAAATTGCGCCAGGGCTGTGCCGCTTTTTTGTGGAAGAGAGTCTTAGCTCAGATCGGCGATCAAATCGATGTACTGCTGCATCGCGTCATCCTGCGAGGTGCCCTTGAGGTTGTTCCAGGCGTCCCACTTGGCACGTGCGACCATGTCGCCGAAGCCGGGCTTTTTCTCGGCGTTGTCGCCGATGCTGCCCTGCTTGTAGAGCGCATAAATCTTCAGCAGCGTGGCGTTGTCAGGGCGCTCGCTGAGGTTTTTCGAATCGGCCATGGCTTTGTCGAAGGCGGCTTTCAGGTCTGACATGAAGAATCTCCGTTTTTAGAAGTGGGTCACCAATGAGGTGGCTTGGGGTAACTGCCCGGTATCTTAGCCAGGCCGTTCCTTGCAAAATAGGGAACTTACCCCATCCGGGGTGAGTTCGCATCAGTTTTGCATTCGGGAGTGCTCATGGTTACACGCGTTACCGCTCAGGCCGCAGGCCGCAAAGTGGCAAAAAACGTCCAGAAGAACGTCAAGCGGGCCGTCTCGGGAACCCTGGGCATTTCAGGGGAGCGCATGAGCAAGGTCGACACGGCCTGGCTGCGCATGGACAACGATGCCAACCTCATGATGATCGTGGGCGTCTGGCAGCTGGCGCCGGGCGTCAAGTACGCTGCCGTCTGCGAACGCATCGAAAACAGCCTGCTGAAGTACGACCGTTTCAGGCAGCGCGTGATGGAAGACGCCGCCGGCGCCACCTGGGTGATGGACCGCAACTTCGACCTGGCCAACCATGTCGTGCAGGAGAAGTTGGCCAAATCAGCCAACCAGGAGCAGGCCCTGCAGGACCGCGTGGCCGTGCTTGCCACCCAGCGCCTGGATCCGAGACGCCCGCTGTGGCAAATCCACCTGATCGAGGATTACACCGGGCCCGATGGCGTCAAGGGCAGCGCGATGATCGTGCGCATCCATCATTGCATCGCCGACGGCATTGCGCTGATCTCCGTGACCATGTCGCTGGTCGATGGCGGCACGCCGCCGCCTGAGCGGCGCACGAAGGCTGCGGCGGCTACCGGCACGGAAGACTGGATTGCCGACACCCTGCTCAAGCCCTTCACCGACATCACCGTCAAGGCACTGGGCGCCGTCGGTGAAGGCGCAGCGCGCTCGCTGGGCATGCTGGGTGACCCCAAAAAGGGCATGGAAGACGGCATGCACGGCTCCATGGACATGGCCAAGGTCCTGATGCAGGTGCTCAAGGACGGCGCCGCGCTGGCCCTGATGCCCGACGACTCCAAGACCCGGCTCAAAGGCAAGCCAGGCGGCGCAAAAAAAGTGGCCTGGTGCCAGCCGATTCCGTTGGATGAAGTCAAAGCCGTGGGCAAGGCACTCAACTGCTCGATCAACGACGTGCTGCTCAGCTGCGTGGCCGGCGCCCTGGGCGAATATTTGAAAACTTTCGGTGACGACGTGGCAGGCCAGGAGATTCGCGCCATGGTGCCGGTCAACCTGCGGCCGCTGGACCAGGCGCACAAGCTGGGCAACCGGTTCGGCCTGGTGCCGCTGGTGCTGCCCATCGGGGTGGAGAATCCGATCGAGCGCGTCTACGAGGTGCGCCGGCGCATGGCTGCGCTCAAGGGCAGCTACCAGCCGTTGCTGGCTTTCAGCCTGCTGGCGGTGGCGGGCCTTTTGATCAAGCCGGCGCAGGACGTGATGCTCAACCTCTTTGCCAAGAAAACCACGGCGGTGATGACCAACGTGCCTGGCCCGCGCGAAAAGCTCAAGTTCTGCGGCTCGACACTGGAGCAAAGCATGTTCTGGGTACCGCAGTCGGGCGACGTGGGGCTGGGCGTGTCGATCTTGAGCTACGGCGGCGGCGTGCAATTCGGCGTAATCACCGACAGCACCCTGTGCCCGGAGCCGCAACGCATCATCGACGAGTTTGTGCCGGAGTTTGCCAAGCTGTCCATCGTGACGCTGATGCTGCCCTGGGGAGAGTGAGCCCTCGCTGTGCGTCGCAGCTGCCAGGAAGTTCCGGTTAATTTTTTGAGGTTTTTATGGCCTTAGCCCAATAAGGACGGGCGCAAGCAGCTACTTTTTTGATAGCACATCCCGCGGCAACTCCACCGCGCGGAAAGGACGTCAGGCTGCAAAACGCTGTGAGGCGATGGCCAACAGTCCGTCGAAGATGAGGCTGTCCACCAGCTCAAACTTCACCGACATGCTGGGCGCCATCTTCCAGCCAGCGCCGCCGGTCATGATGCATTCGGGTGTTTCGCCGCAGTGGCGGGCGACGTTTTCCACCATGCGGTGTATCGCACCGGCAATGGCGAAAGTGCCGCCGCTGGTCAGCGCATCGCTGGTATTGGTGGGAAAGTCGCGCACCTCGCCGGTGGGAACGTGCAGACCGGCCGTGCCGGACTCGAGCGCGCGCAACATGATGCCGTGGCCTGGAAGAATGAAGCCGCCCAGGAATTTTCCGGAAGCGTCGATCGCCTCGACCGTCACGGCGGTACCCACCATGACAACCACGCAAGGCTTGTTGATGCCGCGTGCCAGCAGCCGGTGGCGCGCACCGATCATGGCCACCCAACGGTCAGCGCCCAACCTGGCCGGATGGTCATAGCCATTGGTGACACCAGCCTCATGCGGGCTGGAAACGACCCAGTGCGGCGCCACGTCCCAGAGTTCCATTTGCTCGACCACACGCCGCTTGATGGCGTCGCCGGCAACGATGCAGCCGAGGATACGCGACGGAGGTTGCATGCCGCCCCACTCTTCTTCGGACAGCTTGTCGATGTTTTCCAGAAACACCGCACCCTGCGCCAGCAGCTTGGCCCTGGGCACAGGGGCTTCGTACTGGGCCCATTTCAGGCGGGTGTTACCCACGTCAAGCGCTAGAAAGGTCATTTGGCGGATTATGAACAGGTTTGAAGCGCACCTGCAGGCGCAGGCCTACAGGTTTTCCAGTAGACGCGGCAAAGAACGCTCAGATCAATCCGAACCAGCACGCGCGCTGGATGGCGGCCAGCTTGTTGTCGACCTTGAGTTTGGTCATGGCATTTGAGAGGTGAAAGTTCACCGTGCGTTCGCTGCAGGCCAGCAACTCGCCGGTCTCGCGTGCCGTCATCCCCTGGAAGGCAAGGCTCAGGCATTCGAGTTCGCGCGGGCTCAGCGGACTGCGCGCTTCGGCCAGCGCGCGCTTGAGCAGCGGCCAGATGTTGAGGGCCGACCAGGCCAGCAAGGCCGCCTCGCTGCGGTCATGCCACTGGCGCGGGCTGAAGAGGTAGCATTCAAAGGCCCGCCCCACCGTCAATGGAAAGGCGATGCGTACCACACTTTGGTAACCGTGAGCCAGCCACAACCGGCGCCAGCGGCCCAGGCTTTCGAAAGCGGTTTTGGAAATATCCTGCCAGGCAACAAGAGGTGCGTCGGAGTCGCGCCACGGGGCACCGAAGTCCCGGCTCTCGGCCAGGGCCTCGGCGGCATCCAGCAGGCGCGGAGGGTGAATGGCCAGCACCAGCCGGTCTTCCTGCCCCCCGAACGGGTCGGGGCCGAGCACCAGGAGCGCTTCGACCGAGAACTCGCGAAGGGCGCACAGCCAGTCGCTGATGACGCCATCCAGGCTGACGCTGTCAAAGTTGGCAGGTAACAGCATTAGCTTGACGAGATGAGAACCGGGACAATACAGTCAAATGTCAAATGCATCATCAGTCAGGTTCCCGGTTGTGCTGGAGAAGTTCTTAACGTGAGGAGCGCTCGCTTTCACGCGTGGCTTGCGCGGCGTCCCCTGCTTCAGTGGCTGCGCGAGGAACTGATCCTTGCGCCCCTGGAGCCCATTTTGCATCCATCCCCGCGACGGCTGTGGTGGCTGGGTCTTTCTTTTTTTTCGGGCAACGCCCTGTTCGCCTGGATCTGGTCGGTCTGGCTGCCGCAGCCCTATGAAAACCTGCCGCTGCGCGTCGTGGCCAGCGTGCTGGGCTACAGCCTGATGACCAAACGCGTCAACCATGACCCGGGAAGCCGGCTGGCGCAACGGGTGTTTGGCGTGGTGTTCTGGCTTGAACTGCCGGTCCTGTTCAGCTGGATGTACCTGTGCAACGGCAGCAATACCGTGTGGCTGGCCACCCTGGCGGCCATGGTGCTGATCTACTACCATGTCACTGACTGGCGCCTGGCGACCCTGGGCACCATCACCGGTGGGGGGCTGGCCTGGGTCATGTTCCTGTACGTGGGGCCGGCGGTTCCCTCCCTGCCGGAAGACCAGCGCACCGTGCATGCCGTGGTATTTGCGTTTGCCTGGTCGATCGCGCTGGTGCTGAACCTTTCCTCGGCCAACCTGCGGCGGGAACAGCTTTCCAGCACGCTCACTACCATCGGCATCATGGCGCACGAGCTGCGCACGCCGCTGTCGACGGCAGCCCTGCTGGGCGATGCGATCCAGCTGGAGGTACAGCGCCAGCCCGACAACCCGCGCGCGCTGCAGCTGGACAAACTGGCGCTGCGCCTTCACGCACTGGTTCGAAACATGAACCACCAGATCGACACACAGATCGCGAATGCCAAGCTGCTGCAGCTGCCACGGCATACCCAACAGGTCGCGGCCGGCAAATTGGTCCAGGATGTCGTGGCGGCGTATCCCTACCAGTCGAGTCGCCAGAGGGAATGCGTGCGGGTGCTTGTTCACGATGACTTCACCTTCCGTTCTTCCGCCACACAGTTTTCCCAGGTGCTGGACAACCTCATCAAGAACGCGCTGCATTCCCTGATGGCGGCTGACTCGAAATACCCGCACGGCGCCCTGCGCATTGAAGTCGGCAGGACGCAGGCGCGCGGCCGCATCATGGTGGCCGATGAGGGCATGGGTATCGACGCTGCCTTGCTGCCGCAGATTTTCAAGCCGTTCTTCTCGAGCAACCGCGGCACGGGGCATGGCCTGGGCCTGGCCTTTTGCCAGCAAGTGGTACAAAGCGCAGGTGGCACCATTCATGTGAAATCAGAGTTCGCCGTGGGAGCTGCTTTTACCATCGAGCTGCCGATTACGGCCTGATACCTTGCACATGATTTGCTTTTGACAACCCGCGCTAGACTGACAACATGTCCTTTGCACTTTACCGCCGTCCCGGAGGCGTGGTTTTCCTGGACGACGACCCGGATTATCTCGAAATGCTCGCGGAAGTCATGCCGCTGGACTGGTGTGTACGCCTGTTCCTGCGCCCGGTGGCGTGTATAGACCTGCTGCTCCAGGAGCCGGTGCGCTGGGAAGCGGATGCCTGGCGCCAGCAGGAAATCATCAATCGATGGCGCGAGGGGACGGCCCTGATCCCGCAAATCCTGCAGTACTGGCGGGAAGACGGCACGGCGCGATTTGCGCTCACGCAGGTCTGTGTGGTGGACTATTCCATGCCGGCCATGAGCGGGCTGAGGGTGTTGAGCGAGCTGACCGGCTGGTCGGGTTCGCGCGTTTTGCTGACAGGCCGGGCCGACGAGCAACTTGCCGTGTCGGCCTTCAACCGCGGGCTGATCGAACAATTCATTCCCAAGCAATCTCCGGAGATCCGGCTGCGCCTGACCGATGCGGTGCAGGCGCTGCTGCGACAGCCCGATCCCCGGCACCAGCAGACCTGGCGGGCGACGCTGTCCCGCACGCAGCATGCGCTGCTGTGCGAACCATCCGTCGCGCAGGAGCTGGAAAACCTGGCACTGCGGCAAGGCTGGATCGAGCATGTGGTGATTGGTGCACCCTTCGGTGTGCTGGCCCTTGACCGTAAAGGCAGCGTCAGCTGGTTGCAGCTGGAACCCGCCGGGAACCTGCCAGAGCTTGCCGAAATGGCGGCATCGCAAGGCTGGGATGCCGCGACCGTGAAGGACGTGGCGGCAGGCAGGAAACTCATCGACCTGGAACTGCAGCTGGCGCTGGGCGCCGGCCACAAACCCCAGCCGCGCCAGGCCTTCGCCATCGCCTCCGGTCCGACCGTGCTTCATGCGGCGCTTTTTACCGTCGGCGAGCCTTTTAACCCCGGCTTCATGAGCAGCCACGAGCGATTTATTGCCACCTCGGGTGAGAGACACCTTCAGGACTGACGCCGGCATCATGCCTCCTGGCCGGCCCGGGCGCGCCGTGCAATCGGCCAGTCCCATGGCTTCACGATCGGCGCGATCTCGCGTGCGACCGCTTCCACATGGTCCAGTTCGGAATCCATCAGCCCGGCATTCAGGGTTAACCTCATCATCGCGCGTTTGCTGCTGGTGGCCGGCGCGCAGAACATCGACGAAAACACGTTGCGCTCCTCCAGCCGATCCCGCAACACCATGGTGTCGGATTCCAGTCCAACCTCCAGCGCAATGATCTGCTGGCTGCCCTGGTGGATGGGATAGCCCAGCTCGCTCAAGGCAGACCGCAACCTGCGCGTGTGGGCGTGAAGCCTTGCGCGCGCATCGTCGCTGTTGCGGATCACCTCCAGCGTGGCTGCAAGGCCGGCAATCTCGTGCGGCAGCAGGCTGGAGCTGAAGATATTGGGAAAGCTTGAACAGAGAATGTAATAGCGCATGTGCGCCGGCGCGGTAAAAAAGCCGGCCCGGCCCGCAAAAGCCTTGGCAAGGCTGGCGGTGATGAAGTGCACGCGGCTGGTGAGGCCCAACTCGGCGCACAGCCCCGCACCTTCCGGGCCGTGTGTGCCCAGCGAGTGCGATTCATCCACCAGGATCATGCAGCCGTGCTGCTCGGCCACATCGACAATTTCCCCCAGGGGGCAGATGGCACCCGTGGTGCTGTACACGGAATCGACCACCACGATGCCCGGGCCGTTCCTGGCGATCATCCGGGCAAGATGAACCGGATCATTGTGGCGAAAAGCGAAAGCCGGGGCGCGCGCCGCATGGGCGCCTTCCCACAACGATGCATGGGCCAACGTATCAAGGTATACAGGGGTCTGCGCATCGGCAATCGCCTGCAGCAGGCCGACATTGGCCGCATAACCCGATTGGCAAATGAAGCCGTCGTCCTTGCCGACCCAGGATGCCAGTGCCAGCTCCAGCGTGTGTGTGGGATGCTGGTTCAGGTGGAAGACACCGGACTGCACCACAAACTCCTGCTCCTTGCGCAAGGCTTCCACCTGCGCGTGAACGATGTGCGGATGGCCCGTGACGCTGAGGTAGTCGTTGCCGTCCAGCCGGATGGCATTGGAGTCCGGTGTTTTGCCATGAAGCATGAACTTTCCGCTCCACTGGTGGTTCCAGCGCGGCGTGAAGTCGCGGGATATTCGCTGGCACAGCTGGGCCCCAAGGGCAGGGTTGGAAAAGTGCGCGGTGTCAGGGGAAAGTTTGCGTTCGAGTACTTGCATGGGGACTCCGTTAAAAAGAGGAACCCCATTGAAAGCGCTCAAACAAATTGATACGCCTTACCCCCTGTCAGAACTAACAGGGGGCACCCCCATACATCAAACTTCAGACAAAGTCATGCGAACTATTCACTTCATTTTTGTGAAATAAATGCGCCATTCACTTACATATATAAGTTACCAAAGGTACGCACAGGACTGCTTCAATCCAGGGTTTTACCGGAATTTCAGCCCTGCTTCCAGGGCAAGCCCCGAAAACGCCAGCCTCCCTTGCGGCCGCGCTGCCCCTGGTCATCAGCATCGCCTTCAAAACCTTCGAGGATGTTGTAAGCCTCGACGCCCAGCTCGGTCGCGCGTTTGGCCGCCGCGACCGAACGCACGCCGCTGCGGCACAACAGCACTGCCTTCTTGCCGGCGGGCACGGCAGCTTTCAGCCCCTCCTCGAATCCTGCGTTCATTGCCATGCCCGGCCATTGCTTCCAGGCCAGGGGGACAGCGCCGGGCACATAGCCCACCCATTCGCGTTCGGCGTCAGTTCGTACATCCACCAGCACCGCCTCGCCCGACTGCATCCATTCAAAAGCCAGCTGTGCAGAAATATCGCCCGCATACCCGGAAACAGGCTGGACACCAGGTCGCGCGGAACCATTTGCAGAAGTGTTTTTTTTCATCACAGGGCCTCTCAGTTCGGGGTGTTGATCAACAGGCATATCGGGCATGCATGCACCGCATGACAGCGACCCGAAACCAGCAGATCAAGTTTATCCCCCTGCAACCACACGCCAGACAGTGAGGGCATAGGCAGGCCGCGCATCCCTGGCGCAGGTGTGACATGCACAATCACCCTACCCATGAACTGCAGGAGACCCCGATGCCCCGCAACGCCGACACACCTTCTCCACAAAAGGTACAGCCTGGCAAGGCAAGCTTCAAGGCTCTGGCCAAAACCGTAGCCCCCTGGCAACCCTCTCCGTCGAAGCCCAAGGGGTTTTCTCTTGCCAGCCTTGACCCGGCCGCCAAGCCGTTCTCGACGGGCGACAAGCTACGCGATAAAGCTGCCGTCGAAGCACTGGCCACGGAGATTGACGGATTGCAAAACCTGTTTTACGCGGACAAACGCTACAAACTTCTTGTGGTCCTGCAGGGAACGGACACCTCAGGCAAGGACGGAACATTGCGCGGTGTCTTTGGGCGCATCAGCCCGCTGGGCGTACGGACGGTCAGCTGGAAGGCGCCGACGGAAGACGAGCGGGCGCATGACTACCTGTGGCGAATCCATCAACAGATGCCGGGCACGGGGGAGATCGCGATTTTCAACCGCAGCCATTACGAAGATGTGTTGGTGCCGCCCGTCAACGGATGGATCACACCGGCACAAACAGCACAGCGGTTCCGGCACATCAACGACTTCGAACGCATGCTCTCGGAAACCGGTACGGTGATCCTCAAGTTCATGTTGCATATCAGTCCCGATGAGCAAAAGCAACGGCTGCAGGAGCGACTGGATGACCCCGCCAAACACTGGAAATTCAGCGCGGGCGACCTGGAGGTTCGCAAACAGTGGAAGCAGTACCAAAAGGCTTACGAAGCACTGCTTCAGGCCACCAGCACTCCTTGGGCACCCTGGACCGTGGTGCCGGCTGACTCCAAGACGCATCGCAACCTGATGATCGCCACCCTCGTCCGGGCCCGGTTGCTGGAACTGAAGCTACGCTTTCCGCCGGGCGATCCGGCCCTCAGGGGGCTGAAAGTCACCTGAGCTCCTCGCGGGCTCCTGTCGGTCACGCACAAACAGTTTCACCCTGAGAAGGGGCAACAACCTGTAGCGTTGGTGGAAACCCTCTTTGTAAGGAATGGGCAAGACGGAATGATGAGTCCTCTTATATTTTTCGAAACAACAGGAGACAAGTCATGACCGAGAGCAAAAGCCCCCGCAGGCGCGGCCTGCTGAAAGGCGCCGCGATTGCCGCCGGCGCCCTGTCCGCCCCCATGGTCGCCATGGCGCAGACAACGTCCTTTCGCTTCCAGAGCACCTGGCCGGCCAAGGACATCTTCCATGAATACGCCAACGATTTCGCGAAGAAGGTCAATGACATGGCCGGGGGCCGACTGAAGATCGAGGTGCTTCCATCCGGCGCCGTGGTGCCGGCTTTTCAGCTACTGGAAGCTGTGAATAAGGGAACCCTTGACGGTGGACACGGCGTGGTGGCTTATCACTATGGCAAGAACAACGCCCTGGCCCTGTGGGGCTCCGGCCCGGCCTTCGGCATGGACCCGAACATGGTCCTGTCCTGGCACAACTATGGCGGCGGCAAAGCGCTGCTGGAAGAAATCTACAAGTCGATCAGCATGGATGTGGTGTCATACCTCTACGGCCCCATGCCTACGCAGCCGCTGGGCTGGTTCAAGAAGCCGATCGCCAAGGTGGGTGACATGAAGGGTCTGAAGTTCCGCACGGTCGGCCTGTCGGTCGATATCTTCACCGCGATGGGCACCTCCGTGAACCCGTTGCCCGGTGGTGAGATCGTGCCGGCACTGGACCGCGGCCTGATCGACGCGGCCGAGTTCAACAACGCCAGCTCCGACCGCGTTCTGGGTTTCCCGGACGTGGTCAAAAACTGCATGCTGCAGAGCTTTCACCAGAGCGGGGAGCAATTCGAGATCCTGTTCAACAAAGGCAAGTACAACGCGCTGCCGGCCGAACTCAAGGCGATCATCGACTATGGCGTGCAGGCGGCCAGCGCCGACATGAGCTGGAAGGCCATCGACCGTAACTCCACCGACTACGCCGAGATGAAAAAGCAGGGCATCAAGTTCTACAAGACGCCCGACGCCGTGCTCAAGGCACAGCTGGAAGCCTGGGACAAGATCATCGAGGACAAAGCCAAGGCCAACCCGCTGTTCAAGAAGGTGATCGACTCGCAGAAAGCCTACGCCGCACGCACAATCCCCTGGCAGAACGACTACATGGTCGATTTCAAGATGGCCTACAACCACTCCTTCGGCAAGAAGAAAGCCTGAGCCTGCGAGCCCCGGCGAAGCCGGCCAGCCGTCCAACCCGGGATGGCTGGCCTTTTTGATGGGAACACCGGTTCAAAATGAATACACAAAAAATCCTTCACACGGCTGACCACATCAGCACCTGGGTCGGGAAGGCCGCCGCCTGGCTCATCGTGATCCTCATGGTGGTCGTTTGCGCTGAAGTTTTCAAGCGTTACGCGCTCAACGCGCCCACCGCGTGGATCTTCGACGTCAATAACATGCTGTATGGCACGCTGTTCATGCTGGGGGGCGCCTACACGCTGGCGCATGACGGCCATGTGCGCGGCGACTTCTTCTACGGCAACTTGAAGCCCCGCACGCAGGCCTGGCTGGACCTGGTCCTGTACATCGTCTTCTTCCTGCCCGGGATTATGGCGCTGACCTGGGCCGGCTGGACATACTTCAATGAGTCACTGGCGATGCGCGAACAAACCTTCAACGCCACCCCAATCCCGCTGTATCCGTTCAAGTTTGTGATCCCGGTGGCTGGCACCATTGTGCTGATGCAGGGGCTGTCCGAGATCCTGCGCTGCGTCGTTTGCATCCGCACCGGCATCTGGACACCTCGGCTCAAGGACGCCCAGGAATCCGATGTGGTCGCGCAGCAGCTGGCCGGCAGCGAGTTTGTGGATGAAGAAGCCAAGCGGCTGGCCATCGAAAAATCCGCCGGCCTGAAAGGTTGAACATGAATCGCCCGGCCGTTCCGAAGATTCTTGGCACCGCAGCCCACAGGGCGGAGGTCTCCAAGTGAGCAACGCAGTACTCGGCATGACCATGCTCGGTCTGATCGTGGTCGTCATCATGATGGGCTTTCCCACCGCATTCACACTGATGGGCCTGGGCATGGCGTTCGGCTTCGTGGCCTTCTACGATCCGTCCACCCATTTTTGGGAAAACAGGATCTTCGACCTGATGGTCCAGCGCGCTTTTGGAGCGATGACTAACGAGACCCTGTTATCGATTCCGCTGTTTGTGCTGATGGGCTATGTGATGGAGCGCGGCGCGCTGGTGGACAAGATGTTCCATAGTGTGCAGCTGGCGTTCCGCAGCGTGCCCGGCTCACTGGCGGTCACCACCCTGATCATCTGCACGTTCTGGGGCATCGCCAGTGGCCTGGTGGGCGCTGTGGTGGTGCTGATGGGCGTGATCGCCATGCGGCCCATGCTCAACGCCGGCTACGACACGCGACTGGCGGCCGGCGTGATCACCGCCGGCGGCACGCTGGGCATCCTGATCCCGCCCTCGGTGATGATCATCGTCTACGCCGCCGTCGCCGGCCAGTCCGTGGTCAAGCTCTACGCGGCGGCCATGTTCCCCGGCTTCTTCCTGGCCCTGCTCTACCTGGTCTACATCGTCGGCTGGGTCATGCTCAACCCCAAGATCGCGCCCAAGCTGCCGCCGGAGCAGAACCGCGCGCCGGTGCCACCCTGGCTGCAGCAGGTGACCGCCGCCTATTCACGCAGGGCGCTGCCGGCGCTGGCCATGGCCATCGCGGCCCCGGGCAAGGCGCTGCAGGCGGGCGCCCAAGTCAGCCGCGGCTTCCTGTTGCGCAGCTTGGGCACTGCCCTGGTGCCGGTGGTGTTCGCGCTGGCGACTCTGGGCGGCACCTGGTGGTATGTGGTCATCCATTCGCAGGCCGACAACATCGCCCAGGTGGCGGCGGCACGCGCCGCCAAGGCCGCAGCGCCGACAGGAGGAGGCCTGCAGGGGCCCGCAGTCACCGGCGGAGTCCAGGAACCACCTGCGGAAGAAGGGCTGAAAGAACCCGGCGACACGGCCAAGGAGCCGGCCGAAGCCGGCGGCTTGCAGGCGCCGCCGGGATCGGAAGATGCGAAGCCATCGACAGCAGCAACCACCGCCGACGCACCACTGCAGGAAATCGGCGAGCCCTCGGGTTCGGGGCCACAGACCGCACCCGTGCCCGAGTCCTTCTACACGGGCTTTGCCATCGCCTGCGTGCTGATGGCGGGACTGCTGCTGTGGTACTACCGGCGCTTCGACGCCGAGCAGTTCGAGATCCTGCGGATGCTGGTGAGCTCGGTCATGCCGCTCGCGCTGCTGACCATCGTCGTGCTGGGGGTCATCCTGTTCGGCATCACAACCGCCACCGAATCGGCGGCCGTCGGCGCGGCCGGCGCCTTTCTTATGGCTTGGCATGCCGGCACGCTGGACTTTCAGAAAATCAAGGAGGCGGTGTTCCTGACCTGCAAGACGACCTCCATGGTGTGCTGGCTGTTTGTGGGTTCAGCACTCTTCTCCGCGGTTTTCGCTCTGCTGGGCGGCCAGCGCGTCGTCGAGGAATGGGTGATGTCGATGAATCTGACACCACTGCAGTTCCTGCTGCTGTCGCAGGCCATCATCTTCGTCCTGGGATGGCCACTGGAGTGGACCGAGATCATCGTGATCTTCGTGCCCATCTTCCTGCCGCTGCTGCAGCATTTCCAGATCGATCCGATCCTTTGGGGCGTGCTGGTTTTCGTGAACCTGCAAGCGGCCTTCCTGTCGCCGCCCGTGGCGATGTCGGCTTTCTACCTGAAGGGGGTGTCGCCACCGCATGTGACCATCAACCAGATCTTCGCCGGCATGATGCCCTACATGCTGATCGTGATCCTGTGCATGGTGTTCATGTACATCTGGCCCGGGTTGACGCTCTGGCTGCCTAAATACCTGTACGGGTAAACAGGCCGGAAGCCATTGGGTACCAGGCTTTGGCAAAGAGGGGCGCTCCGCGTCCTTTTTTTTGCTCGCACCGCTACACGGCGCACACTTGATCGGCGCCGGCTTACCGGCTAAGATTGACGTTTACGTAAACGTCAATCAAACAGATCACAGATCGACGGTCCAACCGCCGCCCGGAGACAACCATGACCGACATGTCCGCTGAATACAAAGCGCTCGCCAGCTACCGCCCCACTCACAAAGTGCGCTTCATCACGGCGGCCAGCCTCTTTGACGGTCATGATGCCGCCATCAACATCATGCGGCGCATCCTGCAGAGCATGGGCGCGG
Organism: Polaromonas sp. P5_D5; assembly: GCF_054049435.1. Lineage (NCBI taxonomy): Bacteria > Pseudomonadati > Pseudomonadota > Betaproteobacteria > Burkholderiales > Comamonadaceae > Polaromonas > Polaromonas sp. P5_D5. The sequence continues at coordinate 341,309 of NZ_JBFUMJ010000003.1, forward strand.
AGGTCATCCACCTGGGCCACAACCGCAGCGTGGACGAAGTGGTCACAGCCGCCCTGCAGGAGGACGCGCAAGGCATCGCCATCAGCTCCTACCAGGGCGGGCATGTCGAGTACTTCAAGTACATGGTCGACCTGCTCAAAAGCCGCGGCGGCGAACACATCCAGGTGTTCGGCGGGGGCGGCGGCGTCATCGTGCCGCCCGAAATCCGCGAGCTGCATGCTTACGGCGTCACCCGCATCTACAGCCCCGAAGACGGCCAGAAGATGGGCCTGGCCGGCATGATCGGCGAGATGGTCATGCGCTGCGACAAAGACCTGACCAGTTTCGCGCCCAAGAACGTCACGGCCATTGAAGGCCACGGAGAGATGAACTGGCGGGCGCTGGCGCAGTTGATCACGGCGCTGGAGAATGGCAAGGCCGACGCGGCACTGGTGGACAAAGTCCGCACGCAGGCCTCCACCTGCAAGATCCCTGTGCTGGGGATTACGGGCACTGGCGGCGCCGGCAAGTCTTCATTGACCGACGAGTTGATACGCCGCCTGCGCCTGGACCAGAACGACAAATTGCGCGTAGCAGTCATCAGCATTGATCCATCACGCCGCAAGAGTGGTGGCGCGCTGCTGGGTGACCGCATCCGCATGAACGCCATCAATCCCTGGACTGTTCCCCTGGCTGGTCAGAAGAACGCCGACAGCGGACAACGCGTGTTCATGCGCTCGCTGGCCACACGCGACTTCGGCTCTGAAATCAGCCAGGCGCTGCCCGACGTGATCGCCGCCTGCAAATGTGCAGGCTTTGACCTGATCGTGGTCGAAACTTCCGGCATAGGCCAGGGCGACGCCGCCATCGTGCCGCATGTGGACGTGCCCATGTACGTGATGACGCCCGAGTTCGGCGCAGCCAGCCAGCTCGAAAAAATCGACATGCTGGACTTCGCCGAGTTCGTCGCCATCAACAAGTTCGACCGCAAGGGCTCACTCGACGCCCTGCGCGATGTCTCCAAGCAGGTGCAGCGCAACAAGGAAGCATGGGGCACACCGGCCGACAAGATGCCGGTGTTCGGCACCATGGCCGCGCGCTTCAACGACGACGGCGTGACCGCGCTCTACCAGGCGCTCAAACCACGCCTGGCCGCGCTGGGCCTGGCGCTTGAGGCTGGCATGCTGCCCGCCGCAGAGGTCCGCCACAGCACCAATCAGACGCCTGTGGTGCCGGCCGCGCGTACGCGCTACCTGGCCGAGATCAGCGACACGGTGCGCGGCTACAAAAAGCGCGCCCGCGCGCAGGCTCAGCTGGCGCGCGAGGTGCAGCAACTCAAAGCCGCCGCCGCCATGCTCAAGATCGACAAGCCCGACCGCGCGCCCGCCGCCGAAGCCGCGCTGGACCTGGCCGGCCACCGCAAGGCCCGCATTGATGCCGACGCGCGCGCCCTGCTCGCCCAGTGGCCCGACATGCAGGCTGCCTACGCCGGCGACGAATACGTGGTGAAAATCCGCGACAAGGAAATCCGCACCGCGCTGACCACCAAATCCCTCTCAGGAACCACCATTCGCAAGGTGGCCTTGCCGCAGTACGAAGACCACGGCGAAATCCTCAAATGGCTGATGCTGGACAACGTACCCGGCAGCTACCCCTACACCGCCGGCACCTTTGCTTTCAAGCGCGAGGGCGAGGACCCGACCCGCATGTTCGCCGGCGAAGGCGACCCCTTCCGCACCAACACCCGTTTCAAGCTGCTCAGCGAGGGCATGGCCGCCAAGCGCCTGTCCACTGCGTTTGATTCGGTCACGCTCTACGGCAACGACCCGGCGCTGCGGCCCGACATCTACGGCAAGGTCGGCAACTCGGGCGTCTCTATTGCTACGCTGGACGACATGAAGGTGCTGTACGACGGCTTCGATTTGTGCAACCCCTCGACCTCGGTCTCGATGACCATCAACGGCCCGGCGCCGACGATTCTGGCCATGTTCATGAACACGGCCATCGACCAGAACCTCGACAAGTTCAAAAAAGACAACGGCCGCGACCCGACGGCGACCGAGGCTGCCAAGATTCGCGAATGGGTGCAAGAAAACGTGCGCGGCACGGTGCAGGCAGACATCCTGAAAGAAGACCAGGGCCAGAATACCTGCATCTTCTCGACCGAATTCAGCCTGAAAGTCATGGGCGACATCGCCCAGTACTTTGTGCACAACCGGGTGCGCAACTTCTACAGCGTCTCCATCAGCGGTTACCACATCGCCGAAGCCGGCGCCAACCCGATCAGCCAGCTGGCCTTCACGCTGTCCAACGGTTTCACCTTTGTTGAAGCCTACCTCGCGCGCGGCATGCACATCGACGACTTTGCGCCCAACCTCAGCTTCTTCTTCAGCAACGGCATGGACCCGGAATACACCGTGATGGGCCGCGTCGCGCGTCGAATCTGGGCCGTGGCCATGAAAGAAAAATACGGCGCCAACGAACGCAGCCAGAAGCTGAAATACCATATCCAGACCTCGGGCCGCAGCCTGCACGCGCAGGAAATCCAGTTCAACGACATACGCACCACGCTGCAGGCGCTGATCGCCATCTACGACAACTGCAACTCGCTGCACACCAACGCGTTTGACGAAGCCATCACCACGCCGACTGAAGAATCGGTGCGCCGCGCCATGGCCATCCAGCTCATCATCAACCGCGAATGGGGCCTGGCCAAGAATGAAAATCCTTCACAGGGCGCTTTCATCATCGAGGAGCTCACCGAGCTGCTCGAAGAAGCCGTGCTGCTGGAGTTCGAACGCATCGCCGAACGCGGCGGCGTGCTGGGCGCGATGGAAACCGGTTACCAGCGCGGCCGCATCCAGGACGAGTCCATGCACTACGAGATGCTCAAACACACCGGCGAGCTGCCCATCATCGGCGTCAACACTTTTCGCAACCCGCACGGCGACGCGGTGCAGGACAAGCTGGAGCTCGCACGCTCGACCGAAGAAGAAAAGCAGAACCAGCTCAAGCGCCTGGAAGATTTTCACCGCCGCCACGCCGCCGAATCGCCCGCCATGCTCAAACGCCTTCAGCAAGCCGTGATCGAAAACCTCAACGTGTTCGAAGTACTGATGGAAGCGGTGCGGGTCTGCTCACTGGGCCAGATCACCAATGCGCTGTTTGAGGTGGGTGGGCAGTACCGGCGGAATATGTAGTCAGCCCATACAGCCCGCTACCTGCCTGCGTGGCTGAAAGAAAAGAAACTGGATGACGGGGACTTACGCTGCCCGCCCTGCGCGGCAGGTTTCAAGTCATGCTTCCCCAGTGAATAAGAAAGCGCGTAGATGTCATGTGTCATGGCCGCAAGGGCGCCTGCAGCCTGGAGACGCTGTGGCGACAATTCGTTGGCCAGGGCGTGTTGCAGGGCCTCCGTCTCATACGACGACAGCAAGACAATCCAGTCGGCGGCGGCATCCCCGCCGCGGATTTTTTGCTCTTGCGTCATGGCTGCCTCCGGCGTTCGGGTTTGCAGCAGGTGCGCCCCGACGATGCCTCTGCTGTCGGTCTGGCGGGCCAGCAGCTTTTCCAGCCAGGCCAGCAGAGCCTCTGCCTGGCCATCCGCAGGTGACAGGCGGATCGTCAGCACCGCCTTGCCCAGCCCGCCCCCGAAACTGCTGAGCAGCTTGCACTGGCTGCGCACCATGTACAGGTGGTGCGGCATCATCTTCGCTGACCACGGCGTCGGGTTGTTCAGGCTCTGCAGGTAGCCGGGAGAGGTGAGGGTGTCATACGATGCCAGCTCGTACATCACGAAGAACCCTGTTCCTCCGTCAATATTGGACCAGCGTGAACCGCGCAGAAAGCCTTCGATGCCCATGCGTTCCGGAAAGTGTTCGCGGGAGTGCCACTCCTGGAACTCCTCGCGTTGCGCGGGCAGGATGTCCCACCACATGGCGACTGCAGCGTTGCCTAAAAGTGCCATGTCAGTAAAACCAGCTGGCCGGAACCGTGACCAGTTTGGGGAAAACCACCATCAGGAACATCACCGCGAACTCGGCGATCATGAACGGGATGACACCCTTGGTGACGTCGTCCATGCTGATCTTGCCGACCCCCGCCACCACATTGAGCACCGTGCCCACCGGCGGCGTCACCAGCCCGATCGAGTTGTTGATGATGAACAGCACGCCGAAGTAGACCGGGTCTATGCCTGCGGCCTTGACCACGGGCATCAGCACTGGCGTGAGGATCAGGATGGTGGGTGTCATGTCCATCGCCGTGCCGACGACCATGACCAGCACCATGATGGCGGCCATCAGCAAGATCGGGCTGCCCATGAAAGGCTTGAGCAGGTCCACCACCATTCCCGGGAGGTTGGCGACGGTGATCAGCCAGGCGCTGACCATGGCCGCGGCGATCAGGAACATCACGATGGCGCTGGTCTTGGCCGACGACACGAACACACCGTAGAGCTGCGCAGGCTTGAGCTCGCGATAGATAAAGATGGAAACAAAAAGTGCGTAGACGGCGGCCACCACGGCTGCCTCGGTGGGCGTGAACACGCCCATGCGCAGGCCGACGAGGATGATGACCGGCAGGACCAGCGCCCAGGTGGCATCGCGGAAGGCCGTCATGATCTCGGTGGCCGACTTGCGCGGCGGCGGCACGATCTTCTCGCTGCGCACCAGCCAGGCCCAGGTGATCCAGAGCGCGCCGCCAATCAGCAGGCCCGGCACAACGGCTGCGAAGAAGAGCTTGGAGATCGACACGTTGGCCGCCACGCCGAAGATCACCAGCCCGATGCTGGGCGGGATCACAGGGCCGATCACCCCGACGGCGGCGATCAGGCCGCCAGCGCGCGCCTTCTCGTGCCCTGCCTTGACCATCATCGGCAGCAGTAACGCGGTGAGCGCGGCCGCGTCGGCCACAGCTGAGCCCGACAGCGCCGACAGCAGGCAGCCAGCCATGATGGTCACATAGCCCAGCCCGCCCTTGACGTGGCCGACCAGCGCCAGCGCCAGGTTGACGATGCGGCGCGACAGGCCGCCGACGTTCATGATCTCGCCGGCCAGCATGAAAAACGGCACGGCCAGCAGCGGGAAGCTGTCGGCGCCCCCGACCAGGTTCTGCGCCAGGATCTGCGCATCGAACAGTTGTAGGTGCCACATCAGGGCGACACCGCTGGCCAGCAGCGCAAACGCAATGGGAATGCCCAGGGTCATGGTGGCCAGCAGCGAGCCGACGAAAATGAGGATGGTCATGGCCGTGCTCCTGCGGTGTTGTCCGGCTGGCGCGCATCGTCCAGCACCTGCTTGAGCTGCACGGCCTCTTCCGACTCCTGCACCATGACCAGTTCGTCATCCGACAGCTGGCCGGTGACGACCTTCCACAAATCCAGCACCAGCAAGCCGCATGCCAGCACGCCGAACACAAGACCCGAGAGGTAGACGATGGACATGGACCAGCCGGTCGTCGGCGCCGTGACGTCCCAGTTGATCTTGACCTGCTCCCAACTGCCCATGGCCAGCAGCACTACGATGAAGATCATCAGCGCGTGGCCGATGATGAGGCAGATCTTCTTGCCCATGACCGGCAGCCGCCCGACCACCATGTCGATGCCGAGGTGGCCGTGTTCACGCAGCGCCACCAGGGCACCGAGGAAGGTACCCCAGATGAAGAGCCAGCGCGACACTTCTTCAGACACAGTGATGCCCGAGTTGAAGCCGTAGCGCAACACGACGTTGCCGAACACCAGCACGACCATGATGGCCAAGCCGAAGGCGATGAGGAACTCAATGCCTTTGCAGGCCTTGTCGACGAACTTGTCCATGTCAGTTTTGCGCGGCAAGGGCCTGCGCTTCGCGCGCGATGTCGGTCACGACTCGAAGGCCCTGCAGGTACGAGCGCGGGCCGAAGCCCTGGATCGTTCCTTTCACAGCCGGCGAGATGATCGAGTGGTGGCGCCAGGGCTCACGTGTCGCGAGGTTCGACATGTGCACCTCGACCACCGGGAAAGGCATGGCCTTGATCGCGTCATGCAGCGGCACGCCATGCTGCGTTAAGCCGGCGGGGTTGACCAGCGCGCCCTGCGCCGTGTCGATGTGCTGGTGCAGGAAATCAATCAGCGCCCCTTCGTGGTTCGACTGGATGGTTTCAAGCGTGACGCCCAGTTCCCCGGCCAGTTGTGCCAGCATGTCGTTGATCTGTGCGAGCGTCGTGGTACCGTAGATGTGGGGTTCGCGGCGGCCGAACAGGTTCAGGTTCGGCCCGTGGAGGACAAGTATTTTCATGGGATTCAGAACTTCGACACGCGTTCCAGCTCGGACTTGAAGAGGGTGACGATGGCCGGGTCATAGGCGGCAGAGAACTTTTCGTAGACGGGACGCACTTCGGCGCGCATCTTGGCCAGCTCGGCGGGCGGCACATCGTTGTACAGCATGCCTTTGGCCGTGAGCTCGCCCAGGGCCTTGGCCGAGACTTCACGGCTGACCACGCGCTGCCAGTTTTGGGCTTCGATGGCGGCGTCCTGCAGGATCTTGTGCTCCGTCGCGGAGAGCTTGTCCCAGAAGCGCTTGCTGATCTGGATCGGGTTGGTGGCATAGACATGGTTGGTACCGCTCACGTACTTCTGCACTTCGTAGAACTTGCTCGAGGCAATCACCGCGAAGGGGTTTTCCTGGCCATCCACAGCCTTGCTTTCGAGCGCGCCGTACAGTTCGGCAAAGGGCATCGGCACCGGGTTGGCCTTGAAGGTCTTGAAGGTCTCCAGGAACACCGGGTTCGGGATCACGCGCAGTTTCAGGCCTTCCAGGTCGGCGCCCTTCATGATGGGGCGCTTGCTGTTGGTGACGTTGCGAAAGCCCAGGTCGAAGAAGCCCAGCACCATCACGCCCTTTTCAGGCAGTTTGGCGGTGAGCATCTTGCCCAGTGGACCGTCGACCAGCGCGTCGGCCTGTTTCGCATTGGCGAAGAGGAAGGGAAAATCGAGCAGGCCGAATTCCTTGACGATACCGTTCAGCGACGTCGTCGAGGCCACCAGCATTTCCTGCACGCCGCCCTGCAGTGCGGACTGCTGCTGCAACTCGTTGCCGAGCTGGGAGGCCGCGAATTCCTGCACCTTGATCTTGCCGCCGCTCTTGGCGGCGACGATCTCGGCGAACTTGCGCACGCCCAGGCTGGTCGGGTGGTCGGGGTTGTTCAGGTGGCCGAACTTGATGGTGCGTTCCTGGATGTCCTGGGCCATGGCGGCGGTCGAGAGGCCCAACAGGGCGGCTGCGGCCAGGGCGAGGGTGCGGCGGGTGAAACGGGTGGAGGGCATCGACGTCATGGAAGGTCCTTTGTCTCGGATTTGAATAGGGGAAAGTGAGCGAACCGGCGGCGCCGATACGCGCGCCACCATCAGGGCAGGCTGGATCATCAATTAAAGTGGAAAATCTTTCCATAATGGAAAACCATTATCATTTTGTGATTCGCCCGACCTCACGACGTGGCCAAATACCGTCCATGCCCCTGCCCAAAACCGTTTCCTGCCCATGAGCACCCTTCTCGAACGAAGCTTCAAAACCCTGGAGCATCTGGCCGTGCACCCCGAGGGGCAAACCGTCTCCATGCTTGCCGCCACGCTCAACATGCCGCTCAGCGCCACCCACCGCCTGCTGGCCGAACTGTGCCGCTGCGGTTATGTGCGCCAGGTGCGCGAGCAGGGCGAATACGTGCTCACCATCAAGCTCGTGTCGCTAGGCTTGGGCTTTTTGAGCGCGTCGGGCGTGGTCGATGTGGCACAGCCGCTGCTCGACAGCTTGGCCGAAGAATCGGGCGAGCTGGTGCGTCTGGCTGTGGTCGACGGTGACGACCTCACCTTTGTCGCCAAGGCTCAGGGCGCACGCCGCGGCCTGCGTTATGACCCCGACATGGGCTTGTCGGTGCGCCTCTCGTGCAGCGCCGCCGGCCACGCCTGGCTATCGACCATGAGCGACGAAGAAGCCATGCGCCTCGTTGCCGGGCAGGGCTTTGGCTTGCCGAAAGACTTCGGCCCCAAGGCCCCCACCACCGTCAAGGCGCTGCTGGCTTATGTGCAGGCAGCACGCAAGCGTGGCTTCAGCATGATCAACGAAGTGTTTGCACCGCAGATGACGGCGATGGCCGCACCGGTGATGTCACCCACAGGCGCAATAGGCGTGGTCACCATCGCCGGCCCGCTGGTGCGCCTGACCGAGGCGCGCATGGAGGAGTTGTCGGAAGCTTTGCTCGCCACGGCCGAAGAGATTCGCGCGGCGAGCGGTGCGTCAGCCATGTTCAAGAAGCGGGCCTGAGCAAGCGACCGCGAGCAGCTCAGCCTGATGCGAAAGATCCTGATTTCCATTCTCGCCGCGCCTTTCGCCGGCGCGGCTCTGTTCGCCTTCTGGATCAAGTGCGAACACAGGCCGGCGGAGGCCATCGCAGCGACCCACGCGTACATCGAAGGGGTGGACACTGACGCCGGCTGGAAAGCCCGCCTGCGCCGCTGCGTCAAACCGACCGGGTTTACACCGTTCCAGACCAACGGCAACCGCCTTCGCCGGCTGGCCGGCAACCAAGACCCTGACCCGGTGGAGGTCAGCGTGGATTTTTTTGATTGTTCGGTTCGCTTCTACCTGCGCAAGCAGAAGTCGGGCTCCTGGCTGGTCTACAAGGCCCAGAGCCATGCGGGCTAGGACTTCGTCCTTGCCTCGCTAGAGCTTCAGGGTCAGCCGCCTCCAGGCGCCTGCCTCTTCCAGTTGGTCCTGCACCAACGTTGCACCAGTAAAATCCAGCGTTCGCCGCTCAGCCGCCGGCATCAGCAGGATGAGACTGTCTTGCACAAGCGGCTGCGCGCCCTCACGGTGAACCGCGATGTGCAGGCCTTGCGCGGTGGATTCGACGCTCAAGCGCCTGGAGCAGGCCGTGATCGAAAACCTCAATGTGTTCGAGGTGTTGATGGAGGCGGTGCGCGTCTGTTCGTTGGGGCAGATCACCAATGCGCTGCTCGAGGTGGGTGGGCAGTACCGGAGGAATATGTAAATCGCCGGGGGCTGCTATTACCCAACTGATCAATGGCACTATTGACGAATCCTGCCAGCACTGGTGACGATGGATAACTCGACGAAGCTGGAGCCAGAGTGCTGTCCCGGTTTAAAGCTGATCAAGTAACCACCCAGGTCAAAATTACTCATGCCGTCCAAGGCTAGAACGGTCCCCTCGCGGCTGGGCCTGCTGCCTTGGCGGCGTATCGCTTCAGAAATGACGCGAGCGGCAATATAGCCCTCCATCATGGCGTAGCTCACAGGCACTTCCAGGTTGGGTGTCTTGGCAGCGGTCTCAGTAAATTCCTTGACTAGCTGACTGGAGACCTTGTACGGACTTGGCGTCACTTGGGCGATAGCCACACCTTGCATCTGCTCCGGAGACAGTCGTTTCGAGAGTTGCTCGATGTCGGCGCCCGAATGCGAAAGCAGTTGAGCCGCGCCACCTGCGATACGGTACTTCTCAATGAAGCCAGCCGCAGCAGACCCGCTGGAAACCATGATGATCGCTTGCGGCTGCATGTTCATGAAAGTGTCCACGGCGTCGGTGACGTTGACCGTGTTGGCGACGTAGGAGGCGCGTCCTTCGATCGTCGCTCTGACTTTCCTAGCTGACTCCTCGGCCGCGGCGATTACCGCAGTTGAGCCCGGCCCAGCCTCATGGAAAAGCCCCAGGCGCTTAATCCCGATGGTGGCCAAATGCTCAATGAGTTTGGAAATCTCGTCGCGCAGGCCTGCCCGCACGCTATACAGGTAGGGGGTGTCCGGCTGAATCTCCGAAGTACGGTAGCCCACCAGAGCGATCTTTTCTTTTGCCAAAATTCCCGCAGACACCAAGTCTGCAACATTCTTGCCGCCAAAGTAACCGGCCAGAACCAGTGGCTTATCTTCAGCAATCATCTGCTTGGTCAACGTGACCGTGTCGTCGGGCCTCCCGCCATCATCCTTGCGCAAGAGTGTGAACTTATGACCGTTAATGCCACCGGCCTTGTTCATGGCGTTGAAATGCAATTGCATGCCGGCGGCGTAAGCGCGGCCCTGACCGGCCTCCGGCCCTGACATGGGGGCGACTTGGCCTACTATGATCTCTGCGGCGAGTACCGGACCGGCTCCCGTCACAAGGGCCCCCACGGCCAGTGCCATCAGGGCCTCGGCGAAAGCCGACGATAAACAACGGTTGTGCATGATGAGAGTTTCCTTTGTGCCGCGAATCTGACGGACTTGGATATCGATCAGTGGTCAACCTGCTGCAACACGGTCGCGGACTCTCCGTTGCCAGCGCCGCTTCGGCTGTGATCCGCGCGGGGGAACCGTCGGGTTCGGGCCCGCCTGAGCAAGCTGGATTCCATGGATCAAGGAAGGGGGCCCGACCCGCCTCCTCATGGACGGCCGAAACGCGCGCCATCATCAACCCGGGCTTCGAACTGCAGCAGAGCGAGCACTTGGCGGACCTTGACGCCTTGCGGTCGAGCCAGGTTGTCGCGAAGCGGTGCCAAACGCTCTTCCGGAAGGATGCCCATGGTGCATTGTTCGAATTTGATTTGCCGCTCCAACGGCGAAAACGGATTCAGGAATGACCCTTTGGCGTGGTGAACCACACGCTCCAGGCGTCGTCCGTCCTTCAAGGTTACGACTGTGGTGTGGGGGAGCAGCTGCGTTGCGGTTTCCACGCGTGTCGAATCCAGGCGCATTTCGACGCGTGGCATGAGGCGCCGGGTCACGTCGTCTTGCACCGCTTGCGGCGTGAAGTCGGCCAACGTGACCGTGCCATAACGGAGCATCGTTGCCACCGCGTAGGGCATGGAAAACATGGCCTCGCGGGGATCCCTCGGCTCCGGGTATTTGAGATTCACCAGGTTGACGCGCCCGACCAATGTTTCGACACGCTCCACGTCCTCCATGCCGAATCGGTGTTCCGTGGCCAGGGCTTGCAACGCGTCCAGACAGCGGTGTGTGGACGCACAGTTGGGATACAGCTTGAATCCCAGGCCGTGGCTGTCGATCGCCAGCGGGCCATCGTTGACTGCAGTCATGGACCGCCAGTCGGCCGCCAAGCCCCCAGCATAGAGTGCGCCAAACCCATGCGGGCCTTCCAGGGCTTTATCGCTGCCGGTGACGCCTGAGGCCGCAAGCGATGCGGCCAGCACACCGCCTTGAGCCGCCAGTCCGGCATGCACGGGTTTCGTGTCGGTGCCGAACTGGACCTTGGGTCCAGCTGCCATGGAAACAGCCAGGCTGAGGGCGTGTGTCATACCGCCGACGCCCAGCCCAAGCAGTCTGGCGCAAGCGGCTGCGGCAGCAATTACACCAATGGTTTGAGTACCATGCCAGCCTTTTTCGGCATGGGACCGGTCCATCGCCATCCCGACGCGGGCCATCACCTCGCTTCCGACGATCAGTGCATCCAGCACCGCATCGAGCGTGGCATCAATCTCGTGCGCTTGCGCCAGGATGGCTGGGATCACAGCGCAGCCAAAATGGCCACCGGCGACGAAAAACATCTCATCCAACTCCCGCGCATGGGCGGCCGTGCCGTTGGCCAATGCACTGAAGGCGGCACAAGTCCCGGTGTTGCTACCCACCACCGGGACCGGTCCCGCGACACGCAATCCCGCACGTACCGAGGCGCAAACCGGATCCCCAGCACCCGCCACCATGGCGACGATGGTGTCCTCCAGGGAGTGCTCCGCCGTGCGCAGGGTGGATTCACCCCATTGACTGGGGACCGTGGCAGCCCAGTGCGCGAGAACCTGGGTAGCGGGGACGGGGGAACTGAACATGCTTGTCCTTGGGGTCTGTTTTTGGTATGTGGTTGCGCCTGTCAGCGCATCCTTGTGTGAAGCGAATAGCCGAAACGCAACAGCAGGCCTACGCGAAAGGCCAGGCACATTCAGTCAAGCTTTACTCCGGCGTTGCGGATCACGTCACCCCATTTTTTCGCCTCGCTGTCAATATGTGTCTTGAAAAACTCGGGCGTTCCCCCAAGCGCGACCTGCCCCACTTGTGCGAATTCGGCTTTGGTCGCAGGTGCCTGCAGCCAGTTGTTGATCTCACGGTTCAGGCGCAGGATCACCGACCGAGGCGTGCCCGTCGGTGCCACAATGCCGCCCCAGGCCACCACCTCGAAGCCTGCAATGCCCGCCTCTTCCATGGTCGGCACGTTGGGCAGCAGCGCCGAGCGACGTTTACTGGTAACCGCGAGCGGACGCACCTTGCCCGACTGGATCGCGCCCACCATGGACGGCAGGTTGTCAAACATGAAGTCGATCTGCCCGCCGATCAGGTCGGTCTGCGCCTGCGGAGCCCCGCGGTAGGGAATGTGGCTGAAGCTGATGCCGGCTTTTTCCTTGAGGATTTCGCCGCTGAGGTGACTGGTGGTGCCGTTGCCGCCGGAACCCATGGTCAGATTGCCCGGGTGGCTCTTGGCATAGATGACCAATTCGCGAACCGAGGCGATGGGCAGGCCATGGCGGACCACCAGCACATTGGGCACCTGCGAGAGCACGGCCACCGGCGCCAGGTCTTTATCGGGGTTGTAGGGCATCTTGGAAATCAGGCTGCGGTTGATGGCCATGGTCACGATATTGCCGAAGCCCAGCGTATAGCCGTCGGGTTTGGCGGTGGCCACCGCCTGCATGGCAATGGTGCCTGCCGCGCCGGGGCGGTTCTCGACGATCACCGCTTGTTTGAGCTTGTCCTGAAGGTAGTAGGCCAGTTTTCGGCTGGTCTGGTCGGGCGTGCCGCCGGCGGCCGAGGGCACGATCAGTTTGATAGGCTGGGTGGCGGGCCAATCCGCCGCCAGGGCGGTGCCAGCCAGCGTGGCCGCCACCAGCAGCAGTACAAGGCGCGCTTGAAATTTCGACATCTGTGACTCCAACTTCTGTTCTTGAGGGGCCGCCCACTGCGGCGCCCTGAATATCTGACATGCGCGCCGGCCTGTCCAACGGAATAAACGCATACCCCCCTGCATTTATTTCATGCCCGCATAGCCTTTTTCATTGCGGGCGAACGGATGCCATGCCAATAATGGCCGTAACCGCCATGAAATATCCGACGCAGCGCCACCTGCCCTCCATCGTCAACCTCAACACCTTCGAGGTGATTGCACGGCGCCTGAGCATCACTGCCGCAGCCGATGAACTGGGTCTGACGCAAAGCGCGGTGAGCCGCCAGCTGTCGGACCTGGAGGGCTTTGTCGGCGTTGCACTGTGCCGGCGCACAACTAGCGGGATGGAGCTGACGGTTGACGGTGCCAGCTACCTGCGACGGGTGCGCACCCTGCTGGACGAGTTGGAGTCAGCGACCATCGCCGCGTCCATGGGCTCCATGCCAGGCAAGATACTGCGGCTGTCTGTGCCCACCACCTTTGGCACGCTGTGGGCCATGCCTCGGCTGTGCGCCTTCGCCATCGCGCACCGGCAAATCCAGCTGGACGTGGCCACGCATACCGGGCCCATCAGCATGCGCGACTCGGGGCTGGACGCGGCTATCGTCTACTGCGAAGGGCCGGAGCCCGGCTGCGTGGCCGACCTGCTACACCCCCTGCACTCCTTTCCTCTTGCGGCGCCCACGCTGAGCCGGCTGGCGGCGCCGCTGACGGGCACGCAAATGGCAGCGCTGCCCTTGCTGCACCAGAGCATGGTGCCCAACTCATGGCCGGCCTACCTGCGGCAGCTGGGCGCGTCTGTAGAAGTCCCGATGCCGGGCGCCCACTACGGTCTGCTGTCGCTTGCATTGACGGCAGCGGAGGCCGGACTTGGCATCGCACTGGCGCCGGACTATGTGAGCGCATCGGCGCTGCAGACCGGGCGCCTGGTCAAGCTGAATGACAAGCCCTTTATTTCGCCGCGCAGTTACTTTCTGGTGACGACGAACGAGCGCGCCAAGGCGCCCGTAATCCAATCACTGCGCCAGTGGTTGACGAGCCAGTCGCCGCCTGCCCCTTGAGGCTCCGGCGGTGGCCAGCTGAATGAGGCAGAGGCGGCGTGGTCCAGGAGACTGATCAACGCGCGAAGTTGCCGCTCCAGGCCAATCACACCAGAGACGCCGGAGAGTGCAATGGGCCAAGTCACAACTTCCGTCGAAGTCCACCTCAATGGTGAGGACCCCAGGGGCCTTCCCAAAGCGGCATCGCCGGGTTCGTACCCAGCGTGCGTTTTGCCGCGGCCCTGGTTTTGGCCGCGTTGACCGGTTTGACACTGTGGTCCGGCACACTCAGGGTTTGCGTTTGGCTGGCTGGGCTGACCGGGCGGCCGGCGGCAACGTCTGAGGCGTGTAGGCCGGTTGTGGTGAAAGCGGCCGCCAGGCCGACAGATGCAAGGGGTCGCAAGATCAGGACCAACATTTGAAGCCTCCCGTAGTGAATTGTCGTCACCGCAGGACAGCATGCAAAGGACGTGCCAGAACTCCAGCCATCGTGTTGCACCGTCACGGCTTACCGCCAAGGCTGGTGATCCGCTGCCCGGGATCGCAGCGGCCCAGGACACATTTCCCTCATATAGGGTCAAAGCTTCAGCGTCAGCCGCCTCCAGGCGCCTTCGAGCTGATCCTGCACCAGCGCCCCGCCGTCAAAGCTAAGCGGGCGTTGCTCTGTTGCCGGCAACAGCAAGACCAGGTTGTCTTGCACAGGTGGCTGTGCGCCCTCACGGAACACCGCGATGTGCAGGCCTCGCGCGGTGCAATCAACGCGCAGGCGCCACTGCCCATAAGCGCCGCTGCGCCAGGCCTGGCTATGGCCGTCGTCTTCAAAACAGCTGGCTTCGAAACTGCCATCCCCCTTGAAGGGAAATACCTGGAAGCCGCGCAGGTCTTGGACCTTTGCGAAATGGATCTCTCCGAGGTTCAGCGGTACGGCACAGCCTTCGCGTGCCAGCAATGGGGGCGGGCCATCCAGCGGCGCATCCAGCGTGATCCACTGGCCGGCTTTCACGTACCGCGCGGTGTGCGCCTCGTACCAACCGCCGGTGCCGGGCAGCCACACGCGGCGCTCGGTCTGACCGGGCTCGACCACCGAGGCCACCAGCAAATGGGCGCCCAGCAGCATGTCGTCGTTTTCTTCCAGGCAGTGCGTGTCTTCCGGGAAGTCGTGGTACGTCGGCCGGATGATGGGTTCGTAGGCGCTGTGGTAACGCCATACCAGGTCGTACAGGTAAGGCATGAGCCGGTAGCGCAGGCGGATCAGCTCGCGCACCTGGGGCGTCACCTCGGGGTACATCCAGGGTTCATTGACGGTTTTGTCGTCGTTCCACGAATGGATGCTGAAGCGCGGCAGGAAGATGCCGTGCTGCACCCAGCGCAGCAGCAACTCGGGCCCCGGCGCAGGACCGGAAAAACCGCCTATATCGTGCCCGGTGTTGGACACGCCCGACATCGCCAGGCCCAGGCCCATGCGGATGTTGTAGCGCAGCGTTTCCCAGGCCGTGTAGTTGTCGCCCGACCAGGTCTGCACATAGCGCTGCATGCCCGCGGCGCCTGAGCGCGACACCAGGTAGGGCCGCTCCGCGGGCGCGAACTCGGTCTGCGCGGCATGCGACGCCTGCATCATCAGCAAGGTCTGCAGCGGGCGCACCTCGCGCGCGGGACGGGGCGCGCCGAAGCCGTGGGCCAGCGCCTTGTCGCTCCAGATCTCGTATTCGTTGTTGTCATTCCAGGTGGCGGGGATGCCGTATTCGAGCAGCTGCTCAGTCACCTGCCTCTTCCACCAAGCGATGGTCTTGGGGTTGGTGAAGTCGAGGTACGCACCGGTGCCGTCCCAGAACTGTATGGCCGTGGGTTGGCCGTCCGGGTCTTGCACCAGCAAGCCGACCTGCCTGACCTCTTCGAAGCGCGGGTGGTTGCTGAGCAGCGCGGGCTTGATGTTGGGCACCAGGCGTACGCCGCATTCCAGGTAACTCTGCACAAACGCTGCGGGGTCGGGAAACTTCTCGCGGTTCCAGTTGAAGACGTAACGGCCCGGGCCAATGGAGGTGTAGCCCGACGACAGGTGGAACGAGTCGCAGGGAATGTCGTGCTCTTCACAGCGTTCGAGGAACTCGCCCATGCGCTCTTGCGCATTCGGTGCGTCTGTGTAGCTCATGGTCGAGCCGGAATAGCCCAGCGCGTAGCGCGGCGGGAAGATGGGCCTGCCCGTGAGCCAGGTGTAGCGGCGCGTGATGGCGGCCTGGTCGGCGCCGGCGATGTAATACAGGTCGAGGTCGCCGTGATCGGCTACGAAGTAACGGTAGTGGCCGTGGTAGTTGTCCATCTCGCGGCCCATGTCGAAGCTGCAATCGGACAAGGTGTCGTAGAACAAACCGAAACACAGGCCGGCGTCTTTTTCACCACCTTTGCGCGTGATGTAGAACGGGATGTGCTTGTACAGCGGGTCGGTGCTGCGTGCGTTGTAGCCCATGGGGTCGAGGTTGCACATGCGGTAGCGCTGGCCGGCACGGTTGGCGTCGCCGGCGCGCTCGCCCAGGCCGAAGTAGGCTTCGCCGCGTTCGCGCTGCAGGTAGTGGTAGACCTTTTCGTCCCACCATCCAAAGTTGTAGCTCTGCGTGGTGCGGTCGGAGGCTGTGGCCTGCCAGCGGCCCTGTTGCCGGCTTTCCCAGCGGCAAAAGAAGCCTTCGAGCGCGATGGTCAGGCGCACGGCGCCTGTGGTGATCTGTAGTTGCGAGCCCTCTTCCTTGAGTTCGAATGCGGGCAGCGAAAAGCCGCTCACGTCGAAGCGGTCGCGGCCTTCAACGGGCAAGTTTTCAAGTCCAGGCGCCACGGTCCAGCTGCGCGGCATCTGCAGCCGTCCTTGCGGCAGCACCAGCACACGAACGATGTCTTCTTCGAGCACCCAGATGTGGGCCGTGGCACCACTGGTGCTGTTCAGGACGAGGTGGTTGCCGCTGCGCGATTGCAGGGCGAAAGTGGGAGCTTGGTCAAGGCGCATGGTCGGCTGGTCAATGTTTCGGGTGGCGCAGGTTCAAAGACGCAAGCCGTTCTGGTCGAAGAAATGCAGGTGCTCTGCGGGTGCGGTCACCTTGACGGTGTCGCCGCGCTGGATGTTGGTCTGCCCGCTCAGGATGATTTCAAAAGGCGCATCGGGCACCACGTTGCCATGCAAGATGCTGGTGCTGCCGAGTTGCTCGACCTGCGACACCTTCATCTCCAGCGGACCGTCGTTGGTGAGCTGCGCATGCTCGGGCCGGATGCCCACCGTGCTTGTTCCAGGCTTGGCGCCAGGCATCTGAGCCACCGGCACGAAGTTCATGCGCGGGCTGCCGATGAAGCCGGCCACGAACTGGTTGCAGGGCCGGTTATACAGCTCCAGCGGCGAGCCGACCTGCTCGATGCGGCCGGCGCGCAGCACCACGATCTTGTCGGCCATGGTCATGGCCTCGACCTGGTCGTGTGTCACGTAAATCATGGTCGCGCCAAGCCGGGCATGCAGGTCGCGGATCTCGGCGCGCATCGAAACGCGCAGCTCGGCATCGAGGTTAGACAGCGGTTCGTCGAACAGGAAGAGCTTGGGTTCGCGCACGATGGAGCGGCCTATGGCTACGCGCTGACGCTGGCCGCCGGAGAGCTGGGTGGGCCTGCGCTGCAGCAGCGGCGCGAGCTGCAGCATGGTGGCGGCGGCATTGACCTTGCTCTCGATCACGGCTTTGGCCACGCCCAGGTTTTCCAGGCCGAAAGCCATGTTGTCGTAGACGCTCATGTGCGGGTAGAGCGCGTATGACTGGAACACCATCGAGCAGCCGCGGTGCGCGGCGCTCACGTCATTGACACGCTGGCCGTCGATGCGGATGTCGCCGCTGCTGGCGGGCTCCAGCCCCGAGATGATGCGTAGCAGCGTGGATTTTCCGCAGCCTGAGGGACCGACGAAGACCACAAATTCACCATCGGAAACGGTCAGGTCCACGCCATGGATGATGGTGGCTTTGTCGAAGGTTTTGACGACGTTGGCGAGTTCAAGAGTGGCCACGGGAAAGTCCTTGGTTATTTGACGCCGGCACTGGCGATGCCAGTGGCGATGTATTTCTGCAGGAAGGCAAAGACCAGGGTGATCGGAATCAAGGTGATCACGGTCATCGCCAGCAGGTAGTGCCACTGCGTGTTGAGTTCACCCTGGAAGGCATTGAGCGCGAGCTGCAAGGTGAAGTGCTCCGACTTGGACAGCACGATCAACGGCCAGAGAAAGTCGTTCCAGCGCCACATGAACGAGAAAATGGCCAGCACCGCCATCGCCGGAGCGGCCAGCGGCAGGATGATCTTCCAGTAGATGCGCCACTCGCTGGCGTTGTCCATGCGCGCGGCCTCCAGCAATTCGTCGGGAATGGTCAGCATGTACTGGCGCAGCAGGAACACGCCCGTCGGCGTGGCCACCGCGGGCAGGATCACGCCCCAGAGGTTGTTCAAGAGGTTCAGCTCCGAGATCACCAGGAAAGCCGGCACCAGGATGATGGTGGGCGGAATCATCAGCGTGGCGATGATCAGCACAAACACCGTCTTCTGCCCGGTGAACTGGTACTTGGACAGCGCGAAGGCCGCCATCGAATTGAACAGCAGCGTGAGGATGGTCGCCACCACGGTGATGAACACGCTGTTCCATAGATAGGTGCCGAAGGCGAACTTGCCGAACAGCTCGGTGTAGTTGCCGCCGGCGAATTTGAGTTCATTCACCGGTTTGCGGTCATTGATGTTCACGCGCAGTTCGGTCTGCGGCGCCGCGGGATCGACCATGGTGGCGACCAGGCCGATGCGGCGCACCTGGGCCAGTTCGCGGATATTGCCCTGTTCGTCCTTGGCACGGAACAGCGGCAGGGGTTTGTCGTATCCGGCCACCACCGCTTCCTTCTGGCTGTAGGGCAGAAAGGTCGGCGGGAACTGGCTCAGCGCGCTTTCGGTCTTGAAGGACGACATCACGAGCCACAGCACCGGGCCGAACATCACGATGAGGCCGGCCAGCAGGTAGGCATAGGAGACCCAGTCGGTCCAATGCAGGCTGGTGCCACCGTATTTGTAGCCCTTGGTGCGGGTGAGGAAATTGGCCATGGCTTTTCCTTACTTCTTGATTTTTCCGGCCTCACCGGCTTTGGACAGCCGCAGTTGCGCGAGCGTCAGGGCCATCAGGCCGGCGGCCAGGATCAGCGAGGCCGCGGCGGCCAGGCCGTAGAGGTGGATCTGTTCGGCGAAACCGGTCTGGTAGATGTATTGCACGATGAAGGTAGTGGCCGAGCCCGGGCCGCCGCCGGTGAGCACAAACACTTCGTCAAAGCTCTGCACCGCGCGGATCATCACCAACACCAGCACCACGATCAGGTTGGGCATGAGCAGGGGCAGCGTGATGCGCCTCAGCACGCGAAACGGCGGTGCAGCGTCCATCTCGGCGGCTTCGTAGACGTCTTTCGGAATGGCCTGCAGGCCGGCCAGCAGAATGAGTGTGTAAAAACCCATGTGAGCCCAGATCGACACCACCACCACCCAGAAGAATGCCCAGTGCCGGTCAAGCAGCCAGTCCATCGGCGAGCCGCCCATGGCCACCAGGCCGGCATTGAACACGCCCTGGCTTTGCAACAGCCATTTCCAGATCAGCGCCACCACCACCGGCGACAGCAGCACCGGGTAGAAGAACACACCGCGCCAGAAGCCGCGGCCTATGATCTTGCGGTTCAGCACCAGGGCCGTCACCAGCGAGAAGAACACCATCAAGGCCACCTGGATCAGGCTGAACTTCACCGTGTTGGCGATGGAACGCCAGAAGATGTCGGTGCGGCAGGTCTGCAGGTCGGTGTAGTCGCGGCATTCAAGCAGGATGGCGAAATTTTCCAGCCCCGTGAAAGGCCGCTGCATGGGCAGTAGATTTACCCCGCCGGTCACCGCATACACCAGGTTCACCACGATAGGTAAAAAGGTGAAGATGCTGATCACCACCAGGTTGGGGCCGACAAAGAGCCAGCCTATGCGCGAGGCGCCCAGCCATTTCTGGCCCAGCCGGAAGACCGGCTCGAACAGGTTGAACAAAAAGCCCAGGAAGGCCGAAAAAACCGACATACCGACTCCGATCTACTGTGCCCAACATGACGCCCTCTGCGCCGTCTTATGCCAGTGACACCGCGGAACTGGCTCCGCCAGGCCGCAGGTGTCGCCCCCTGCAAGGGGGAGGCGCGCACGCAGTGCGCGCCACGGGGGTGCGCCTATTTTTCGGCTTGTTTTACCGCTTCGGCCATGTCGGTGCCGATTTTGGTCACGGCCTCATCCACGCTGATCTCTCCCACGATGGCCTGGGTGACCCGGGTTACGGTCGGCAGCATCAGGGCGCGGTTGTACTTGTAGCCTTGCAGCGCGTAGGCCGGCGGCACGATGGTGGAGGTGCCGCTGGTGAACACGCCGAGCGCGGCACGCGCCGTCGGGCCGGCGCTCGGGTAGTCCACGCCTTTTTTGGCCACGCCTGCATGGGCCGGAATATTGTTGGTACGGGACGCGAATTCGGCGACATTGGCCTCCTGCGCCATGAAGTCCAGGAAGCGGCCCACTTCTTTCGGCGACTTGGTGGTCTTCAGCGCCACCCAGGCCGCGCCGCCGGGCATACCCGAGCAGGCAGCCGGGCCACAGGGATTGGGCACGGCGACCCAGTCGAAGGCATTGCCGATTTCCTTTTGCATGCGGTTGATCTGCCATGAGCCCGAAAGGATCATCACCACACGGCCGTTCTTGAACTCACCCACCGCATCGGCATAGCTGGAGCCGCCCGAGCCGCCCCACACATCTTTAAGCATGGTGCCGTCCTTGTGCCAGGCGACGAACTTGCCCACGGCGGCCTTGTAGCCTGCATCCACCGTGAGGTTTCCCTTGGCGTCGAAAATCTTCGCGCCATAGCTCACGGCGGGGCCGGCGAAGCGGTGGCCCGAGCGGTCCCAGGCCATGGCGGCCGGGGTTTGCGTGGCCTTGGCCACCTTGCGCGCTGCATCGGCCCACTCTTCCCAAGTAGCCTTGGGGCCTGGCATGGGTACCTTGGCCTGCTCGAACAAGGTCTTGTTGACGAAGGGGCCGGTCATGGTCATCTGCGAGAGGAAACCGTAGATGCCCTTGTCGCCTGCCTTGTTGCGCATCCAGGGCAAGGTGCTGCCGAAGTTGTCTTCCCAGTACTTGCGGTCCTTCACATGGGCGCTGATGTCGATGTAGTTCTTCGACAGGCCACCGATCTCGGCGACACGCGCGATGTCGGGGCCCTGACCCGCCGCCAGCTGGACGGGCAGCTGCTCGACCACCGTCTTGTAGGGCACGGTGTCGAGGATGACCTTGGCGCCGGGGTTCTGCGCCTCGTAGCGCTTGATGAGGTCGGCGGTCACGTCGCACTCGTTGCCGTCCTGGTAGCACATAACCCGGATTTCGGCGAAGGCGCTGGTGGCCAGCGTGGCGACGGTGGCGCCCAGGAGGCCGGCGCGCGTGGCGTGCCTGGCGAGGGAACGAAGCTGGAAGTTCATGGTTGTCTCTTTCTGGAAAAAGGAAGGTGGGGCCGATCGTTCGCCGGCTTCAGGAATGCGCGTCGGCCCCGGAACGCAGCGCGGCATCCGTTCCACCGCCGGGCAGCATTTCCTCGGTGCGCGGATACGGATCGAGCAGGAGCACCGACAGGGGCTTGCCGGCGCTGTGCGTGCTGGTGGAGATGGAACCCATGTCGTCTTGTGCCGTTGTTTTGCGATCGTGGCTGACTTTGGGCTATTATGGCAAACGTTTGCCAACGCTTGGCAATCGTTTGCCATACTTGTCAGTCACGGCTTTCTCGGTTATATGTTGTCCTGGCACGCACCGATCGCGCCGCCGGTCGGCCATCCGCCGTCGGCCCTTGTTTTCCAAAAATACGACCCATCGATGCTTCGCTTTCCACTCGCCGGACTCTCGCCTCGCCATCCGCATGACCGGCCTTCGCGCCAACCCAATATTCGCTGCGGCGTCCAGACCCGGCAGACCTGCCGCCCGCACCGATGACCGACGACACCCCGCGCAGGCGCAAGGGCGTCGGCCCGGTTTCGCTGAGCGAAGTCGCCGCGCAGGCCGGCGTCTCAATCTCCACCGTCTCGCGCATCGTGAACGGCGAGACCCGGCGGGCTTCGTCGGAAACGCTGGCGCGCGTGCGCGAGGCGATCAAGACCGTGGGCTACCACCCGAACCAGCTGGGGCGCGCGCTGCGCAACCGTGAGAGCCGCCTGGTCGCGATGCTGGCCGCCAACCTCGACAACCCCGTGATGGCCACACTGGCCGCCTCCACCGAGGCCGCGCTGCGCGAGGCCGGCTACACGATGATTCTGTGCGATACGCACGACCGGCCGGAGCTGCAGGACGACTATCTCAACGCCATGCGCTCGCAGGTCGTGCAGGGCTACGTGATGGTCGCGGCTCAGCCCAGTGCCGGCCTGCGCGACTTCGTGGAGCGCGGCGCGCCGATGGTCTTCGTGAGCCGGCGCAGCCCGTTCGGCACCTGCGCCTTCGTGGGGCCGGACAACCTGGCGGCCGGCGCCGCCGCCGCAGACTACCTGCTCGACCGCGGCATCGACGCGCCGGCCGTGGTATTTCCGTCGCGCGGATCGTCCACGACCCGGGAACGCGTGCAGGGCTTCTGCGAGCGGGCCGGCGCCAGAGGCTTGTCAGCCGACCGGATCCGTCGGGTAGAGGCTCCGGGCATCTCGCACCTGGAAATCGGCTACGCCGCCGCGGCCCAGTTCGCGGCGCCCGGTGCCTGGCCGCGTGGCGCGATGTGCATCAGCGACCAGGTCGCCTATGGGCTGCACCGCGTGGCCCGCGAGAGCGGGATCCGGGTGCCCGGCGACTGCGAGCTGGTCGGCATCGACGGCAACCCGATCAATGCCTGGCTCGCCCCGTGGCTCACCTCGGTCGAAATTCCGCACCAGGATTTCGGACCGGTCATCGTGGACCTGATGCTGAGCCTGTGGGGCGGCGAAGCGCCACGCGAACGCCTCATGCCGCACCGCATGGCGGCTGCGCTTGAGACCTGAAACCGGCCAGCCTGCGCGCCTTCAGGAAAGCTTACTTTCTATCCCACGGCTTGAACCGGTTCTGCGGTGCAGGCACAGCATCGCCGGAAGCTTGCCCCTTCTTCGCCAGGTGTTGCGGAGTTGCCCATGCACTCTTTTTCGTCTTGCCATTCCCATCAATGACAGTAATAATCCGACCTCTTATGAATCTCACCAACGTGATCAAGGCAACTTTCGCCACCTGACTTCGCCTTTCGATCGCGTTCGGAAGGCTTGTGCCTTCCGGACAACAAAACCCCGGCAGGCTTTCCCTCCGGGGTTTTGTTTTTTTGGGCTTTAACCATGCGTACCTACGACAAGCTGATTGCCACGATTCCCGACCGCCGGAGCGCAAGCACCGTGCGCCTGGGCTCCGGCCGCAATTTCAACCTTCAACGCTAGCATCCAGGCGAATCCCGCCTGGGCTGGCCTTTGCCAACCAGGCGGCAGCCGCTCGCAAAGCCGAGTGCGGCCGCAAGAAAGATTCACCATGACTGCAAAAACCCACAAGCTCCGCAATATCGGCGTCATCGCCCACGTCGACGCAGGCAAGACCACGACCACCGAACGCATCCTGTTCTACACAGGTGAAAGCCATCGCATCGGCGACGTGAATCACGGCACCACGCGCATGGACTTCGACCCCCAGGAACGCAAGCGCGGCATCACCATCAACAGTGCGGCCATCACCGTTCACTGGAAAGGCGCGCAGATCAATGTCATCGACACGCCCGGACACATCGACTTCAACATCGAGGTGAACAGGTCCTTGCGCGTTCTCGACGGAGCGGTTGTCGTCTTCGACGGCGTGGCCGGCGTGGAGCCGCAAACCGAGACCAACTGGCGCCTTGCGGACAAATACCAAGTGCCCAGGATCGCCTTCATCAACAAGCTTGACCGCGTCGGTTCGGATTTCCAGCGCGTCGTGGCCATGATGAAAGATCGCCTGGGTGTGACGGTCGTTCCGCTGCAACTGCCGATCGGCTCGGAAGGCGACTTCCGCGGCGTGGTCGACCTGGTGGCGATGCGCGCAATGTTCTGGGACAAGGACGATGCGAGCGAGCCTTTCCGCGAGGCGGACATTCCCTCCGACCTGGTGGATCTGGCCGTTCGTACACGCGCCAGCCTGGTCGAACTCGCGGCAGAGCAGGAGGATGCCGCGCTGCAGGCCTACGTCAACGGCGAGGAGATCGAACTCGCCGTGTTGCGCCGCTGCATCCGCAAAGGTGTGCTGACTGGAGCGTTTGTGCCTGCGCTCGGCGGTTCGGCATTCAAGAACCGTGGTGTGGAGCCTCTGCTGGATGCCGTCGTGGACTACCTGCCCGCGCCGGACGATATGGTTCGCGAAGATGGAAAACCGGCTTCCGCCAGTGATCCGCTTGCCGCGCTGGCGTTCAAGGTCACCACGGATGACCATGGCTCGAAGGTCTTCGTGCGTATGTACGGCGGCAGGCTTGGCCGTGGCGACGTCGTGCTCAACGCGACGACCGGCAAGACGGAACGCGTGACGCGGCTCTATGAGGTGCATGCGGACGACCTCATTGAACGCGAGGAACTGGTAGCGGGAGATATTGCCGCCGTTGTGGGTCTCAAGGACACGCTGACGGGCCACACCCTGTGCGATCCGTCTCATCCGGTTCATCTGGAAGAAATCAGCGTTCCAGAGCCGGTGATTCACGTGGCAATAGAACCCAGGACCAGCGGCGACCAGCAAGGCCTCTCCAAGGCACTGCAGGCGATGTTGAGGGAGGACCCGAGCCTGAAGCTCCGGCATGACGCGGAGTCCGGGCAAACAGTCCTCTCCGGCATGGGAGAGCTGCAGCTCGAGGTTTCTATCGAGAAGCTGCGGGCCAAATATGGTGTCGAAGTGTCGGTTGGCCAGCCACAGGTTGCCTACCGGGAAACAATTTCACGAAATGTGGAGGTGAACCATGTTCACAAGAAGCAAAGCGGAGGGCCCGGCCAGTTCGCCGAGGTCAAACTCCTGCTGACGCCTCTGAACCGAGGCGAAGGCATCCGTTTCGACAGCCGTGTTGTCGGCGGCGCTGTGCCGCGGGAATTTATTCCAGCGGTAGAGACCGGCATACGGCGTGCCGCGCTTTCGGGTGTGGTGGCAGGCTATCCCTGTGTCGATTTTTCAGTCACGCTACTGGATGGCGGTTTCCATGAAAGAGACTCGTCGACGGTTGCGTTCGAGTTGGCCGCCATGGCGGCTTTCCGGGAAGGCTTTGCAAAAGCGGGGCCACAGGTCCTGGAACCGGTCATGGCCGTTGAAGTCATCACACCGGTGGATTACCTGGGCGACTGTATTGGCGACCTGAATCGCCGGCGCGGCATGGTGCGCGGGCAAGGCCAGCGCGGCAATGCGGCGTTGATCGAAGCCGATGTGCCTTTGAAGGAGATGTTCGGTTATATCGGTAGCCTGCGCGCGCTGTCTTCGGGCCGCGCGCAGTATTCGATGCAGCTGGCTCACTATGAGGTGATCCCAGCGGTGCAGCTTGCTGCGTTGTTGCAGAACTAAGCGCCTTGGGCGTGGACCTTGTGTTCACGCCCTTTTTTTTGCTCTCACTGGCCCGGTCCGAGGTCACCGGGCAACTGGCCGGCGAAGGTGCAGAGTCGGTGCAGGGCCGCTTCATCGAACACCTCGCGCCGGATGCGTCACGCGCCGGGTTTAGGCCTTTTCCAGATCACGCCGTCCACCAGGTAGTGATGGAAATTCACGGTGAAATGCAAAATGAACACGGCGGGCAAGCCTAGCCAGATCAATTGCCGACCCGCCACCGACAGCGCTTCGTACATCACGGCGCCCAGCACCAGGCATAAGGCAAGGTATTTGGCCGCATTTTTGAATGGGTTCATCAGGCGCTGAAGGTCTTGGCCGTCAAGGGATCGTTGATCGACGGCGCCCGGCAGTTGCGCGTCACGGCGGACATTCTGCAGCCATACAAACTGCAGGTATTGCAGGTTGTGCCAGATATTGACCACCAGCCACCCCGACGTGATGTTCGTGGCCCACAGGTAAGCGACTGCCGTGACAAGCAGGTGCGATGCCACAAACAGGCAATGCCCCGCGTTGAGTTGACCGGCCAGCGCAAGGCGCAGCTGCCGATATCCCCACCATGCGCACACAAACACGGCGACGATGCCTGTTGCGCCTGTCAACGCGGCGTCAACGGATGGAAGATAGATGGGGTAGCCATAAAAGAATTCAGGGGCTGTTGTACACCGATGCATCAAGCCCCAAAGCGGAAAGAGATAGATCAGGCTTTCAGACAAGCGATCAGGGCCCGTTGCCTGCGGGTCGGCCCTTCTGTACGCCCTTGCAATGCCGAACGACTGCCGGGTGACATGGTAGGTCTGCGCAATGAAATACAAGGTAAACAGGCCGCCCAACTCATAGGCCAGCGCGACCATCGTGACCCCGACCAGCACGATGGGCGGCAAACCAAAAATCAGGAACCAGTGCTTTTTGGCTTGGGCTTTGTCAAACCCGATGCGGGTGTAGGTCGCAATGACGTGGGGGCTGGCAAATAGCCAGATGTCGACCAGTACCACCGCTACAAACATCGCGGGTGAGATCGTCGCCAAAGCGCCCAGGACCAGCGCGATGCCGGCGGTGCCAAAGAGGAACAGCCTGTCAAACCACGGATCGTAGAGAAGCGGGCCGTGATTGGCGGTACCGACCGGCCAGCGCAGGCTCATGTCACCGGCAGAATAATGGGAGGTGGCCGCGCTGAGCCGGGAGGAACGAATTTTGGCGGCCGGACGAACTGGGTTCTCGGCCGAAGATTGCGTTCCGTCGTCGCCTTGATCTGCTCGTATGCGCTGTTGAGGCCGGCCTCAAACCGCGAAGCCAGCGTCAGCCTGCCGGGCATGGCAGACAAACCAGCGGGGGGCAATGTCTGGTAGGGGTCATACGACGGCCTGGCTTCACAAGGGTAGCAAAGCCCATCGGCATCAAACTGGCTTCGGAATTGAATGGAATAGACCACCCCACCGGGTTTATCGCTGTCGATGGGAAATGAAAAATCCACAACAGAATCAGAGGCATCGGCGGCAGGATTGCTGTCGCGCAACAGGATGAAACCGGAATCAGTGAAGGCGCGGACCCACTCCCGCTTCAGATCCGGCAGTTTGACCTTGACGTAGGAGTTGTCGTAAGTCCAGCGATTACGCTCTCCGCCCCATGCGTTTTTGTAATCAAACCCGCGCTGGGGATCCAGGTAGTTCAGGGATTTGTTTTTGATGGACGAATACGCTTGGTCGATGTCCGGGTAGAGCCTGCTGCTCAGGTCGTACTGGACCATCCATGGAAATTTCCCGATGTCCGTTTCGTCCTGTATTTTTCCCCATCGCAAAAAACAGTTCATGCACCGGCCATTGACAACGGTGCCGTCTACCTTGAATCCAAAAATCACAACGCCGTATTTGCCATTCTTGTCCACGGGATAAGAAAACCGGAAGACCGTGGCGCTGTCTGCGTCTTTTTTGGCGGCAAGCAGGGTGAAGCCGGATTCCACAAACGAATCAATCAGGATTTGATTCAAATCCTGCACTTTGATGCTTTTGTAGATCGCCATCGGGAATGCGTTCGGCGTTCCTATCTGCCTTGTTGCAATCGGGTTTGCAAGCGGCTGGGCGCTTGAAATGGAAAAACATCCCAACCCCAGGATCAATGCCAGGAAAACCGCCATTCTGGACAACATTTTTCGGTACCCCCCGTTGACGTTATCCATGGATTAAACATCATGGCCGTCTTCCATCAAGAGGAGTTTTTATCTGGATTGGATACCGCATCGAACCCAATTCACCGAACGCCAGCCATTTTGGCCATGAAAAAAGCGCCCGAAGAGGCGCTTTTTTCATGGATGCGACCTGGGGCCGCATCAGCAAAACAGCTCAACCCTGGTGAGGGCGCTTGCCTGGGTTCTTTTTGCTGCGGGTGTGCGAACCGCGCTCCAGGCTGATCTTCTGGCCGCGGCCGGTCGTGATCGTGTAGCCCTTGGGAGGGACTGGCTTGGGGGCGCAGATGTCGGCTTCGACTCTGATTTTCTTGGGCATGGAAGACTCCGGGTTAAAAATGGCGTAGCCCGTGATTTTAAGCCACTCCGGGGCTGCAGGGCTCCCGCCGGGCTTATTAGGCGTACAAGGCGGCCGGCGCCTGCTCCCGGACGCACTGTGTTTGGGCCGCCGCCAGCGTGCGCGCCACGGGCTCCCAGGTGCTGGCATAGGCGGGGAGCGCGTCGGGTGCAAAGGCGGTGTGCGGCCAGTCGGAGCCCCAGACCATGCGCCGCCCGAACAGCCCCGCGACCTTGCGGATGGTCTCGTCTAGCGTCTCATACGGCGCCTGCGCCCCCAGGCGGTACCAGCCCGAGAGCTTGACCCAGGCGCCCTGGTCGGCGAGCTGCTCCAGCGCCAGCCAGGCCGGGTGATCCGGAGGAACGCCGGCGTACATGCCGGCGAGGTGGTCCAACACCGCCGGTACCGGGCTGGCCGCATGCAGGGCCGCGATCACGGGCAGGTCTTGCGGTGCCGCATACCACTGCACATGCCAGCCCAGCGCACGCAGGCGCGGCGCCAGGGCCTGGAAGCTGTCCCGGGCGCCGTCACCCTCCCCGGCCTTGAGGCTGTCCCCGACGGGAGACACCAGATTAAAGCGCACGCCACGCACGCCGAGCGCATGCATGGCCTGCAGTGCCGCATCGTCGATGGAAGGCGGCAGCACCACCACACCGCGATGTCGCCCGCCACCGACACGCAAGGTGTCCAGCAACACTGTGTTGTCGGTGCCATAAACGCTGGGCTGCACCAGCACCAGGTGGCCGAAGCCATGGCTTTGGGCCAGTTGCTCGATGTCCGCCAGCGGCCGGTGCGCGGGCTGGTAATGGCCCGGCGCGACAGCCGCAGCGGCGTCAAAGACGTGGACGTGGCTGTCCCAGCCGGGCGCCACCGGGTCAGGCGTGGAACTCTGCACCGCTTAACCCGTGGTGATCTTGCGGTCTTTGATGATGCGGCCCCATTTGAGCTGCTGGGCTTTGAGGAAAGCCTGGGTCAGCGCTTCGGGGCCCTCAGGGAAGGCTTCGCCGCTCAGGCTGCGGATGCGGCCCAGCACTTCGGGGTCGGCCATGGTCTTTCGGATGGCGGCGACCAGCGCGGCTTTGGACTTGGCGTCTATGCCGGCGGGCGCCAGCACCGGATTCCACTCGAGCACCTCATAAGCCGGCACGCCGGCTTCTTCCATGGTCGGCATGTCGGGCAGCGAGCGCGTGCGGCGCCGGCTGGTCACCGCCAGCGGGCGCAGCCGGCCCGACTGGATCTGTCCCAGCGAGGAGGCCACGTTGGCGAAGAAGAGCGGCACCTGGCCGGCCATCACGTCGTTCATGGCCGGGCCGCCGCCGCGGTAGGGCACGTGCACCAGCTTGACGCCGGCCAGGTCTTCAAACAGCGCGCCAGCCAGGTGCTGGGCCGAGCCGTTGCCGGAGGAGGCATAGGCGATCTGCCCGGGTTTGGCCTTGGCCAGGCGTATCAGGTCCTTGACGCTTTTGGCTTCAAAACCGGGCGTGCACACCAGCACGTTGGGGAACTGCGCCAACACGGCCAGAGGCGCGAAAGCCGTGTCGGTGTCGTAGGGTAACTTGGGGTAAAGCGCGGGATTGACGGCGAAGGACGAGGCATCGACCAGCAACTGCGTACCGTCGGGCACGGCGCGCGCCACCTGCGTCGCGGCGATCTGGCCGCCGGCGCCGGGCTTGTTGTCGACCAGCACGGGCTGGCCCAGGAACTCCGCCATGCGCGGTGCGATCAACCGCGCCATCAGATCGGCGCCGCCGCCCGCGGCATAAGACACGACCAGCGTGATCGGCTTGCCACCGGCGATCTGGCCCGCGGCATGAGCGGCAAAGGTCCAGGGTGCAGCGACGGCCGCGCCCGCGGCCTGCAGCACGAGGCGGCGCGAACGGTTCAGCGGCTGCGCGGCATTTGAAGGGTTGTTGCTTGGGTGTGGCATGGTTTTCTCCAGTTCCAGGGTGTGTTCAGGGTGTGTTCAGGTGATGGTGACGGTGTAGTGAAAGGCGTGGGCGTCGCCCCGCGTGTAGCGCACTTCGACGCAATGGCCGGCAAGGTCGTAGGCGCAGCGCGTGACCAGCGCACAGGGATGGCCGGCCGACAGGGCCAGGTGGCCGGCCTGCGCCGCCGTCAACGCGCCGAAGCCGATTTCATCGACCGCGCGGGCCACGTGCACGCCGCAGCGTTCGGCAAACATCGGGTAGAGCAGGTCGCCCCAGCTGTCGGTATCGCTCTCGGCGAGCTCGGCAAACAGGGCCGGGGGCAGCCAGATTTCCTCGTAAACACAGGGCTGGCCAGAGAGCGAGCGCACGCGTTGCAGCCGCAGCGCCGTATCGCCGCGTGCAAGGCCGAGGCGCCGCGCCACCTCGGCGGGTGCGACCAGCAGCCGGCGCGAGACGATGTGCGAGGCTGGCACTTCACCCGTGCCCTCGCCGAAGCGGAAAAACCGCATCATGGTGCCGCCCGTCATGCCGGCACGCACAAAGGTGCCGCGGCCGTGGATGCGTTCGATCAATCCCTGGTCGGCCAGGAGTTCCAGCGCGCGGCGCAGCGTGCCCAAGGCCACGCCGTGCTCGGCGGCCAGGGTCTGCTCGGCCGGCAAGGCGCTGCCCGGCGGCCACTCGCCCGCCACCACGCGCGCGCGCATAGCGGCGGCCAGGGCGGCATAACGGCTTTGGCCCGGTTCGGCGGGGACCACAGTGAGGGTGGGCTTATGCATAATTGATCTAGTCCTATAGATGACTAGATCATGTCATGCGTCCCCGCATCTGTTCTCAGGGTTTTCACGTAGTTTTCGGGACCAGGAGCGGCCTTCTCCGAAAAAAAAAAAGCGGCGCCCATCAGGGCGCCGCCTCTTTGCGGAGAAGCAGCGAACCACTTACTCGATGGTCGCGCCGGAAGCCTGCACAATGCCCTTCCATTTGAGGTAGTCGCTCTTGAGCAACGCGGAGAACTGCTCGGGCGTCATGTTTTGTACCTCAGCGCCTTGCGCGTGAATGGCCGCCTTCATTTCGGGTGTGGCCAGCAGCTTGTTGACCTCGGCATTGACCGTGGCAACGATGTCTTTGGACGTGCCGGCCGGCATGAAGAGGCCATACCAGGTGCTGACGTCAAAATCCTTGTAGCCCAGTTCGGCCACCGTGGGCACATCCGGCAGCGAGGTGCTGCGGCGGGCCGAGGTGACGGCCAGCGGGCGCAGCTTGCCCGATTTGACCTGGGCGATGGCCGAGGGCAGCGAGGACACCATGAGGTCCACATTGCCCGCCAGCACATCCATCATGGCCGGGTTGGAACCCTTGTAGGGCACGTGGCGCAGCTTGATGTTGGCCGCGCCGTTAAAAATCTCGCCCGCCAGATGGATGGTCGTGCCGTTGCCGGGCGAACCGTAGGTGATGGAGTCAGGCGCAGCTTTGGCTGCCGCCACCACGTCGGCCAGCGTCTTGAAGCGCGACTGCACGCCCGTGACGATCACGACCGGCGTGTAGGCGACGTGGGCCACTGCCACCAAATCCCTGGTCGGGTCGTAGCTCAGGTTTTTGTACAGCCAGGGGGCAACAACCAGGTTGTCCTTCTGGCCCATGACCATGTCGTAGCCCGTGGGCGCAGCGCGTACGGCCTCTGCAATGCCGATGGTGCCGCCGGCGCCGCCGCGGTTATCGGGCACCACGGTCCACTTGCTGGCCTCCGCCAGTTTGGTGGCCACCAGGCGTGACAGGATGTCGGTGCCGCCGCCGGGCGGGAACGGAACGATCAGGCGGATCGGCTTGGCCGGGTATGTTTGGGCCTGCGCGGCACAGAGCACGAGCGCGAGGGCAATGAACGACAAAAACTTGCGAAGCATGGGGGAAGGTCTCCTTATGGGGCTTGCCAAGCATAAGGCGAATGAAAAAGACGCACTCGCTTGCAGCCGGTTTGACCTTCAATTTTATTCGCCGGCCTGTCTATACAACATGGCGGTGTAGCGAGGCCGGACCGTGATCCGCGGGGTCCGGCGTCTCGATCGGCGATGCCCTGGGCGGGCTGCAGCGCCTGCCATGCACCACCAGCGCCCCCGCAAGCGCCGTTTATGATCAGCCCTTTAAAAAATAAGAGGGCCTTGCATGTCATCAAACTCTTCTGCCGCGCCGTCCATGGTGCGCACCGGCGCCAAAGCCGGTGTGGCGTTTGCCAGTTCTGTCGCCATGGGAGGTTTGCTGGCTTTCCTGCTGGGCGGTGGCGTGTTCTTCTTCTACCTGAGCCGGCTGTCCGGCCCTGGCATGCCCGCCGCTGCGCATGCAGGCGGCGCCGGCGCCATCCTCGCCTTGCTGTTTTCACCGCCCTTGCTGGTCAGCATGCTGCTGCTGGCCTTTGTTCCGATTTACCTGATGCTGGGCGTGGCGCGTGGCCGCAGCCGGGCCATACAACAAGTCGTGACGGGTCATGGAGAGGCCATGTCGCAGCGATTGACAGACGCGATTGCCGGACGTATCGAGGCCATGCCGCGAACCAAGGGTGCACTCGAACGGGTGTCAGAGATGCTGTCGGCCGATGCCATCGGTCAGCAATTGGCGCCCGTGCTGGGCCAGGGACGCGCCGTGCGCGGCATGATCAATTTTGTGGTGAACCGCCTGCCGCTGGCTGATGTACTGGCGCAATGGCAGCAGGCCCGCGCCGCCGAGGCCGCACCTGCGCCAGCACCAGGTTCGCCTGACCCGGTGTTGCGCACTCTGCTCGCGCAGCGTATTGGCCAGACGCTTCAGGATGCCGCCACGCCTTCCCGCAAGCCGCTCTACATCGCCATGGCCGTCCAGGCGGCCTTGCTGGCAATAGGGATGTGGCTGACGCGTTGACCCCTGGAAAGGTCTAGATCATCTCCAGCGAGGTGGCGCGGGAAGGCGGCTTGAACAACACATCCAGTGCAGCCAGTTGTTCATCGCTGAGCCGGATTTGCGCTGCCGCGGCGTTCTCGCGCAGCCGTTCCGGATGGCCCGTTTTGGGAATCGCGATGACGCCGTCCTGCGCCAGCACCCAGGCCAGCGCCGCCTGGGCGGGTTGCATGCCGTGGCGCACGGCGAAGCCGGTCAGGCCTGCATGGCGCAGAAGGCGCGCCTGCTCGATCGGTGAATACGCCATGACCGGCACGCTGCATTCGCGCAGCCAGGGCAGCAGATCCCACTCAATGCCGCGGCGCGTGAGGTTGTACAGCAGCTGGTTGGTTTGCACGCCCTGACCGCCGGGCACTTGCCACAGCTCCTGCATGTCGGAGAGGTCAAGGTTGCTCACGCCGTAATGACGTATCTTGCCGGCCTTTTGCAGCGCCATCAAAGCCTGCATGGTTTCGGCCAGCGGCACCGAACCCCGCCAGTGCAGCAAATAAAGGTCAATGCGGTCGGTGCGCAGCCGCCGCAGGCTGCGCTCGCACGCGGCCACTGTTCCCGCCTTTGAGGCATTGTGCGGATACACCTTGGTGACGATAAAGGCTTCGTCACGCCTTCCCTGCAGCGCCTCGCCAACGAGTTCTTCGGCCAGCCCCTCACCGTACATTTCCGCGGTATCAACCAGCGTACAGCCCAGGTCCAGGCCCAGCTGCAGAGTCGCGAGTTCGTCGGCGCGCCGCGCCGGCACGTCGCCCATGTTCCAGGTGCCCATGCCCAGGGCGGGAACGGCTTCGCCGCAGGGAAGCAATACGCTTTTCATGCAAACCATCTTAGCGCCGCGCAGTCCCGAACGGCGCATTTCAGTGATGCGGATACGGAATCAATGGCCCCCGAAGAATTCATGGTTCCGCCGGCCCCGCGACGTAGCATGGCGGAGCTTTCACTGCGCCAGCGCGCTCACCTGATGGAGACCGACATGAAGATCATCCGAAGCAAGGATTTCACCGCAGCACGCGCCTGGGGCGCGGTGACGGTAGCCAACATGCAGGGCATCACCACCCGGCTGCACTGGACCGACAAACCCTACAAATGGCATATCAACGAGGGCGAAGAAGTGTTTGCCGTGCTCGATGGCCGCGTGGAAATGCGCTACCGCGACAACTGCGGGCAATGCTCCGTGATGCTGGAAACCGGCGACATCTTTTTCGCGAGCGTGGGCACCGAGCATGTCGCCTCACCGGTGGGCGAGGCCCGCGTGCTGGTGGTGGAAGTGGAGGGCAGCGACTGAAACGATCCGGCTTGATCCGCGCACGCCCCTAGGACGCTGCAGGCAGCAGCGGCAGGTTCACCAGCAGGTTTTGCGGCTTGAGCCTCACCACCCCGTCGGCGTTCATCATCAATCCCAGGTACACCGGCTTGCCGGCCACATCGCTGCGCATTTCCCGCGTGTCCACAAATTCCAGCCGGAACAGGCTGACCAAGCGCTGCAGCCGGTCGGGCGCAACGTCCATTCCCTCATACAGGTCATTGAGCAAGGCTGTGGACTCCACGTCCAGCCCCACATGCCAGCGCCAGGCTTCATCGTCCACTTTCTGCACCGGCCGGATGGTGACTTCAACGCCGAGAAAATGCTTCACCCACTTCTGCAACACGCTTGCCAGCGCCTTGAGGCCTGAGCGGGCGCGCACCATGGTGAAGACCAGGCCGTGGCTCAGGTCGTTGCTGACCTCATGCGTCAGGTCCAGCAGAAAACGGTGGCGGCCCGGCTGCTGCCAATACGTGAAAGCGTTATCGTCATTGAGCACCTGCAGTTCAACCACGGGCACCGGCGCCTTGGCCTCAGCCAGGAAGCGGCCGAAGTCGCCCACACCGCCGGTCTCATTGAACATGTCGATCACTTCCTGGTCGCCGCTCAGCACCTGGCCGTCCTGCGTACTGATGCGCTGGGGGCGAAACAGCATTTCAGCGGCGCGCACTTCATATGCGTCGGTGGAACCCTGCAACACATTGTGGACAACCGCCTGGGCAATCAGGTCGATGAACAACGGCGGTATGTCGATGCGGCCCGTTCCGTCCCGCGGGAACAGGCCCAGGTAGTACGCCTCAAGCGTGCCGGCGGCGAGCAAGCCATCGCGAAAGCGCAAAAACAGGTTGTAGTTGTCACGCGCATCCGCATCTTGCAGGGCCGCCAATTCGGCGGGCTCTACCGGTCGGGAGGGTGCAGCCACCAGTGCGGCGTGCAAGGCACGTTCGGCATCGCATGACTCCGCCACCAGCGCGAGTTCGGGCCGCACGAGAAAGAGCCGCAGATAGTCGTCAGAGGGTGCGAGCCAGCCGCGTGCATTGCGCTGGAGCCGGGAAAAGCCGCTGGAAGGCCAGAAATCTTGCATGGGGCAATCGTCTCATATTGCACGCGCCATTTTTTCGCCGCAGTCCTGTCGCTCCTTTTTTGATAGCTGCTTGCGCCCATCTGCATTGGCCTGCAGACATTTTTCTCTAACAAAAGTATCATTAACAGAACGATCGGCCGCTGCAGGCATTACATCCCGTTTCATTCCAGCCTTCTGTTTCGCAATCTTTACCGCCTGTTAGCACTCCATCCATCGTCACGCACGTTGTACTGGGTAAGGTCTCCTCATCAGGCGGCGATCACGATGCGATCACGACGGTTACGTCAGCCCGCCTTCCAGTCCATCCATGTCCCGCAAGACAGGAAGAGAGCGTTCAACATGACAGCAATCGACACCGGCGACACAAACGTGTCCCATACCGATCACATGGCCTTCCGGCCTTCGCACCTTTACGGCTACCTCACGCTGCTGGCCTTTGCAGTCCTGCTGGCATTGCTGCAGCCCGTTGCCTGGGCGCAGGAGCCTGCGCCTCAGGGCGCCCAGTTGGATCCACCCGGCCGGGTCGCCCGGCTTAACCTGGCCGAAGGCGCCGTGAGCTTCGCACCGGGTGACGGCAACAACCCGGCAGGAGCGTCGGCCTGGACACCCGCCGTGCTGAACCGGCCGCTGACAGCCGGCGACAGGCTGTGGACGGGCCCCGGCGCCCGCTCGGAGCTGTACGTGGGCTCTACCGCGCTGCGCATGAACGGCCAGACCAGCCTGGATTTCCAGGCACTGGACGACAACACCACCCAGTTGCGCCTGGCCCAGGGCACGCTCAAGCTGCGCGTACGGGCCCTCTATGAAGGCCAGCGGCTGGAAGTGGATACGCCCAACCTCGCGTTTGTGGTGTCGCAGCCAGGTGACTACCGGCTGGACGTCGACCCTGCCGGCAACACGACGCGCGTGGTGGCCCAGTCGGGCAGCGGCGTGATCTACGGCGACGGCGTCGCCCCTGTGACACTGGAAAGCCGACAGCAGGCCAACTTCAGCGGCACGCAGCTCACCCCGGCGGCACCGGGCGCCGCACAGCAGGACAGCTTTGATCTGTGGGCCGCTGACCGCGACCGGCGTGAAGACCAGTCAGTTTCAGCGCGTTACATACCGCGCGAAACCGTGGGCTACCAGCAGCTCGACAGCTATGGCACCTGGAGCCAGGACCCGGGTTACGGCGCCGTCTGGATACCGCGCGCCGTGCCCGCCAATTGGGCGCCCTACCGCGTCGGCCACTGGGCCTGGGTTTCGCCCTGGGGCTGGACCTGGGTCGATGACGCGCCCTGGGGGTTTGCGCCGTTTCACTATGGCCGCTGGGCACAGATCGGCCCGCGCTGGGCCTGGGTACCGGGCCGGCTGGCACCGCGCCCTGTCTATGCGCCCGCCCTCGTCGCTTTTGTGGGCGGCAGCAGCGGCGGTGTGAACTGGAATATCTCCATCGGTGGTTCACCGCGGCCCGGTGTGGGCTGGTTCCCGCTGGCGCCCGGCGAAGCCTTTCGCCCGGCCTACCGCGTGAGCCCGCGCTATGTCACGCAGGTGAACCACAACATCGTGGTCAACAACACCGTCAACGTGACCAACATTTACCGCTACCAGCGCCAGCCTGCAGCGGTGACGGCTGTCAGCCGCGAGGACTTCGAGCGCGGCCGGCCGGTGCACGGCAATCCCCACCGGCTGAGCAGCGCCGACCTGGGCCGCGCACAACTCGTGGCCGACCGCGGCGCCCTGCCGCAGCGCCCGAATCCGTCGGAGCTGCACGCGCAGCAGCGCCCCGTGGCCGCCGCCGCATTGCCGCCGCCCGCCGTGGCCACGCGGCCGGTGGTCAGCAGCCGCGACGACCGCAGGGATGATCGCCGGGACGGCCGGCGCGATAACAACAACCGGGACGAGCACCGCGCCGGTCCCGCCGCCGGCAGGGACCACGACGCCCGGTCACAAGCCGCCGCTCCCGCTTCCCCCGCCGCGCCTGTCGGCGCAGCGCCAGCCGCACGGCCCTCGCCCGCACCGGACCGCAGCGCCCTCGAGGCCAGCCAGCGCGCGCAACGCGAGCAGCAGCGCCAGCAGCAGGAGCAAAAAGAACGCCTGCAAGGCCCCCAGCTGGAACAGCAACGCCGCCAGGGCGAAGAGGCCATAGGCCAGCGCGCCCTGCGCGAGCAAGCCCAGCGCGATGCGCGGGCCCGCCAGGAAGCGCAGGAACGCGCCCAGGCCGCGGATGCCAATGCCAATGCCGATGCACGCGCCAACGCCGACCGCCATGCCGCCGAACAGGCCCGTCGCAGCCAGCAACAAGCGCAGCGCGAACAGCTGCGCCAGCAACAGGAACAACGAGAAAAGCTTCAGGGTCCCCAGCTGGAACAGCAGCGCCGTTCCGGTGAAGAATCCATAGGCCAGCGCGCCCTGCGCGAACAGGCCCAGCGCGACCAGGAAAACACCCGCCAGCAACAGGCCGCGCAAAGACAGCAGCAACACCAACAGCAACTGCAGCAACAACAACGTTTGCAACAACAGCAGCAGCATTTGCAACAACAGCAACAACAGCAACAACGTGCGCAGCAGGAGCAGCAGCGCCAGGCCCAAGCCCAGGAACAACAACAGCGGCGGCAACACCAATTGCAGCAACAGCAGCAGCAACAGCAGTCACAACGCGACGCCACCCCAGACAAACCGTCCCGCCAGGCCGACGCAACCAATCCGCGCGGCCAGCGCGGCGAAGGCGGCCCAGGCCGCAACCGCGAGCAATAAAAAAGCCAATACGGGCGCCGGTTTTCTACCGGAGGGGGCACTCCTCATCAAGCAGGGGCCGCGGAACCGGTTTTGCCGGGCAGAACAAGCCCACCCCTGTCCAGGCTCACTTCGTGTAGCCTGCTCCCCCTCAAGGGGGCGGCGCCTAGGGCCGGCAAAGCCGTACCCTCGGCCCCCGTTTGGTTGGGCCCGCTGAACTCTTAAACCAGCAGGGGCCGCGGAACCGGCTTTGCCGGGCCGCAGGCGCAGCGCCCCCGAGGGGCTGGAGCCCGCGGCTCCAAGCCTGCCTGCGCAGGCTTGGACGGGCGACAGAGGCGAAGCGTCTCGCAAGCTGCGGCCTGCAAGGCCTCGCGAACCACACGCAATGGGGAGCGTGGGGGCCTTAGGGGATCACGCAAAACTACTTAAGGGTCTGACCCGGTACCGCCTCGGAGGGTGGGTGGCTAGGATGACCACCTGTGTTTCACGGGTTCGCGCCTGCTGCCGCATCAGCCGCCGCGGCACCTTGCGCCCGTGATATCCAACCCATCTTCCGGAGAGCCAATTTGTCAGTGGAGTTCATTCTCGAAACACGAGGACTGACCAAGGAATTCAAGGGATTCGTGGCGGTCAACAACGTGGACCTGAAAGTCCAGCGAGGGCATATCCATGCGCTGATCGGGCCCAACGGCGCCGGCAAGACGACTTTCTTCAACCTGCTGACGAAGTTCCTCATCCCCACGCGCGGAAGCATTGTCTACAACGGTAATGACATCACGTTTGAGCAACCCGCGCAGACCGCGCGGCGCGGCATCGTGCGGTCATTCCAGATCTCTGCGGTCTTCCCGCACATGACGGTGCTGGAGAACGTGCGCGCCGCCTTGCAGCGCAACCTCGGCACCTCGTTCCATTTCTGGAAAGCGGAAGACACCCTGTTTCACCTGCATGGCCGTGCTCGCGAGCTGCTGGCCGAGGTCGACCTCAGCGACTTCGCCGACGAGCTCACCGTGAACCTGCCCTACGGCCGCAAGCGTGCGCTCGAACTCGCCACCACGCTGGCGCTGGAACCCGAACTGATGCTGCTGGACGAACCCACGCAGGGCATGGGCCACGAAGACGTGGACCGCGTGACGCAGCTGATCAAGAAAGTCTCGGCCGGCCGCACCATCCTGATGGTCGAACACAACATGAACGTGGTGTCGTCGATCGCCGATCGCATCACGGTGCTGCAGCGCGGCGCCATCATTGCCGACGGGCCTTATACAGAAGTGTCAGCGAATCCGTTGGTGATCGAAGCTTATATGGGCACAGCGAACACCGAGCTTCAAGGGGCGCACTAGATGACCAAAGAGCTCCTCAAGATAGAAGACCTGCACGCCTGGTACGGCGAGTCGCACATCTTGCATGGCGTGAACCTCAGCGTCAACGAAGGCGAAGTGGTAACACTGCTGGGCCGCAACGGCGCCGGCCGCACCACCACCATGCGCGCCATCGTCGGCATGACGGGTGCACGCAAGGGCTCGATCCGCATCAACGGCGAAGAAGCCATCAAGCTGGCGCCGCACAAGGTGGCCCGGCTGGGCGTGGGCTACTGCCCTGAAGAGCGCGGCATTTTCGCCAGCCTGACAGCCGAAGAAAACCTGATGCTGCCGCCCACCATAGCGCCCGGCGGCATGAGCCTGGACGAAATCTACGCAATGTTTCCCAACCTCAAGGAACGCGCCAGCAGCCCCGGCACGCGGCTGTCCGGCGGCGAGCAGCAGATGCTGGCCGTGGCGCGCATTTTGCGCACAGGCGCGCGCCTCTTGCTTCTCGATGAAATTTCCGAAGGCCTGGCGCCGGTCATCGTGCAGAAGCTGGCAGAGATGATCCTCACGCTCAAGGCCAAGGGTTACACCATCGTGCTGGTCGAACAGAACTTCCGCTTCGCCGCGCCGCTGGCCGACCGCTTCTATGTCATGGAGCACGGCCGCATCGTCAAGCAATTTGCGCAGTCCGAGCTGACACAAAACATGGGCATGCTGCAGGAATACCTCGGCGTCTGAGGCCGGGTGCGCCGAATCCCTTTTCAGTCCTCATTTGGTCCCCCCCAGTTCACCCCCCATCCATAACAGGAGACATCATGAAACTCAAAGCACTTGCCGCCGCACTCGCCCTTGGCCTCACAGGCGCAGCCTTCGCACAGAACACCGGCCCGATCAAGATCGGCATCATCACCGACATGTCCAGCCTTTACGCCGACATCGACGGCCCCGCCGGCGCTGAAATGCTGAGGTGGGCCGTGCAGGATTTCGGCGGCAAGGTCCTGAACCGCCCCATCGAAGTGCTGAGCGCCGACCATCAGAACAAGGCCGACGTTGCATCATCCAAGGCGCGTGAGTGGATCGACAAGGATGGCCTGCAGATGCTGATTGGCGGCACCAACTCCGGCACGGCGCTGGCCATGTCCAAAGTCACCACCGAAAAGAAAAAGCCCTTCCTCGTCATCGGCGCCGGCTCGGCCCGCCTGACCAATGAAGACTGCTCGCCCTACACCATCCACTACGCCTACGACACGGTCTCGCTGGCCAAGGTCGCCGGTTCCGCGCTGGTCAAGGCCGGCAACAAGAGCTGGTACTTCCTGACCGCCGACTATGCGTTCGGCTACTCGCTCGAAGGCGATGCCTCCACCGTGGTCAAGGCCAACGGCGGCACCGTCGCCGGCACCGTCCGCCATCCGCTGAACGCCTCGGACTTTTCGTCTTTCCTGCTGCAGGCGCAGTCTTCCAAGGCGCAAATCCTGGCACTGGCCAATGCCGGCGGCGACTTCACCAACGCCATGAAGGCCGCCAAGGAATTCGGCATCGGCAAGACCATGAAGGTTGCCGGCCTGCTGGTGTTCATCAACGACGTGCACTCCCTGGGCCTGGCCAACACCGAAGGCCTGCAACTGGCGGACAGCTGGTACTGGAACCAGGACGACGCCTCGCGCAAGTTCGCCAAGCGCTTCTTCGATAAATACAAGCGCATGCCTTCCAGCCTGCAGGCGGCCGACTACTCCGCCACCCTGAGCTACCTGAAGGCCGTGCAAACCGCCGGCACGACCGATTCCGACAAGGTCATGAGCACGCTCAAGGGCATGAAGATCGAAGACTTCTACAACAAGGGCCAGATCCGCGCCGACGGCCGCATGATCCACGACATGTACCTGTATGAAGTCAAGAGCTCCAAGGATTCGGGCACGCCATGGGACTACTACAAGACCATCGCCAAGGTGCCTGGCGAGCAGGCTTTCACCACGGTGGCCGAATCCAAGTGCTCGGCTCTCAAGAAGTAAAGCATCACTGCAACTGCGCAAACGTTGAACTGACGAAAAAACAAAAAACGGGGTAGAACGAGGGTTCGATCCAGCCGGTCATTTCGCAGAAATGCAGAATGACCGGCTGCTTCTTTGAAAAACCCTTGCGCTCCCGCCACAACTCACGGTATCGGTGTCCTGACAGGTTCCCATGGAAATTTTCGGTATTCCCCTGCAAGCGTTTATGGGCCAGCTGATGCTGGGCCTGGTCAATGGCGCCTTCTACGCCATGCTGAGCCTGGGGCTCGCGGTGATTTTCGGCCTGCTGGGCATCGTCAACTTTGCGCACGGCGCGCTCTACATGCTGGGCGCCTTCGCCGCCTGGATCATGCTGGACCAGTTCGGCATGAATTACTGGTTCGCGCTGGTGTTGGCGCCGCTGACGGTCGGCATTCTCGGCGTCATCATTGAGCGGCTCTTCCTCAAGCATCTGTACAAATTGGACCCGCTCTACGGCCTGCTGCTGACCTTCGGCCTGGCGCTGGTGCTCGAGGGCGTCTTCCGTGAAATCTACGGCGTCTCGGGCCAGAACTACAACGTGCCAGACCTGCTGGCCGGCTCCATGGACCTCGGCTTCATGCGCCTGCCCATCTACCGCGCCTGGGTAGTCGTGGTGTCGCTGGTAGTCTGCCTGGGCACCTGGTTCCTGATCGAACGCACCCGGCTGGGCGCTTACCTGCGCGCCGGCACCGAAAACGCGCCGCTGGTGCAGGCCTTTGGCATCAACGTCCCCATGATGGTGATGCTGACCTACGGCGCGGGCGCCGCCCTGGCAGCCCTGGCCGGCGTGCTGGCCGCGCCCATCATCCAGGTCAACCCGCTGATGGGCTCCAACCTGATCATCGTGGTCTTTGCCGTCGTCGTGATCGGCGGCATGGGTTCCATCCTCGGCTCGGTCATCACCGGCCTGGGCCTGGGCATCGTCGAAGGCCTGACCCGGGTGTTTTATCCTGAAGCGTCCAACATCGTGGTATTCGTCATCATGGTCATCGTGTTGATGTTCCGGCCCGCCGGCCTCTTCGGAAAGGAAGCCTGACCATGAGCGCCCTCTCCACCAAAGCCGCCAACATGCTGCGCATCACTTACCTCGTCCTGCTGGCTTTTGCGCTGGCTGCGCCCTTCCTGGGTCTCTACCCGGTGTTTGTGATGAAGCTGCTGTGCTTTGCGCTCTTCGCCTGCGCCTTCAACCTGTTGCTGGGTTTTACCGGCCTGCTCTCGTTCGGCCATGCCGCATTCTTCGGCTCTGCCGCTTATGTCACCGGCTGGTTCATCAAGTCGCAAAACTGGACACCCGAACTGGCTCTGCTGGCCGGCGCGGTGGCGGCCGGGCTGATCGGCCTGCTGGTCGGCCTGGTGGCCATCCGCCGCCAGGGCATTTATTTCGCCATGATCACGCTGGCGATTGCGCAGATGGTCTACTTCGTCTGCCTGCAGGCGAGCTTTACCGGCGGCGAGGACGGCCTGCAGGGCGTGCCACGCGGCAAGCTGTTCGGCCTGCTGCCGCTTGAATCCGACGTCACGCTGTATTACGTGGTGGTGGCGATTTTTGTGGCCTGCTTTCTGTTCATCTCGCGCATCGTGCACTCGCCCTTCGGCCAGGTGCTCAAGATGATCCGCGAAAACG
Source organism: Polaromonas sp. P5_D5 (assembly GCF_054049435.1). Taxonomy (NCBI): domain Bacteria; kingdom Pseudomonadati; phylum Pseudomonadota; class Betaproteobacteria; order Burkholderiales; family Comamonadaceae; genus Polaromonas; species Polaromonas sp. P5_D5. The sequence continues at coordinate 384,303 of NZ_JBFUMJ010000003.1, forward strand.
AACCCCGCGCCATCTCGCTGGGCTACAACGTCGACCGCTACAAGCTGTTGGCCTTTGTGCTGTCGGCCGCGCTGGCCGGCCTGGCCGGTTCGATGAAGACCCTGGTCATGGGTTTTGCCACGCTGTCGGATGTGCATTGGTCCATGTCGGGCGAGGTCATCCTGATGACCCTGCTGGGCGGCGTCGGCACTTTCTTCGGCCCGGTCATGGGCTCGGGCATCGTGATCGCGCTGCAGAACCTGCTGGCCGACAAGGTCGGCTCCTGGGTCACCGTCATCATCGGCGCGATCTTTGTGCTGTGCGTGCTCGCCTTCCGCAAGGGAGTGATCGGTGAGTTGCAGGCCTTCCTCGAACGCCGCCGCGCCGCGGCCAAGGCTGCCGCGGCAAAACCCTGACCGGCAGGGCCGGGCGGCCGTCCCGTCCGGCTGCTTTTAAAGTCCTTCATTTGCTATTATTTTAATAGCTGCTTGCGCCCGTCACCATTGGCTAACAGCCTCATTTCCTCAAAATCAGTTGCCCCGGAACTCGCGCCGGTACATCGACGGCGAGGTTCCAAGCGTCGCCGCAAAGTGCTGCCGCAGGGATACCGCCGAGCCGAAGCCTGCGTCCTGGGCGATCTGCTCCATCGAGCGGCCGGTTGATTCGAGTTGCCGCTGCGCCAGCGCCAGGCGCTGGCTTGCCAGCCATTGGCCCACGGTGGTGCCGGTGATGTGCCGGAAGTGCCGGGTGAAGGTGCGCCGGCTCATCAGGGCACGTGCCGCCAGCGTGTCGAGGCTGTGGGGCTGGCGCAGGTTTTCCTGCACCCACGCCAGGATGGCCGACAGCCGGTGGTCGGAGCCCGTGGCCGGCAAGGGTTGCTCCACATACTGCGCTTGGCCGCCCTGCCGCTGCGGCGCCACCACCATGCGGCGCGCCACCCGGTTGGCGGTTTCTGCGCCGAAGTCCCGGCGCAGCAAATGCAGGCAGCAATCAATGCCGGCGGCCGTGCCTGCCGAGGTCAGCACGTCACCGTCGTCCACATACAGCACATCGGGCTGCAGCCTGACCTGCGGATAGCGCTCGGCAAAAGCCGGCGCCAGCGCCCAGTGCGTGGCGGCAGGCCGGCCGTCCAGCAAGCCGGCCTCGGCCAGCACAAAAGCCCCCAGGCACAGCCCGACGATGCGCGCGCCGCGCTTGTGCGCCGCACGCAAAGCCTTGAGCAGGGCTTCGGACGGCCGCTCCATCGGGTCCCGCCATGACGGCACCACCACGGTTTGCGCCTTGGCCAGCACGCTCAAGCTGTGCTCCACCGCAATGGTGAAACCGGCGGTCGTGCGCAGGTTGCCCGGCGTTTCGGCGCACACCAGCAGCCTGAAGCGCGGCAGGTCTGGCCCTGAAAAATCGCTGCCAAACACCATGCACGGCACGGAGAGGTGGAACGGACTGATGCCGTCAAACGCCACCACAGCGACCGTGCTGAGCTGACTTGTGGTGCGCGACTTGATGCGTGACTTGCCAGCGGTCGGCACCTGTGAAAGTGTGTTTTTCGACATGACCCGATTCTATCGAATATTGTCAATTGGGCCACTTTCATGAAAGCTCCCCCAGCCCAACAATCACACCATCAGCATTCGTTGATCACTTGATTCAGCAACAACCCGCAGGAGCAAACACATGGCCATCCCGAACTCAAAGCCCGCAGCACCACGCCGCGCCCTCGTCGTCATCGATGTGCAAAAGGAATATTTCAGCGGCGGCGGCCTGCTCATCGAATACCCGCCGGTGGAAAAAACCTTGCCCAATATCGGCCGCGCCATGGACGCGGCGCGCGCTGCGGGTATCCCGGTGGTGGTGGTGCAGCACAGCGAATCGGCCGCGTCGCCGCTGTTCGCCAAAGGCTCCCCCCTGTGGGAACTGCATGAGACCGTGGCGAGCCGCCCGCGCGACCACTACGTTGAAAAATCCTGGCCCAGCGTCTACACCGGCACCGACTTCGCCGGATGGCTGGAAAAGAACCGCATCGACACCCTCACGGTGATCGGCTACATGACACACAACTGCGACGCTTCCACGATTTTTGAGGCCACGCACCGCGGCCTGCATGTGGAGTTTTTGCAGGATGCCAGTGGCGCACTGCCTTATGCCAACGAGGCCGGCCGGGCCAGCGCCGAAGAAATCCACCGCGTGTTCAGCGTGGTATTTCACTCGCGCTTTGCCGCCACAGGCTCCACCGACACCTGGATCGCCGCTGTCCAGGCCGGCGGGCGGCTGGAGAAGAACAACGTCCTCGCGTCGAACCGCGCGGCGCTCGCAGCACGCTAGCAGCCAAGCCGGCTACCGACTCCCGTGCTCAAAGGCCGTCGGTCGAAAGCGCATGGTTCACGCGCTGCGGCACGACCAGTTGCCCATAGCCATCGGGCACAGCCTGGATGTGGATGATGGGTGCGCTGGACGTGACGCTGCCGAACAACATGGCAAAAGCCGCGTCGGCCGCATCACGGCCGGTGGCAAACCGCACAAAGCCCATGGGAATGGCGGTGCCTGACGGATCGAACAGGTACCACCGATGGCCCAGGTAAACCTCGACATAGGCATGGAAGTCGGTGGGGCCGAGCGCGGGGTCGGCGCCGTAATCAATGCCGGTGGCAAAACGCGCCGGCAGGTTGAGGGCGCGGCATAGCGCAATCATCAGGTGCGCGAAATCGCGGCACACACCGACGCGCTCCACCACCGTGTCGATCGCCGAGGTGCTGCCGTGCGAGCTGTTGGACTCGAAACTCACGCGCTGCTGCACCCACTGGCAGATGGCCTCTGCCCGGCTGTAGCCTTGCTGCAAATGACCGAACTCGTTGGAGGCCAGCTTCTGCAGCCGGTCGGACTGGCAGTAGCGGCTCGGGTAGATGTAGGGCAGCACGGCACCGGGAAGCTGGCAGACCGGCACCTCGCCCAACTCACCGGGCGCCGCTGTGTAGTGGTAAATGTCTACGGTGGCTTCATAGCGCACGCTCAGTGGGCCGGGCTGGGCCTGCAGGCGCAGGTAGCGGTTCCGGCTCGCCGGGTCGGTGTCGATGGTGAAGGGCACCGGCTGGCTGACCTGCAGGTTTTCGGCCTGCACGATCTGTTGCTGCGTGTGCGCCGCGTGGACGTTGAAGATGAAGTCGCCGCCCGGAGGCGCGACGTCGTAGTTGAGTTCGACGGAAAACTGGAGCCTGACCATGGATTCTTTCCTTGCCGGCTGCGCAAGGGTCAGGCCTGGAGCAAGCCTGCCGCCGCGCAATCGTCAATCAATGAAGGGAGCCTCTCAGCGTGGCGCTCGCCGCAGGCGGGCACCTGCGCAAAAGCGCGCTGATCTGGGGTACCAGTCATTGTGGACCTCTTCGAGGCGGATACCGGCGATTTGCGGCGGTTTGCGGCTTTGGCGTCCGCCATGACCACGCGGCGTCCGCTTGCGGGTGGCATGGGCGCCTACACGTCAGGGCTGCCGGCACGAATCAGCGCTCTCTTCGCTATAAATTTAATAGCTGCTCGCGCAATTCAGGTATGGGCTGAGGGCCGATTTTGCTTAAAAATCCAGGTCAGCGGCCCTCAGGCTCGTCATCCAGCAGCCGCACTTTCACGCTTTTGCCCTTGACCCGCCCGGTGGACAGCTTGTGCAGGGCTTCGGCAGCAATCGCACGGTCCACCGCCACATAGGTGGAGAACTCGTTGACGTTGATCTTGCCGACCTGCTCACGCGTGAAGCCGGCCTCGCCGGTCAGCGCGCCCAGCACGTCGCCGGCGCGGATTTTTTCCTTGCGCCCGCCCACGATCTGCAGCGTCACCATGGGCGGCAGTAGCGGTTCATTGCTGGCGGGTGTCAGTTCGGTCAATTTGTGCCACTCGGATTCAGCCTTTTGCAGCACCTCGATTTTCCCGACATAACCCATCTCGTCCATGCTGGCCAGGCTGATGGCCCAACCCTCTTCATCAGCGCGGCCAGTGCGGCCGATGCGGTGAATGTGCACTTCGGCGTCCGGCGTCACGTCGACGTTGATGACCATCGCGAGCTGCGCGATGTCCAGGCCGCGGGCAGCCACATCGGTGGCCACCAGCACCGAGCAACTGCGATTGGCAAACTGCACCAGCACCTGGTCGCGCTCGCGCTGCTCCAGCTCGCCGAACAGCGCCAGCGCGCTAAAACCCTGCTCTTTCAAATAGGCCACCAGTGCGCGGCACTGCGACTTGGTGTTGCAGAACGCCAGCGTGCTGACCGGGCGGAAATGCCGCAACACCTGCGCGACGGCGCCCAGGCGGGCTTCGTCATGGTCGCTGTCCGGCACCTGGTACCAGCGCTGCTGGATTTTGGTTTTTTCATGCTGCGCCTGCACCGTGATGGTTTGCGGCGCCTTCATGAATTGCTGGCTCAACTTGGCAATGCCTTCAGGATAGGTTGCCGAGAACAGGAGTGTCTGCCGCTCTTTCGGGCACTGCTTGGCGACGGTGACGATGTCTTCGAAGAATCCCATGTCCAGCATGCGGTCGGCTTCATCGAGCACCAGGGTGTTCAGCGCTTCCAGGGTCAAATTGCCGCGCGCCAGGTGGTCCATGATGCGGCCGGGCGTGCCCACCACAATGTGCGCGCCGTTTTCCAGGCTGGCGGTCTGGTTGCGTAGCGGCACACCGCCGCACAGCACCACCACCTTGGTGTTTTCCTCGGCCCGCGCCAGACGGCGGATCTCGGTCGCCACCTGGTCGGCCAGCTCTCGCGTGGGGCACAACACCATGGCCTGTATGGCAAAGCGCCGTGCATTGAGGTTGGCCAGCAGAGGTATCGCAAAGGCGGCGGTCTTGCCGCTGCCGGTTTTGGCCTGGGCAATCAGGTCTTTGCCCAGCAGCGCCACCGGCAAGCTGGCAGCCTGGATGGGCGTCATGCTGAGGTAGCCGAGCTGCCGCAGGTTGGCCAGCACGGCGGCATTCAGGGGCAGGCTGGCGAAGTCGGTATTGCCGGCGGAAGAGGAGGAGGAAGGGGAAGGAGAGGAGCTCATCCCCCATTATCGGTGCCGGGCCTTCAGCGGCCTGAACCAGACTGCATTTGCAGCCCATGGCCACCATCCCTCGCGAGTGCCAGCTCGCGCAACTGTGCACCGTGTACTTCCGAAATGGAGGTCAGACCGAGCAGGCCCAGATCACGCTGGACTTCGTCGGCCAGGATGCGGATTGCATGGCGCACGCCCTCTTCGCCGGCGACGGCGGCCGCATAGTTGAACGGGCGGCCGACAAACACGAACCTGGCGCCAAGTGCGAGCGCCTTCAGGACGTCCGTCCCGCGCCGGATGCCGCTGTCCATCATGACCGGGAAGTCGGCGCCAACCGCCCGGACAACCTCGGGCAGTACGCGCAGCGGCGAGACCGTGCCATCGAGCTGGCGGCCGCCGTGGTTCGACACGATCAGACCGTCGGCGCCCATGTCCCGCACCTTGCGTGCGTCCTCGTGGTTCATGATGCCCTTGACCACCAGGGTGCGTTTCCACTTGCGGCGGATGAGGGCCAGGTGCTCCCAATCCAGGTGGTCCTTGGCGCCGAAGTCACGTGCCACCCGCGACGAGAGGATCGGAGCGCCACGGGTCGCGTACGAGTTCTCGAAGTGCGGCATGCCGTGCACCACCATCGTCCGCAGGAAGGTGCCGATCGTCCAGCGGGGGTGGGTGAGCCCCTCCCACGCCAGGTGCAAGCCCGGTCGCAGGGGCGTGGAAAAGCCTGCACGGATGTTGTTCTCGCGGTTGGCGAGCACGGCGGTGTCGACCGTCAGCACGAGCGTCTTGACGCCCGCACGGTCAACGCGGTCGATCAACGCCTCGATCTTGGCGGTCTCGCCCGGCAGGTAAGCCTGGAACCACGTCTCCGGGGCCGCGGCCATCACCTCTTCCAGCGGGATAAGTGAGGAGCCGCTCATGATCATCGGCACGCCCTCGGCCGCCGCTGCGCGGGCCTGCACGAGGTCGCCGCGATACGCGCTGAGCGCACTGATGCCCATAGGCGCGATGCCGAACGGTGATGCGTAGCGCCTCCCCAGAAGATCGACCGCCTGGCTGCGGCCGGACACGTTGCGCAGCACTCGCGTGATGAAACCGAACTCCGAGAACGCTGCGCGGTTATCGTGCAGCGAGGCCGAGTCTTCCGCTCCGCCGGCGATGTATTCAAAGAGCGGGCGCGGCAGGTGGCGCCGGGCGCCTGTTTCGAAATCCTGCAACGACAGGAATTTTCGCAAGCTCGGTACCGCGACGGGACGTGCTCCCGGTGACAGGCGCGTCACCCTCGGCACGGCCTCGGAAGAGGCGAATTGCGACATATGGAGATCAGTTCACCTGGATGTTTGCTTCGCGGATCACCTTGTCCCAAAGTCCGGTCTCCTTGCGGATCATGTCGGTGAGCTCGGCCGCGTCCGCAAGCTCGATGTCGACCCCCTGTTCTTCGAAACGCCTGGCCACCCCAGGGTCGAGCGACGCCTTCTTCATCGCCGCATAGAGGCGCGCGACGACGGGCGCCGGCGTTCCGTTGGGCGCGAAGATGGCATTCCAGCTCTTGTAGCCGAAGCCGCGAACGGTGTTCGAAATCAAGGGGATCCCCTTCAGAGGTACTGCGGCGCTGGGGGCGGTGAGGCCGATGACGCGCAGCGAGCCGTTCTGGGCCATGCCGGTGAACGAAGGCATGGTTCCGAACATCGCATGGATCTGGCCGGAGACAAGGTCCGTGGTCGCCGCCGATGCCCCGCGGTACGGCACGTGCTTGATGTCGATCTGCGCGGCGCGCGCGAACAGTTCCGTGCCGAGGTGAGCCAATCCCCCGACGCCTGCAGAGCCGAAGTTCAGTTGGCCCGGATGTGCCCTGGCATACGCAACCAGCTCCGCGATCGTCTTGAACGGCATCTTCGCCGTCACCACCAGCACGTGTGGTGCCGTGGCGATCATCCCCACCGGCGTGAGCTGGGTCAGGATGTCCACACGCGGCTTCTGCAGCAGGGGTTGTGCCGTGATGTTGCCGGAGGCGGCGAAGAGCAGCGTATGGCCATCGGCCTTCGAGCCTGTCACCTTCTGCATGGCAGGCACGCCGGCGCCGCCGCCGGCGTTCTCGATGATGAAAGGCTGTCCCAGGGCGGCGCTCATGGCCTGGGCCAGATCGCGGCCGAGGACGTCCGTCGCGCCACCGGCGGCGAATGGAATCACCATCCTGGTCGAAACCGAAGAGGCGCCCTGCGCCCAGGCGCCGAACGCGGCGATTGCAGCCGCCGAAGCAAGGAAGCTACGGCGCCTGGCGTGCATGTTTGTCATGGAACGTGTCTCCTGGATCAAGGAGCGCATGATCCGAACAAAGATACAGGATAGGCAATGCGTTACGCCTGACGTAACGGTGCGCGGGCTTGAATACAATCCGGCCATGCCGCAAGAGTCCAGGTCCAAGCCGCCGCATGCGACGCCGAAGCGACTTCTCGCGGACGGGCCGGTGGGAACCTCGACGCGTCCAGGCGACGAGAACGTCACGGCCGTGGCGCGTGCGCTGGCTATCCTCACTGCCTTCGAAGGCGACGAGCTCTTTCTCCCGCTGGCGGAGCTCGCACGCCGTACCAGCATGCACAAACCCACGGTGCTGCGGCTTGCGCGCACGCTCGCTGCAGCCAGATTCCTCGTCAGGCGCGAAGACGGTGCGTGGCGGCTCGGCCCTGCAGTAGGCTGGATGGGCTCCCGCTACCAGGCGCAGTTCGACCTCGACTCCGCCATCGAACCCATCCTTCGCCAGCTTGGTACGGCCACGGGAGAAAGCGCCTCGTTCTTCGTCTTCGAAGGCAACCTGCGCAGCTGCCTGATGCGTTGCGAGGGAACGGCAGGTGTTCAGAGCCAAATTCGCTCTGGCGAGGTTTTTCCCCTGGACCGCGGATCCGCCGGCCGGGTGATTCTGGCTGCCCTGGGCGAACCGGGTGATCTGAATGAGCGCATCCGTCGATGCGGTTTCCACATCACCCGCGGCGAGCGGAACTCGAAAATCGCGAGCGTCTCCGCGGCCGTGCGCGGACGCCATGGCGCCGTGCTGGGCTCTGTCAGCACGGCGGGCCCGGTGGAACGACTGACGGGTGCGGTACTCGCGCGTTACGCGCCCGCCACGGTTCTGGCGGCGAAGCAGCTCGGGCAAGCGCTCGGCGCCATGCCTTCCACGGCGCTGCGGGCAACCTGGCATCCGTGATCTGCGTCGCAAACGACGCGAAATGTCACCCGGGCGCACCTGATGTGATGTGATGCACTATCCTGTGCGGCCTGCGAAAAATGCAGCCTCAGCGATGAAGAAATACAGGCTGCCGCTTCTCCACAAACGCTGCCGTTCCCTCCCGTGCGTCTGGCGAAGCCGCGGCGATCATGAACTGCGCGGCCTCGATCGCCAGGCCTTCGTCGATGGAAACATTCAGGCCGCGCGTCACCGCACGCAGCGAGGCTGTCACGGCCACGGCGGAGTTTTCGGCGATGCGGTCGGCCATTCGCAGGCAGGCCGGTATCAGTTCATGGGCCGGCACCACATGGTTGATGAGGCCGATCAGCAGGGCTTCCTCTGCACTGATGGCGTCGCCGGTGAGGATCATTTCGTTGGCGCGCTTGCGCCCTATGTGGCGCGGCAGGCGCTGCGTGCCGCCAAAGGGCGGTGGAAAGCCCAGCCGGATTTCCGGTTTGGCAAAGCTGGCGTGCTCCGCCGCAATCGCCAGGCTGCAGGCTTCCATGGTTTCGCAACCGCCGCCGAAGGCGATGCCGTTGACGGCCGCGATGATGGGCTTGGGGTAGTTTTCGATGCGCCGCGTCATCGTCTGGCCGCGCATGACGAAGTTGCGGTAAGCCGCCTCGGGCGACGCTGCGATGTCGGGCGCAAAGCCCGCGATATCGGCGCCCGCGCTGAAAGCCTTGTCACCCTGCCCCGTCACCACCAGGCAGCGCACGCTGTCGTCGCGCTCCAGGGCACTCAGCCTGTCCATGAGTTCATCGATCAAGGCGTAGCTCAGCGCATTGAGTTTTTCGGGGCGATTCAGGGTCAGTACCACGTGCTGGCCATGGCGTTCGGTTTCTATCAGCATGGGGTCTCCTCAGGGCTTCAGGCAGCAGCGTCGGGGAATACGAACGACAGCACACCGCAACCGCGCGGGGCGCCCACAAAATAAGTCGCGGCTTGCGGCGTGACAAAGGACTGGCCGCTCTCCAGCACGACGTCGCTGTCCCGGCGCCCGGCCAACGCATCGCTGGTGATCCAGAGGCAGCCCCCAGTGCAGGCCAAAACCTGGCCGCGCGGCAGGCGCAGGGGTTTGGGGATGGACCCGAGCTCCAGCGGGGTTTGCGAGGCATGCATGGCGGACTCCTTGAAAAGTGTGGTTTGATTCTTCTTTGGAACCGGTCCGCGCGGCCGGATGGTTTGTCATACGGGGTATTCCAATCATTCATGCCATGCTGAACAGCCCTTCCACCAGCGCATTGCGCGCCATGTCGCTCGATGCCATCCGCGGTTTCGAATCCGCCGCGCGGCACCTGAGCTTTACGGCAGCGGCCGAAGAGCTTTGCATCACGCAATCAGCTGTGAGCAAGCAAGTGAAAAGCCTGGAAGATGCGCTGGGCACGACGCTGTTCCTGCGTGGCGGCAAGGGCCTGAGCCTGACGCCGCAAGGCCGTGAGCTTTATGAGACGGCCCGCGCCGCGCTGGCGCAGCTGGCCTCGGCCGTGGACCGCCTGCTGGCGGTGGACAGGGTCTCTGTGGCTGTCACCACCACGCCCTCTTTCGCCGCGCTGTGGCTGGCGCCCAAACTCGCCAGGTTCCAGTTGCTGGAGCCCGCCATCGATGTGCGCGTCGACGCCACGGAAGCGCGCGTCAACCTGGAGCGCGAAGGCATGGATCTGGCCGTGCGGCTCTACCCTGTGCTGCCGGGCGGCGAAGACCCGCCACCCCTGCTGCAGGAGCAGGCCCTGCTGGTGGCGGCGCCGGCCGTCGCGACGCGCATTCGTAACGCCGCCGACATCACGGCCACACCGCTACTGGTCTATTACGACCCGGCCACGCGTTTCCCCTGGATGTCGTGGCCGGACTGGTACGAGCGCCTGGGCTTGAAACAATCGGCGCAGCAGCCGTGCCTGTATTTTTCGCAGTATGAGCATGTCCTGACCGCGGCCGTGCAAGGCGCCGGCGTCGCGATAGGGCGCACGCCACTGGTGCTGCCGCTGTTGCGCAGCGGCCAGCTCACGGTTGTCTTGCCCGGCGAGACGGTCGCGGGTTTGGGCTATCGCATCGTGATCTCAGCCCACAGTGCAGAGCGGCCGGCCGTGCAGAAGTTTCGCGCGTGGCTGGAGCGCGAACTCGCGCTCGAAGCCATAGGCTAAGCCCAGGCGCCGGTAGCTTCCAGCACCGGGGAGAGTTCCGCCTCGCCCCAGCGCAGCGGCAAGGAAGATTCCACCAACCGCATGGACTGCACCTTGAAACGCATCAGGCGCTGCGCGCCGGTGAAGGACTGCACCTCGGGCCCGTCCCAGATGATGTCGGCCGTGACGGCCAGGTACAGCAGGTCGCCGTTGTCGAAATCAATGAACAGCAAGCCGGCACGCGGGTTCACTACCAGGTTGCCCAAGGTGTTGAAGAAGTAGTTGCCGACGAAGTCCGGCACGGTCAGGGTGCCGTCGGCCTCCACGCGCACAAAGCCGGGCTTGCCGCCGCGGTGCGACACGTCCACGCCGCCGGCGCGGCCGGCTTGCTCACCGTTGCCCTCATAGGCTGTGGCGATGAACAGCGTGTCCGCCTGTTCAATCATGCGGCGCGCCGCGTCATTGAGCTGCGCCGACGCGTGCACCACCGGCCCGGCTGCGGGCGCGGGACGGTCCGCATAGACAGGCTCGCGCGCCTGGATGTATTTGGGGCAGTTGCCGAAACTCTGGCTCAGCTCCACAGCGAAGCCCGAGGCACTCACGCCGCGAACGATGCCGTTCATGCGGTTACGCCTGCGCGTGTGCGGCTCTATGCCCAGCAGGCCTATCGCGGCGCCGTCTGCCAGCGTGCCTTGCAGGGGATCACCTGCGAGCGGCTGCGTGCGCACCACCAGGTGATGCGCATCGGGCGAGTGGATAAAACCCGGCGGCTGGGCCAGCACCGAGGCCCAGGGCTGGCCGCTCGCGTCCACCGTGCCGGCAACCACAAAAGGCAGTTGCTCAAAAAACTCACGGTGCTGGTCGGGCATGAAGTCGCGAATCACGCGCGGGCCGATTTCCGCCATGCGCGCGCGCACGGCCGCGCCCACGCGCGCTTGCGCAGCGCGCTCGCCTTCGTGGAAAGTGGCGGTGCTCATGCGGCCAGCCCTATCGGCGTCCTGACCATGGGCACAAAGCGCGGCAAGGCCTCTATGCGGGCCAGCCAGGCGCGTATGCGCGGGTAGGCTTCCAGCGAGACCTTGCCCTCCGGCGCATGGGCCGAATAACTGTAGTTGGCGATGTCGGCCAGTGTGGGGGTGCTGCCCGCGAGAAAAGCCGACTGGCCCAGCTGCTGCTCCATCACCGCGAACAGGGCATGCGCGCGCTCAATGGCTTCCGGACTTTCCGGCCGCTTGAACAGCTGGATGACGCGCGCGGCGGCCGGGCCGGAGGCGAGCTGCCCCGCAGCGACCGACAACCAGCGCTGCACCGCCGCAGCGGCCAACGGGTCGCGCGGCAGCCATTGCTCGGCATCCGGCGCGTAGCGTGCGTTGAGGTAGACCAGGATGGCGTTGGAATCGGCCAGCGTGACGTCGCCGTCCTGGATCACCGGCACCTGGCCGAAGGCGTTCATGGCCAGGAAGTCCGGCGTCTTGTGCCCTTTGGTGGCGAGGTCGATCTCGATGCGCTCGAAGGGCAGGCCCAGCAGCGAGAGAAACAGCTCCACCCGGTGCGAATGGCCGGAGATGGCGACGCGGTACAGGCGTATGGGTTGTGCGGGCTGGGCTTTGGCGGCGGGTGTGCTCATGGTGGGGCTTTCGGCGGGTTGAAAATCTTGCTCTCGGGAGTGGATTCTGTTTGAGCCGTTATTTTGAATAAATGGCTCTCAAGACATTTAACTAATCCACTTAGTGGATGAATCCCCGCAACCGGCGTAGCATGTCGCCATGGACAAACTCCGGGCCATGCAGGCCTTTATTCACATTGCCGAACAAGGCAGCCTTACGGCCGCGGCCCAGGTCATGGAATCCTCGTTGCCGGCGATGGTGCGTATGCTGGCCGGCTTCGAGGCCCAGCTGGGCGTGCGCCTTTTCAACCGCACCACCCGGCGCATCTCACTGACCGAGGAAGGCCGGCGCCACCTGGAGAGCTGTCGGCAGGTGCTGGCCACACTCGCGGACGCAGAAGCGGCACTGACGGCCGACGCGGCCGAACCCGCCGGACACCTGACCATTACCGCGCCCATGCTGTTCGGGCAAATGCACGTGGCACCTGCCGTGACGCGCTTTGTGCAGCACCATGACAAGATGCGCTGCTCCATGGTGCTGCTGGACCGCGTGGTGAATCTGCTGGAAGAAGGCATCGACGTCGGCATTCGCATCGGCGAGCCCGAAGACTCCAGCCTGGTGGCGCAGAAGGTGGGCACCATCCGCCGCCTGGTGGTGGCCAGCCCGGCCTGGGTTCGCCGCCACGGCGTACCAAAACACCCCAAGGACCTGCTCAAGGCCAACTGCGTGCGACTGACGGACCATTCCCCCACATGGGGTCCGTTCATAGACCAGGGCCGACCGCTTCGGCTTGCCGTCAGTGGTAATCTGGAGTTCAACCAGATCGCACCGGCCGTAGCGGCCTGCGCGGCGGGTGCGGGATTCGGTTCTTTTTTGTCTTACCAGGTGGCGCCGTTTTTAAAGACCAAACAATTGCGCACCGTGCTGGAGGATTTCGAGCCGCCGCCCCGGCCCATCAACATTGTTTACCCGCATGCCCGGCTGCTGCCCATGCGCACGCGGGTGTTCATTGAGTGGATGAAAAAAGAGCTCCGGGAATTCCAGTCTTGAGAGCCGGCATCAAGGCACCCGAAAAAGCAACGTCAGCAGACACCAGAACAAGGACAGCGAATGCAGACTTTTGATTTTGACCTTTTCGTGATCGGCGGCGGCAGCGGCGGTGTGCGCGCCGCGCGCATGTCGGCCCAGCGCGGCGCCCGTGTGGGACTGGCCGAATTCGCTGCGATGGGCGGCACCTGCGTGAACGTGGGCTGCATTCCCAAAAAGCTCTACAGCTATGCGGCCCACTACGGCGACAGCTTTGAAGAGTCGCGCGGCTTCGGCTGGACCGGCGAGGCGCCGGTGTTTGACTGGGACACGCTCAAGGCCAACCGTGTCCGCGAGATTTCGCGGCTCAACGGCATTTATGTGCAGCTGCTTGAAAGCGCCGGCGTGCAGATCATCACCGGCTGGGCACGGCTGCTTGACGAGCACACCGTCGAGGTCGACGACAAAAAGTTCACGGCCAAAAACATCCTGATCTCCACAGGCGGTACCGCCACAGTGCCTGCCGTGCCGGGACGCGAACATGTGGTGACCTCGGACCACATGTTTGACCTCAACCCCTTCCCGAAGCGCCTGCTGGTGGTGGGCGGCGGCTACATCGCTTGCGAATTCGCCTCGATCTTCAATGGGCTGGGCTCACAGGTCACCCAGGTGCATCGTCGCGACATGCTGCTGACCGGCTTTGACGATGATGTGCGGCGCTTCATTGCCGCCGAGATGAGCAAGACCGGCATCACCCTGCAGCTGGGCGCAGAGATCGCCGCTATCGCCAAAACCGCCACAGGCCTGCAGGTGACGCTCAAGGACGGCGGCGGCCTGGAGGTGGACACCGTGCTCTACGCCACGGGCCGGGTTCCCAATGCGAATGGCATCGGGCTTGAAGCTGCCGGTGTGGCCGTCAACGCAGCCGGTGCGATCCAGGTCAATGCGCACTACCAGACCTCGGTGCCGTCCATCTATGCGCTGGGCGATGTGACGGCGCGCATGCAGCTGACACCGGTGGCGTTGGGCGAAGCCATGGTGGTGGTGGACCAGCTCTTCGGGCCGGCCGCCGGCAAAAAGCCGCGCAACATGAGTTATGAGTTTGTGCCGACCGCCGTCTTCACCCATCCCAACATCGGCACGGTTGGCTATTCAGAGGCCGATGCGCGCGCAAAGTTCGGCAAGGTCACGGTGTTCCGCGCCGACTTCAAGGCACTCAAGCACACGCTGAGCGGCAGCACCGAACGCACGCTCATGAAGCTGCTGGTCGAAGACGCCACCGACCGTGTGGTCGGCCTGCACATGGTGGGGCCGGACGCCGGCGAAATCGTGCAGGGTTTTGCCGTGGCCATGAAGGCCGGTGCGACCAAGGCAATATTTGACAGCACCATCGGCATCCACCCCACGGTGGCGGAAGAGTTTGTGACGATGCGCGAGCCGGTCAAGGACTGATTTCAGCGCCCTCCCGGTGCAATCTCAACGCAATGCCCGGCACGCACGTTGGCGGGCCGATGCAGCTGTGTTTCAAGGTCTTTGATGCACGACATCGCCACGAAAAAATGGCAAAACCGCCGAAACTTCAGTTAGCACGCGCCGCCACGCCGATCTCGCTCAAATACTCTTTGAGGGCGGTGCGCCATAAAGCAGGTTTGTGATAAATATGATGTCCGTCACCCTCGATCGGGGGCTGAAGCAGCAAGCGTCCCTTGCCCCCTGCCGCCTGAAACGCTTCGTAGGAAGCGCGTATGGTGTTGGCGGTATAGCGGCTGTCGTTTTCCGCGAAGACCCAGAGCGTGGGAACGCGCGTGGTTTTTCCGAACTCCGCGAACCCATCCACCATCATCCGGTTGAGGTGGCCGGGGCCGCTGCCGATTTTTCTTATATCGTTTCGCCCGCCTGAAAAATCGATGGCCCCGATGAGCCCCGTCGGGCTCTGGCTGGCGAGGTACATCGAGAGGTAGCCTCCGGCCGACTGGCCCGAGAGGATGAGCCGGCTGGCATCAAGCTCCGGGCGGGTCTTGAGCCAGACCAATGCGGGCAAGACGTCTTCGGACTGTACACGCGCCTTGTAAGTGGCGTCGCCGTCCTCATGGGAAAAGTTTTTCGGATAAGTGCCTTCAGACATGCCCACGCCACGGCGTGCGGGCATCAGCACGGCCACGCCCATTTGCAGAAACTCGCGCGCAACCACCATATCGCGGAACCGTTCCTTGTCGCGATTGAATACGATATCCCCGTGACTGAATACCGTAACCGGATAAGGGCCCCCGCCAAAACGACGGACCTCGGGTAACAGCAAAGTGGCTTCCAGCCGGTTGGTGCCGAAGGTGCCGGGCACCTGGTAAGTGATGACTTCCTCTCGCCAGGCAATGGGCGGGCTGGCATAGCCGATAACAGGGGCCGGTTCCTGCCCCTCAAGCCAGCCGGCGACGGCCTTGGCCACAATGGCCTCCTGCCCCTGCAGCACGTGCTGGCTACCACGCCCGCAATCATCCTTGCCGTCCTGCTGCTCGTAACCTACCTGGACAAAAGTAAAACGGCTGCGCTGGGCCAGGATTTGCGCCTCCGGAAAAGGTGCACTGTCGCATTGAGCGCCAGGCGCGTGCAGCATCAGTACGGGCTTGCGCAAGGCGCTCCAGTCGCTGGTGCGGTTGTTCTTCAATACGCTGGAGGCCACGACGATCTTCCCGAATCCTTCCAGGTCGTCGGCGATGTCCAGCAGCGGAGCCACCAGGGAAAAGCCGGCCAGATGAACCTGCGCTCCGGGAAACGACTGCTGCGCCTGCTTGAGCGCCGCGGCAAGGTCTTGCCGCACCTCCCGGCGCGGCCTGGCGTTGAGGTTACGGCGTTCGGCATCGCTGGGCGGGTCCACGTACACCAGGGCCACACCCTGGGCCTGCAGCTGAACCGCCCCACGCACCCAGGGCCCGCCGAGGGTTAACGCGGCAGGGCCGTTGGCAACCTTGAGTTGGGGTACACCGCCGGGTTGCGGGTAGACCAGCACGTGCCTGACCGGCTGGTTGCCCCCAACCGCATCGCCGTAAAGGGCAATGGCCAGCGTGACACTCTGTCCGGTTGGCGATACACGGGTGGACAAAGTCTGCACGGTCCAGTCCTGGGCCTTCGACTGCAAAGCGCCGCCCAGCAGCAGCACAGCCAATGCAAAACGAATGCAGGCGGAAAGCACCATCAGATGACGTGATTGCATTTCCCGGGCTCCACCTCGACTTTGAACTTGCATGAAACAGGCCGGAGGCTTTGCCTAGTCCGCGTCCGGATCTTCAGGCGTATCCGAATCCGGCTCGCGGTCTTTCAGGCGTTCGTCGAGGCGCTGGCGGATGGTGCCGGCCTCTCCGAGAAACTGCACCAGGGGCACAGCCGGCGCCATGCGCAGGGACGGCGGGTAGAGGGTGGACATGTAGAGCTTGTTGGACAGGCGCTTGTTCTGCAGCCAGTTGGTGCCCAGCATGGCCACAATGCCCAGCACGGTCACGCCGGCCACCAGCCCCGCCAGTCCACGGCGGCGCTGCGGGACGATGACCGACAGGTGCACATAGATGGCCGCAGCCGCCCCCAATAGCAGCAGCGGCGTTTCAAAGCGCGCCAGGCTTTCGAGCGAGAACATGAAAGCCAGCAGGCCGGCCAGCGTGGCCGCCAGCTGTATCGCCACGGAACTGGTGCAGGCAATGCGGACATGGCGCCAGAACTGCAGATGGCCGGTAAATAGCTTGGTGGCGAGAGCCCACAGGCCCGCCCACACGGTGATCGCCATGGCCACCATCGCCATGAGGCCGGGCAATTGCCGCGCCAGCTGGGAAGGCTCGGTCAGGGTCAGCCACGATTGCCCCACCACCAGGGTCAGCATGGCGGCCAATGCCAGCAAAGTCCAGCCGGTCGTGCGCCACGGAAAGTGCGGCAGCCGCTCTTCAGCGGCCACCGGCGCTTCCGCCAGGCGCAGCCCCAGCTTCAGCCGGCCCAGGGTCAGGGCCTCGCCGGCAGGCCAGCTGAACTGCGTGCCCTGGCCATGCAGCGTCCGGTTCAGCGCGACACCGTTGACCGTGTCCAGCACCTGCACCATCACTTCGCCTTCCGGCGTGCGGTCTATGCGCAGGTGTTCAGCGGCCACATGGCCGTCATCCAATACCAGGTCGGCGGTGAGTGCACGGCCCACGGTAACGGGCCAGTGCCGCACGTCAAGGCGGCCCACCAGTGCGCCATTGCGGTCGGTGGCCTGCAGCAGGGCGAGATTGCCGGCGCTCATGGTGCGGCCTCCCATTTAAAACCGCCCAGGTAATGCGCCACCAGCTTGAGGCCGTTGTCAAAACTTACGCCCTGCGCGTCCATGCGTCCCTGCACACCGCGTGTGGACTGGTTGACGGACATCGTCAGCACCGACACGTCATACAGGCCCGGCAGCTTGCGGTAGGCACTCATGCACACCACGGCGCGCATGGGCATGCCGCCCGTTTCGACGAAGCGTTCAGAGCACTCGGCCGCCGTGGCCTTGCGTGAACCCCGGGTGGAGAAGTACTCATTACCGAAGCTTTGCGAATACATGACGGCAAAACGCAGAGGGCCCAGCTTGGGCGCGTTGTAGGCTTCGTAGCGCAGGCGGATGTAGCCGGTGTTGAAATCGCCCGCGAACACGTGGCTGTCAATCTGGCAGTCGGTGCGCTCCAGGTCAAAGGCCTTGAAGTCGGGCTCGCGCCCGCGGCCCCAGCAGCGGGCCAGGGAATCTTCGGGCACGGGCACGCTGTAGCCACCGTGCTTTTGCGCCGTGAGCGGCACCGCGGTGAATTTTTGCGTCAGCAGTGCCTGGTGCTCGCCCAGCTGGCGCGCCACCTCGGCATGCGCCGGCTTGGTAATGGGCTTGGCCGAAGCGGCCTTTGCCAACAATGCCTGGGCGAATTCGGCAGGGATCAGAAAACTCAGCAGGTCGCCGTCCAGCCGCTTGGATACGTTGATACCGACCACCTGGCCGGCGTCGTCCAAAGCCGGGCCGCCGCTCATGCCGGGGTTGAGCGCGCCGCCGAAAAAGATACGCGGGTAAAAGCTGCGCTGCACGAGGCCGTTGTAGGTGCCTTCCGTGACCGCAAAACCGATGTCCAGCGGATTGCCCAGTGAATAAATGCGTTCGCCGCGCGCCAGGGGCCTGTCCGCCCCGCGAAAAGCCAGCTGCGGCATTCCCGTTGCCGGCGTCTTCACGCGCAGCAGCGCCAGGTCGTTGCGCACGTCAAAGGCGAGCAATTCAACCTCGGCTTCCTTGCCGTCCACCGGCACGTAGACGCCGCGGTAGCGCTCGGGCTCCAGCGCCAGCTGGCTGGCCACATGGAAGTTGGTAATGATGAGCCCGTTGGCCGAGACAAAAAAGCCCGAGCCCACACTGGCCTGGGTGTTGGAGTTACGCAGCAGGGTGCGGATCTGCACCAGTTTGTCGCGCGTGGTTTCATAGGCGCGCTGGGCGTCACGGGAGATCTGCGCCGGTGCGGCGGCAGCAGGCGCCTGCGGGGCACGGCCCGGTGCCGGGGCCTGCGCCTGGGCCACCTGCAGGCACAGGGTACCGAGCAAGACTGCCGCCAGCGTGCGCAGGTGCCCCGAAAGGTTGTGGTGTTTCATCAGGGCATTCTAGGGTGTGCCGCGGCACTTGCAGCACAATGATGTGCATGCCCTGCGGTGCTACGCTTTGCGAAAACCACCTGATGGACCTTCACCATAAAAACAAGGCTTTTTTCATGCCCTATCTGCCGCCTTTCATAGCCCCGACCCGCTACAGCGACCCGGCCGCCGCACTGGCACAGGTTCGCGCCATTTATGACCAGCAGATTGCCCACCTGCGCGATGCAATGCAGCGCTATGTGGCCGGCGAAACCCTGCCCGGCCATGTGCGCGCCTGCTACCCTTTCGTGCGCATCCATACCGACACCGTGGCCCGCGCCATCCTGGAGACGCCCGACATCTCGCAGCTGAGTTTTGGTTTTGTGGCCGGTCCCGGCCGCTTTGAAACCACACTGACCCGGCCGGACCTCTACGGCAACTATTACCTTGAACAGTTCCGCCTGCTGATGCAGAACCACGATGTGGAGCTGGAAATAGGCACCAGCACGCAGCCCATCCCCATCCATTTCTCATTTGCAGAGAACGACCATATTGAAGGCAGTATGGACGCAGCCCGCCGCATGCTGATGCGCGACGTGTTCGACCTGCCCGACCTGGCCGCCATGGACGACGGCATCGCGAATGGTACGTATGAACCCCTGCCCGGCGAACCGCAGCCGCTGTCGCTGTTCACCGCGGCGCGCGTCGACTATTCGCTGCAGCGCCTGCGCCACTACACCGGCACTTCGCCGCACTGGTTCCAGAACTTCGTGCTGTTCACCAACTACCAGTTCTACATCGACGAGTTCGTGCGCCTGGGCCATGAAGCCATGGCCGACCCGGACAGCGAGTACACCGCCTTCATCGAGCCCGGCAACGTGGTGACCCGGCGCGCCGGCCTGCCCGCCGAGGCCGGCGACGAGCTTGGCGTGCAGCCGCCCCGCCTGCCGCAAATGCCGGGCTACCACCTGCTGCGCGCCGACCGCACCGGCATCACCATGGTCAACATCGGCGTGGGCCCGGCGAACGCCAAGAACATCACCGACCACATCGCCGTGCTGCGCCCGCACGCATGGATCATGCTGGGCCACTGCGCCGGCCTGCGCAACAGCCAGCAGCTGGGCGACTATGTGCTGGCGCACGGCTATGTGCGCGAAGACCATGTGCTGGACGAAGAGCTGCCGCTGTGGGTGCCGATCCCGGCGCTGGCCGAAATCCAGGTCGCACTGGAAAAAGCCGTGGCCGACGTGACCCACGCCGTCGGCCCCGACCTCAAGCGCATCATGCGCACCGGCACCGTGGCCTCCACCGACAACCGCAACTGGGAGCTGCTGCCCGGCAACCAGCCGCAGCGCCGCTTCAGCCAGAGCCGCGCCGTGGCGCTGGACATGGAAAGCGCGACGATTGCCGCCAACGGCTTTCGCTTTCGCGTGCCCTACGGCACCCTGCTGTGCGTGAGCGACAAGCCGCTGCACGGCGAGATCAAGCTGCCCGGCATGGCCAACCATTTCTACCGCGAGCGCGTCGACCAGCACCTGCGCATCGGCATCCGTGCCATCGAGCTACTGCGCGCCGAAGGCATCACGCAGCTGCACAGCCGCAAGCTGCGCAGCTTTTCGGAAGTCGCGTTCCAGTAGGTCCGTCAGTTGCTATACTTTTGGTAGCTGCTTGCGCACGACCCTATTGGCCTGCAGCCTTATTTTTTATAAATATCACCCGCCCATGGAAAATCTTTCACCGCTCGTTCCTGTCACAGAAGCCAGTCATGGCGTGGTGATCGACCTGATCTACGCAAGCACCAACAACTTCACCGGCCAGGTGATTTATGACAGCCCGCTGTGCTTCTTGCATCCGCAGGCAGACGCCGGCCTGCGCAAAGCCATAGCGGCCGCAAAAGACATGGGCTTTCAGCTCAAGATTTTCGACGCCTTCAGGCCGCAGGAAGCGCAGGAGGCACTTTGGGCCGTGGCGCCCAACCCCGCCTACATCGCCGATCCGGCCAAGGGCTCCAACCACACACGGGGCGTGGCGCTTGATGTCACGCTGCTGGCGCACGACGGGCAGGAGCTGGACATGGGCACGCCGGTCGACACCATGACGCACGGGTCCCATCACTTTCACACGGCACACCCTGTGGCCGTCCAGGTCAACCGCATGCGGCTGCTCACGGTCATGCTGGAAGCAGGCTTTGTGCACCACCCCAACGAATGGTGGCACTACCAGTTGCCGGACGCCAAAGGCTTTCCGCTGATCGACAGCCATGCCTTCATGCGCTGCGTGGGCGAGGGCCAGCAGCCCGCCCGGCTCAGGGCCGCCTGAGCTCGCCGGCCGGGCCGGCCACCGGCAGTTCCGCCGGCTGCCGCGACTCGGCCGACTCCGTACGCACCAGCGGCAAATGCTGCGGGTATTCGCGCTGCATGAAATCCACCAACGCCTCGCGCACCTTGCAGCGCAAGTCCCAGTTCAGGCTGGAGTTGGCGGACGTCACCAGCACCCGCAGCTGCATGCTGCGCTCGCCTGATTCCACCACCTGCAGCAGGCACAGCCGCTTGTCCCACTCGGGCGCCTCCTCGCAGGCGCGCCGCGCCGCGTCGCGTAACGGGGCCAGGGGCATGCGGTAATCAACCCAGATGAACACGGTGCCGATGATCTGGGCGCCGGTGCGCGTCCAGTTCTGGAACGGGTTTTCAATGAACCACTGCAACGGAACGATCAGGCGCCGCTCGTCCCAGATTTTCAGCACCACATAAGTGCCGGTGATCTCCTCCACCCGGCCCCATTCGCCCTGCACGATCAGCACGTCGTCCAGGCGGATGGGCTGCGCCAGCGCCAGCTGCAGGCCGGCAATCAGGTTGCTGAACACGGGCCGGGCCGCGATACCGATCACCAGCCCCGCCACACCCGCCGAAGCCAGCAGGCTGGCCCCGAACTGGCGGGCGCCGGGAAAGGTCATCAGCATCAGGGCCAGCCCGGTCAGCAGTACGATGAACATGGCGGTGCGCGCCAGCATGCGGGTCTGCGTATGGATGCGGCGGGCATTGAGGTTGTCCTCCACGTCAACCGGGTGCAGGCCGATCACGCCCAGCGCAGCCCCGCGCGCCGCGCGCATGCCCGCCCAGGTCAGGGCGGCGAGCAGCAACAGGCCATTGGCATGGCGCACTCCGTTGATCAGCGGAAAGGTATCCGGCGCGCCGTGCCACACGGCCTGCAGGGCAATCAGGGGCAACAGCACCTGCACCGGAGAGCGGCATTGTTCGGCAACCCGGGCCATCACAGGCATGGAACGCGTCAGCCGCAGGACAACGACAGCACCTATGGTGTGCGCCACCAGCGCCAGAACGATGCTGATGCCGGCCGCCAGCAGCACGTGCAGCGAAGAGTCGTCCGCCCAGGAAAGAAGTTCTGCGAAGTTCATTCAGTGGCCCCCTCGTTCACCCTTCAGCTCTCCGACGGCCCTGCACGACTTTGGGTGGCGCGGGGAAAGCGGAGGTTCCGATGGTGGTCATACGCTGGAGATGAAGTGGCAAATGGAAACGGGGGACGGAAAACGGGGAATGGGGTAACGCCGGGGGCCGGAGGCCTTGGGGCATGGGTAACAGCTCACGCCCGAGCTTTTTACTTTGCCCGTCCTTACTCTACTGCAGCAGAGTTGCGCCTCAAGTAGGACGCGTGCCAGTCTTTCCCCTGCAAACCATCAGTCCATTGCAATCAGATGATAATTATTCTCAATTAGAGTTTTAACCTGTGGGCCGCAGCATGCGCCGCCCTCCCTGAAAGACACCATGTCCACAACACCCTCAGCAGTCGTCCCTTCTCCCGACGCCGCGCCGCGCAAGCGCCGGCCGCCGCGCCATGTGCAGGTCACCCGCGTGCAAACCTTGAGCCCGCTGATGCGCCGCATCACGCTGCAAGGCGCTGAGCTGGAAGGCTTTGAGGTGGCCGACCCGGCCTGCTACATGAAACTGATTTTTCCTGAGCCAGGTCAGACCGAGCCCGAGCGCCCACTGCCCGATGGGCCGCGGCCGAAGTCCATGCGCACTTACACGCCGCTGGCAGTGCGCAACGATGTGCACGAGGTCGATGTGGATTTTGTGCTGCACGGCGACGGCCCTGCCTCCACCTGGGCTGCGCAGGCTCAACCGGGCCAGGTGCTGTATTTGATGGGCCCCGGCCCTGGCTACAAAGTTCAGCTGGATGCGCCTGCGCATTTCCTGATCGGTGACGACAGTGCCTTGCCCGCGTTTGAAACCATTCTGGCCGCCCTACCCGCCACGGCGCAGGCGCGCGTGCTGGTCGAAGTGGTGGATGCGGCGGAAGAACGCGCGCTGCACAGTGCTGCCAAAGTAGAAGCGCACTGGACCGCACGCGGCAGTGACAACACGCAGGCTGGCCAGGCACTGGAAGCCGCGTTGCGCAAAGCCGGCGCGCCCGCACCCGGCACGCGCATTTACCTGGCCTGCGAGGCCGCGGCCATGCGCCGCATTCGCAAGTTGCTGATTGAAGAGCTGGGCATGGAGCGTGGACACATCGTGGGCCGCGGTTACTGGAAGCTGGGCACCGTCAATCACCCGGATCACGATTACGGGGAGGGTGACTGAGCCCCCACGGTCGCTCACTTCGTGTAGCTCCCTGCCCCCCAAGGGGGCCGCCCGCCTGCGGTCTGGCAAAGCCAGTCCCGCGGCTCATGCTGGGTTAAGAATTCAGGAGCGTAACAGGGGCGAAGTTATTTACCAGCGGGGGCCGAGGGTCCGGCTTCGCCGGCCCCAGGCGCCGCCCCCTTGAGGGGGGAACAGGCTACACGCAGTGAGCCTGGACGGGGGTGGATCTCATCCACGCGCATAACTCACCGTGAGCATCTCCCACTGGTGTCCTTCGGGCTCGTTCCAGTAGATGCCCTTGCCGCCAAGGTATGTGCTGACCTGCATGTCCATGGGGCCGCGAACCGAGCTACGGTATTGGATTCCTGCCGCCTGGATGCGCCCCAGGATCGCATCGAATTCCTGCTCGCTCACGCGAAAGCAGAAATGCTCGACGGGAAAGTCTTCGTCGGTGTCGATGAAGTCCAGCGTCAAGCCGTCGTTGATGTAGACGGCTGAAAAAGGCCCTATCGTGGTTTCAGCCCACCGCACGCCGAGCAGCTCTGCCAAAAACCTGGCCGAAGCCACCTTGTCTCGCGCCGATACGATGAAGTGGTCCAGATGAATGGTCATGGCAGGCCTCTTGATGGTGATGGCCTGTTTTATAGCGCGGGCGGGCCGCGCCTGTATACCGGCGTGCGTAACAACCTTCATGGCGGCATTGCCGCCATGGCCGCATGGCTGTAGCCTTACGGGCGGTTCTTATAAGAAAAGTGGGCGTAGGCCAATAGGGACGAGCGCAACAAGCTATCTTATTGATAGCAGACAAGGCCAGCCGCACAACCCCGGTCCACACTCACAGGTCGAAGAACACCGTCTCCTTGCCAGCCGCGCTGTCCTGCATGCGGATGTCAAATCGGTAAACCGGTCCGGCGCCCGTCAGGTCGCGTTGGGCAACCAGGGTGGCACGCCGTTCGGCCGGCACGCTGGCCAGCACCGCGTCTTTGCCGTTCACTTCCGCCTCATCATCAAAGTAGATACGCGTGAAGGTATGCACCAGCAGGCCGCGCATGGTGACGCAGACGTTGATGAACGGTGCTTGCCCCGCCACAGCGCCGGGCTTGACGGTGAAGAATTCGTAATGGCTTTGCGGCAGGGTGCCGGTGCCGCAGCGGCCAAAGCCGGTGAAGCCGCGTGCTTCGGCATCGGCCACCGACGAGATGGGCTGCCCGCTGCCGTCGGGCTGGGCAATCTCGACCATCGCGTCCATCACGGCATTGCCGGCGCCGTCAAACACCTGGCCGGTGATACGGATGTGCTCGCCCTTGGCATTCGGCTGGGCCAGCACGGGCGTGAACAGGCTTTTGAGGTCGTAGCCGTATTGCGTAGGTGTGAGGCCATAGGCAAAGAAGGGGCCGACGGTTTGCGAAGGGGTTTGTTTAAGTGGGCTTGTAGTCGTCATGGCGTTGTCTTCCTGCCGCTTATTCAAAACGCGTGGCTTTGGGGCCGCGCAGCACGATGTCGAACACATAACCGAGCGCGTAGTCGGGCTGGGTCACGTCGAGACTGAATTTCGAGACCATCAGCTCGCGCACGCTTTCGGGCGCGCCCATGTACATGGGGTCGTAGCCGAGCAGCGGGTCGCCGGGGAAATACATCTGCGTCACCAGGCGGCTGGCGAAGTAATCACCAAACAGCGAGAAGTGAATATGCTGCGGCCGCCAGGCGTTGGGGTGGTTGCCCCAGGGGTAGGCACCGGGCTTGATGGTCTTGAAGCTGTAGCGGCCTTCGTTGTCGGTCATGCAGCGGCCGGCACCCAGGAAGTTCGGATCCAGCGGCGCGTCGTGCTGGTCGACCTTGTGCACGTAGCGGCCGGCGGCATTGGCCTGCCAGACTTCCACCAGCGTATTGCGCACGGGCCGGCCGTCTTCGTCCAGCACGCGGCCGGTGACGATGATGCGTTCGCCCAGCGGGTCGCCGTTCATGACGGCATTCTTCGTCAGATCGTTGTCCAGCAGTCCCAGTTGGTCGGCGCCATAGACAGGTGCATTGAGTTGCGCCAGCGCCTGCGTGATGGGCACCAGCGGCTGCTTGGGGCCGCGCAGCAAGGTGGATTTGTAGCCGGGGTAGATATGGGGCGAATGGCTGGTCCAGTCGCGCGGGGCCAGAAAACTGTTGTTCAGGTCGGGTTTCATCGATGTCTCCAGAGGTCGAAAGAGGTGGGCGCCTTTTTAGCAGGCGCTTTTCGGGCTTTTCGTGCTGAGCTGACTTTAATCGGCCAAAACAGTTATGTATATTGACATTTTCTCGACTTATCCATAACCAAATGGTCAAATTGGAGCATGGTTGATGAACGCATCAAATACCGGCACCTGCAGTGCTTTCTGGCGGTGGCGCAGCATGGCAGCCTGCAAAAGGCGGCCGACGTACTCGCCATCACGCAGCCCGCCGTATCCAAAACCCTGAAAGAACTTGAGGGCCTGCTGGCGGTGCGATTGTTTGAGCGCGGGCGCAAGGGCGCCGTGCCCACGCGCGAGGGCGAAGCCTTTTTGCGGCATGCCGGCGCCAGCGTGAGCGCGCTGCGCGAAGCTGTCGCCAGCGTTGCGCAGACGCGGCGGCAGGGCAGCGCGGTGATTGCCATCGGTGTGCTGCCGACGGTGGCACCGTGGCTGATGCCCTTGCTGCTGGCGCGGCAAGAGGCCCAGTCCGGGCCGGATGCGCACACCAGCCTGCGCATCCAGACCGGCGCCAACCCAGAACTGCTGGCCAGCCTGCGCCAGCGCGCGCTGGATTTGGTGATTGGGCGTTTTGCCGAACCGGCCCATATGCTGGGCCTGACGTTTGAGCACCTGTATGCCGACCCACTGGTACTGGCGGTACGCCCCGACCACCCGCTGCTGGCGCAAGCAGGGCGCAAGGCCGATCCGCTGGTCGGCTTGCAGGCCTTCACCACGATCCTGCCCACGCAGGGCACGGCCATACGCCATACCGCCGACGGATTTTTCCTCACACGCGGCCTGCCGCCCCCCGTGCGCCTGGTCGAAACGCTGTCGGTGTCCATCGCACGCGGCTACACGCAGCAAAGCGATGCAGTCTGGCTTTCGCCGCTGGGGGCTGTGCGGCCGGACCTGGAGAGCGGCACGCTGGTGCGCCTGCCCGTCAGCATGGCCGGCACCGAAGAGCTGGTGGGGTTGACGCTGCGCGCCGACATGGCGCCCACCGAGGCTCAGCACCAGCTGATCACCACCATCCGGGTGCTGGCGGCAGAGCGCCGCAGCGAAGCGCCGGCCCTGCTCTAGGCTGGCTCGGCCTGCACCGCAAAGCGGGCGGTCAGTTCACCCAGGCCCAACTCTTCAAGCACCTCACGCAAACGCGCTTGGGCGGCACGGGTTTTACCGGCCTGCGGCTGCGCAGGCCGGCTGGCAAGAATGAGTTCGTTCTTCATCGAATGCTCCCAGCCCACGAGCTCGGTCACGGTGACCTGGTAGCCGTTGGCTTCGAGCTGCAGGCAGCGCAGCACATTGGTGATCTGGCTGCCGAATTCACGCGTGTGCAGCGGGTGCCGCCAGAGTTCGGCCAGCGGCGTGCGGGACAGTGACAGGGCACGGCTTTTCTTCAGCACACCGGCCACTTCGGCCTGGCAGCACGGCACCAGCACCATGTGGCGGGCATTTTTGGCCAGCCCGAATGCAATGGCGTCATCGGTGGCGGTGTCGCAGGCATGCAGGGCGGTGACGATGTCCACGGTGGGCGGGAGTTCAGCCGAAGTGGTGGCCTCCTGCACCGACAGATTCAGGAACGACATGCGCGCAAAACCCAGCCGCTGGGCCAGCACGCGTGACTTTTCAACCAGCTCGGCACGCGTTTCGATGCCATACACATGGCCTGCGGTTTTTTCGCCGCGGTGCGCGACATTAAAGAACAGGTCGTACAGGATGAAGCCCAGGTAGGACTTGCCGGCGCCGTGGTCGGCCAGGCTGAAGGCGGCCTTCTCCGCAGCCACCTCATTGAGCAAGGGCTCGATGAACTGGTACAGGTGATAGACCTGCTTGAGCTTGCGCCGCGTGTCCTGGTTGAGCTTGCCTTCGCGCGTGAGGATGTGCAGTTCCTTGAGCAGCTCAATCGACTGGCCAGGGCGAAGTTCTTCGATGACTTGCGGAATGGGCGCGGGCTTTCCACTGCCTTTAAGAGGTTTTGCGGCGCGCGCGGTACTGGGGGGTTGCATGGCCTCAAGTTTAGTGGCGCGCCCTCGTTACAGGCTGCCCCGGTACAAAGCCCTTGAAAAGCGCCCATGGAACATCCGGAAACAATTAACTTGCACACAATTTAATTGCTCGCTATAATTCAAATCATGCCCAACAAAACCGACACCGCCAATGCCACTGACGCCATGCTGCAGCTGGACAACCAGCTGTGTTTTGCGCTGTATTCCACCTCTTTGGCCATGACCAAGCTGTACAAACCCATGCTCGAAGAGATGGGCCTCACCTATCCGCAATACCTCGCGATGCTGGTGTTGTGGGAGCAAGACGGCCTGACAGTCTCGGAACTTGGTGAACGGCTTTACCTGGACTCGGGCACTCTGACCCCGCTGCTCAAGCGCATGGAATCCGCCGGGCTGCTTTCACGCATCCGTGCAGTCGAAGACGAGCGCCGTGTTCACATCACGCTGACGGCGGCTGGCCGCAAGCTCAAGGCCAAAGCCGCCAGGATTCCGGGCTGCATCCTGAGCGCCACCCAATGCTCCATTCCCGAGCTGGTGTCACTGACGCAGCAAGTGCAGTCGTTTCGCAACCGCCTCACCGCCTGATTTCTTTCACCATTTCACTGAATTTTTAACCCGCCCCGATCCGGGGTATTTTCCAAAGGAAGCCACCATGACCACACTCGAAAAAGTTCTCTACACCGCCCACGCCCACACCACCGGCGGCCGTGACGGCAAGTCCAAGACCGACGACGGCCGCCTGGACGTCACGCTGAGCTCGCCCGGCACCGCCGGCACCGGCACCAACCCCGAGCAGTTGTTTGCTGCCGGCTACGCAGCCTGCTTCATCGGCGCGATGAAGGCTGTCGGCGGCATGAAGAAAATCGACGTGCCTGCAGACGTTTCCATCGACTCCAGCGTTGACCTCGGCAAGATCCCGAACGGCTACGGCATCGCCGTGCGCCTGGACATCACCCTGCCCGGCATGGACCGCGCCGCTGCACAAGCGCTGGTGGATGCAGCCCACCAGGTTTGCCCTTACTCCAACGCGACCCGCGGCAACATTGATGTTGTGATCACCCTGAAGTAATAGAGCCCCGGCTCATGCTGGATTGAAGAGTTCAGTGACGTAACCCAGCGGGGTATTCACCAGTGGGGGCCGAGGGTCCGGCTTCGCCGGCCCCAGGCGCCGCCCCCTCGAGGGGGGAACAAGCTACACGCAGTGAGCTTGGACGGGGGTGTGTCACTAATGCGGCCCGCCGGTGTTGAACCGGCGGGCCGTTTCATTTACGGTGTGCGCATGAACACCGCAGCTTCAACCACCTTCCAGGTCCGAAAGGACGCCCTTGCCGAAACCCGCTGGCATACCGATGCGCCTCTGCCGCTCACGCCCGGCCAGGTGCGGCTCGGCATCGAATCATTTGCGCTGACCTCCAACAACATCACCTATGCGGCCTTTGGCGACGCTATGAATTACTGGCAGTTTTTCCCGACCGGGGAAGAGGGCTGGGGCAGCATCCCCGTCTGGGGTTTTGCCGTGGTGGCGGAGTCGCAATGCAAAGGCGTGGCTGTGGGGGAAAAGTTTTACGGCTACTACCCCATGGCGAGCGAGCTGGTGCTGCAGCCGGCGCGCGTGACGCCCGCCGGTTTCTTCGATGGCGCCGCGCACCGGCGGGCCCTGCCGGTGGCCTACAACCAGTACATGCGCTGCGGCGCAGACCCGTTTTACGACGCGGCCACCGAAGATGTGCAGTCGCTGCTGCGCCCGCTGTTCATCACCTCCTTCCTGATTGACGACTTCCTGGCGGACAACGACTTCTTTGGTGCCAATGCCATGCTGCTGTCCAGCGCCTCCAGCAAAACGGCGTATGGCACGGCCTTTCAGCTGGCCAAGCGGCCGGGTATTGAGGTGATAGCGCTGACTTCGCCAGGCAACGTCGCTTTTTGTGAAAGCCTGGGGTGCTACAGCCGTGTGGTGACCTATGACCAGCTCGACGCGATTGGCGCCGACACGGCTTGCGTTTACGTCGACTTCGCGGGCAGCGCCAGCCTGCGCCAGCGCATTCACAGCCGCTTTGGCCAGCTTCGCTACAACTGCTCGATAGGCGGCACGCACGTGGACGACCTGGCCGCCAAAGGCAGCGCCAAGGAGTTGCCCGGCCCCCGGCCCACGCTGTTCTTTGCACCTTCACAGGTCAAGAAACGCATCACCGACTGGGGTGAAGAAGGCTTTGGAAAGCAGCTGGTGCGCGCCTGGCGGGATTTCACGCGGCAAGTGACGGGCGCCAAAACGCCTTGGCTCATCGCCCAGCGGCATGCCGGGCAAGTTGCGGTGCAAGCCGCTTACCAGGAAGTGCTGGCCGGCAAGGGAGACCCGCGCACCGGCCATATCCTGCAGCCCTGAATCATCCTGCCTCACCGGCAGTTGCTATGATTTTTATAGCTTCTCGCGCAGTTTGGTATTGCGCTGCAGGCCTTTTTCATCCGAGAAACAGGCGTTTACAAGCCCTTGCTGGCAGCGCACCATCATCTGCGCCGACAATCAGGCATGACAGAAAAACACAAGGCTGAGGCGCACGCAACGCTGCACGCATACGAGACATTGACACCCGACGTGGTGCTCGATGCGCTGGCCAGCGTCGGTTTGCTGGGCGACGGCCGCCTGATGGCACTTTCAAGCTACGAGAACCGGGTTTACCAGATTCACCTGGAGAGCCCCGTGGGTGACGCCGACCTGGCGGGCGATGTCGTGGTGGCCAAGTTTTACCGGCCGGACCGCTGGACCGACGAACAGATTGCCGAAGAACACGCCTTTGCCGCCGAGCTGATGGCCGCCGAGATACCGGTGGTGGGCGCGCTGGTGCTGGAAGGCCGCACCGTGCACCACTTCAAGGGCTTCAGTTTCAGCGTTTCGCCCAGCCGCGGCGGGCGGCGGCCCGAGCTGGACAACCTGGAAGTGCTGGAGTGGATAGGCCGTTTCCTGGCCCGCATCCACACCGTCGGCAGCGCCAAGCCCTTTGCGCACCGGCCGGCCCTGAACCTGCAAACCTTTGGTTATGCCTCGCGCGACATCCTGCTGGCGGGCAGCGACCATGGTGCCAAAGGTTCCCACGGCTACATCCCGCTGG
Source organism: Polaromonas sp. P5_D5 (assembly GCF_054049435.1). NCBI lineage: Bacteria > Pseudomonadati > Pseudomonadota > Betaproteobacteria > Burkholderiales > Comamonadaceae > Polaromonas > Polaromonas sp. P5_D5. The sequence continues at coordinate 414,774 of NZ_JBFUMJ010000003.1, forward strand.
ACATGGAGTCGCGCTGGCGCAAGGCCTTTGAAGAAGCCATGCTGGTGGCGCAAACAATATTTGAAAGCGTGGGCGACGTGAAAAACCTGCGCCTGCACGGTGACTGCCACCCCGGCAACATCTTGTGGACGCCCGAGGGCCTGCCGCTGGCCGGCCCGCATTTTGTCGACCTGGACGATGCGCGTACGGGGCCGGCGGTGCAGGATTTGTGGATGCTGGTGTCAGGCGACCGCGCGCAGTGCACCCGCCAGTTGGGTGCGCTGGTGGACGGGTATGAGGAGTTTCGCGAATTCGACCGGCGTGAGCTTGCGCTGATCGAGCCGCTGCGCACGCTGCGCCTGGTGCACTACAGCGCCTGGCTGGCGCAGCGCTGGCATGACCCGATCTTCCCGATCAACTTCCCCTGGTTCGGCTCCAGCGACTACTGGAAGAGCCAGGTCGACATGCTGGAAGAGCAAACCGAGGCCATGCAGGATCCGCCGCTGGTGTGCTGAGGGACTGCTGGCTCTCTCCAGGCAGTCAGCCATGTCCATGCTGTCGCTATGAATTTAATAGCTGCTCGCGCACACCCTTAAAGGGCCAGAGGCCGAATTGACTCACAAAAAGGCCTCTCTCCGCCTTTCTGGAGGCCCTGTATTCGCTCAGCCGGCGCGCGGTGCCTACACCAGCAACGCGTTCACCCGGCGCACGTATGCCGCCGGGTCTTCAGGCATGCCGCCTTCGGCCAGCAAGGCCTGGTCAAACAGGATGTGGGCCAGGTCGTCAAAATGCGCACCGTCCACGCCAGCCTCGAGCTTTTTGACCAGCGGGTGCTGGGCATTGACTTCCAGGATGGGCTTGGACTCGGGCACGGCCTGGCCGGCCTGCTTGAGCATGCGGGCCAGCTGGGTCGACATGTCGCCGTCCTGCACCACAAGGCAGGCAGGTGAGTCGACGAGGCGCGAGGTGGCGCGCACATCCTTGGCTTTGTCTTTCAATGCTTCTTTCAGCTTGTCGAGGATGGGCTTGAACTGTGTCTGCGCCTCTTCGGCGGCCTTCTTCTCGTCTTCGTCCTGCAGCTTGCCCAGGTCTACCGCCCCCTTGGCGACCGACTGCAGCGGCGTGCCGTCAAAGTCGTGCAGGTAATTGAGCGCCCACTCGTCCACGCGGTCGGCCATCAACAGCACTTCGATGCCTTTCTTGCGGAAAATTTCGAGCTGGGGGCTGTTCTTTGCCGCGGCCAGTGTGTCGGCGGTGATGTAGTAGATCGCGTCCTGGCCTTCCTTCATGCGGGCTTTGTAGTCGGCAAAGCCCACGCTGACGGTATCCGTCGTTGAGCTGGCAAAGCGCAGCAGCCTGGCCAGTCGCTCGCGGTTGGCAAAGTCTTCGCCCAGGCCTTCCTTGAGCACGGCGCCGAACTCGCCATAAAAAGCCTTGAACTTGTCGGCGTCATTGGCGGCCAGGTCTTCAATCATCGACAACACGCGCTTGGTGCAGCCTTCGCGGATTGCCTTGACGGCGCGGCTTTCCTGCAGCAATTCGCGCGAGACATTGAGCGGCAGGTCGGACGAGTCCACCACGCCCTTGACGAAGCGCAGGTAGGTCGGCATCAGCGCCTGGGCGTCGTCCATGATGAAGACGCGCTTGACGTAGAGCTTGACGCCCGCGGCCTTGTCGCGGTTGAACATGTCCATGGGCGCCTTGGCCGGGATGAACAGCAGCTGCGTGTATTCGGTGGCGCCTTCCACGCGGTTGTGCGTGGTGGCCAGCGGCGCTTCGCTGTCGTAGCTGATCTGCTTGTAGAACTCGTCGTACTGGTCTTGCGTGATGTCTTTTTTGGCGCGCGTCCACAGCGCCGCGGCCTGGTTGACGGTTTCCCATTCGCCGGTCACCACCATCTCGCCGGGCTGGTCGTTTTCGCCTTCCTTCCATGCTTCTTTCTGCATCAGGATGGGCAGCGAAATGTGGTCGGAGTATTTGTTGATGATGCCTTTGAGTTTCCAGGCGTTCAGGTAGTCGAGCGACTCTTCTTTCAGGTGCAGGATGATGCTGCTTCCGCGCTCGGCGCGTTCGAGCTCGCTGACTTCAAACTCGCCAGTGCCGTCGCTGCTCCAACGCACACCCTGGTTTGCCGGAAGGCCGGCGCGGCGGCTTTCCACTGCGATGCGGTCGGCCACGATAAAGCCCGAATAAAACCCGACGCCGAACTGGCCGATCAGCTGCGCGTCATTCTTCTGGTCGCCCGAGAGTTTGGCCATGAAGTCGCGCGTGCCGCTCTTGGCAATCGTGCCGAGGTTGTCGATGGCTTCCTGCCGCGACAGGCCGATGCCGTTGTCGGTGATGGTCAACGTACCGGCCGCCTTGTCAAAGCTCACTTTCACCTTGAGCTCGGGATCACTTTCATACAGCGACGCATCGTTCAACGCTTCGAAGCGCAGCTTGTCGCAGGCATCCGACGCGTTGGAAACCAGCTCGCGCAAGAAGATGTCCGGGTTCGAGTACAGGGAGTGCGTGACCAGCTTGAGCAGCTGCGCGACTTCGGCTTGAAAAGACAGGGTTTGTTTCTGCATGGTTTGAGGCATGGTTGTTTCAGGTTTGTTACTTATTCACTGGATCCGGAAAGAAAAAGCCGTTTCAGACGGGAGTATTTACGCTTGTTACTTGTAAGTCTTTTGACTCTATTTATGAATAAATCCAATAATTTCAACGGTTTGACGTGACAAATTCCCCACTAGAGTGCGCTGTTACAGATACAAATCACCCGATTTCAGAAATATCTAGTTACAGTCCATTCACCTTCACATTTCCCTTGTTTGTTATTCGTTTTTTAACTGGAGAACAGTCATGAAAAAGCTCATTTTAGTAATCGCCCTCGGCCTTGCCGCTATCGCCACCCTGCCTGCTTACGCTGCCACGGCTGCCGGCACCTTCAACGTGGTGATCAACCTGACCTCGAAGTGCGAGATCAACTCCACCAACGCCGCCACCGGCGCGGTCATCAACAACGTGGTGTTCAACTACACCTCGTTCCAGACCACGGCGGCCACCTCCACCGGCGGCGGTTTCAATGTTCGTTGCACCAACTCCCTGCCTTACACCCTGGCACTGAGCAACTCCGGCGTGACCGATGATGCCGTCAACCTGGCTTATACCCTGGCACTGAGCGCTGCTGCGGGCACCGGCAACGGCACCGACCAGGCCTTCACGGTCAACGGCACCATGGCCGCCGGCCAGGCTGGTACCTGCGCCACGGCGACTTGCACCAATACCGCCGCGACCAACAAGACCAAGACCCTGACGATCACCTACTGATCGCCCCCCGGGCTTGATGTCAGCCACGTCGACAGTCATGATCCGCAAGGCCGCCTTCGGTGTTCTCCTGATGCTTGCCGCTGCTGCCTGCTTTGCGGGCGCGGCGGCGGGGCAGTTGTCGGTCCAGATCACGCTGAACGTCCCGGGAAACACCACCGGCAATGGCAACGCCTGTACCAGCGCCACCGGCTCTGGCGGCAGCGGCGCCTCGGTACAGGTGACCTGCAATTCGAATGTCTTTGTCAATATCTCGCAAGTCCGCAGCCTAGGGGATGCCCGCTTCATGCCCGGTTACCGGCCCACGCGGGACTCCCTGCTGCCCGACTACTGCCGCAATGAGTTGTCCCGCAACGACCCTGGCGCCCGCTTTACCTGCCGGCTTCAAGACCAGCGCCAGGTGGCCACGGCCGATGAAGAATCGGATGACGGCTGGGAAATCGAAAGCCGGCGTTACGCCCTTGACACAGATGCCGCAGCGGTTGAAAAACAGGCCCGTTTGCGGCTTCAGGATGACCGCGGTACCGTGACGGCACTGCACCTCGCCCATGCCGGTAACCTCTCTAAATCGGTTGAGATGCTGGTATCCTTCTGAGGATGAACGTCTCACAGCGCCGAAGCAAGCTTGTTACCTACGCCTTCCTGCTAAGCCTGCTGGGGCCTTGGGCGGCTGCTACGGCAGGCGTTTTTTCCGTGACACCGGTGCGGCTCTACATGACCCCGCGCGATCGCGCCATCGCCGTCACACTGTCCAACGAAGCCGATACCGAAGTCGTGCTGCAGGCTGACATCAACACCTGGACCCAGAAACCCGACGGTACTGACGAACTCGTCCTGACCGAAGACCTGATCCTGGCCCCTCCCATCATCAAGCTGGCACCCAAGGCCCGGCAAGTGGTACGCCTTGCCCTGCTGAAACCCGCAGATGCAAGCCGGCAGCTGACCTATCGCATGATCATTCGCGAAGTTCCTGAAGCTGTACCCGCAACTGGCATTCAGGTTCCCATCGCGCTGGCCTTGAGCATGCCCGTGTTCATCACGCCCCCTGTGGCCAAACGCCAGGTTAGTTGCACTAACCAGCTGGCGGACGCCAAAACCCTCAACCTGCAATGCAGCAATACCGGTACGGCTTACGCCCAGATACGGGAAGCGACCGTTACGCGCAGCACACAAGTCCTGGCCCGGTTTGAGGGTGGCAGTTACATCCTGCCCGGTGCCCGTAAAACGGTCGGGCTTAAGGCAGAGCAGGCCCTTACAAAAGGGGACGCCCAACTGGTGGTGACCTTTGATGACGGACAAAGCCTGACGACCAGCATCACGCTGCCTTGATTTGGTACCCGATTTCAATGAGGCGCTGGTGGACTTTACGAAAACACCCCGTAGCGATTGGCATTGCAGGCCTTTGTTACGGCCTGCTGGCACACGCCCAGACACCCGCCTCCTCTAATGCGCCGCCAGCGGCCCGGTCATCCAGCGACCGGCTCCTTCCGCTGGAAGTCTTCATCAACAGCACCAAGGGCGGCGTCTGGACCCTGCTTGAGCGCAACGGCATCCTGTATGCGCCGGAAGATGCCTTTGAAGAGTGGCGGCTGAACCATCGGCCCAGCGCGCAGGACGTTGATTTCCAGGGCCAAAAGTGGTTTCCGCTGTCTGCTATTCCGGGATTCGAAGCGCGGCTGAATTTTGCCGACCAGTCAGTGGATCTGGTGTTTTCGCCGGCCGCCTTCAACGCCGTGCGCCTGACGCAGGAATCGGCCATGCGCCCTCCGCTGTCACCGTCGATTCCCGCCGCATTTGCCAACTATGACCTGAACTACATCACCACCCGCAACCGCGTCGGCGGCAACACCATGGACTCGAAAGACCTGGGTGCCCTGACTGAATTCGGCGTGTCGGGCGAGATGGGGCTGTTGACAAGCAGCTACGTGGGTCGCAACCTCATCAGCCAGGACCCGACGCTCAAGGCCTCATGGCGTCGGCTTGAAACCACCTACACCCGGAATTTCCTGGACAGCAACAGCTCCCTGCGACTGGGTGACAGCAGCACGCGCACCGGCATTTCGGGACGCCAGGTGTATTTCGGCGGGATCCAGTTCAGCAAAAACTTCTCGCTGCAACCAGGCTTCGTCACCCAGCCCATTCCCACGGTGACCGGCCTGTCGGCGGCGCCCAGCACCGTTGAGCTCTATGTCAACGACGCACTGCGGCAAACTTCCAAGGTCCCATCCGGCCCCTTCAGTATCGACAACTTTCCCGCGTTGACCGGCGCCGGGGAAGCCCGCGTGGTGGTGCGCGACATCCTGGGCCGGGAGACCGTCATTACCCAGTCTTTTTTCAGCAATGCCAACCTGCTGGAAGAAAACCTCAGCGACTGGAGCTTTGAGCTGGGGGCCGTACGCCGCGATCTCGGGCTCGAGAATGCCGACTATGGTGATCGCTTCGTTTCTGGCCTCTGGCGCCAGGGTCTGAGCAAAAGCCTCACGGTCGAGGCCAACGGCGAATGGTCGAAGTCTCTGATGCGCGCCGGCGCCGGCGCCAGCTATGAGCTGCCCTTCCAGATGCTGGGGCAGACAGCGTTTTCGGCCAGCCGCAGCGACGCGGCGGGCCAAGGCACCAACTGGATGGTCGGGGTCGAGCGCAGCGGACTGCGGCACGGCGTGTCACTCAGCGCGGAAGGCGCATCGCGCGGCTACCGGCAAATCGGTATCGATACGCCATCGCCCCGCCTGCAAACCACCGCCAGTTACAGCTACAGCAGCGACAACTTCGGCGCCTTCAACGTGAGTTACGCTGGCTTTGACAACTACGACCTCGGAAAGCTCAACACTCTCAGTGTGAATTACACCCTGCGCCTCGGTCAACGCGCAGCCCTGACTTTGAGCGCCACCCGCCTCAGCGGCATCAGCTCGGGGACTTCAGTGGGCGCCACCCTGATCGTGCCGCTTGAAAATCGGGTCACCATCGCCGCAGGTGTCACTACCCGCAGTGGAAGCACCGAAGGATATGTAAACGCCAGCCGAGCAGTGAGTGCCGAAACCGGCTGGGGCTGGCGAACGGCGCTGGGCTCCCGTGCGGACGGCCGCTATGCGGAAGGCGGCGCTTATTACCAAGGCACCAAGGGCCTGTTTTCGGCTGACGTCAGCAATGGAGAGAGCCAGCAAAACCTGCGCCTGGGCCTGATCGGGGGCATGGTGGCGGCCGAAGGCCAAGTCTTTGCCACGCGCCGCGTACAGGAAAGCTTTGCCATTGTCGAGGTGCCAGGTTATGCCAACGTGGGCGTGGGCTTCCAGGGCAGTACCCTGACCCGAACCAATTCAGACGGCGTCGCGCTGCTGCCGCGCCTGCTACCGTTCCAGCGCAACAGCGTACGCCTGGATCCGAGCGAGCTGCCGATCAGCGCCGAACTCGACTCCATCGAGCTCGAAGCCGTGCCGGCGCTTCGGGGTGCGGTCAAGATCGCGTTTCCCGTCCGCTCAGGACGGGGCGCCTTGATTCGTATTGAGCTGGACGATGGCGAGCCGGCGCCCTCGGGTGCAGAGGTTGAGCTGATCGGCGACAAGAAAGAGTTTTTTACCGCTCGCCGCGGCGAGGCCTTTGTCACCGGGCTGCAGGCCCAGAACCGCCTGCGCCTGAAATGGAACGGGGCTACCTGCACATTTGCGGTGGAGTTGCCGCCCGGCAACCTTGAGGATATCGCCCGGGTAGGCCCGGTACGCTGCAGTGGTGTCAAACGATGATTGACACCAAACCCTGGCGCCTCGCCGCTGCGGCCTGCCTGTCCCTGCTGGGCGCGGCACCGGCCTGGGCCGCGCTGATCTGCAACGCCACGGCGACGCCTGTGCAGACGGTGTACTTTGAGAACGACCCGAATCCCACAGACGGCGCGTGGACCGTGACGATCAACTGCACGCGCGGCCCCACAGATCCAGCCAGCTCAGACTACACCTTGCAGGCCGATAACGGCTTCAACCCCACCGGGAACACCAACCAGGCGGTCAACGGCAACGGCCAGACCAACCGCATCGCTTACGAGCTTTACAGGACGGCACCAGGCAACGGCGCATGGGGCGGAACCACGGCCACTGACTTCGCCGGAACGGTCAACTTCGGCGGCGCCCTGACGGCCAGTGCCACCCATGTCTTCTACAGCCGCATAGCGGCCGGGCTTAACAAGAGCGCCAAACTCTTCACCGACACCGTGACCATGCGTCTGCGCTATGACAACGGCCCCGGCAACGTGGATGTCTTCCCCACATTCCCCGTGAGCATCAACAACCAGTCCGTCTGTCTGCTCAGCACGCCGCCGGGCAACATCCAGTTCAACTACGCCTCCTTTCAGCTCGCCGCGGCCGCAGCCAGCACGGCATATGCCGTGCGCTGCACCATCGGCGAAACCTACACCATGGCGCTGGACGCGACGGCGGGAAACCTGCTCGCGCTCAATTACACCCTGGCTTTGAGCAATCCCGCAGGTCAGACTGGCACGGGTTTTCCGCAGAATTTCGCGATCAACGGAACCATCCCAGGCGGCCAATCCGGCACCTGTGCAACGGGCGCGTGCACCAGCACGCAGATGCGGACCCTGACCATTACTTACTGACATCCATCTTGTTTTCCGCCGGCGTGATTTTTGTCACGATTTTTCGACACCAGTACCCACGGGAACGACGCAATACGGCACCATGCACAGTACTGCTACAAAACGTTACCATCAGCAGTTAGAAGTCGTCCCGCCAGCGAAGGCCCGGGCGATTAACGGAGCCCATCGATGATTGTCTCTTACGCATTGCGCATTGCCCTGGCAGCCCTGCTGTGCACCTGCGCGCTGCAAGCTAAAGCAGCCATTACCTGCACACTCGCAGCCACGTCTGTAGACCTCAATTACACCAACGGGGCCGCCGCCGCCAATGCCAGCGGCACCATCACCGTGAACTGCACCCGGCTGTCGACGGACGCCAACAGCACCACTTATTGGGTCAGCATTGATTACGGCAGCCGCACGGGCCTCTCCCGCCGGGTTTTCCGTCACGGCGGCGGCACCATCAATGCCGACCGGCTCGATGTCAATATCTACAAGAATGCGACCACGACCGACTGGGTCAATACCGGCACCGGGCGGGTGAATGGGACCTTGAATTTTGGCGCTGCGCTAAGCGCCAGCACCACCCTGACCTACAACTTCCGCGTGGTGGCCGGACAAACCGGAAACACGGCAGGCATTTATGACGAAACCTTTATCACGACCCTTCAGCTAGCCACTGCCGGCCCCGTCGTTGCCACCACGACCTTTACACCCACCGTGAGCATCATCGCCCAATGCTTTGTGGGGCAGGTGGCTGCAGGCAATACGGCCCCGGGCGCCATTTCTCCGTCCACACTGACGCTGAACTACATCTCTTTTGCGCCCACCCCCCAGACCAGTACCATGAACTTCACGGTCGACTGCACTCGCGGCACCAGTTATGCCCTGGCGCTATCGCCGGCAGCGGGCACATTGCTGGGTCTCAACTACACGTTGGCACTCAGCAGTGCAAGCGCAACGGGCGATGGCCGGGCTCAGCCCTATACGGTGACAGGCACCATTGCAGCCGGCCAGGCGGGCACCTGTTCCACAGCCACCTGCACTGCCACCCAGACCGGGGTTACGGTCACCGTCACCTATTAACACTAACGGCCAGCGCGCATCCCTGGCGCGCTATTAGCAAGCGCCTGCCGCCGGGCGCTTTGCTGTTTTTATGCCCAATAAGGGCAGCATTCCACAGCCCTGTCGCGCCCCAATTGAGGCTGACACCCCTCATACTGAAGAAAACCCCAATAAAATTGGGATTTCATCAATTAAATGAATAAATCAAATTAAAAAATCAATTTGTGTGAAATGTCACTAATTAACAGTTATGAGGTGACTTTTACCAATTGATTCAAATTAATAAATTCGATAGCATGACTGCAACAACTGATAGTTTTAAGGAGTTGCACCATGAAAACCATCAAATTTGCTTTTATCGCCGTCCTGGCCGCCCAGTCCCTGCTCGGGATTCACGGTGCAGCCCAGGCGCAAACCAGTTCCGGCTCCTTTGGTGTGACCATCATGCTGCGCAGTTTCAGCGAAGCCGTCACGGCAGACCATCGCTGCACCCATCGCGGCCAGCCAGACGGCCAGGCCGGTACCTTGCGCATCAGTTGCCCGGCGACCGTGGATATTCAGGCCATTGCTGCCGCATCGACCAATAGAAGCGGTCAGACGCAACGCATGAACACCATGTCTGATTCCGCCGCAGGTAGCCGCCTGGCTGTGGTGGCGGGCAAACCCATGAATTCCCGCGACCCGGTTGAATTGACCATTTCCTGGTAGCGGCAGGCGACGCACCGCCCCATCTTCGCTCCGCGCCTCGCGAATCCGGCCTTCAAGCTGCTGTTGGCAATCAGCATGCGTGCGGCTACGCGCCTGACCGCCTGACCGCCATCTCCGCAAAAGGAACGGCGACCTGCTGGCGCCCCTGGAATACACGTCCCCACAGCATCTACCGTGACGCCGACACTGAGCGTTGCAGTTCTGCCGATAACTCTTCGCACGCTACACAGCCAACAGATCAGCGATCCAGCCTCTGCTGCTGTGTTGTCTGCGCGCCTGCGAATGCAGCACGCGATCCCAGCGGCGCACTCATCGCTTCCACGGACAAAGACCCTCACAAGCTTCGCGCGCCAGACCTTCTCGTTAGGGGCGCAGGCAACCTGCTCAAACCAAGCTCCCTTCTCTCGTGATCGCTTGAATGCCCGCTTCGAGCTGGAGCTTCAAGCAGCGCGTTCTACGGGCTCATCGACCAATGCCACCGCTCATCGCTCACACAAGAGCAGAGCGCCACCCCTCAAGCAACCGTACTGCTTCGCGAAAAGCAGAGAAAAACATCCGCCGAGCAGGTGACGGTAATTTGTTTCTGACTCGTTACAGTAATTTGGGAAATATCTCACAGTTAGCGACCATCGGCTTTCGTTACACCTCTCTCAGCAGGCTTCTTTCTTGTCGCCATTTCGCATAAATCCATTGTTTTCAATGACTTAAGCGTGACGTATTTACCATTTGTCGCCCGCGTTACGAATGTAAAGCCACCTTTTTTCGAAACGCCTAGTTACAGTCCACTCACGTTCAAAAAAAGCCTGAACACCCGATTCACCTCATCACCATGATCTGGAGAAACTTAATGAAGAAAATTGTTTTAGTAAGCGCCTTGAGCCTCGCTGGCTTGTTGGCCGTACCGGCCCATGCAGAGTCCACATTCACCACGCCCGCAGTAACTGGTTCAACAGCCACTGCGCGCCTGGACTTTTCAATCGTCATCCCGCAGGTCCTGTTCCTGCGCGTCGGCACCAGCAGCGGCAACACGGCTACCGATGGCACCATCAACAGTATTTCCTTTACTGTGCCCGGCGCCAATGTGGGCGACAGCACCGTGATCGCCGGTGTCGGCGGCGACCTGACCGCAGGTGCCGTGACAGTGCGTGTTTATGGCAACGGTGGCAACATCAACCTGAACTCAAACACCACCGGTCCGCTCACAAACGCCACCGGCCAAACAATTCCGTGGAGCCAGATCAGTGTGGCCAGCGCCGCACTGGCAGCCACCACACCCGGCTTTACCAACGCCGCCATTACCCATCCCACGTTCAACGCGACCGGTGGAGCTGGCACGTTGACCAGTTTGACCGCCACCAACAGGCTGGTTCGCGTCGAAGGCAAGTGGACTTACACCTACCTCAACGCCACCCTTCCCGCAGCCGGCACCTATGGCACTTCCACCAACGGTGGTCGTGTTACCTATACCGCCACGCAGATGTAACTTAACCCTTAACCATTTATCCCTTAGGAACCATCATGAAAAAACTCCTTCTTGTCAGCACCCTGGGCTTGACTGGCCTGTTCAGCGCTACCGCCCATGCGGAATCCACATACGTCCCAGCCGCGGTGACCGGCTCCACAGCCAACGCGCGCGTGGACATGTCGATCGTGATTCCGCAAGTGCTGTTCCTGCGCGTCGGCACCAGCAGTGGCAACACGGCTACCGATGGCACCATCAACAGTATTTCCTTTACTGTGCCCGGCGCCAATGTGGGCGACAGCACCGTGATCGCCGGTGTCGGCGGCGACCTGACCGCAGGTGCCGTGACAGTGCGTGTTTATGGCAACGGTGGCAACATCAACCTCAATTCAAACACCACCGGCCAGTTGACGACCGGTGTCGCCGCCGAAGCAATCCCCTGGAGCCAGATCAGTGTGGCCAGCGCCGCACTGGCAGCCACCACACCCGGCTTTACCAACGCCGCCATTACCCATCCCACGTTCAACGCGACCGGTGGAGCTGGCACGTTGACCAGTTTGACCGCCACCAACAGGCTGGTTCGCGTCGAAGGCAAGTGGACTTACACCTACCTGAACTCCACGCTGCCTGCGGCTGGTACCTACGGCACATCTGCCAATGGTGGCCGCGTCACTTACACCGCCACCCAGATGTAAGCAGCGCCACATGAGCGCTTGAATGGAGGCCCCGTCTGACGGGGCTTTTTTTGTTAATGCTTGTCAGTTAGCGTAAAGTGACACTTATGCGCGCACCATCAAAGCTCCTCCTGCCCACTCGCAGCAGTGTGTTGCCAATGCTGCGCATCGTCACATTGTCAGGCAGCGCGTTGGCATGCGTGGGCGCCCAGGCCTTTGTCGTCACCATCACAGCAGGCACCAAGTCATTGTTTTTGCAGGTAGGCGCCGGAACCATGACCGGCGGCAATTTCAGTACAGGGGGCACGCCCGGCAACAATTCCACCATCAATCGCGTTTCGGTCACCATTCCAGCGGCCAACATCGGAGCCGGCACCAGCGCCATGACAACCGACAGCACCGTTACGGCCAGCCCTTATGACAGCTTTGCCTTTTGCACGGTGCCCGCGCAGGTTTACGTCGGCGGCTTTTACCGCACACCAGGCACCGGCGCCAACGCCACACTCACCGCCACCGCACCGGCCTCTCTGGTCAATGCCACGGGCGACACCATTCCGTTCAATACGATCTCCTGGGTTTCCGGCGGCGCATCAGACCCAACCGCCACCATCCCCAGCGGAACGTTTGTAGGCGGTGCATCACAAACGCTGCTCAGCGTTACACGCAACACCTGGTTTGAAAGCTGCCTGCAGTTCAACTACGCCAATACCCAACTGGTGGGTTCGGGCACCTTTACCGGCCGCGTCAGCTACACCCTGACCTCCCCATGATGATGAAAAGACCGGTCAGCCTGTCACACCTCATCGGATTTGCCGCCCTCCTGCTGCTTGCCAACGTGCTGACTGCGCAACACGCAGCCGCCACCACGACCCGCGTGGATGACACCGGCACCGTCGCGACCCAGAGCGTCGTCCCCATGCGCTGGCGGCAACTGGTTCCCGGCCGCGGTGCCGACAACTCCGTGGAGGCCAGCCTGCGGGTCGCCCTGCGCCTGAACCTCTCTCGCTGGCTGAACCAGCCGGTCAGGCTTTACATGGGACTTGCCCCAGTCGCGGGCGAGCCCATCTTTGTCACCTGGCGAACCCAGGGGCGTTTGCTGCCTGGCTCACTGCGCTCCGGCGGGCGCACCCTGATCTTCGACGGTGTCGTCAGTGCAGCTTCCCTGGAAGAAACCGTTGAGCTGCTTCTCAGAACAGATGGGCGCGCGCTGACGTCTTCCCAGGCCCTGCAGTTTTATTTCGAGGTAGATACGCCATGACCCGTCTCCAATTGCCTGCCATGCCGCGGTATGCCGCTGGCTTTCTTGGCTTGGCCTTTGCCCTGATTGCACCTGTCGCGACGGCAAGCGAATTTGCATTGGCAGTGTCGCCTCCCCGGTTTGAGCTTGAAGTCAAACCAGGCGAGCGAATCCGCCAGGTCATGGAAATAACCAATGCCTCCTCAATTGCCAACACGTTCAGCATCAAGACAGCGGACTGGCGGTTTGGCATGGACAACTCCGTCACTTTCACTGAGGAGTTGGGGCCCGGCAGCTGCCGCCCATGGGTGTCCATCGAGCGGCGCGAACTCACCGTCGCGGGTGGGCGCCCTTACCGGTTTCGTTTTGAGGTCAACGTGCCGCCCGACGCAAAGCCCGGTGAATGCCGTTTTGCCATCATGCTGGAAGGCCAGGAACAGGTCACCCGCATGGAGTCGGGCCCGCCCATTCCTTTTTCCGCCCGTCTCGGCGTGGTGGTCTACGTTGCCATCGGCGGCGCCACACCAGAGCTGAGCGTCGCCGGCTCGGGCGTCCAGACCGTGAATGGCAAGCCCACACCGGTCCTGCAGATCCGCAACAGCGGCACCGCCCACGGCCGTATCACCGGTTTTCTGAACGGCACCGATGCGTCCAACACCTCATTGGAATTCTCACCTGCCAACACCCCCATACTTCCCGGCGAAACGCGCACGATTTCGCTGAGTGCCACAAGGCCGGGAGACCAGGACACCGCCGCGCAAATCCGCTATCCCGTCACGGTGCGCGGCAAGCTCGAGTGGGGCAAAGGCCAAACACAAAGTATTGAGCAGCGCTTCGCCCCATGAAGCGACGGGCGCACACGCCGATCATCCCTTCTTCCTTCCCACCGAAGTGGTGGCGCATCGGCCTCGTGGGGCTTGGCGCCGGATTTGCAACGGCTACGGCCCTGGCGCAGGCAACCGCCACACCCGCTACCGATCAGCCTTATGTAGACCGTGTCATGGAGGGCGTGCCGGATCCTGACGGCGCCCTGCAGCTGAAGTCCAGCGAATACAACGAAGCCGGCTGGCCGCGCAGCTGGCGTGTTGATTACTCCCTGTTCAAACAAAGCGGCGGCGGCGACACAACCTCCCGCGCGTTGGGCATAGGCGGCTTCGTGGACACACCGAACCACGGCGCACTCTCGGTCAATGCCAACCTGGTCCAGCAGCAATCGAATGCGCCGGGCAACCAGGCCCAAAACAGCGGCAGCACCTGGCGCATTGATCAGCGCGCCCTGCCGCTGGACGACGGCTGGTTTGCCAACCACAACGCGGGTGACATCAATACCGTCAGCACCCGGCTGGCCCGCGGTACCGGGAGGGTATCGGTGCCGGCTACGCCCATCCGGGGTATTGGTGGGCAGTGGTACCTGAACGACGCCGTAGACCTGAACGCAGCCGCGGGACGTACCGGCCTCTTTAGCGGGCTGGATGCCGCCGGGTTCCAGACCTCCGGCGGCAGCATCGGGTCTGCCGGTGCGCAATTTCGCCTGCCCACCGGGGATGCACTGGGGGCGGGAAGCCGCACTGACGCCGCATTCCAGCTGATCGACGGCAAAAACATTTCGGACGGCGCGGGCTTCGGCAACGCACTGAACACCCGCGCTTACTTTGCTGCTGCGTCCTGGGAAGGCGCAGCGCCGTGGGGCCCGGGCCTGGCTACCGGCTATGGGTCGCCCAGTGAGCGCATCGGCGGCTTGCGCATGCAGGCCAACGTGGTACGCAGTGACAGCACGCAGGGCGGCGTCGCAACCGGCCTCTGGCTGGATGCCGCATGGCGAACCGAACGCTGGCGCAACACGGCCGGTGTTTTCCGCTTTGAACCCAATTTGCGCTGGGGCACAACAGTTCTCGCCAGCGACCTGCAAGGCGTCTACTGGCAGGCCGACACCTCTACCCGGCAGTGGCAAGCCGGGTATGCGGTCGAGCTGAGTGACAGCGTGAGCCGTGCCGGCGCAGGCAGCGGTGCGTCGGGACGCAGTGCTTTTATCAACGTCAACGGCCGCTATCTGCTCGATTCGCGCAACTCGGTGGGCGCGGCGCTGAGCTTTCGCACCATCACCAGCCCCGGCCAGTCGGCGCAGCTGTCCTGGAGTCGCGCCAGCGACTGGGGCCAAACCCAATGGCGCGCCGACCTGGCCAACGCATCCGGCGTCCGGACGACCCGGCTCGGGGTAGACCAAAGCTGGCCGGTTGTCTTGCCGGCCACCTTCGGCACGTCGCTGGCATGGGAGCGGATGAGCGGCAATGTGAGTCCCACTACCGGGCTGATCTGGGGCATTCTCGGCACCCTGTCGCCGTGGTCGCAATGGTCGCTGGATGGGTCGGTGCGAGGTGCGCGCCGCAGCGACGGAGGCGAGTCGGTCAATGCAAACGTCGGCGTGAGCTGGCAGCCTTATGGCGGCTGGACGCTTTCCCTCCGGTATACCGAGTCACGTGGCCAGGAGCCGCTTCCGGCACTGGTGGTCTCGGCCCTGACGGCAGCAACGCAGCAGGCCATTGCAACCACCCAGACCAACCGCAGCATCCAGCTGCTGCTGCGCTACGAGGACCGGGCCGGCACCTCCACAGCACCGCTAGGCGGCCTGCCCGGAACCGGCTCCGGCGGGCTCACAGGCACGGTGTTTTTCGACGCAGACAGCAATGGCCGCAGGGAAGCGTCTGAAGGCGGCGTGCCTGGCGTCACCGTCATCCTCGACCGGCGCTATGTGACACGAACCGACAGCCAGGGCCGCTACGAGTTTCCCTACGTGGCAGCCGGAGAGCATTTGATCGAAGTTTCTCCAGACAACGTCCCGCTGCCCTGGAGCCCGGTTCTTCGCGATCCTGCGAAGACCGTCATTCTGGTACGCCAAACCAATTCACTCGACTTCGCCGTGCAGCGCGAACGCTGAAAACACCGCCTCCACTCCACGGAGAGCCCGTGTGAGCTGAGATAGCTGCGTCAAGACTCAGAACGTCTGAGCTCGGGGCCGCGGCAGCCCTCGGAAAACTCAAAAATTGACAAATCGATGGGTTCGTCTGGCAGGAATTTGATGAAACAATCAAAATCAAACTGAAATTTGCTGAAAAACCGAATAAACCGGTAAATAAGTCACACATTTGCTGGCATTAATGTCTTGCATCACTTTTATCAATTTAGTTACTATTGAGGCGTACTTAATCACTTCACAGGCTCAGCTCCGTGTCCTCCTGCAGCACCTACCCAATGTCTTTCAGCCGCCTCATGGCGCTGTCGGCGCTGCTGGTGGCCATGTTCTGCATACCGCAGAGTTCACGAGCTGGCGAGATGCTGAGTGTTGACAAACCCCAAGCCAGCACAAAGCTGGATTTCGCCATCGTCATTCCAGCTGTGCTTCGTATCCTGGAAAACAGCCACCCGGCAGCCCTGCTTTCTGCCGACACCACGGGATCCCTCATTTCCGCCACACAGCGCATGGTGTTGGTATCGACCCTGGGCAAGGGCTTCTGCATGGACTTGCAGCTTAATCAGCAGCAGGTAGCGGGCTGGCAGCTGAACGTCAGCGGCAGCACGGGCACCCGCGTTGAGGCTGCCGATGGCGGCTACCGGGTCTGCGCACTGCGTCCCGGCCGTTTTGAACTGGCACTGCAACACGCCTTCAGCCTGAAGGAACGCAAACCCGGCGCAGACGCCTCGGCCTCCAACTTCAGCTGGCCCGTCAGTGTGAGCCTGGTCACCCCCTGACCAGATTGCGTAAAACCCCCGGCCGCCAGGAAGGCTAGCGGCCCAACCATTGCACCAGCTGGCGCGTCACCTCGGGGCGGCCCAGCAATTCCATGTGGTTCATGCCCTGCGCCACCCACTGGTTTTCCGGCGCAAACGCCAGCGTGCGGGCCGCCTCTTCATGCAGGCCCAGGGCGCTTTCCAGCGACACCAGCCCATCGCCCACCATCTTGCGCGCCAGTGCCTCCCTGACCGGGACCAGGGGGCCGCGGCCGGCTGACAGCGTGGTGGCGGCGACCGCATAACAATCCACGCCCGCGGGCAGGGGCACGACCTCCCGCACGTCGGGGCCACGCTCAAAACGCCCCGCCTGCCGCCAATCGGCTTCCAGCACGTTGCCGTGGCGCAAGTCAGTGATGCCGGCACTGCGCACCTGGCCGATCCTGGCGAAGGGCCGCGTCACCAGGTTGCTGCCCAGTACGCCGTCGACCCAGCTGCCCAGACGCTCCAGCGGCGCGCCGTGATGGGGTGTTCCCAAAAACACCATGGCCTTGAGCTGCTGCAGCCAGCTGTGGCCCGCCTGGGCTGCGTGGTGACAGGCGCTGCGCGCCACCAGGCCGCCCATGCTGTGCACCAGCAGCGTCACGTCCTGCACCGGCTGCGGCCAGGCCTTGACCAGCTGCTGCAACAGGCCGGCCAATTGCTCGCCATTGGCCGAGGTATGCAGCCCCGTGTTGTAGTGCAGGTATACCAGTGTGTAACCGAGGTCACGCGCCAGCTGGCCGCCATGGCCCTGCGGCAGCGCGCTGTTGCCGCACCACTGCAGGTCATTCATGCACAGCCCGTGAACCATCACCAGAATCTTTCCCGTCGCGCGCGGCAGCCGCGCAGCCAGCGCCTCTGGGTCCAGCACCAGCGGCTGGCCTTCATGGCGCAAGCTCATGTGGATAGCCAACGGGTTGCCCGTGTCCAGCAGCAGGTCTCCCAGGACGCCGTTCAGGGCCGAAAGCATGGCCTCGCGCTGCGGCGAAGAAGCCTGCGCGCCGGCCAGCGGCACTGCGCGCGACAACACCGCATTGGCCGCCCCACCAGCCAGCCGCGTGACGCCCCTGATGCTGCCGTAGACCCAGCCCGTGATGCCGGAAGGCTTGACACCGCTGCTTCCCGGCGCACTGTCGACAAACCTTGAACCCAGCAGGCCAAACGGTGCGGCAACGGCTTTGTACACATTGCCCTGCACGGTTTCTGCCAGGCCCGTGACGCCCAGGGTGGCCTGCGTGGCAAGCTGGGCCAGCCCCTGGATGTCGGAAACATGTAGCCAGGTCGGCAACCTGAAAGACCCGGGTTTGGGGATGGTGGCCGTGGCGTCAGGCCGTTCTGGTGTGCTCATGGCGCGATTGTGGCGCTATGGGAGCCCATGCGCCAGCGGGTCGTTCCACCGCAGCAGTTTTATAAGGAAAAAATGGCGTTAAGCCAAGCAGGACCAGCGCAATCAGCTATTAATTTAATAGCAGAAGAACTACGGTGTTGGTGGCTAAGACGAGCCACCAGACCGCAAGATGCCACCTTTCAGCGCGCCGTTCCAGGGGGAATGCCAAGAGTACGCGCCCTTGATCCCCACCTAGTGCAAGGTCGTTTGCTCCTGGCAATAGTCAAACAGGCCCTCGAGCTCACTGGACTTGTCGAACACCGCATCAGCCCCGAGTTCGGCGGCGCGCCTGCGGATTTCATCCGTCGCGTAGTTGCTCAGGACGACCACCTTCTGGTAGGGCTCACGGTTGCGGCAGCCTGCGAGCACGCCCAGCCCGCTGCCTTCCTTCAGGAAAAGGTCCACGATGGCCAGATGCCACTCACCGTTGTGCAGCTTCAGCCAGCGGGTGGCCTCGGTCTGGGTGGCGCCGTGGCCCGTTACCTGGACAGCGGCAATCTCCTTGAGCGCCTCTATCAGGTTCTCAAGAACGATTTCGTTGTCTTCTACCAGGTAAGTAATTAGTGCCATACAACCCACTTTAGGCTTTGGCCTACGGGAAACTGCCATCCGTTGACGCGCATCCGGGTAGGACAGAGGGACGCACGGCCCACAGGACGGGCAGAGCCTGACAGG
Organism: Polaromonas sp. P5_D5; assembly: GCF_054049435.1. Lineage (NCBI taxonomy): Bacteria > Pseudomonadati > Pseudomonadota > Betaproteobacteria > Burkholderiales > Comamonadaceae > Polaromonas > Polaromonas sp. P5_D5. The sequence goes on from NZ_JBFUMJ010000003.1 coordinate 433,617, forward strand.
GCAGACTAGAAGTGCTCGTGCGGTGCCAGGTAGCGCCATTGGCCGACCGGCAGGTGGCCCAGGTTGACATTGCCGATGCGCACGCGCTTCAGGCCGGTGACAAAGAGGCCCACCTGCTCGCACATGCGGCGAATCTGGCGCTTTTTGCCTTCCTTGAGCACAAAACGCAGCTGCTCCGGGTTTTGCCATGACACCTGCGCGGGCTTGAGTGCCTGCCCGTCCAGGCTCAGGCCGTGGTTCAGCAGCGCCAGTTTTTCGCGCGGGAACAAAGCCTGCACGTTGGCCGTTTCGTCCCCTTTTTCGGTTCTGTAGCTAACGCGCACCAAATACTCTTTTTCGATCTCCGAGTCTTCGCCGATGAGCTGGCGCGCCACGCGGCCGTCCTGCGTCAGCACCAGCAACCCGATGGAGTCAATGTCCAGCCGTCCGGCCGGCGCCAGTCCGCGCAACTGCTCATGGCCCCAGCGCATGCGGCTGTTGCATTCACGCCAGCGGTTTTGCGGCTGCACCAGCACCACGGCCGGTTCATGCCCGTCTTCGGCCTGGCCGCTGACATAACCGACCGGCTTGTTGATCAGGATGGTGACCTGCTGGCGCTGCTGCTGCTCGGCCTGGCGGTCGATCTCGATACGTGCGTCCACGGCCACCGGCTGCCCCATGACGGCCGGTGCACCGTTCACACGCACCCAACCGCGGGCGATCCAGTCATCAGCTTCACGGCGAGAGCAAAGGCCCAGCTCGGCCATGCGCTTGTTCAGCCGCACGGTGGGGGCCGGTGCGCCTAGTGCAGTCGCTGCCGGCGCGGCTTTCTGGATTCGTACGGCGGCGCCGACAGGCCTCGGGCCGGGTTTGAGAGGTTCAGTCATTTGCTATCTATTTTATAGCTGCTCGCGCAGGTTATTCGTGGGCTACAGGCGTATTTGGCACTTAAATGCCACCGGGTACGGCTCTCAGGCCACCCAAAGGCGGTATCCCACAGCCGTTTCCGTGAGCAGGTGTTTGGGCTGCGCCGGATCGGCCTCGAGCTTCTGGCGCAGGTGGCCCATGTAGATGCGCAGGTAGTGATTTTGCCCGGCATGGGCAGGGCCCCACACTTCGCGCAACAGCTGGCGATGCGTCAGCACCCGCCCGGCGTTGGTCATCAACACGGTGAGCAGGCGGTATTCGATCGGCGTGAGGTGCACCTCCACGCCGCCGCGGCGCACGAGCCGCGCCTGGCGGTCCACCACCACATCGCCAAAGGTAAAAAGCGGCTCGTCAGGCGTTCCGTCAGCGCTGGCAGCGCGCGGGCGGCGCAGGTTGGCGCGCACACGGGCCAGCAGTTCGCCCACGCCGAAGGGTTTGGTCAGGTAGTCGTCGGCGCCGGCGTCCAGCGCGGCGATCTTGTCGGCCTCATCGGCGCGCGCCGACAGCACCACAATCGGCACGGCCGACCAGCCGCGCACGTCGCGAATCACCTCCAGCCCGTCGCCGTCGGGCAAGCCAAGGTCCAACACCAGCAGGTCGGGCTTGCGCGTGCCGGCCTCGGTCAACCCGCGCTTGCCGGTGTCCGCCTCGAACACCTGCCAGCCTTCGGCCTCCAGCGCCGCGCGCACAAAGCGGCGTATCTGCGGCTCGTCTTCAATCACAACGGCAACGGGTGTGGGGTGGGACATGGGCAAAGAGGAAGAAAGATCAGGCGGTTTCGGGCAGGCCCTGCGGCGGCGGGCGGCGCGGCAGGGTGATGGTGAATTCTGCACCACCGCCCGGCGCATTGGCGGCTGTGATCTGCCCGCGGTGCGCCTGCACCACCGCCTGGCAGATGGCCAGGCCCAGCCCCACGCCCGGCGTGGCCGATTCGGTCTCGCCGCGCGTGAACTTCTCGAACAGCTCGTGCTCGCGGCCCTTGAGGGTGGCGGGCAGGCCGGGCCCGTGGTCACGCACCGCCAGCATCAGCGCCTGCTCCGTCGCCTCTGCGCTGATTTCTATAGGCGACCGCCCGTACTTGGCGGCGTTTTCCAGCAGGTTGGCGAGCACGCGCTCCATCAGCACCGCGTCAAATTCGACCAGCGGCAGATCGGCGGGTAGCGCCGCCGTGACAGCCTTGCCGGCCAGCGCGTGCTGCGCCTGGCGGATCGCCGAACCGACAATTTCCTCGACAGACTGCCATTCGCTCCTCAGGTTAACGGCACCGCTTTGCAGCCGCGCCATGTCCAGCAGGTTGTTGACCAGCGCGCTCAGGTGCCGCGCTTCGCCGGCGATGGCGCGCGCCGCCTGCGACTGTTCGCTACTGAGCGGCGGCGCCGTGCGCTGCAGGGAGTCGGCCAGGCCGATCAACGCAGTCAACGGCGTGCGCACATCGTGCGAAATCGCCGCGAGCAGCATGTTGCGCAATTTCTCGGACTCCATCTGCACCACCGCCTGCTGGGCCACCTCCACATAGTGCACGCGCTCCTGCGCGATGGCGATCTGCCGCGCCAGGGTTTCGAGCTGCTGCATCTGCTCGGGAATCAGCAGCCAGCGCGCCTGCGCAGGCTTGAGCGCCAGCACGCCGCGCACGCGCATCGGCGCCTTGAGCGGGATGTAATGCCATGCCTGGGCCGACAAGGTGGCGGTGGCCAGCCCCGCCGGCTGTTCGTTGCGGAACACCCAGTCGGCCACGCTGGCGTCAAAATCCGCGGGCGGTTTGGCGGGCGGCAGTAACTGGTCGTGGCTGTCGGTCACCATCACCAGCGCCTGCCCGCCGAAGTTGCGCTGCGCGGCCGCTTCGCCGAGTTCCATGACCTGCTCACTCAGCAGCGCCGCCGACAGGTCGCGCGTGAGCTCGAACAGCGACTGCGCGCGGCGCTCGCGGCCGGCCGCAATGCGCGCCTGAAAACGCAGGCCTGCCGTGAGTTGCCCGGTTAGCAGCCCCACCATCAGCATGACGGAAAATGTCAACAGGTACTGCACATCGCTGACGGCAAACGACAGGCGGGGCGGCACAAAGAAAAAGTCAAACGCCGCCACATTGAGGAAAGCCGCCAGCGCTGCCGGCCCGCGCCCGAACTTCAGCGCCACCAGCACCGTACCGAGCAGAAACAGCATCACGATGTTGGCGAGGTCAAAAAATCTGAGCAAAGGCAAAGCCAGCAAGGTGACTGCGGCGCTACCAGCCATTGCCCATGCGTATCGCGGCAGGCTCTCCTGCCAGGCCGCGGCGGCATCATCGTCGGCAGAACGCTGCACGGCGCGCGCCAGCCGCCGCGCACTGTCGGCATGGCCCACCTCCACAATGTCCAGTGTGGGCGCCAATGTCGCCAGCCGGCGCGTCATGGTGGAGCCGGCCCACAGCGCGCGCCAGCCCGGCAGCTGCGGGCGCCCCACCACCAGCGTGGCGCAATTGAGCTGCTGTGCCTGCGCCACCAGTTCGGCCGCGGCATCGCTGCCGGTCAGCACCGCCGTGGCCGCGCCCAGTTCTTCGGCCAGCTGGATAACGGCCAGGATGCGGTCGCGCCTGGCAACCTCCAACAGCTGCAGGCGCGGCGTTTCCACATACGCTGCATGCCAGCGCACATTGAGCTGGCCGGCCAGGCGCGCCGCCGTGCGCACGGTCTGCTCGGCGCCTTCACGCGGGCCTATGCAGGCGAGGATGGCGCCTTCGGTGTTCCAGACCGGGGCGATGGATTTTTCGACGCGGTAGCTGCGCACGTCGTCTTCCACATGCTCGGCCGTGCGCCGCAATGCAATCTCGCGCAGTGCGATCAAATTGCCTTTGCGGAAAAAATTCTGCGCCGCGCGCTCGGCCTGCTGCGGCAGGTAGACCTTGCCGGCTTTCAACCGCGCCATCAGTTCGTCAGGCGTGACGTCGACCAGGATGATTTCATCGGCGCCGTCCAGCACCGTGTCCGGGACCGTTTCATGCACGCGTATGCCGGTGATGGCACCCACCGTGCCATTGAGGCTTTCCAGGTGCTGCACATTGACCGCTGACCAGACGTCGATGCCGGCTTCCAGCAGCTCCTGCACATCCTGCCAGCGCTTGGCATGGCGCGAGCCCTCCACATTGCTGTGGGCGAGCTCGTCGACCAGCAGAAGTGCCGGCTTGCGCGCCAGCGCCGCGTCCAGGTCGAACTCTTTCAACCTGTGCCCGCGGTAGGCTACCTCCTGCAAGGGCAGTTGCTCAAGCCCGGTCAGCAGTTCCATGGTTTCACTGCGGCCATGGGTTTCGACCACACCGACCAATACATCCCGCCCGGCCTTACGCTCGCGCTGCGCGGCGCTGAGCATGGCGTAGGTCTTGCCCACGCCGGCACTGGCACCGAAGTAGATGCGCAAACGTCCCCGGCGCGCTTTTTCCTCCTCGCCGCGCAGACGGTCAAGGAGTTCGTCGGGGTCAGGGCGGGAGTCGGAAAAACTGGCCATGCCGTTGCGCTATTCCTGGGTGATTCAAAAGTTTCAAAGATCGCCTCGCAAAGGGTAACACCGGGTGTGTTTTTCCTGTTCGCCTGACTCGCCATCTTTTGGCATGCCGGACTCCCGCCTTTCACCGCGGCCCGCGATCCACCAGGCCACCGCCAGCGGCACGCCAAAGGCGGCCAGCGCACACAAGACCCGCAGAAGATCAGAGTCCATGGACATTTCTCTTAACGAAGCGCTTCCAGCGCGAGGTTGAGTTGCAGCACATTCACCTGGGCCTCGCCCAGAAAGCTCAGCAAAGGCTGCTCGGTGTACTGCCCGACCAGGGCCTGAACCTTCTCAAGCGCCAGGCCACGCGCTTTGGCCACACGGGCCACCTGGTAGCGCGCCGCAGCCGGGCTGATGTGCGGGTCCAGCCCGCTGGCAGACGCCGTGACCAGGTCCACCGGCACCTGGGCCGTGTTGCCCGGATCGGCCGCTTTCAGCGCTTCGACACGGCCCTTGACCGCGTCGACCAGCGCAGGATTCAGCGGGCCCTGGTTGGAGCCGCTGGAAGCCGATGCGTTGTAAGGCATGGGCCCCGTGGCCGATGGGCGGCCCCAGAAATTTTTGGGATCGCTGAAGTTTTGCCCGATCAGCGAAGAGCCGACAACCTTGCCGTCACGCTGGATCAGGCTGCCGCCGGCCTGCGCCGGAAACAACGATTGCGCGGCGCCGGTCACCACCAGGGGATAAGCCACGCCGGTGACCAGGGTCAGCACGGTGAACATCACAATTGCGGGGCGAAGAATATTTGTCATGAGGATTCCTTGATATGCAGGTGTTCAGGCGAGGTTCATTGCTACCAGCAGCAAGTCAATCGCCTTGATTCCGATAAAGGGCACGATGAGACCGCCCAGGCCGTAAATAAGCAGGTTGCGGCGCAGCAGCGTAGCGGCGCCCACAGCGCGGTATTTCACACCTTTGAGCGCGAGCGGGATCAGGAACATGATGATCAGGGCGTTGAAAATCACCGCCGACAAAATCGCCGACGACGGACTGCCCAGACGCATCACATTGAGTGCAGCCAGTTGCGGGTAAGTGGTCACAAAGATCGCCGGGATGATGGCGAAGTACTTGGCCACATCGTTGGCGATTGAAAACGTGGTGAGCGAGCCACGCGTCATCAGCAGGGCCTTGCCGGTTTCCACAATCTCCAGCAGCTTGGTGGGGTTGGAGTCGAGGTCCACCATGTTGCCGGCTTCCTTGGCGGCCTGGGTGCCGCTGTTCATGGCGACCGCCACGTCGGCCTGGGCCAGGGCCGGCGCGTCGTTGGTGCCGTCGCCCGTCATCGCCACCAGCCGGCCTTCGGCCTGGTACTGGCGTATCAGCTTGAGTTTGTCTTCGGGCGTGGCCTCTGCCAGGAAGTCATCGACGCCCGCCTCGGCGGCAATGGCGGCGGCCGTGAGCTTGTTGTCACCGGTGATCATCACCGTTTTGATGCCCATGCGGCGTAGCTCGCCGAAGCGTTCCTTGATGCCGGCCTTGACAATGTCTTTCAGCTCCACGATGCCCAGTACCGTGCTGCCGTCGGCCACGGCCAGCGGCGTGCTGCCGCGGCGCGACACGTCATCTGAAGCACGCAGGACTTCAGACGGGACGCTGCCGCCCAGTGCTTCCACATGCTTGCGCATCGCATCGACCGCGCCCTTGCGCAGTTGCCGCTTGCTTCCATCGGGGTTCAAGGCGTCCATTCCGCTCATGCGGGTTTGCGCAGTAAAGGGAACCTCGGTCACGGCCTGCATGGGCGACTGGCTGACGGCCAGCTTCAGGGCCAAAGCCACGATGCTGCGGCCTTCCGGCGTTTCGTCGGCATAGGATGCCTGCATGGCGCAGGTGGCGAGCACTTTTTCAGACACGCCGGGTGCGGGCAAAAAGCTTGAAGCCTGGCGGTTGCCGTGAGTGATGGTGCCGGTCTTGTCGAGCAGCAGCACATCCACGTCGCCGGCAGCCTCGACCGCGCGGCCCGAAGTGGCGATGACATTGGCCTGCATCATGCGGCTCATGCCGGCCACACCCACGGCCGACAGCAGGCCGCCAATCGTGGTCGGGATCAGGCAGACCAGCAGCGCTACCAGTGCGGTGATGCTCACCACCGTGCCCGCCCCCACCGCACCCACGCTGAAGACGGAGAACGGCAGCAACGTGACAGTAACCACCAGGAAAACAATGGTCAGCGCCACCAGCAAAATCGTCAAGGCGATTTCATTGGGCGTCTTCTGGCGTTTGGCACCTTCGACCATGCTGATCATGCGGTCCAGGAAGGATTCGCCGGGGTTGACGGTGATGCGCACCACCAGCCAGTCTGACAGCACGCGCGTGCCGCCGGTCACGGCGGAGAAGTCGCCGCCCGACTCGCGCACCACCGGGGCCGATTCGCCGGTGATGGCGCTTTCGTCGACCGAGGCCACGCCTTCAATCACTTCTCCGTCCAGCGGAATCATGTCGCCGGCATCGACCAGCACCACGTCCCCTTTCCGGAGATTTTCAGCTTCTTGCGGCAGGAACGTGGCGCCATGCCGGGGTTCCTTGAGCTTCTTGGCCCAGGTGCTTTTTTTCAGGCTCCGCAGCGACGCCGCTTGTGCCTTGCTACGGCCCTCGGCCAGCGCTTCGGCAAAGTTGGCGAACAGCACGGTGAACCACAGCCAGACGGCCACGGCAAAGATGAATCCGGCAGACGCTTCGCCCTGGCCCTGCAGGGCTTGCAGGCCCAGCAAGGTTGTGAGAATGCTGCCGATGTAGACGACAAACATCACGGGGTTGCGCCACTGCACGCGCGGGCTCAGCTTGGTGAACGAAGCCACGATGGCCGGCTTGAGCAGCGCGGGATCCAGCAGCATTAAAGTTTTTTGGGTACTCATATGGGTTTCTCTTTGAGCCTCGCGGTTATTGGCCTGGCCACAGCATCAGGTGCTCGACCACCGGGCCCAGCGCCAGGGCGGGCACGTAATTGAGCAGGCCCACCAGCAGCACAGTGCCTATCAACAGCATCACGAACAGCGGGCCGTGCGTGGGCATGGTGCCGGCCGTAACCGGCAGGCGTTTCTTGGTGGCCAGCGCACCGGCAATGGCGAGCACCGGAACGATGAAGCCGAAGCGCCCCAGCCACATCACGATGCCCAGCAGCGTGTTGTAGAACGGCGTGTTGGCCGACAGCCCCGCGAAGGCGCTGCCATTGTTGTTGCCGGCCGAGCTCAGCGCGTAAAGGATTTCAGAAAAGCCGTGCGCACCGGGGTTGGCAATGCCCGCCTTGCCTGCGCCGGCCAATACGGCGATGGCGGTGCCGGCCAGCACCAGGACAGGCGTGACCAGGATGGCGATTGAGGTCAGCTTCATCTCATGCGCCTCGATCTTCTTGCCCAGGTATTCCGGCGTGCGGCCAATCATGAGGCCGGCGATGAACACCGCCAGGATGGCGAAGATCAGCATGCCATAAAGGCCCGTGCCGACGCCGCCGAACACCACTTCGCCCAGCTGCATCATCACCATGGGCACCATGCCGCCCAGCGGCGTGAAGGAATCATGCATGGCGTTGACTGCGCCACAAGAAGCCGCCGTCGTGATGACCGCAAACAGGCTGGAGGCATTGATGCCGAAGCGGGTTTCCTTGCCTTCCATATTGCCGCCGGCCTGCAGCGCGCTGGCCGTCTGGTCCACACCCAAAGGCGGGAGCAACGGGTTGCCGGCCTGCTCGGCGGGCGTGATGGCCACGACCGCGATCACAAACATCACCGTCATGGCGGCGAGCACGGCCCAGCCCTGGCGCTGGTCGCCCACCGCGCGGCCGAAGGCGAAGCACAGCGCCGCCGGAATCAGGAAGATGGACAGCATCTGAAAGAAATTACTCAGCGCCGTCGGGTTTTCGTAAGGGTGGGCCGAGTTGGCGTTGAAGAAACCGCCGCCGTTGGTGCCCAGCATCTTGATGGCTTCCTGAGACGCGACCGGGCCCATGGCCAGGGTCTGCTTGTCGGATTTGGCATCCTCCATCACGGGATTGCCCTTGTCGTCTTTCAGCGCCTGGCCATCAGGGCCGTTTTTCGGCTGCTGATAGCTGGTCACTTCCAGTGTGCTCACGTCTTTGTAGGCATCAAAGTTCTGGATGACGCCCTGCCCCACAAGAAAGACGGCAAACACCAGCGACAACGGCAGCAGCAGCCAGGCCGTGATGCGCGTGATGTCCACCCAGAAGTTGCCGATGGCGCCGGTCGCGCGCGCGGCAAAACCGCGGAACAACGCAAACACCACGGCGATACCGGTGGCTGCGGAGAAGAAATTCTGCACAGCCAACACCAACATCTGCGTGAGGTAGCTCATGGTGGACTCACCGGCATAGCCCTGCCAGTTGGTGTTGGAGACAAAGCTGACGGCGGTGTTGAAGGCCGAGTCGGGCGTCACCGCGGCCATGCCGGCAGGGTTGAGCGGCAACCAGACCTGCAGGCGCTGCAGGGCATAGACAGCCAGCACGCCGAGCGCGTTGAAGGCCAGCAAGGCCAACGCGTATTGCGACCATTTCATGTTGGCGTCGGCCGAGGTGCCGGCCAGGCGGTACAGCGGCGCTTCCGCCTTGTGCATCCAGTTGGGGAGGCTACCGGAATACAGGCGGGCCAGCCAGATACCCAGCGACCAGGCCGTGACCAGCAGCGCACCGAGGAAGAGAGCGAGGAGCCCCCATGACACGTTGCTCATCAAAACTCCTCGGCGCAGATCAGCGCATAGACGAGGTAAGTGAGCAGCAGGACGGCGCAGACACCGCCAAAGCCGTACAAAACGTCGAGGCTGATCATGAGCGGCCTCCTTCGGGCTTTTCAAGCTTCTGGAAGCCCCAGACCAGCAAGACCATCACACCCCAGAGGGCGGCGGCGCCAAGAATAAACGCGAGATCCATGACTTTCTCCAACAAACAAACGATGGAAGAAGTTTCGGAGTCAGCGTGTAAAAACGGGGATGAAAGACCGGTAGCCGGTATAAAGAAAGCGTAAAAATCAGGGGTTTGGAACCTGTTCAAACCGGTGCGTGAGAGCGCATCACCACGCGCAGGTGCAGCGCACGCAAGGAGTCAATGTCGTCCAGCAGGGACGAGGCCTCGGACAGTGGGGAAACCGGGTCATCGGCGAGTTCCAGCAGCAAGACCAGACGCGCGGCTTTGGCATGGAGCGCCTCCATAGCCTGCGAAACCTCGCTGTGGTTTTCCATCGCACCGGCGTGGCTATCGCATCGCGCTGCGGGTGACCATGTAAACGCCTATCAGCAGCAGACCGGTGAAAAACAGGCGCCTGAAACCCTTCTCGCCCACTCGCCCGCGCAGCTTCTGGCCGACGACCATGCCCAACAAGGCGGCGGGCAATGGCAGCAGCAAACTCCAGCCACCCGGCATACTGCCCATGGCAAAAGAGCCCTCCATCACCAGGCGCAGAAAAAGTGCGCCGGTGGACACGGTAAAAGACAGGCCAAGCGCCTGCACCAGCTCGTCTTTCTTGAGCGACAAGGCCTGCAGGTAAGGCACGGCCGGAAAGACAAACACGCCGGTGGCCGAGGTGATGGCGCCGGTCGCCAGGCCGGCAGCGAAGGAAGAAACCCGCTCGCCGCGCGGCGTGACCACCAGCGGCAGCGCGCACAGCCCCAGCAGCGCATAAATGATCAGCGCGGCGCCCAGACCTGCCGAGGCGAGGTCCGCATCAAGGGTGACCAGGCTGACCGGTGCCCACAACGTTCCGGCGATCACGCCAGCCTGCAGCGGCCACAGGCGCCGCAACAGGCTTGCCAGCGCGGCGCCGTCCCACATCTGCCAGGCATTCGTCAGCAACGAAGGCAGGATCAGGATGACGGCTGCCTGCGCAGGCGGCATCACGCCGGCCAGCAAGCCCATGGAGAGCGTCGGCAACCCCAGGCCCACCACGCCCTTGACGAGGCCGGCCAGCAGGAATACGCCGGCGACGGCGGCCATCAAGAGGGTGTCGTTCCCTGCGCTCACGAAGTTGTTCATCGAGTTCATGCACCGATTCTGCGCAGCGGCGCGCTGGCGCTCAAGCGGTAATATCCGTTCACAGCCTTCGCCGTTGCCGAAGGCTAAAACGCCTGCAGCCCATGCCCGCCACCCTTCGCTTTGACCTCATCGACCTTCGGCTGTTTCTGCACACCGTCGATACCGGCAGCATCACGGCGGGCAGCAAGCTCTCGCACCTGGCGCTCGCCTCGGCCAGCGCACGCATACGCGGCATGGAAGACGCCCTGGGTGTGCCGCTGCTGGAACGCCTGCGCGCCGGCGTGAAGCCGACCAAGGCCGGCCTGGCCGTGGCCCACCATGCGCGGCTGGTGTTGCAGCAAATCGAGCGCATGCACGGCGAGATCGGCGACTATGCCGGCGGGCTGGCCGGCAAGGTGCGTTTGCTGTCGAACACCGCCGCCATCACCGACTACCTGCCGCAGGCGCTGGCGGATTTCCTCAACACCCATCCGGCCATCGACGTTGACCTGGAAGAGCGTCCCAGCCACCTGATCGTGTCGCAGTTGCTGGGCCAGGTGGCCGACCTCGGCATCGTGGCCGACTCCGCCGACATCTCCAGTCTTGAATCAAAACCTTTCCGGCGCGACCGGCTGGTGCTGGTGGTTCCAGCCGGCAGCGGCTTCGGCCGCCAGCGCCAGATACCGTTCGGGCAAACATTGAGCCATGACTTCGTCGGCCTGGGCGAGGACAGCGCACTGCAACAGCACCTGAACCTGCAGGCCGAACGCCTGGGGCTGCGCATGCGCACCCGCATACGGCTTCGCAGCTTTGAGGCGGTCTGCCGCATGGTGGAGGCCGGGGTCGGCGTGGCCGTGGTGCCGGCCATCGCGGCCGAACGCCATGCGGAGGCAGGCAAGCTGCGCATCCTCAAGCTGACCGACACCTGGGCCGACCGGCAGTTGCTGATCTGCGCGCGCCGCTTTGACCAGCTGTCGCTGCCGGCGCTGAGACTGGTCGAGTCCCTGTGCGCGCCTGCCGCGCCGCCGGAGCGCCCACACACGCACAAAACTCCCAAACGATAAAGTCATGCCCATGCAAACCCCTGACCCCACAGACCTGCTGGCCATATCCTGGCGGCTTTGCGCTGATGCCCTTGCCGCCCGGCCAATCGGGCGGGCGGTGTTCGACGGACTGGTGGCGCGCTACTCAGAGCCGCACCGCAAGTACCACACCGTGCAGCACCTGGGCGAATGCCTCTCGCATTTCGAAGGCGTCCGCGACCTGGCTGAACAGCCCGCAGAAGTCGAGATGGCACTGTGGTTCCATGATGCGATTTACGACACGCAGCGCCACGACAACGAGGAAAAAAGCGCCGACTGGGCTCGCGAGGTGCTGCTGGCGCACGGCACCGCCGAAGCCGCCGCGCAGCGCGTTCATGACCTGGTCATGGCCACCCGCCATACGGCGCTGCCGGACTCGCCCGACGAACAGCTGCTGGTCGATATCGACCTGTCCATCCTGGGCGCCGGCCCAGCCAGGTTTGCCGAATACGAGCAGCAGATCCGGGACGAATACGCTTTTGTACCCGCGGCCGTGTTCCGGCAAAAGCGGGGCGAAATCCTGCAGGGTTTCCTGGACCGGCCTGTGATCTACAGCACGGCGCATTTCCACGAAACACTGGAAGCGCGTGCGCGCGAGAACCTGCGCAAGGCGATTGCCGGCGCGACATCGGCAACCAGCCCTTCAGCACGATGAACATCTGCCCCCACTGCCGTCAGGCTGGAATCAAGATCTGGGAAAAACGTTTCTCCAGCCGCGGCAACCCCGCCACCTGCACCGTGTGCGGAGGGCTCTCGCATGTTCTGGCCAGCGCCGCCGGCGGCACATTTATCCTGACATCCGTCCTGTTGATGCTTGCCGTCCTTGCCGGTTTTTTGACCGGCTCATGGCTGGCCGGGTTGTCGGGTGGACTGCTGGCAGCGGCCTACAACCTGTGGGCATGGCAGCGCGAAGCGCTTTGGCCGATCCTCAAGGAAAACGCCCAGGCTGCAAACCGCGCCAATTGGGTGGTCGCCGCGGTTTCCATCTTTATTTCGTTTCTTTCCTGAGGGACGGTGCCCCCACCTGTCGCACCATAACGCTATCAATTTCATAGCTGCCAGCGCATATCCTGTTTGGTCCGAAGGCACTTTTGACATCAAAAAAATGTCGGGCACCACACGCCAAGTGCCAAAGATGGCTTCCCAGGATAGTTTTCTCTCTACAAATTGCTATTAATTCAATAGCTGCTTGCGCTTTCCCCCATTGGCCTGCAGCCATTATTTGCTTGAAAAAACACTGGACCGCAGGGCGCCCAGGTCCAGCACGCGCAGGCCGCCGTATTCGATGCGGATGAGGCCCTGGGCCTGCAAGGCATTGAGCGCCTCGTTCACGCGCTGGCGTGACAAACCCACCAGGTAAGCCAGTTCCTGCTGCGTGATGCGCAGGATTTCGCCCACACCCGGATACAGCACCGGGTTGAACAGCGAGGCCAGGCTGCGCGCCACACGGATGTCGGGGTTGTTCATGCGGTCGATCTCGCGCGCGGCGATGAACTGGCCGAGCCGCTCGTTGAGCTGGTTCATCACAAAGCGGTTAAAACCGATGGAGTGGTCCAGCAGCCAGTGGAAGGTTTCAACGGGCAGGCCCGCCACCACGCTTTTGCGCAGCGCCTGGATGTTGTAGCGGTAGGGCTCGCGCTTGAGCGCCGTGCCTTCACCGAACCAGCCGCCGGGCGGCACGCCGGTGAACGTCATGGTCATGCCCTGCTCGTTGTCGCTGCTCATCTTGAGCAGGCCTTCGACCACGCCAAACCAGTAGGTCACCGGCTTGCCCACACGGCACACATAGTCGCCCGGCGCGGCGTCGCCTACCTGCAGCCCCGCCAGCGCACGTGCCCTTTCTTCAGGCTGCAGCAAGGGCAGCCAGGGAATGCCGCGCAGCTCGTCGGGCGTGGGGTTCCTGCGGCGCTGGTGAAGAGGCGGTTCAGTGGACATGGCTCACAGCATTCGGGTGAAAGTCAGTGAAAGGGCAGGAAAAGGTCAGGGAAAGTCCGGGGCGGGCGCAACCCTTGGATTGTCGTCGGATAGACATTTCATTGCCAATCCAAAGCATAGCATCGGCCCCGCTGAGACAGCAAACCAACAACGAAAGCCAGGAGACCCGCCATGACCGAAAACCGCACACCTTCGCCGACCGATTCATTTCCTGCAGGCATCGACCCGCAGCGCACCCGCCTGACACGCCGCCGCATGCTGGGCGCACTCGCCGCCGTGCCCGCCGCACTTTACGGGCCGGCGCGCGCTCAGGACACCGGCCCGGTGCACATCGCGCAATCCATCGCGCTGAGCGGGCCGCTGGGCGAGCTGGGCCAGGCCATGCACCAGGGTGCAAAAGCCTGCTTTGCCAGCATCAACGCCAAGGGCGGCGTGAACGGCCGGCTGATCGAACTCACCGTGGCCGACGACGGCTACGACGTCAAACGCGCGCTGACCAATGTGAAAGGCTTCATCGACGACAAAAGCAATTTCGCGCTCTTCAATTGCATGGGGACACCCATGATCGAAGCCATGCTGCCTCAGGTGATGGAGTCGGGCATGCCTTTCTTCGCACCGTTTTCCGGTGCGCTGTCGGCACGGCCGGCCAATGCGCGCAATGTGTTCAACATCCGCGCGAGTTACGCCGACGAAGCCGAGCAGCTGGTGCAGCACCTGGCAACCATCGGGATCCGGCGCATCGCGATCGTCTACCAGAACAACTCCTTTGGGAAAGAAGTCTTCGACGCCACCCAGCGCTCCATGGCCAAACACAAGCTGGAAGCGACCGCGATTGTCACGGTGGAAAACAACTCTTCGGATACCGGCCCGGCAGCGGTAAAAATTGCGGGCTCCAACCCGGAAGCCGTGCTGGTGGGCCTGGCCGGCAAGCCGACCATCGACTTCGTGAAAGCGATACGCGTGCAGCGCAAGGGACTGCCGCTTTATGCGCTGTCCATCATGGGCGCAGCCGCCACACTCAAGGCTATGGGTGACGACGCCACCGGCATTGCCGTGTCTCAAGTCGTGCCCTTGCCGGGCAATACCGTGGTGCCTATGGTGCGCGAATTCCAGCAGGCCTGGAAAGCCGCGGGCGTGACGCTGGAGCCTTCACACCTGGCGCTGGAGGGTTACATCAATGCCCGCGTGTTTGCCGAGGCGCTGCGGCGTGCAGGCAAAAACCCCACGCGCGCCGGCTTCATCGACGGCACCTGGAATTTGAAGCGCTATGACCTGGGCGGCTTTGAAGTGAGCTTCAGCGACTCGGCCCGCAATGCCTCGCGCTTTGTGGAGCTCACCATGGTTTCGCGCGACGGGCGCTTTATCCGATAAACCGCGCCGACCCCGGGCACACCCCAGTAGGACTTACCCGGAAATTGTCGTCGCAATGACACCGTAACGTCAAAGCCGGTCCTACTATTCATTGCATACCAGCGGTTTTCAACGAAAAGCCGCACAAGAACGGAGACAAGAAAGCGAATGCAGACCACGTTCCCACGATTGCTGCTCAAACACGCGGCCGAACGCCCCGGCGCCGCCGCCATGCGCGAAAAAGAGTACGGCATCTGGCAGGCGCACAGCTGGGCCGGCATGGCGCAGCTGGTGGAGCGCATCGCCTGCGGCCTGCATGAAGCCGGGCTGCAGCGTGGCGAGCACATGGTCATCATCGGCGCCAACCGGCCGCGCCTGTACGCCACCATGCTGGCCGCGCAGTCGCTGGGCGCCATACCCATTCCGCTTTACCAGGACGCCGTGGGCGCCGAGTGTGTCTTTCCCATCAACAATGCCGACGTACGTTTTGCGCTGGTGGAAGACCAGGAGCAGGTCGACAAACTGCTGGAGATACGCAGCCAGTGCCCGCAACTGGACCAGATCATTTACGACGACCCGCGCGGCCTGCGCAACTATGCCGAGGCTGGCCTGCAATCGCTGGACGCCTTGCTGGAAAAGGGCGAAGCCTTTGCCGCGAAACAACCCGGCTTCTTCAAGAGCGAAGTCGAAAAATCCCGGCCGGATGATGTGGCCGCGATGTTTTTCACCTCGGGCACCACGGGCAATCCCAAGGGCGTGGTCCATACCCACAACACCCTGCTGGACCGCGCCAAGGCCGGCGCCAACTTCGATAAACTCACCTCCGGCGAGGAAGTACTGGCCTACTTGCCACCCGCGTGGGTCGGCCAGAATATCTTCAGCTATGCGCAATGGCTGGCCTGCGGCTATGTGGTGAATTGCCCCGAGAGCGCGAGCACCGTGATGATCGACCTGAAAGAAGTCGGCCCGACCTACTACTTTGCGCCACCGCGGATTTTCGAAAGCCTGCTGACCACCGTGATGATCCGCATGGAAGACGCGGGCCGCATCAAACGCGGCATGTTCAACTATTTCATGGGCGTGGCCAAACGCGCCGGCCCCGCATTGATGGACGGGAAGCCGGTGGGCGGGCTTGACCGCCTGCTATATGCACTGGGCAGCGTGATGGTCTATGGCCCGCTGCGCAATACGCTGGGTTTTTCGCGCGTTCGCGTGGCCTACACCGCGGGTGAAGCGATTGGGCCGGACCTCTTTACCTTCTACCGCTCTATCGGCATCAACCTGAAACAGCTGTATGGCTCGACCGAGACCGCCGTGTTTGTGTGCCTGCAGCCGGACAACGAAGCACGCGCCGATACGGTAGGGGTGCCGATCAGCGGCGTGCAAATCAAGGTGGCCGACAACGGGGAAATCCTGGTGAAGTCCGCCGGCCTGCTCAAGGAATACTACAAAAACCCGACCGCCACGGCAGAGGTGCTGACTGCCGACGGCTGGTACCACACCAGCGATGCGGGCTTTATCGATGCCGCCGGCCACCTCAAGATCATCGACCGCGTGAAAGACGTGGGCCGCATCAAGGGTGGCACCAACGACGGTGCCATGTTCGCGCCCAAGTACGTGGAAAACAAGCTCAAATTCTTCCCGCACATCAAGGAAGTCGTGGCCTACGGCGACGGCCGCGAAAAAGTCTGCGTGATGATCAACATCGACTTCGACGCCGTGGGCAACTGGGCCGAACGCCGCAATCTGCCTTACGCCGGCTACACCGACCTGGCGCAAAAGCCCGAGGTTTACCAGCTCATCAAGGAGTGCGTCGAAAAAGTCAACGCCGACCTCAGCGTGGACGCCCTGCTGGCCGGCTCACAGGTCAGCCGCTTCCTGGTGCTGCACAAGGAGCTGGACGCAGATGACGGTGAACTCACACGAACGAACAAGGTGCGACGCGGCTTCATTGCCGAGAAATACCTGCCGCTGATCGATGCGCTCTATGGCGACAAGACTGAGCAATTCATTGAAACCGTCGTGAAGTTTGAGGACGGCCGGTCTGGCAGCGTCAGCGCGACCCTGAAGATCAGCGACACCCAGACTTTTGCGCCAGTAAAGGCAGCAGCATGAACAACAAGCGACAGCAAGTCCCCCAGATACCAGCTCGAGCCGCGGAACCGGCTTTGCCGGGCCGCAGGCGGGCGGCCCCCTCGGGGGGCAGCGCAGTACACGCAGTGACAAGCGTGGGGGCAGCATGACCAAGAAGATCGGCGATGTCATCCTCGACGTCAACAACATCAGCCTGAGTTTTGGTGGCGTGAAAGCGCTGTCCGATATTTCCTTCAATGTGAAAGAGCATGAAATCCGCGCCATCATCGGACCCAACGGCGCCGGCAAAAGCTCCATGCTCAACTGCATCAACGGCGTCTATGCGCCGCAGCAGGGCTCCATCACCTTTCGCGGCCAGACCTTCAAGCATATGAACAGCCACCAGGTGGCCGTCATGGGCGTGGCGCGCACCTTCCAGAACCTGGCGCTCTTCAAGGGCATGAGCGTGCTCGACAACATCATGTCGGGCCGCAACCTCAAGATCAAAAGCAACCTGCTGCTGCAGGCGCTGCGCATAGGCCCCGCGGAAAAAGAAGAAATCATGCACCGCGAGGCTGTCGAAAAAATCATCGACTTCCTGGAAATTCAGGCCTATCGCAAAACGCCCGTGGGCCAGTTGCCCTACGGTTTGCAAAAACGCGTGGACCTCGGCCGTGCGCTGGCGATGGAGCCGCAGGTGTTGCTGCTCGACGAACCCATGGCCGGCATGAACGTCGAGGAAAAACAGGACATGTGCCGCTTTGTACTCGACGTGAACGACGAGTTCGGCACCACCGTCGTGCTGATCGAGCACGACATGGGCGTGGTGATGGACATCTCCGACCGCGTCGTGGTGCTCGACTACGGCAAAAAAATCGGCGACGGCACCCCCGACGAAGTACGCAACAACGAAGACGTGATCCGGGCATACCTCGGAACCAGCCACTGACATGGACGAGAACACCAAGATGAAACCACAGCGTTCCCCGCAACCCACGATGTCCCCATCCAGCGAAGGGAGCCAGTGATGGGTTCATTTTTAGAGACGATTATTGGCGGCCTGATGTCGGGCATGCTGTATTCGCTGGTCGCATTGGGCTTTGTGCTGATCTACAAAGCCTCGGGTGTCTTCAATTTCGCCCAGGGCGCGATGGTGCTGTTCGCGGCGCTGGCCATGGCGCGTTTTTCCGAGTGGATTCCGCAGTGGACGGGACTGGACAGCAAGTTCATCAACAATGCATTGGCCTTTGCAGTCGCGCTGGCCATCATGGTCGTGGTGGCCTGGTTGATTGAAAAGCTGGTGCTCAGCAAACTCGTGAACCAGGAAGGCGTCGCGCTGCTGATGGCGACGTTGGGCATTTCGTATTTCCTGGACGGCTTCGGCCAGACCATCTTTGGCTCCAGCATTTACAAGATTGACGTGGGCATGCCCAAGGATCCGATGTTCCTGCTGGAAGGTGTCTTCCAGGGTGGCCTGCTGGTGAACCAGGAAGACCTGGTCGCCGCGCTGATCGCCACCGCCCTGGTGGCGGCACTGGCCGCCTTCTTTCAGTACACCAGCACAGGCCGGGCCCTGCGCGCCGTAGCCGACGACCACCAGGCCGCGCAATCCATCGGCATTCCGCTCAACCGCATCTGGGTCATCGTCTGGAGCGTGGCGGGCTTCGTGGCCCTGGTGTCCGGCGTCATCTGGGGCAGCAAGCTGGGCGTGCAGTTTTCGCTGTCGGTGCTGGCGCTGAAGGCGCTGCCGCTGGTGATTTTGGGCGGCCTCACATCGGTGCCCGGCGCGATCGTCGGCGGCCTGATTCTGGGCGTTGGCGAAAAACTCGCCGAAGTGTTTCTCGGCCCTTACGTCGGCGGTGGCATCGAGATCTGGTTTGCCTATGTGCTGGCTTTGTGTGTCTTGCTGGTCCGGCCTCAGGGGCTGTTCGGCGAGAAGATCATTGACCGCGTCTGACGCCGTTTTTATCTAAAGAAAAATTATGTTTTACAGAGAAAACGGCCAGTTCAAAACCAACTACCGGGCTGACCAGCAGATCTTCCCAATCCTGCAGGACCGGATCGCCATCGGCTTGCTGTTGGCGTTCGCCTTCGTTGTCGTGCCATTGTTGGCCAGCGACTACCTGTTCCGCGCCATCCTGATTCCCTTCCTGATCTTTTCGCTGGCAGCCGTTGGGGTGAACATCCTGGTCGGCTATTGCGGACAGATCTCGCTGGGCTCGGGTGCCTTTATGGCGGTGGGGGCCTATGGCGCCTACAATTTCTTTGTGCGTATTCCCGGCATGCCGCTGATTCCAGCACTGATCCTGGGCGGCTTGTGTGCCATGCTGTTCGGCATCCTGTTCGGGCTGCCCAGCCTGCGCGTGAAAGGCCTGTACCTGGCGGTGACCACGCTGGCCGCGCAGTTCTTCAGCGACTGGATGTTTTTGCGCATCAAGTGGTTCACGATGGACACGCCTTCGGGTTCGGTGTCGGTCTCCAACCTGCAGGTGTTTGGACTGCCCATCGAAAGCGCGCTGAGCAAATACCTGTTTTGCCTGGCCATCGTGGTGGTGATCACCCTGCTGGCCAAAAACCTGGTGCGCAGCGCGATCGGCCGCGAGTGGATGGCCATTCGCGACATGGACGTGGCAGCCGCCGTGATCGGCATTCGCCCGATGTACGCCAAGCTCAGCGCCTTTGCAGTCAGCTCTTTCATCATCGGCATCGCTGGCGGCCTGTGGGCCTTTATTTACCTGGGCGCCTGGGAGCCCGCCGCGTTTTCAGTGGACTATTCCTTCCGCCTGCTGTTCATGGTGATCATCGGCGGCATGGGCGCGATCATGGGCAGCTTCTTCGGCGCGGCCTTCATCGTGGTGCTGCCCATCGTGCTGAGCCAGTTGCTGCCGGTACTGGCGGGTTGGCTGGGCATCTCGATCTCCACGGCGGGCATCTCGCATGCCGAACTGATGATTTTCGGTGGTTTGATCGTGTGGTTTTTGATTGTCGAGCCGCACGGGCTGGCCAAGCTGTGGGCCGTTGGAAAACAGAAATTGCGGCTATGGCCATTCCCCCACTGAAGCGTTCCGATGCGTCGGGCCTAGGGTTAAGAATTACTCGAAATCACCAATGCGCAATGGATTGTTAGGTCGTTTACTGAGGTGTCAGTTTTTTCGCGGTGTTTATAAATTTTCCAGGAGACAACAATGAAGATTCGTAACGTGATGTTGGCGGTGGCAATCCTCGCCACCGGCGCTTCGTCCCTCGTGGCGACCAGCGCATTCGCCCAGGCGAAAGAGCAGTTCTTTCCGGTGCTGTCCTACCGCACCGGGCCTTACGCGCCCAACGGTGTGCCCTGGGCCAACGGCTACGTGGACTACCTCAAGCTGGTCAATGCGCGCGGCGGCATCAACGGCGTGAAGATCTCGTTTGAAGAATGCGAGACCGGCTACGACACCGCGCGCAGTGTCGAATGCTACGAACGCCTGAAAGGCAAGAACGGCGGCGCCACGCTGGTGCAACCGCTGTCTACCGGTGCGACGTTTGCCATCACAGAAAAAGCCCCCGTCGACAAAATTCCGGTGGTGACCGTGGGCTATGGCCGCAGCGAGAGCGCAGACGGCTCCATCTTCAAATGGAACTTCCCGATTGCCGGCACCTACTGGGTCGCCGCCGACGCCATCCTCCAGGCCATCGCCAAGAAGGAAGGCGGCTTCGACAAGCTCAAGGGCAAACGCATTGCGCTGGTCTATCACGACTCGCCGTTCGGCAAAGAACCCATTCCGCTGATGCAGGAACGCGCCGCCATGCACGGCTTCACGCTGCAGCTGCTGCCCGTCACCGCGCCCGGTGTCGAGCAAAAAGCCACCTGGCTGCAGGTTCGCCAGTCGCGCCCAGACTACGTTGCACTGTGGGGCTGGGGCATCATGAACACCACCGCCATCAAGGAAGCGCAAGCCACCGGCTACCCACGCGAGAAGATGTACGGCGTGTGGTGGGCCGGCGCAGAGCCTGACGTGAAAGACGTGGCTGAAGGCGCCAAGGGCTACAACGCCGTGACCATGCAGCACGGCGCCGAGCCGAATTCCAAGCTGGCCAAAGACATGCTGACCCTGGTGCACGGCAAAGGCCAGGGCACAGGCCCCAAGGAAGAAGTCGGCCAGGTGCTTTACATGCGTGGCGCCATGAGCGCGATGCTGGGCGTGGAAGGTTTGCGCGCCGCGCAAGACCGTTTCGGCAAGGGAAAAATCATGACCGGCGAGCAAGTGCGCTGGGGCCTGGAAAACCTGAACCTGACGCAGGCCAAGCTGGATGCGCTGGGCTTTGCCGGCGTGATGCGGCCTATCAGCACCTCGTGCACCGACCACATGGGTTCGGCATGGGCGCGCATCCATACCTGGGATGGAAAGGAATGGAAATTTACCTCCGACTGGCTGCAGGCTGATGAGCAGGTGATCAAGCCCCTGGTCAAGTCCACCGCCGCCAAGTACGCCACCGAGAAAAAGCTGACGGCGCGCACACCCGCTGACTGCCAAAGCTAGGCTCCCCCCGTGGCGGCGCTCTGCGCCGCCTCCCCCTCAAGGGGCGGCACTGGTGGACCGGCAAAGCCGGATCCACGGTGCCCTTGCCTTGAAATCCTTCCGCCAGGCGGGAGGGGTGCGGCTCTCGCGAGCCGCCAACTGGAAGGCCTGCACGCAGGTCTTCCAATTGGTCAGGAAAAAATATGGACACACCTAACATCGTTCTCAATGTCAACGGCATCGAGGTTATCTACAACCACGTGATCCTGGTGCTCAAGGGCGTCTCGCTGCAAGTCCCGCAGGGCCGCATCGTGGCCATCCTGGGCGGCAACGGCGCGGGCAAGACCACCACACTGCGCGCGATTTCCAATCTGCTCAGGGGTGAGCGCGGCGAAGTCACCAAAGGCTCCATTGAGCTGCGCGGCGAGCGCATTGAAAACCTCTCGCCGGCCGACCTGGTGCAACGCGGCGTGGTGCAGGTGATGGAAGGGCGGCACTGCTTTGCCCACCTGACCATCGAGGAAAACCTGCTGACCGGCGCCTACACGCGCAGCAGCAAGGCCGAAGTGGCGGCCAACCTGGAGAAGGTCTACAACTATTTCCCGCGCCTGAAAACCCGGCGCACCTCGCAGGCGGCTTATACGTCTGGCGGTGAGCAGCAGATGTGCGCCATCGGCCGTGCGCTCATGGCCAGCCCTTCCATGGTGCTGCTGGACGAGCCCTCCATGGGCCTGGCGCCGCAGATCGTCGAAGAAGTCTTCAACATCGTGAAGGACCTGAACCAGAAGGAGCAGGTCACCTTCCTGCTGGCCGAGCAGAACACCAACATGGCACTCAAATATGCCGACTACGGCTACATCATGGAAAGCGGCCGCGTGGTGATGGATGGCGCGGCCAGCGACTTGGCCAATAACGAGGATGTCAAGGAGTTCTACCTTGGCGTGGGCGGCGGCGAGCGCAAGAGCTTCAAGGATGTGAAGAGCTACAAGCGCCGCAAACGGTGGCTGGCCTGAATGGCCCCCACGCTTGTCACTTCGTGTACTGCGCTGCCCCCCGAGGGGGCCGCTGCGCCTGCGGCCCGGCTAAGCCGGTTCCGCGGCCCCGGCTGGTTTAAGACCTCTCCTTGCCCAGGTTTTCTCCAAATATGACCACACATTACGACTCACTGGAAGTGCGAAGCCCTGCGGAACGCGAGGCGGCGCTGCTGACCGCCTTGCCGCAGCAGATTGCCCATGCCAAGACCCGGGCCCCCGCATTCACAGCCATCCTTAAAGACGTTGACGCCCAGGCCATCACATCACGTGCGGAACTGGCGCAATTGCCCGTCACGCGCAAGCATGAGTTGCTTGAGCGCCAGCAGGCCGAGCGCGCGCCCGGTGGCAGTGGCAATGCATTTGGCGGTTTCAGCGCCTTGCGCTACGGCGCGCATATGCCCCATGTTTTTGCCAGCCCTGGCACCATTTACGAGCCCGGCGGCAAGCGCAAGGACTACTGGCGCATGGCTAGGGCCTTGTATGCCGCCGGCTTTCGCGCCGGCCAGCTGATTCACAACAGTTTCAGCTACCACTTTGTGCCGGCGGGCTCCATGATGGAAACCGGCGCGCATGCCCTCGGTTGCACCGTGTTCCCGGGCGGCACCGGCCAGACGGAGCAGCAGGTACACGCCATGGCGGAACTCAGGCCGGCCGGCTACATCGGCACACCAAGCTTCCTGAAAATCATCATGGAGAAGGCCGCCGAAATGAAGGTGGAACTGCCGACCGTGACGCGGGCACTGGTTTCAGGCGAGGCGTTTCCCCCCAGCCTGCGCGACTGGCTGGGTGAGCGCGGCATTGCGGGCTACCAGTGCTATGCCTCGGCCGACCTGGGCCTGATTGCCTATGAAACCGAAGCGCGGGAAGGCCTGGTGCTGGATGAGGGCGTGATCGTGGAAATCGTGCGCCCTGGAACGGGTGACCCGGTGGCTGAGGGCGAAGTGGGAGAGCTGGTGGTGACCACCCTCAATCCCGGCTATCCGCTGATTCGCTTTGGTACGGGCGACCTTTCCGCCATCCTGGCGGGCACCTGCCCCACGGGACGCACCAATGCGCGCATCAAGGGCTGGATGGGACGAGCCGACCAGACCGTCAAGGTCCGCGGGATGTTTGTACACCCCGGACAGGTCGCCGATATCGCCCGGCGCTTTCCGGAAGTGATCAAGGCCAGGCTGGTCGTCAGCGGAGAGATGGCGAGCGACAACATGCATTTCCAGGTAGAAACCGCTTCCGCCCCGGATGGCCTGGACCAGCGTATCGGCGACGCCATCCGTGACGTCACCAAACTGCGTGGAACGGTCCAGCTAATGGCCCCGGGAAGTCTCCCCAACGACGGAAAGGTTATTGAGGATGCACGTAGTTACAAG
This sequence comes from Polaromonas sp. P5_D5, assembly GCF_054049435.1. NCBI lineage: Bacteria > Pseudomonadati > Pseudomonadota > Betaproteobacteria > Burkholderiales > Comamonadaceae > Polaromonas > Polaromonas sp. P5_D5. The sequence goes on from NZ_JBFUMJ010000003.1 coordinate 457,335, forward strand.
TAGAGCCCCCAGCTTGTCGCTGCGCCTGCGGTCTGGCGAAGCCAGTCCCGCAGCCCCTGCTGGCCTGAACTCCCAAAGCCCGGGGTTGCGCGCTGCCCGCAAAGCGACCGGGGGCTAGCCCTTACGTAGTTCCCGCGATGTTTGCGCAGTAAGCGGACCGTAAACTTGGCGCGTTCATCACAAGGAGACGCTCATGAAACGCCTGTTAGTCCTCGCCGCTGCTGCAACGGCCATGTTTGCAGCCCACGCGCAAGCCCCCGCCTTCCCCGGCTCCAAGCCAGTCACTCTGGTGGTCCCATTCGCGGCCGGCGGCCCAACCGACCGTGTGGCACGCGACCTGGCCGAAGCCATGCGCAAAGCCATGGGCGGCAGTGCCAACTTCGTGGTGGAAAACGTCAACGGCGCCGGCGGCACCATCGGTGCGGCCAAGGTAGCCCGCGCAACACCCGATGGCCACACCCTGCTGGTGCACCACATCGGCATGGCGGCTGCGCCGGCCTTGTACCGCAAGCTGCCCTACAAGGTGCTGGACGACTTCGAGTTCCTGGGCATGATCAACGAAGTACCGATGACCATCATCGGCAAACCGCAGCTACCGGCCAACAACTACCGCGATTTCGAGAACTACATTCGCGCCAATGCCGGCAAACTCAACATCGCCCATGCCGGCCTGGGTTCCGCATCGCACCTCTGTGGCCTGATGTGGCAGGCAGCCATCAACGCCAAGGACGCGATGACCACCATCCCCTTCGGCGGTACAGCACCAGCCATGAATGCACTGGTGGGCGGACAGGTCGACATGATGTGTGACCAGACCACCAACACCACCGGCCAGATTGAAGCCGGCCGCGTCAAGGCGTTTGCGGTCACGACCGCCAAACCGCTGAAGAACAACAAGCTGCTCAAGGACTACCCGACGCTGCAGGAAATGGGCCTCAAAAACTTCGACCTGACGATCTGGCATGGCATGTACGCCCCCAAGGGAACGCCGCCGGCCGTGATGACCCAGCTCAACAACGCCCTGAAAGTGGCGCTCAAAGACCCCGACTTCATCAAGAAGCAGGAAGGCCTTGGCGCCGTGGTGGTGACCGACAAGCGCGTCGAACCTGCCGCCCACAAGGCTTTTGTATCGGCCGAGATCAACAAGCTCAAGCCCGTGATCGACGCCGCCGGCAAGTTCGCCGACTGATCCGTTGACCGTTTGATTGCCAGCCGCCCGGTTCACGCCGGGCGGCTTTTCTTTTTTTGGGTGGCTGGGTTGAAACCCTCTTGAAGCATGGACCCACGCACGCTATCTTCATGTGACCCCCGGCCGCGCCGGCCATCCCTGGAGCCCCTCTTGAACAACAACAGCAAGCCCTTTCTTTCCCGTCGCTACGGCGCTTTCCTGGCCACCGCGCTGACCGCCGTCGCCACCTTTATGGCCACGCCCTCCGCCTGGGCGCAAAGCGCCAGCTGGCCCACCAGGCCCGTCAAAATCGTCGTGCCCTTCGCGCCAGGCGGCACCACCGACATCCTGGCCCGCGCCATGGCACCTGAACTCTCCAAGGCATTCGGCCAGCCCTTTGTGGTTGAGAACCGTGCCGGTGCCGGCGGCAACATTGGCGCAGACGTGGTCGCCAAATCCACACCTGACGGCTACACCCTGCTGATGGGCACCGTGGGCACGCATGGCATCAACAAGTCGCTGTACAGCAAGATGGCCTACGACCCGCAAAAGGACTTCGCGCCCATCACGCTGGTCGCGGGCGTACCCAACGTGATGGTGGTGAATACCGAAAAGGCGAAAGCCGCCGGCATCAACAATGTCACGGACTTCATACGCGCGGCCAAAGCCAAGCCCGGCACTTTCAACATGGCCTCCAGCGGCAACGGCACGTCCATCCACCTGGCGGGTGAACTGTTCAAGACCATGAGCGGCACTTACATGACCCATTTCCCCTATAGCGGCTCCGGCCCGGCACTGCTGGCGCTTGTGGGTGGCGACATGGATGTGATGTTCGACAACCTGCCGTCTTCCATGCAGCTCATCAAGTCCGGCAAGCTCAAAGCCCTGGCCGTGACGAGCTCAGAACGCTCAGCCGCCCTGCCTGACGTCCCCACCATAGAACAGGCCGGCGGCCCGGCCATGAAAGGTTTCGACGCGAGCTCCTGGTTCGGCCTGCTTGCCCCCGCCGGCACGCCGCCCGACATCGTGAATCGCATCCAGCAGGAAACCGCCAAGGCGCTGGGCACGCCTGCGATGAAAGAAAAACTGCTGGCCCAGGGTGCGATTCCGAGCGGCAATACGCCGGCACAGTTCACGGCTTTTATTAACGCCGAACACAAGAAGTGGGCGCAGGTGGTGAAGGCTTCGGGGGCGAAGGTGGACTGAGTGCATATCAACTCACCACGCAAAAAGCCCTGTCACCAGGGCTTTTTTAATATGGCTCGGCGCGACCGCTGGCCCTGCTGAGCCTAAACGCCCCAAACCACCTCATGCCCCGACTTCAGGTTGCGCTGCAGCATGTCAATAAAAGGCACGGCGCGCTGGCGCAGGCCCAGGCCGTCGCCTGGGACGACGCCGTCTTCGGCATTGGCGTCGTGGGCTTCTTCATGCGCGATCGCTGCCTGCAGGGCGGCTATCGCGGCGGGCATTTGCTCGGGCAGGATGATGCCTTTGGGGGCGGGGTCTTTGCCGATGATTTCGAGGACCTTGCGGCCGTTGGCTTCGAGCATGATCACATCGCCGGCGTCTTTTGATTTGAATTTGTAAAGCATGGATGCTCCTCTAGTTGGACAGACAGGCCATTATGGAAAGTTTTCGGACGCGTGTATGTAGGCAGGTTTCACCTGTTGCGGCCTCGGGGTTCCGGCTGCGGCCGCCGGGCCGGCCGCGCGGCTCAAGCAAAATAGGGCCCATGTTCAATATCGCCACTGTCCCCAAGTCGGCTCGCCAGGCTCTCAGCCAGGATGGGCTGAGCCTGCTCAACCCTGCCGAGCTGACGGCCACGCTGGAACTGCCGACGCCGGCATGGACATCAGGCTGGCAGGCGCTGACAGACTCCTGGAACCGCTTGCCGCCTGACGCCCATCTGAAGGACGGCGGCCACTACCGCAAGCGCCGCCATTCCTGCTTCGTCCAGGAACTGGCCACAGGCACGCTCACGCAAACCCCGCATCGCGCCCACTGGCAACCCACCGATTACAACGCCCTGCACGGCGGCTTCGAGCGCTGGTTCGACCCGGTCGAGCCAGCGGTAGCTACAGCCCAGGCGTGGACGGACCTGCTGGCCAACCTGGGCAAGCTGTTTGCGCAAGTACAGCCCGCCGGGCGCTGGCATATTGAAGCGCACCAGTTCCGCATCGACACCGCGGGCGGCGTAGGCCGGCCCACGCCGGAAGGCGCACACCGCGACGGCGTGGACTTTGTGGTGGTGATGATGGTGGGGCGCCACGGCGTGAAGGGCGGCGAGACCCGGGTGTTTGACGCCAACGGCCCGCACGGCGTGCGTTTTGTGATGCAGGAGCCGCTGACAGCGCTGCTGCTGGACGACGCACGGGTGATTCACGAAACCACGCCCATACTGCCGGCAGACGATCGGACCGGCGGCGGTTTTCGGGATACGCTGGTGCTCACTTACCGGGCAGCTGGCTTTCAGGCACCCTGATATGCGGTTGGTGCGGCAGCCGTAAATACCCCCGCGGCCTCTACCCGCTGCAGTAACACCCGTTTTCCGGTGTTGCGGAAAACACCGGAAAACCCGCTTGACGGATTTAGTTTAAACCTAAACAATTAAGGTCAAATTAATCCAGAGAGTACGCATTCATGCACATTCTTTGCCTGGGCGGTGGTCCCGCAGGCTTGTATTTCGCCCTGCTGATGAAGCTGCAAAACCCGGCGCATCAGGTGACGGTGGTCGAGCGCAACCGGCCTTTTGACACCTTCGGCTGGGGCGTGGTGCTGTCGGACCAGACGCTGGGCAACCTGCGCGTGGCCGACCCGGTCAGCGCGCAACTGATCGGCGACGCTTTCAACCACTGGGATGACGTGGAGGTGTTTTTCAAGGGGCGCTCGGTGCGCTCCGGCGGCCACGGTTTTTGCGGCATCGGCCGCAAGCGTCTGCTCAACATCCTGCAGGAGCGCTGCATCGCGCTAGGCGTGGACCTGGTGTTCGAAACCGACGTGCAGGACGACCAGGCTATCGCTGCGCAATACAACGCCGACGTGGTGATCGCCAGCGACGGTCTGAACAGCCGCATCCGCAACCGGTATGCGGAGACCTTCAAGCCCGACGTCGAGCTGCGCGCCTGCCGTTTTGTCTGGCTGGGCACGCACAAGACGTTCGACGCCTTCACCTTTGCCTTCGAGCAGACTGAGCATGGCTGGTTCGCCGCGCATGCCTACAAGTTTGACGAGAACACTTCGACCTTTATCGTCGAGACACCCGAGGCCGTGTGGAAGGCGCACGGCCTGGACCAGATGAGCCAGGAAGACGGCATCGCATTTTGTGAACGTCTGTTTGCTAAATACCTGGACGGCAACCCGCTGATGAACAACGCGACGCACGTGCGCGGCTCGGCCATCTGGATACGTTTCCCGCGTGTGGTATGCGAGCGATGGGTACATGAGGTCGCCATCAATGGCAAGCAGGTGCCGATTGTGTTGATGGGCGATGCGGCGCACACGGCGCATTTCTCGATTGGCAGCGGGACCAAGCTGGCACTGGAAGACGCGATTGAGCTGACCAACTGCTTTGCCCAGCACGGTGATGCCACCGCGGCGCTGCAGGCTTATGAAGCGCTGCGCTCGGTCGAGGTGCTGAAGATACAAAACGCGGCGCGCAACTCGACCGAGTGGTTCGAGAATGTGGACCGCTACAGCGGCATGGAAGCCGAGCAGTTCTTTTATTCGCTGCTCACACGCTCGCAGCGCATCAGCCACGAGAACCTGCGTGTGCGCGATGCCGCCTGGCTGCAGGGCTATGAGCAATGGTTGGCTAAAAGCAGCGCACCGCATGCGCCGCCGCCCATGCTGCTGCCTTTGAAGACCCGCGAACTGAATCTGAAGAACCGCATCGTCGTTTCTCCCATGGCTACCTACAGCGCGGTAGACGGCGTGCCGCAGGACTTCCATCTGGTGCACCTTGGCGCACGCGCGCTGGGCGGCGCTGCACTGGTGTTTGTGGAAATGACCGCGCCATGCGCAGAGGGCCGCATCACCCCCGGCTGCCCGGGCCTCTGGAACGAGACGCAAGCCAAGGCGTTCAAACGCATCGTGGATTTTGTGCACGCCTCGGGCGCTGGCGCCAGGATTGGCATGCAGCTCGGCCACAGCGGCCCCAAGGGCTCGACACAAGTCGGCTGGGAGCAACCCGATGAGCCGCTCGCCACCGGCAACTGGCCGCTGCTGGCGGCCAGCGCCGTGGCTTACGGCCCCACCAACCAGGTGCCGAAAGCCATGACGCGCGCCGACATGGACCGCGTCAAGGCGGAGTTCGTGCAGTCCACGCATTACGCAGCCGAAGCGGGCTTTGACTGGCTGGAACTGCATTGCGCGCACGGCTACCTGCTGTCGAGCTTTATCACGCCGCTGACCAACCAGCGCACGGACGACTACGGCGGCAGCCTGGAAAACCGCTGCCGCTTTCCGCTGGAAGTGTTTGCCGCCATGCGTGAAGTGTGGCCGGCGCATCTGCCGATGAGCGTGCGCATTTCGGCGCACGACTGGGCGCCGGGCGGTAACACGGCGGATGACGCTGTGGCCATCGCCCGGATGTTCAAGTCAGCAGGGTGCGACTTCATCGACGTCTCGTCGGGCCAGACCACGCGCGCGGCCAGGCCGGTTTACGGCCGCATGTACCAGACGCCGTTTGCCGACCGCATCCGCAACGAGGTGGGCATAAAGACCATCGCCGTGGGCGCGATCTCGGAAGTCGACCATGTCAACAGCATCATCGCCGCCGGCCGTGCCGACCTGTGCGCCATTGCCCGGCCGCACCTGGCTGACCCCGCCTGGACGCTGCACGAGGCCGCCAGGCTGCAAAGCCGGCATGTGGACTGGCCTCTGCCCTACCTGAGCGGGCGCGACCAGCTCTACCGTGAACTCTCAAAGAAAAAAGAGCTTGTAGCCCAGGAAGAACGGGCGCAAGCAGCTATCAAATAGATAGCGCCAACGAATTACACCATCAAGGAGACAAGCCATGGACATGGAAGCAAGAGGGCACAGCGAACACCCCGAGGCCTTGCGGCTCTGGCTGCGCATGCTGACCTGCACGCAGCTGGTCGAGAAGCAGGTGCGTACCCAATTGCGCGAGCAGTTCGACACCACCTTGCCGCGCTTTGACCTGATGGCGCAACTTGAGCGCAGCCCGGAAGGGCTGAAGATGAACGAGCTGTCGCGCCGCATGATGGTGACCGGCGGCAACGTGACGGGCATTACCGACCAGCTGGTGAACGAAGGACTGGTGGAGCGTGTGGACGTGGAGGGCGACCGCCGGGCCTACCGCGTGCGCCTGACCCCCCGAGGACGAAAGCTGTTCGACGAAATGGCAAACGAGCATGAAGCCTGGATCGTCGCGGCCTTTGAGGCTTTGTCACCGCGCGAGGTGGAGTCCCTGCACAAACTGCTGGGCAAGGTCAAGCAACACCACAACGCCCTGCTGGCTGACAGCAAACTGGAAACGACATGAAGCACTACATCAAGCTGGGTAACCCCATGCACGCGCAGTTCGATGCGCTGGCCCATCACCAGGCCGAACACTTCGCCTATTCGTTCGACGCAGGCGTGGCAACGCTGACCCTCAATCGCCCCGAGCGCAAGAACCCGCTGACGTTTGACTCCTACGCAGAGCTGCGCGACCTGTTTCGCACGCTGAACAGCGCGACTGACGTGAAGGCCGTGGTCATCACCGGCGCCGGCGGCAACTTCTGTTCGGGCGGCGATGTGCACGAGATCATCGGTCCACTGACAAAAATGACCATGCCCGAACTGCTGGAGTTCACGCGGATGACGGGCGACCTGATCAAGGCCATGCGCCTGTGCCCGCAGCCTATCATCGCGGCGATTGACGGCATTTGCGCCGGCGCCGGTGCCATGATGGCGCTGGCCGCCGACATGCGGCTGGGCACGGCCCAGGCGAAGACGGCGTTCCTCTTCACGCGCGTCGGCCTGGCCGGTGCCGACATGGGCGCCTGCGCGTTGCTGCCGCGCCTGATCGGACAGGGGCGGGCATCGGAACTGCTGTTTACCGGCAGATCCATGAGCGCGCAGGAAGGCTTGCAGTGGGGCTTCTTCAACGCGCTGCACGAGCCGCAAGATGTGCTGGCGCAGGCGCAAAAGCTGGCGCAAGAGCTGGCCGACGGCCCGACCTTTGCGCACGGCATGACCAAAACCATGCTGCACCAGGAATGGGCCATGACGCTGGACCAGGCCATAGAAGCCGAAGCGCAGGCCCAGGCCATCTGCATGCAGACGCAAGACTTCACACGGGCGTACGAGGCCTTTTCAGCCAAACAGAAACCAGTGTTCCGCGGCGACTGAGCGCGGCAGGACGACAAGGATCACGCATGAGATCGACCACCGCCCACCTGGCGCTGCCTTTTTTTGACGAGGTTCACCGCGACCTGGCGCAGCGCCTGGCCGACTGGGTGCCGCAGCAGCACATCGACGAAAGCGATGACCGCCGGGCCTGCAAGGAGTGGGTGAGCCTGCTGGGTGCCAACGGCTGGCTGCGCTATTGCGTACCGGCGGGTAAGGACGGCACCCTGGGCGGCGCACTGGAAAAGCTGGACTCCCGCGCGCTTGTCATCCTGCGCGAGACGCTGGCCTTTCATTCGCCACTGGCCGATTTCGCGTTTGCGATGCAGGGACTGGGCAGCGGCGCCATCACACTGGCGGGCACACCGGCGCAGCAGGCTGCCTACCTGCCGCCGGTGGCCAGCGGCAAGAAGATCGCGGCCTTCGCCTTGAGCGAGCCCGACGCCGGCTCGGACGCCGGCGCCATGGTGACCTCCGCCACAGGCACGGGTGACGGCTGGGCCTTGAACGGCAGCAAGACATGGATCAGCAACGGCGGGATCGCGGATTTCTACGTGACCTTCGCCAAGACGGACCCGCAGGGCGGCACGCGCGGCATTACGGCCTTCATCGTCGATGCGGCGAACAAAGGCCTGGACAGCAGCGAGCACATCGCTGTGATGGCGCCGCACCCGCTGGCCACGCTGAAGTTCGCGCATTGCAAGCTGCCGCGGGATGCGCAGCTGGGCGCGCTGCACGGCGGGTTCAAGCTGGCGATGCAGACGCTGGACATCTTCCGAGCCTCTGTGGCCGCTGCCGCGCTGGGCATGGCGCGCCGTGCCTTGGCCGAGGCAGTGCATTTCTCGAAGGAACGCAAGATGTTCGGCCAGACCCTGGCCGACTTCCAGCTCACGCAGGCCAAGCTTGGCGAGATGGCGGCACTGGTGGACGCCGCTGCGCTGCTGACCTACCGCGCCGCCTGGATGCGCGACGAAAGCGAACGCCTGGGCAGCGGTGCGCGTATCACCGCCGAAGCGGCCATGGCCAAGATGACGGCCACCGAGAACGCGCAAAAGGTCATCGACATGGCGCTGCAGATGCACGGCGGCCTGGGCGTGAAAGTGGGCACCAAGGTGGAAAGCCTGTACCGCGATATCCGCTCGCTGCGCATTTACGAAGGCGCGACCGAAGTGCAGCAACTCATCATTGGAAAGGCCGTACTGCAATCATGAGCACCTCTGTCTCCGACCCAGTAGAAAAAGTGTCCGCGGCGCCCTCCGCGCAGGCAGACCGCTTTGTGCATGACCGCCTGCCGCAGCCCGGGCAACTGCCCCGCATGGTGTACGCGCTGCCCGAGCTGCGCATACCGGCGCAGGCCAATCTGGTGCAGGCCTTGTTTGACAAGGCCTTTCGCGAGGGACGCGCGGACAAACCGATGCTGCGCTCGGACAAGATCACCCTGACCTATGTCGACGCGCTGGAGCGCGTGAACCGCATCGCACAGGTGCTGATCGACGACTTCGGCCTGCAACCCGGCAACCGGGTGTTGCTGCGCGGCGGCAACTCGATCGGCATGGCGCTGGCCTGGCTGGGCGTGGTGCAGGCCGGGCTGGTGGCGGTGGCGACCATGCCGCTGCTGCGCGCCAAGGAACTCAGCGAGATCATTGAAAAGGCCCGGCCCGCGCTGGCATTGTGCGATGCAACGCTGCTGGATGAGCTGCAGGCGGCAAAGGCGCAAAGCGATACCTTGCCCACCGTCGTGCCCTTCAACCTGATGGACGCGCCGGGCTCGCTGGCGGTGCTGTCGGCGCAGAAGGACGGCAAATTTACGCCCTGCCCGGTGGCCGCCGACGACATCGCCTTGATGGCCTTCACTTCCGGCACTACAGGCAAGCCCAAGGCCGCGGTGCACACGCATCGCGACGTGCTGGCCGCCTGCGAGGCGTGGCCGCGCCATGTGCTCAAGGCCAAGCCGGACGACATCGTCATCGGCTCGCCACCGCTGGCTTTTACCTTTGGCCTGGGCGGCATGCTGATTTTCCCGATGTGGGCCGGTGCCTCTGTTTACTACCCCTCCATTGCCTATACGCCAGAAGCGATGGTCAAGCTGATCAACCAGGTCGGCGCAACGGTCTGCTACACGGCACCGACGTTTTACCGGCAGATGGCTGCGTTCGCCAAACAGCACGGCGTGCCCGGCTTGCGGATGTGCGTGAGTGCCGGCGAGAGCCTGCCTGACGCCACGCGGCAGCTATGGAAGGACGCTACCGGCATTGAGATGATCGACGGTATAGGCGCGACCGAGATGTTCCACATCTTTATCTCCGCAGCCGGCGCCGACGTGCGCCGCGGCGCCATCGGCAAGGTGGTGCCAGGCTACACCGCCAGGGTGGTGGACGACACCGGCGCGGAAGTGCCGCGCGGCACCATAGGCAAGCTGGCTGTGGTGGGCCCGACCGGCTGCCGCTACCTCGATGATGCGCGCCAGGGCAACTATGTGAAGGACGGCTGGAACTACCCGGGCGACGCCTTCATGCAGGACGCCGACGGTTATTTCTTCTACCAGGCGCGCGCCGACGACATGATCATTACCGCGGGCTACAACGTGGCGGGCCCTGAGGTGGAAGATGCCCTGCTCAAGCACCCTGCCGTGGCTGAATGCGGTGTTGTGGGCTTGCCCGACGACGACCGGGGGATGGTCGTCAAGGCCTTTGTTGTGCTCAAGCCTGACCAGGCAGCAAATGACGCCATGGCAAAGGCCCTGCAAGACCACGTCAAGGCGGCGCTTGCGCCTTTCAAATATCCCCGTCAGATCGAATTCGTGACCAAACTGCCGCGCACCGAAACCGGCAAGCTGCAACGCTTCAAGCTGCGCGAATCATGAAATTCACCGCGCAAAAGCTCGTCAGGTTTCACCATTGCGATCCGGCCGGCATCGTTTTTTACCCGCAGTTTCTCTATCTGTTGCATGAGGTGCAAGAGGATTTCCTGGCGCACATCGGCTTTCCCGAACATGTTCTGATTGCCGGTGGCACAGGCGTGCCGATTGTGGATCTGAAGGTCGAATTTCTCGGTATGTGCCGTCATGGCGACCCGCTGACAATCACGCTGGAACTGACTCGCCTGGGTAACGCGAGCATGGGTATGCAATACGAGATTCATGGCAGCCCAGCCTCGCCAGACGGCGCCGAAGTCATCAAGCTGAAAGCGCATGGCGTGGTGGTCTATTCAGAGCTCCCCAATGGCAAACCCCTGCCGCTTCCCGAACGAATGCGCAGCGCCCTGTTACCTTATTTGAAAACATCCTCAGGAAGCTCATGATCAAGAAACTACAACCGCCCGGCTGGGCCGAGCCCAAAGGTTATGCCAACGGCATCCTTGCACGCGGCGCCTTGCTTTTTGTGGGCGGCCAGATTGGCTGGAATGCACAGCAACAGTTCGAGAGCGACGATTTCATCGCGCAGACGCGCCAGGCGCTGCTGAACATTGCGGCCGTGCTGAAGGCCGGTGGCGCCGGACCCGAGCATATGGTCCGCATGACCTGGTATGTGTTGGATCGTGTCGAGTACGTGGCCAGGCTCAAGGAACTGGGTGCTGTCTACCGCGAAGTCATGGGAAAGAATTTTCCGGCCATGACATGTGTCGAGGTTGCGGGCCTGGTTGAAGACCGCGCCCAGGTGGAAATTGAAGTGACGGCGGTTGTGCCGGACTGAGCAACAGCTATACAGGCCTGCTGCAAGCAATGACTGCCGGCGACGTCACTGGCAGCAGAATCGCTGAACGCCGATGTAAGCCGGAAAGCAAAACGCCTGCTTGATGCAGGCGTTTTGCTGTTGGCCTCGAGAGGCTAACTTGTTGGTTGCGCGGGCAAGATTTGAACTTACGACCTTTGGGTTATGAGCCCAACGAGCTACCAGGCTGCTCCACCGCGCGGTATGTATGTATTGTAGCTTACTCTGCCTTGGCCGTGTCAGCTGTAGTGTCTTCTGACACTTCAGGACGATCCACCAGTTCAACCAGTGCCATGGGCGCATTGTCACCAACGCGGAAGCCCATCTTCAGAATGCGGGTGTAGCCGCCGGGACGTGCCTTGTAGCGTGGGCCGATCTCTGCGAACAGCTTGACGACCATATCGCGGTCACGCAGGCGATCAAATGCCAAGCGCTTGTTGGCCAGAGTAGGTTCTTTACCAAGGGTGATCATGGGTTCGACCACGCGGCGCAATTCCTTGGCCTTGGGCAGGGTGGTCTTGATGACTTCGTGCTGCAGCAGCGAGTTCATCATGTTGCGCAACATGGCGAGGCGGTGCTCGCTGGTGCGGTTGAGTTTACGTAATCCGTGTCCGTGGCGCATAGTGTTTCCTTTTTTAAAATCCAGGCAGCCGTATCAGGTACTGCCCGTGCGAGATCCCCTTTCCGGCGGGATCTTGTGGTTCAAATTAACGCTTGTCGAGGCCGGCGGGTGGCCAGCTTTCCAGGCGCATACCAAGAGTCAGGCCGCGCGAGGCAAGCACTTCCTTGATTTCGTTGAGCGATTTACGGCCCAGGTTCGGCGTCTTCAGCAGCTCATTCTCAGTGCGCTGGATCAGATCGCCGATGTAGTAAATGTTTTCCGCTTTGAGGCAGTTCGCCGAACGAACGGTAAGTTCGAGTTCGTCGACAGGGCGCAGCAGAATCGGATCGAACTGCTGCGAGCTGCGCTGAACGGGTGCGTCAAACGCGGCCAGTTCATTGCCTTCGAGCTGTGCGAACACGGCCAGCTGCTCCACCAGGATCTTGGCCGAGGCACGGACAGCATCTTCAGCCGTCACCGCGCCGTTGGTTTCGATTTCCAGCACGAGCTTGTCGAGGTCGGTGCGCTGCTCAACGCGGGCGCTTTCAACGATGTAGCTCACGCGCTTGACGGGCGAGAACGACGCGTCCAGCACAATACGGCCGATCGATTTTGGCGACTCATCGCCATAGCGGCGCTGGTTGCCCGGCACATAGCCGCGGCCATTTTCAACCTTGATCTGCATGTCGATCTTGCCACCGTGCGACAGGTTCACGATCACGTGCTCAGGGTTGATGATTTCCACGTCGTGCGGAGTCTGGATGTCGGCGGCAGTAACTGGGCCTTCGCCGTCCTTGCGCAGGCTCAGCGTGACTTCGTCGCGGTTGTGGAGCTTGAACACCACACCCTTGAGGTTCAACAGGATGTTGACGACGTCTTCCTGCACACCGTCGATGGATGAGTACTCGTGCAGGACGCCCGCGATGGTGACTTCGGTGGCGGCGTGGCCGACCATGGAAGACAACAGTACGCGGCGCAGCGCGTTGCCCAGCGTATGGCCGTAGCCACGCTCAAACGGCTCCAGAGTCACCTTGGCGCGGTTGGCGCCGAGCTGCTCAACATTAATGGTTTTTGGTTTCAACAAATTGGTCTGCATGCAGTCTTCCTCTCAATACCCTCGGTTCGTTACACCGATAAGGCCGGCGAAGCACACCCTGGCGATACGGTGCCCCGTATCGCAGGAACGAAAAATTAGCGTGAGTACAACTCGACAATCAACGATTCGTTGACGTCGGCGGCAAACTCGTCGCGATCAGGTACCTTCTTGAAGGTGCCTTCTCCCTTGTCGGCGTTCACATCGACCCAGGCGGGCAGACCGACCTGTTTTGCAAGCTCAAGGGCTTCCGTGATACGGGTCTGCTTCTTCGACTTGTCACGCACGGCAATGATGTCGCCGGCCTTGACCATGTACGAAGGAATGTTGACAGATCCGCCATTGACCGTGATGGCCTTGTGCGAAACCAGCTGACGCGCTTCAGCACGGGTCGAACCGAAGCCCATGCGATACACAACGTTGTCCAGACGCGACTCAAGAATGAACAGTAGATTGGCGCCGGTGTTGCCCTTGCGACGATCCGCTTCTTCAAAATAACGGCGAAACTGCTTTTCGAGCACACCATACATGCGCTTGACTTTTTGCTTTTCGCGCAATTGCAAGCCGAAGTCGGAAGTACGGGTACCAGAGGTACGGCCGTGCTGACCTGGCTTGGAGTCGAATTTGGCCTTGTCGCTGATGGCGCGGCGTGCACTCTTCAGGAACAGGTCGGTGCCTTCACGGCGGGATAGTTTGGCCTTGGGGCCTAGGTAACGTGCCACTTGAGTGTCCTTTTGTCATCTGCTGCAATGAATTGCAGGAGCCGGAGGTCGTAACCTGCGGCGGTGGGCTTGGTAAAAATGCCTGGTATCTGACGGGCTGAAACAACCCGCCGGATGCCTAGGCACGGGGAATTAAATGCGGCGGCGCTTTTGCGGGCGGCAGCCGTTATGCGGAACCGGGGTCACGTCGGCAATCGAATTGATCCGGATGCCGAGTGCGCCCAAAGCGCGGACAGATGATTCACGGCCTGGACCAGGACCCTTGATTTCGACGTCAAGATTCTTGATGCCTTGCTCAATGGCGGCGCGACCAGCCACTTCGGAAGCGACCTGCGCTGCGAAAGGGGTGGATTTGCGCGAACCTTTGAAACCCTGACCACCGGAAGACGCCCAGGACAAGGCATTGCCCTGGCGATCCGTGATAGTGATGATCGTGTTATTGAAAGAAGCGTGGACGTGGGCGATACCATCGGCCACGTTCTTGCGAACTTTCTTGCGAACGCGTTGTGCGGCGTTATTGCTTGGTGATTTTGCCATGACGACCTCTCAATTATTTCTTCAAAGCTGCAGCGGCCTTGCGCGGGCCCTTGCGGGTACGGGCATTGGTCCGGGTGCGCTGGCCACGCATGGGCAGGCCGCGACGGTGGCGGAAACCACGGTAGCAACCGATGTCCATCAGGCGCTTGATGTTCATCGTGGTTTCACGACGCAGGTCACCCTCGATGGTGAACAGGGCGATCTGCTCACGGATTTTTTCCAGGTCGCCATCGGTCAGATCTTTGACCTTTTTGGCGTAAGCGATGTCACATGCTTCGCAAATTTTGCGAGCGCGCGTGCGACCGATGCCAAAGATAGCAGTCAAGCCGATTTCGGCATGTTGCTGCGGCGGAATATTGATACCAGCGATACGAGCCATGTTCGTCCTCTAAAACTCTTGAAATCAGCCTTGACGCTGTTTGTGACGCGGATCCGTGCAAATCACACGGACAACGCCCTTGCGACGGATAACTTTGCAGTTACGGCAAATTTTCTTGACCGAAGCTGAAACTCTCATTTCTATTACTCCTAAACTTTCACTCTGTGCTTACTTGGCACGGAAAACAATTCGTGCGCGCGATAAATCGTAAGGCGTTAACTCAACCGTTACCTTGTCACCGGGAAGAATGCGGATGTAGTGCATACGCATTTTTCCCGAGATGTGCCCCAGTACAACATGTCCATTTTCCAGCTTCACCCTGAAAGTCGCATTGGGAAGGTTTTCTACAACCTCACCTTGCATCTGGATCACATCGTCTTTAGACATATCCCATCAAATACCCAGTTAACCGCCCAGTGACGTCTTGAAGTTCGCCTTTTTAAGCAACGACTCATACTGTTGCGACATCATGTAGTTCTGTACCTGGGCCATGAAATCCATGGTCACCACGACAATAATCATCAACGACGTACCGCCAAAATAAAACGGCACGTTGTATTTCAAAATCAAAAACTCCGGCAACAGGCACACGAATGTGATGTAAACCGCACCTGCCAGCGTCAAACGCACCAGGATTTTGTCAATGTAGCGCGCCGTCTGATCGCCCGGCCGAATACCCGGAATGAACGCACCGCTCTTTTTCAGGTTGTCCGCCGTTTCACGGCTGTTGAACACCAGCGCCGTATAGAAGAAGCAGAAGAACACGATCGCACTGGCATACAGCATTACGTAGATTGGCTGGCCCGGCGTCAGCGTGCTGGCGATGTCTTTGAGCCAGCGCATGCTTTCACCGGTGCTAAACCAGCCCACGACGGTAGCAGGCAGCAAAATGATCGATGAAGCGAAAATCGGGGGGATCACACCCGCCATGTTCAACTTCAACGGCAAGTGCGATGACTGCCCGCCGTAAACCTTGTTACCCACCTGGCGCCGCGCATAGTTCACAAGAATCTTGCGCTGTCCACGCTCTACGAACACCACGAAATAGGTCACCAGCACAACCACCGCGACGATCACAATGGCCACCAGAATGCTCATGGCGCCGGTACGCACCAGCTCCAGCAAGCCACCCATTGCGCTCGGCAAACCTGCCGCAATGCCTGCAAAAATCAGGATCGAAATGCCGTTACCCAAACCACGCTCGGTAATCTGCTCACCCAGCCACATCAGGAACATCGTGCCGGCCGTCAGGCTGAACACTGCCGTCATGCGGAAACCAAAGCCGGGCGCCAACACCAAGCCTGGCGAGCTTTCCAGCGCCACAGCAATGCCCATGGACTGGAACAATGCCAAAGCCAGCGTGCCGTAACGTGTGTACTGCGTAATCTTGCGCCTGCCGCTTTCGCCTTCTTTTTTCATCTGCTCGAACGTCGGAACGACGTACGTCAGTAGCTGCATGATGATCGATGCCGAGATGTACGGCATGATGCCCAGGGCGAATACCGTAAAGCGCGACAGGGCACCACCAGAAAACATATTGAACAAATTCAATATGCCGCCTTGTTGGCCCTTGAACAACTCCTTGAGCTGGCCAGGATCAATCCCTGGCACCGGGATGTGCGCGCCAATGCGGTACACCACGAGAGCCAGCAGCAAAAACACAAGCCGGTTACGCAAATCACCGTACTTGCCGGTTTTCGCAATTTGAGCTGAGTTGGTTGCCACTGATTTTCCAGTCAGGTATTTAAGCGACAGAGCCGCCGGCGGCTTCAATAATGGCCTTGGCACCCGCCGTGGCGGAGATGCCGTTCAGCTTGACAGCCTTGGACAGCTCACCCGACTTGATGACCTTGACGTTCTTGGCAAGCTGGCCCACCAGGCCGGCAGTCTTCAGTGCCAGCAGATCGACTTCAGCCAGACCCAGCTGCTCCAGCGCACTCAGAGTAACCTCGGCGTTGAACTTGAGCAGATGCGACTTGAAGCCACGCTTTGGCAAACGGCGCTGCATAGGCATTTGACCGCCTTCGAAGCCGACCTTGTGGTAGCCACCAGCACGTGATTTCTGGCCTTTGTGGCCGCGTCCAGATGTTTTACCCAGACCGGAGCCAATGCCACGACCGACGCGTCGCTTGGCATGTTTGGCACCTTGGCCAGGCTTGATTCCGTTCAATTCCATTTTGAGTCTCCGCTCAGACAATCTTGACCAGATAGCTGATCTTGTTGATCATGCCGCGCACTGCGGGCGTATCCTGCAATTCGCTGACGCTGTTGACACCACGAAGGCCCAGACCGCGCACAGTGGCGCGATGCGATTCCTTGGTGCCAATCGGGCTGCGAACCAGCTGGACTTTGACTTTGGTTTCTTTGGTCATTTCAATGCCGCCTTAGCCGAAGATCTCTTCGACCGATTTGCCACGTTTGGCCGCAATTTCAGAAGCGGTCGTGGAATTGTTCAGTGCATCCATGGTGGCACGCACCATGTTGTAAGGGTTGCTCGAACCATGACTCTTCGCCACGATGTCGGTAATGCCCATGACTTCGAAAACGGCGCGCATTGGGCCGCCAGCGATGATGCCGGTACCCTTGGGAGCCGGCGCCATCATGACGCTGGCTGCACCGTGGTGACCGAAAACATTGTGGTGGATGGTGCCGTTTTTCAACGAAACCTTGGTCATGTTGCGACGCGCTTCTTCCATCGCTTTTTGCACGGCTGCCGGCACTTCTTTCGACTTGCCTTTGCCCATGCCGACGCGGCCATCGCCGTCACCCACGACGGTCAACGCGGCGAAACCGAGGATACGGCCGCCCTTTACGACTTTGGTCACGCGGTTAACCGCGATCATTTTTTCCTTCAGACCATCGTCTGGAGCGTCGTTTTGCTGTTTTGCTTGAAACTTAGCCATACTTAATTCCAGTCTGCTTAGAACTGCAAACCAGCTTCGCGAGCCGCCTCAGCCAGCGCTTTGACGCGGCCGTGGTACGCAAAACCGGCGCGATCAAACGCCACTTTTTCAACACCTGCTGCTTTTGCCTTTTCGGCAATGCGTTTGCCAATGGCTTGCGCAGCAGCAACGTTTCCACCTTTACCCGAAGCGCCGATTTCCTTGCGGACTTCCACTTCCGCGGTGGAAGCAGCAGCCAGGACCTTGGTGCCGTCGCCAGAAATAACGCTGGCATAGATGTGCAGATTGGTGCGATTCACGGTCAAACGGGCAACACCTTGCGTAGCAATGCGAATGCGGGTCTGACGTGAACGACGAAGGCGCTGCTCTTTTTTGGTCAACATGATGCAGCTCCTTATTTCTTCTTGGTTTCTTTGATCGTGATCTTCTCATCCACATAGCGGATGCCCTTGCCCTTGTAAGGCTCGGGAGGACGAACAGCACGAACTTCAGCGGCGATCTGGCCGACGCGCTGGCGGTCGGAACCCTTGATCACCACTTCCGTGGGAGTCGGCGTTGCAACGGTGATGCCAGCAGGCATGTCCATGATCACAGGGTGCGAATACCCCACGGTCAGGTTCAGCTTGGCGCCCTGAGCTTGGGCCTTGTAGCCCACGCCGACCAGGCTGAGCTTCTTTTCGAAGCCCTTGGTCACACCAGTCACCATGTTGTTCACGAGCTGACGCATCGTGCCGCTCATGGCATTGGCTTCACGCGAATCATTGGCCGGCACAAAAGTCAGCTTGCCCGCATCATTCTTGATGGTGACAAGCGCGTTCTGCGTCAGCGCCAGGGTGCCGAGGGCACCCTTGACATTGATCTGGTCTGCTTTCATGGCCACGTCCACACCCTGAGGCACGGTCACTGGCATTTTTCCTACACGAGACATTTCAGTTTCTCCTCAATGCCGCCGTTAGGCCACGTAGCAAAGCACTTCACCACCGATACCGGTAGCGCGGGCTTTACGATCGGTCATGACGCCTTGCGGGGTCGTGACAATTGCCACACCAAGGCCATTCATGACCTGGGGGATGGCGCCATGGCCTTTGTAAACACGGAGGCCTGGGCGGCTGACGCGCTCAATGCGCTCAATCACGGGCTTGCCTGCGTAATACTTCAGGGCGATTTCCAGCTGGGACTTGCCTTCGTCGGTCTTGACGGAGAAGCCATCAATGTAGCCCTCATCTTTCAGAACCTGCGCGATGGCAACTTTGACTTTTGACGACGGCACCAGCACGACGGCTTTTTCAACCATCTGTGCATTGCGGATGCGGGTCAACATGTCGGCGATAGGATCACTCATGCTCATTTTGTGGTTCTCCTATGCTTACCAGCTTGCCTTGGTGATACCAGGGATATCACCAGCAAAAGCCAACTCACGGATCTTGGCGCGAGCCAGGCCGAACTGGCGGAAAGTACCGCGTGGGCGGCCCGTGATCGCGCAGCGGTTACGCTGGCGGGTCGGGTTCGCATTGCGGGGCAGTTTTTGCAGCTCGAGGCGAGCCAGCTGACGCTCTTCGTCAGAGCGCTTGGCGTCGTTGGACGTCGCCTTGAGTTCAGCGTATTTCTTGGCGAACTTCGCGGCGAGTTTCTCGCGCTTCAGTTCACGTTGCAGTAAAGCTTGTTTTGCCATGTCCCGCCTCAGTTCTTGAACGGAAAACGGAAGGCGGTGAGGAGTGCCTTGCACTCTTCATCGGTCTTTGCCGTTGTGGTGATGCTGATATTCAGGCCACGCAAGGCATCAACCTTGTCGTACTCGATCTCAGGGAAAATGATCTGCTCTTTCACGCCGATGTTGTAGTTTCCGCGGCCATCGAAGGCCCGGCCGGAAATACCGCGGAAGTCACGCACACGCGGCAGGGCCACAGTGACGAAACGATCGAGGAACTCATACATCTTCACGCCGCGCAGGGTCACCATGCAGCCGATAGGCAAGTCTTCGCGGATCTTGAAGCCGGCGATAGCCTTCTTGGCCTTGGTCACGACAGGCTTCTGACCGGCAATCTTGGTCATGTCGCCGACGGCGTTGTCCATGACCTTCTTGTCGGCAACAGCCTCGCTCACACCCATGTTGAGCGTGATCTTGGTGATGCGGGGAACCTGCATAGGCGAGGTATAGCCGAATTTTTCAATCAGGCCGGGGGCGATTTTTTCGCGGTACTGGGCTTGCAGGCGGGCCTGCGAAGCAGCTTGTACAGGTGCGGTCTTTGCCATGTTATGCAACCTTGATTTCTTCGCCACTGGACTTGAAGACGCGCACTTTTTTGCCGTCTGCCAGGAGCTTGATGCCAACGCGATCCGCCTTGCCGGTAGCGGCATTGAAAATTGCCACGTTCGACTGGTGAATCGGCATGCTTTTTTCGACGATGCCGCCGGTGGTGCCCTTGAGGGGGTTGGGCTTGGTGTGTTTTTTCACCAGGTTGATCCCATCCACCAGCACGTAGCTATCATCTTTGCGCAGCGAAATCTTGCCGCGCTTGCCTTTGTCGCGACCAGCGATCACGATGATCTCGTCGCCTTTACGGATTTTGTTCATGGCGAGTCCTTACAGAACTTCAGGAGCCAGGGACACGATCTTCATGAACTTTTCAGTGCGCAGCTCGCGCGTCACTGGTCCGAAGATGCGGGTGCCGATTGGCTCCAGCTTGGCGTTAAGCAACACTGCTGCGTTGCCGTCGAATTTGACGAGCGAACCATCGCCACGGCGAATGCCCTTGGCGGTGCGAACGACCACAGCGCTGTAAACCTCGCCTTTTTTGACGCGGCCACGCGGAGCGGCTTCTTTGATGCTCACCTTGATGACGTCACCAACGCTGGCGTACCGGCGCTTGGAGCCGCCCAGAACCTTGATGCACATCACGGACTTGGCACCCGTGTTGTCAGCAACATCGAGCTTGGATTGCGTTTGAATCATTTAAATGTGTTCCCAACTTGCACCGGAAGGCAACCCCTTGGGATTACCAGCCAATCAGTCTTGGGCCCGTCGTCCACACTGCAAACCACTTGCAATGCTTCCGTTAGGCAGAATTCCTCGCCTTTTTAGAGCGAAGCCCACGATTATGACTGAACGAAAAGCCACTGTCAACCGCTTGTTGTGAAAATATCCCCACAATAAAGCGGCGGTACCTCCAGAAGCCCGGGGAGCCCTCGGGTACCGGCCACGCTTCGCGCTTGTGCCACGGGCGGATTTTCGGCATTAAATCCGGCCTCAGACCAATAGGGATGCGCGCAACCAGCTATCAAAAAGAGAGCGAAATCTGCCCGGGCATCCAATTTCGCCCGCCTCCTTCCTCCTTTGCAGGACGGCAACTGGCGGCAATTCAGGCTGGCAGGCTGAGGTATTGGCCACACAGCGTCAGGAATTCGTCCAGCTGGGGATCCACGCCGTTTTCCTGCTGTAGCAGAGTGGCCACTTCCGGCGCCAGGGTTCTGGCCAGTGCCGCGTCGAGAAACAGCAGACGGGAACGCCGTGCCAGTACGTCTTCAACGGTGCGGGCATATTCATGGCGGGCAGCGAAACGCACCATTGCCTCCGTCAGCCCACCGCCTAATTCGCGGCTGGCACCCGGCAGGTTTTCCATGGCGGACGCCTCGCTGCCATACAGATGAGACCCTGGTGCCTCGCTAATTTTGTGATTCGAATTGTGAGCGCCAACTAACTTCAAGTTTGTGGTGACGCCGGCCCCGCGTGTTGGCAGCAACGCCGCGCCAAAACACTTAGCCAGGACATCTTCAGCCATCGCCCGATAGGTCGTCCACTTGCCGCCGGTCACCGTGACCAGGCCGCTTTTGCTGACCAGCACCGTGTGCTCACGCGACAACGCCTGGGTGCTTCCGGCATCCTCATCCGGCGGCTTGACCAGGGGCCGCAACCCCACCCAGATGCTTTTAATGTCAGCCGGACCGGGCGCGCGGCTCAGGTAGCGAGCCGATTCGCGCAGGATGAAGTCAACTTCTTCGCGGAAAGGCAGCGGCTCGCGGGCCAGGTCGTGGCGCGGCGTATCCGTGGTTCCCAGAATGGTTTTACCCAGCCATGGCACTGCAAACAGCACCCGGCCGTCGGCCGTCTTGGGCACCAGCAGGGCGTGGTCGCCAGGCAAAAACGAGCGATCCACCACAATATGAACACCCTGGCTGGGTGCCACCATGGGTTTGGCGTCCCGCCCTATGGCCTGCCCATCCTGCAGCCGCAACTGGTCTACCCAGACACCCGCCGCGTTCACCACGCAGTTGGCGCGGATTTCGAATGTGCGGCCCGTTTCCTGGTCCCGTGCATGCAGGCCGACCAGCTTGCCGCCCTCATGGATCAGGCCCGTTGCCGCGCAGTAATTCACCAGCAACGCACCCTGCCGCGCCGCCGTGCGGGCTAGCGCCAACGCCAGCCGCGCGTCATCAAACTGGCCATCCCAGTACTTGACGCCGCCCTTGAGATCTTGAGCCTGCACTGTCGGCAGGCAGGCAAGAGTTTCTTGCCGGTTCAGGAATTCCGTGGCGCCCAGACCCGCCTTGCCAGCCAGCGCGTCATACATCTTGAGCCCGATACCGTAGAACGGCGCCTCCCAGAACTTGTAGGAAGGCATGACAAAGGGCAAGGGCTGCGCCAGATGCGGCGCGTTGGCCAGCAGCGTGGTGCGTTCGTGCAAGGCCTCACGCACCAGCGAGATATTGCCCTGCGCGAGGTAGCGCACACCGCCATGCACCAGCTTGGTGGCGCGGGACGATGTGCCCTTGGCAAAGTCGTGCGATTCGACCAGCACGACAGAAAACCCGCGGGCGGCCGCATCCAGTGCGACCCCCAGGCCGGTAGCGCCGCCGCCAATGATCGCGATGTCGTAGTGGTACGGCTCGGCAAGCCGGGCCATTAAATCCTGGCGCCGCGTTTGCGCAGGCGCTAATTCAGTCGTCATGGGCTTTGCTTCCCGTTTCCATACAAACCCATTGGTAAAAAGTGCGCCGAGCTTACCCTGCGCTTGTTGCAATAACCTGAATCCAGAAAAAAAGCCGTGCAGCGCTCACGCACCGCACGGCCATCCGATCAGCGTACTTTTCCGTCTTTCCAGGCCTGCAGCAACTTGTCGTAGTTGATGGTTTCGCCCTTGGGTTTTTCATTGGCCAGCTTGGCCCATGGCGCCGACTTGTCGCTCAGCCATTTGGCGGGATCACCCTTGGGGTTGAGCTTGGGCGGGCACTTGGCCATGCCGGCGCGCTCCAGGCGGCCCATCACGTCGTCCATCTCGCCCGCCAGCGTGTCCATGGCTGCCTGCGGCGTCTTCTCGCCGGTCACTGCCTGGGCCACGTTCTTCCACCACAGCTGCGCAAGCTTGGGGTAGTCGGGTACGTTGGTACCAGTCGGCGACCAGGCCACTCGGGCGGGGCTGCGGTAGAACTCGACCAGGCCGCCCAGCTTGGGCGCCATGTCGGTCATGGCCTTGGACTGGATATCCGACTCGCGGATCGGCGTGAGGCCAACAATGGTCTTTTTCAGCGACGTGGTCTTGGCGGTGATGAACTGCGCGTACAGCCAGGCGGCGGCCGTCTTGTTCTCGTCGTGCGCGGCAAAGAAAGTCCAGCTGCCCACGTCCTGGTAGCCGTTTTGCATGCCCTGTTTCCAGTAGGGGCCGTTGGGGCCGGGGGCCATACGCCACTTCGGCGTACCGTCGGCATTCACCACGGGCAGGCCTTTCTTGGTCATGTCGGCGGTGAAGGCCGTGTACCAGAAAATCTGCTGGGCGATCTGGCCCTGGGCCGGCACCGGGCCGGCTTCCCCGAAGGTCATACCGGTGGCCTCCTTAGGCGCATATTTCTTCATCCAGTCGACGTACTTGGTCAACGCGTAAACAGCAGCCGGTGAATTGGTCGCGCCACCGCGCGCTACCGAGGCTCCCACCGGCGTGCACTTGTCGGCCGCCACCCGGATACCCCATTCGTCAATCGGCAGGCCGTTGGGCGTGCCGATGTCGGCCGTGCCGGCCATGGACAGCCACGCGTCGGTAAAGCGCCAGCCGAGCGACGGATCCTTCTTGCCGTAGTCCATGTGGCCGTAAATCGGCTTGCCGTCGATGGTCTTCACGTCGTTGGTGAAGAACTCGGCGATGTCTTCATAGGCGCTCCAGTTCAGCGGCACGCCCAGCTCGTAACCGTATTTGGCCTTGAACTTGTCCTGCAGGTCCTTGCGCGCGAACAGGTCGGCGCGGAACCAGTACAGGTTGGCAAACTGCTGGTCAGGCAGCTGGTACAGCTTGCCGTCCGGGCCGGTGGTGAACTTCGTGCCGATGAAGTCCTTGAGATCCAGGCCCGGGTTGGTGTATTCCTTGCCCTTGCCCGCCATGTAGTCGGTCAGGTTCATCACCTTGCCATAGCGGTAGTGGGTGCCGATCAGGTCCGAGTCGGAAATCCAGCCGTCGTATATCGACTTGCCGGACTGCATGGAAGTCTGCAGCTTCTCGACAACATCGCCTTCCTGGATCAGGTCGTGCTTGACCTTGATGCCGGTGATTTCCTCGAAGGCCTTGGCCAGCGTCTTCGATTCGTATTCGTGGGTGGTGATGGTCTCGGACACGACCGAGATTTCCTTCACGCCCTTGGCCTGCAGTTTCTTGGCCGCGTCAATGAACCATTTCATTTCCGCCTGCTGTTTGTCCTTGCTCAGGGTAGAGGGCTGGAATTCATTGTCAATCCACTTCTTGGCAGCCGCCTCGTCGGCCCACCCCGGGCTGGCCATGGCACACACTGCGGCCACTGCCAGGGCCGTATAACGCATCTTCATGATTTGTCTCCTCATTGGTTCACTCCCCGTGGTTGAAGGCTTATTCGGCTCCGGGGAATATGAGCCGGGTTCCTTTTCAAGATTTCTATCCCTTGCGCATGACAAGTGCGAGCAGGGCCATCGACAGCAAAAAACTGATCCAGATCGACGGGTCGCCCTCCAGACCCAGCCACCCGGCCAGCTTGCCGCTGATGCCCACAAAGATGAGGTTGACGTAGGCCGCACTGAGCAGGCCGATAAAAAGCCGGTCACCGCGGGTGGTTTCCAGCGGCAAAAAGCCGCGCCGTATCGTTGTCGGAGATTTCAATTCCCACACCGTCATGCCCACCAGCATCAGCACGATGCACGTAAAGAAAATTGCCACTGGCGTCGTCCAGGCCATCCAGTCAAACATGGGCTCCCCCCCGAACGCCTTCGGCGCTCCCCCTCAAGGGGGCGCCGCAAGCGGCCTGGCAAAGCCAGATCCGCGGCGGCCGCTTGATATACCGAGTGATAGTCATAGGGTCTCTCCTGTTCCTTCGCGCGGGGTCATACCCTGCCCATTGCGAAGCCTTTTGCGATGTAGTTGCGCACAAACCAGATCACGATGGCGCCCGGTACGATGGTCAGCACGCCGGCCGCCGCCAGCGTGGCCCAGTCCATGCCGGATGCCGACACCGTCCGTGTCATGGTCGCGACGATGGGCTTGGCATTGACGCTGGTCAGTGTGCGCGCCAGGAGCAATTCGACCCAGCTGAACATGAAGCAAAAGAACGCCGCCACACCGACACCGGCCTTGATGAGCGGCAGGAAGATGCGGACAAAGAAGCGGGGGAATGAATAGCCGTCGATGTACGCGGTCTCGTCAATCTCGCGCGGGATCCCGCTCATGAACCCCTCCAGGATCCACACCGCCAGCGGCACGTTGAACAGCAGATGCGCCAGGGCCACCGCGATGTGGGTGTCCATCAGCCCTACTGTGGTGTAGAGCTGGAAGAAGGGCAGCAAAAACACCGCCGGCGGTGTCATGCGGTTGGTCAGCAGCCAGAAGAACACATGCTTGTCGCCCAAAAAGCTGTACCGCGAAAACGCATAGGCGGCCGGCAGGGCCACAGTGACCGAAATCACGGTGTTGATGGCCACATAAATCAGGCTGTTGATGTAGCCCGAATACCAGGACGGGTCGGTGAAGATGGTCTTGTAGTTGTTCCAGGTGAAGTCCTGGGGGAAAAACGAGAAGCTCGACAGAATTTCAGCATTCGTCTTGAAGCTCATGTTGACCATCCAGTAGATGGGCAGCAGCGCAAACAGGATGTACGCGATCAGGAACAGCGTGCGCGCCTGGAATCTGGGTGCGTTAGGTGAGTTCATTCCACGCCCTCTTTCTCTTGCGTGCCCACGCGCTGCATCCAGTTGTAGAGGATGAAGCACAGCAGCAGGATGATCAAAAAGTAAATCAGCGAGAACGCCGCCGCCGGGCCCAGGTCAAACTGGCCGACGGCTTTTTGCGTGAGATATTGCGAAAGGAATGTCGTGGCATTGCCCGGCCCGCCACCCGTCAATACAAAAGGCTCGGTATAAATCATGAAGCTGTCCATGAAGCGCAGCAGCACGGCAATCATCAGCACACCGCGCATTTTGGGTAGCTGGATATAACGGAACACCGCAAATTTACTGGCGCCGTCGATGCGCGCGGCCTGGTAGTAGGCGTCGGGAATGGAGCGCAAACCGGCATAGCCCAGCAGCGCCACCAACGGCGTCCAATGCCAGACATCCATCATGAGCACCGTCACCCAGGCGTGCGTGGCATTGCCGGTGTAGCTGTAGTCAAAGCCCATCTTTTGCAGCATCGCGCCCAAAAGGCCAATGTCAGCCCGGCCATAGATCTGCCAGATAGTGCCCACCACGTTCCACGGAATCAGCAGCGAGAGCGAAACGAGCACCAGCACCAACGAGGCCTTCCAGCCTTGCGCCGGCATGGACAGCGCGAGTGCGATGCCCAGCGGAATTTCGACCGCCAGCACGGCCAGCGAGAACGTCAGTTGCCGCCAGAGCGCCGCATGCAGTTCTTCGTCACGCATGACGGATACAAACCACTCAGTGCCGACAAACACGCGCCGCTCGGGCGAGATGATGTCCTGCACCGAATAGTTAACCACGGTCATCAGCGGCAGAATGGCGGAGAACGCCACGCAGATGATGACGGGCAGCACCAGCAGCCAGGCCTTCTGATTAACGGGCTTAGTCGTCGTGCTCATGCATCCACCAGTTCGTCATTGAGGTACAGGCAGGTGTGTGGCCCCATCACCTGCAGCCAGACCTCCTCGCCAACTTGCGGCGCGCGGGAAGCAGGGTTCAACCGGGCCTTGATCGTGTGTTCACCGATCCGCGCCGTCAGCATCCAGTGCGTGCCGATGTCCTGCACCAGCGTGACAGTAAAAGGCAATGCGGCCGGATCGCCGGGCGCTGTCTTCACCACGTATTCAGGTCGAACGCCCAGCTTGAGCTCACCGTCGGGCATGGCGCGCTCGGGTGGCAGCGCCAACGGCCGCTCCGCGACGCGTAGCGCGCCACCGACGACGGTGGCCGGCAAGAAGTTCATGCCGGGCGATCCGATGAAGTGGCCTACAAACGTATGGCGGGGGCGCTCAAACAACGCATCGGCCGAGCCCGTCTGCACAGCACGGCCGCGCGTCATCACCACCACTTCTTCGGCAAAGGTCAATGCCTCAACCTGGTCGTGTGTCACATAAATCAGGGTGAGCTTCAATTCATGGTGAATCTGTTTGAGCTTGCGCCGCAGTTGCCATTTCAGGTGCGGGTCGATCACCGTGAGCGGCTCGTCAAACAGCACAGCAGACACATCGGGCCGCACAAGGCCGCGGCCCAGCGAGATTTTCTGCTTGGCATCTGCCGCAAGCCCAGCCGCGCGGTGGTTGAGCTGGCCGCTCATGTCCAGCATCTCGGCAATTTCACCAACGCGTTTTTTGATCTGGTCTTCCGGCACCTTGCGGTTGCGCAGCGGAAACGCCAGGTTTTCAGCCACCGTCATGGTGTCGTAGATCACCGGAAACTGGAACACCTGCGCAATATTGCGCTGCTGCGGCGAGGCGTGCGTCACATCTACGCCGTCAAACTTGACCGTGCCCTGCGACGGCACAAGCAAGCCCGACATGATGTTGAGCATGGTGGTCTTGCCGCAGCCCGACGGGCCCAGCAACGCATAAGCGCCGCCATCGCGAAAACTCATGGTGAGCGGGAGCAACGCGTAGTCGCTGTCTTCGCGCGGATTCGGCCGGTAGGCGTGGGCCAGGTCGAGATCAATACGCGCCATAAGGCCTCCGCAGCACAGAAGTCGTTGCAAAAAGGTGCTTCATGCAAGTCCTCCCTTGCGCTCTGGCGCCAAAAGCAAGGCACCGGTCGCATCAAAGACATACACCTGGGCGGGGCTGAGAAACAAGGTGATGGGCGCACCCAGCTCGAAGTAGTGCACGCCGGTCAGTTGGGCCACCAGCTCACCCACCGCCGTGGCAACGTGGACAAAAGTGTCGGAACCCGAAATTTCAGCCAACTCGACCTTTCCCGGCAGCGCCACATCACCCTCACGCTCTTGGACGCGCAGGGCGCTGCCGCGAACACCGGCCGTGAGGGTGGCCAGGTTTTGCGCCGGCGCATCGGGCAAGGCCAGCGCCAGGGTAGGCCCTGCCGCCAGCTGCAGGCCTTGCGCTGCGGGCAGGGCCGCTATCAGATTCATGGGCGGATCGCTGAACGCACGCGCAACGCGCAAGGATCGTGGCGAGTGGAAGACCTCGGCGGTCGGGCCGTACTGCAGCAGTTCACCACCGTCCATCACGGCGGTGTAGCCCCCCAATAACAAGGCCTCGCCCGGCTCGGTGGTGGCGTAGACCACAGTGGAATCCCCGGCGGCAAAAAGCTGGGTCAGCTCTTCGCGCAGTTCCTCGCGCAGCTTGTAGTCCAGGTTAACCAACGGCTCGTCCAGCAGCATCAGGGGAGCCCCCTTGGCCAGCGCACGCGCCAGGGCCACCCGCTGCTGTTGCCCGCCCGACAGCTCCGCAGGGTAGCGGTCCAGAAACATCTCGATATGCAGGCGTTCGGCCAGTTTTCGCACCGTCTGGTCAATGTTCTTTTCGCCGCGCAACTTGAGGGGCGAGGCGATGTTGTCCGCCACCCGTAGCGACGGGTAGTTGATGAACTGCTGGTAGACCATGGCGACGTTCCGCTCGCGAACCGGCATGCCGGTCACATCGGCGTCGTTCACCAGGACTTTTCCCTGCGTGGGGACATCCAGACCCGCCATGATGCGCATCAGGCTGGTTTTCCCGGCCTGCGTCGCGCCCAGCAACACAGTGACTTCGCCGCTGCGCGGCGCCAGGTTCATTTCATAAAGCCATTGTTCGGCGCCGACTTTTTTGCTGACGTGGTCCAGGGACAGCTGCATCACGCGCCCCCTCTGTGCAACCGGCCATTGAGAATGCGTCGCAGCGACCCGAAACGGCAGTGGAGCCTCTGTGCCGGGGCAGCGGCAGGCCAACAAAAAGAAGCAGTAGACAAGAGAAGGGCTCCCGGCGAAACTTTGAATGAAGTTCGGTTTTTTTCTATTTTTCTTCTTTTGTGATTGTTTTATCTAATTGTTTTCCCTTATCTGTTTCCTTTTGTTTCGATATAAAGTTTCCAGACCTCCACGATTCCATCAAACTTGAACCCGCGTGAACTCCAATCCCAGGCAAATCAAGCTTCTCGACGTCGTGCGAACCCATGGCTCGGCCTCCGTCGAGCAGCTCGCAGAAAAATTGGACGTGACCCTGCAGACCGTCCGGCGGGATGTGCAGCGCCTGGCGGAAGCAGGCTTGCTGACGCGCTTTCACGGCGGCGTGCGGGTGCCCAGCTCCACCATCGAAAACATTGCGCACCGCCAGCGCGAAAGCCTTAACGCCGAAGGCAAGGCGCGCATCGCGCGCGCGGTGGCCCGGCGTGTTCCGAACGACTGCTCATTGATCCTCAATATCGGCACCACCACCGAAGCCATCGCCAAGGCCCTGCTGCACCACAAGGGACTGCGGGTCATCACCAATAATTTGAACGTGGCCGGCATCCTGTGCAGCAATACCGATTGCGAAGTCATCGTCGCCGGTGGCGTAGTGCGTTCACGCGACCGCGGCATCGTGGGCGAAGCGGCAGTCGACTTCATACGCCAGTTCCGGGTAGACATCGCGATCATCGGCATTTCCGGGATCGAGCCTGACGGCTCCCTGCGCGACTTCGACTACCGCGAAGTCAAAGTTGCCCAGACCATCATCGAGCATGCCCGCGAAGTCTGGCTGGCGGCCGACAGCAGCAAGTTCAACCGGCCCGCCATGGTGGAGCTGGCCACGCTTTCCCAGATTGACCGGCTGTTTACCGACATGCCTCCGCCCGAGCCATTCCCCACCTTGCTGGAAGAGGCGGACGTCAACTGTGAAGTGGCCCATTCCTGAGCCCCGCGCACTTGTGCGCGCCTGCCACCCTTTCATACACTCCAGCGCATGACATACCTTCTCGCACTCGACCAGGGAACCTCCAGTTCCCGCAGCATCGTGTTTGACGAACACGGCCACATCGTGGCCCTGGCCCAGCAGGAGTTGCCGCAGATCTACCCCAGGCCAGGCTGGGTCGAGCACGACCTGATGGAGATCTGGCGCACGCAGCTGGCCACGGCCCGCGAGGTGCTGGCCAAGGCCCATATCAAGGCCAGTGACATCCGCGCGCTGGGCATCACCAACCAGCGCGAGACCACCGCCCTCTGGAACCGCAAGACCGGCCTGCCGGTTCATCACGCCATCGTCTGGCAGGACAGGCGCGCGGAAGCCACCTGCGCCGAGTTGCGTGAGCGCGGCAAGGAAAAGCTGATCCAGTCCAAAACCGGGCTGCTGATCGATGCCTATTTTTCTGGCACCAAGCTCAAATGGCTGCTGGACAACGTGCCCGGCGCACGCGCGCAGGCCGAGCGCGGCGAACTGGCCTTCGGCACCATCGACAGCTGGTTGATGTGGCAACTCACCGGCGGCGCGTTGCACGCCACCGATGTCAGCAATGCGTCACGCACCATGCTGTTCAATGTGCACACCAACCAGTGGGACGATGAGTTGCTTGACCTGCTGGGCATACCGGCCTCGCTCATGCCCAGGGTGTTGCCGTCGAGTGCGCATTACGGTGACGTGCGGCCCGACCTGCTGGGCCACGCCATTGCCATCGGCGGCGTTGCCGGCGACCAGCAAAGTGCCCTCTTCGGTCAGGCCTGCTTCAAGGCCGGCATGGCCAAGAACACCTACGGCACCGGCTGCTTCATGCTGATGCACACGGGCAGCCAGTTTCAAACCTCACACAACGGTCTGCTTACCACCAGCGCAGCCCAGGCAACAACCCAAACGCAGTTCGCCACTGAAGGCAGCGTGTTTGTTGGCGGCGCCGTGGTGCAGTGGCTGCGCG
Source organism: Polaromonas sp. P5_D5 (assembly GCF_054049435.1). NCBI lineage: Bacteria > Pseudomonadati > Pseudomonadota > Betaproteobacteria > Burkholderiales > Comamonadaceae > Polaromonas > Polaromonas sp. P5_D5. The sequence goes on from NZ_JBFUMJ010000003.1 coordinate 488,069, forward strand.
ACGGCCTGCACGCCATCAAAGGCAGCGCCGAAGTGCAGGCGCTGGCCGAAAGCGTGCCTGATTCAGGCGGCGTGATGATGGTTCCGGCCTTCACCGGCCTGGGTGCACCCTACTGGAAACCGGACGCGCGCGGCACCATCACCGGCCTCACGCGCGGCACCACGGTGGCCCACATCGCACGCGCCGCACTCGAAAGCATCGCCTACCAAAGCGCAGCGCTGTTGCAGGCCATGAGCCGCGACGCGGTCAGTGCCGGCGCAGCGCCTGTGGCCGAGCTGCGTGTAGACGGCGGCGCCTGCGTCAACGACCTGCTGATGCAATTCCAGGCCGACCTGCTGGGCATACCGGTGATCCGTCCGGCCGTGATTGAAACCACCGCGCTGGGCGCCGCCTACCTGGCGGGGCTTTCCAGCGGCGTGTACGGCAGCACCGACGAGTTGTCAGGCATGTGGCGCGCCGAGCGCAAGTTTTTGCCGACTCTGGGCGCGGACCGGGCCGCTGAGTTGATGGCGCGGTGGGAACAGGCAGTGCGGCAGACCGTGCTGCAGTAAGCGCGGCCCTGCCCGACACGATTTGCGCGCCTGCGCTTGTCACACTCCCCTCAAGCGCGGCCGCTAGACTTGGCCGCATGAACCCTTACTCCACAACACCCTCCAGGCGCCGGCTGGTCCTCGGAGCCGGCGCGGCCGCTGTGCTGGGCCTGGCCGGTTGCGGAGCGCCGCAACCGGTGGCCGCAGCCACCCAGCCGCCTCGAACACGCCTGCGCCTGATCGGTGAATCCCGCATTCCACACCGGCTGCAATTCCAGGGCACCACGGTGGGCGGGCTCTCGGGCATCGACTACGACGCCGCCAGCGACCTGTATTACCTGATCAGCGACGACGCCTCCAACATCAACCCCGCGCGGTTTTACACCGCACGCATCGCGCTGGACATGAACAGCCTGGGCCAGCCGGAATTGCTGAGCGTCACCACCCTGCGCGAAGGCAATGGCGACGCGTATGCGGCCGTATTGCGGGGCATCCAGATTCCCGACCCGGAGGCGATTCGCTGGCGCCCCACCAGCCAGACGCTGCTGTGGACCAGTGAGGGGCACTCCCTGGCGGGCGTGGCACCGGAGCTGCGCGAAAGCCGGGCTGACGGCACGATGGTTCGCGAATTTACGCTGCCGCCCATGTTTGAGTTTCATCTCATCCGGGGGCCGCGCGTCAATCTGGCGCTGGAAGGCCTGGCGCTGACACCCGATGACAAGACAGCCTGGATCGCCATGGAAAACGCTTTCCGTCAAGATGGACCCGTACCCACGGTGAAAGCGAAGGGCGGGCCCTGCCGCTTCACCCAAATTGACCTTGCCAGCGGGAAAGCATTGCGGCAAATCGCGTATGTGCCCGACGCCATTCCGCGCGCACCTGTCGCACCAGCCACCTATGCCGACAACGGTGTGGTGGAAATCCTGATGCTCGATGCCGACCGCATGCTGGTGCTCGAGCGGGCCTATATGGCCGGCTGGGGCCCGCAAGCAGGTAACTCGCTGCGCCTGTACCTTATCGACACCCGGCAGGGATCCGACACGCTCGCAACGCCTGTCCTGCAGACTGGCACCTATCGCGCGGTGGACAAAACACTGATCGCCGACTTTTCCACCTTCACCGGCCCGGGGCCCGGCCTCCGGCTGGAACGTCTGGACAATACGGAAGGCATGGCCTGGGGCCCGGTACTGCCCAACGGAAATCGCAGTCTGGTCTTCATTAGCGACGACAATTTCAGCTCCCGGCAAATCAGCCAGTGGCTGGCCTTTGAATTTTTGGATTGACAACGCATGACCTCCACTTCCCGCACAAGCAACGAACACATTGCCTTCATAGGCGGCGGCAACATGGCCAGCGCCATCATTGGCGGCCTGCTTAAACAGGGCATGCCAGCCAGCCAGATCCAGGTGGTCGAGCCTTTTGAGGAGCAACGCAACAAGCTCACCCGGCAATTCGGCGTGCAGGTGCATGAAAAACCCGGCGCGCCACTGGCCAGCGCCGGCCTGGTGGTCTGGGCTGTAAAACCGCAGACTTTCAAGGATGCAGCCCTGCAAACACGCTTTCACACCAAAACCGCCCTGCACCTGAGCGTGGCAGCCGGCGTGCGGTCCAGCAGCATCGCGCGCTGGCTGGGCACCGAGCGCGTGGTGCGCGCCATGCCCAACACGCCGGCGCTGGTCGGCAAAGGCATGACGGCGCTGTTTGCGCGGGATGCCGTGACAGACGATGACAGGCTGGCCGTCGAGCAGGTGGTCAAGCCCACAGGGGATTTCCTGTGGCTCACCGAGGAAGCCCATCTGGACGCGGTCACCGCCATTTCGGGCTCCGGCCCGGCCTACGTCTTTTATTTTGTGGAAGCCATGATCGAGGCAGGCACGGACATGGGCCTTGCGCCGGAACAGGCGCGCAAGCTTGCCGTCGGCACCTTTGTAGGCGCTTCGGCGCTGCTGCAGGCGTCCGACGAGACGCCCCAGACCCTGCGCGCCCAGGTCACGTCCAAAGGGGGCACCACCTACGCCGCGCTGACCTCCATGGAGCAGGACCGCGTCAAGATGCTGTTCATGCGCGCCATCCACACGGCGAGGCAGCGAGCCGGTGAATTGGGTGATGAGTTTGGTGCGGGCTGAAGAGGTTTAAGAGAAAACCTCCTGCAACCCAATGTAGGAAAGCGCAAGCAGCTATCTATTTAGGAGCTTAGGAACTCAGCTCATCTGGTGATGAACTTTGCTTCCCAAGCCCCCAACTTAATAGCTGCTCAGGCACATATTCGATGTCAATGGCCAAAACTACAGAACAGCCTGAAAAAAGCCGTTTTCCGCCTCTGTGAGCACCAGGGAAGCCTACTGATCAACCTTGACACGGTAAGTGACGACGATTTGTGCCCCAGAGGCCAGCGAACCGGTAAAAGTCCACTTCAATGCCCCCTGCGCGTTCACGGCCGGTTGCGTGGTCACCGTGCAGCCCGTGATACCCGTGGGCAGCACGCCTGGGCAGGCGGTGGAGACGAAGCCGGTGAACGCCGGGGTCGAGTCGCTCACAAACAGCGTGGACAGCGCCTGTGTGCCGTTGTTGGTGGCCGTCAACGTGTACTGCAGCGTGTCGCCAGGGCTGGCGTTTACGCTGGTGGCCGAGGCGATAGCCTGGGTGACGTTGCTCACCAGCTTGGCCAGCGACAGGTCGCCAGCCTGGCCGACGGTGGTGATATCGGTGACAAGCAGGGTGCTGACGCTGAGCGCCGGGCTGGCGTTGGTGTAGCTGAAGGCCGCGCTCAAGGTTACGCTGTTCTGCGCGCCCTGGCCGGCCCCAGCGGGCACGAACTGCTTGACGATGAGGCAGACGGTCTGCCCGGCGGTGACGGTGAGAGCTGTGGTGACCTGCGCCTCGCTGGCCTCCAGCGCTGCGTTGCAATTGCTGTCCTGATACAGCACCTGGCTCCACGCAGGGCTGGCCGGCGTGGCGGTGTTGGCCATCGAGAAGGTGACTTGCCCGCCGGTGCCGGCGGTGTAGGTGTGGGCGTAAAACACGACCGTGCCGGGCTGGGCGGTTTGCGCGCCATTGGGGCTCAGGGTGTTGGGCGCCACCATGCCGAAGCTGATGCCGGTGCGGGCCAGGCCAGCGCCGGCGGTGTAGCTGACGCTGGGCCGGGTGTAGCTGCCGCCCGTGGTACCGGCCGAGCCGCCGGTGGCGGTGTAGCCGGCCGGCAGCACGGGCGTGATGACCACGGTGCCGCTGGTGACACCGGGAATCCACAGAATGAAGCTGCCATCGCTGGCAGTGGGTTCGGTGTCCACCGTCGTCGCACCCTGCATGGCGTTGACGGTGATGCCGGCCAGGCCGGGCTCCGTTCCGGCCTTCACGCCGTTGTTGGCAGTGCCGCCGCCCGCGCCGTTGTCGGCAAACACGTTGCCGCTCAGCGTGCTGCCGCTGTACAGACCAAAGTTCTGCGGTGGGGGCGGCGCGCCTACGATGCTGAACTGAATCACGCCGGTGGGGTTCTGCGTACCGATGAAGCCGGCCGGATACGCAGCCGCGATGTCGCTCAGCGTGTTGTTGCCGTCCACGATCAGGCAATAGTTGCCCTGCTGTATGTTGGTGAAGCTGTAGGCGCCGGTGGTGAGGTTGACCGATGCAGCCACGGTGGCCGGCCCAGTGCAAGTGCCGCCCGTGCGCGGCGCAAGCTTGACCCACAGCGCGCTGGCTCCGCCAATGCCAGCCTCGCCCGCGTCCAGGTTGCTGTTGTGGTTGGGGTCGCTGTAAACGTTGCCGCCGAAACCCAGGGCTACCGTACTGACCACGGGCGCAGCGCAGCCGGCGCTCGGCGTGTTGGCGGCAGTGCAGGTGGTGGCTGTCGGCGGGCTGGTGCCGCCGGCCGGATCCACGGCGGTGTAATTGGTGACCGTGATGTTGCTCGTCGGTCTTGCCGTAATTTGCAGGGTCGAGGTGCCGCCGCTCGCGGCGATGGTGCCGACGAAATCGCAGGTCACCAGCGTGCCGCCGGCATTGGCCGCGGTCGAGCAGGTCCAGCCGGTGCCGCTGCTGCTGACGTAGGTCATGTTGACAGGGAGCTGGTCGACCACGCGCGCCACAAAGGCCGGCGTCGTGGTGGTGGTTGCCACCGTGAGGGTGTAGACACTGTTGGCGCCCACCTGCAGCGCCGGGCTGGGCTGAGACTTGCTGACGGTCAGCGTGGGGTAGATCGGCGTGATGGTGACGGAGCCATTGCCGCCGGGGTTGCCTGTACCCGGCGCTGTGCCGGTTACGGAAGCGCCGCCCGCGCCGCCCGCCGAGGCGCTCGCGGTGAAGGCTGAAATCAGCACCGTGTCGCGGCAGGAGCCGCCTCCCGTGGCCTGGCGGGTGGCGTTGGCACCGCTGCTGTCCACCAGTTCCGCGCCACCCACACCGGCCGCACAACCGCCGCCACCACCGCCGCCGCCGGAACCGTCGCCGACACGCGTCGTGCCGGCGGTGCCGGCCCCGCCTTGCAAGGTGCCGATCGTTATCGCTGCCGGCAGGCCGGCGCGGCCCGGCACGTCGAGCGCGCCGCCCTGCCCGCCGCCACCGCCGCCGGCGATGATCAGCCTGGCATTGGCGGCCGTGGCCACCACGCTGGCGGCACCGCCGCCAGCACCGCCGCCGGACCAGCCGCTGCAGCCGGCCTGGCCACCGGAGCCGCCGGCCCAGCCCGGAGCACCGCCCGCAAGGCCGCCCGCGCCCGCCGCGTTGGCGCAGGTAAAAGCACCTTGCGATGTGTTGCCGGGCCGGCCACCCTGTCCGACGGCCACGTTGAGCACGGTGCCGGGAGCGATGTAGTAAGTGCCGGTGGCCCGCGCACCCGCGGCGCCAGCGCCGCCGTCGCCGTTCAAATCATTGCCACCGCTGCCGCCGCCCGCGCCGTTGGCCTGGATGATCACGCCGCCCGCCCCCGCAGGAACGGTGTAGGTCTGCAGGGCGCCGGTGTAATTAAGGGTCGTCTGAGCCATCGCCCACGGCGCTGCCACCAGCATGATGACAGCGGCCCACGCCATGCGACCTACCCTGCGGGACTGCGGGCGCAGACGAAGCGCATGGAGGGAGAAGCCTGGACGCGGAAAGAACATCATGATTTGGGGCCCGCCGTGTTGGTAGGTGAGGCAGTAGCCGTGCCAGCGGGTTCGAACACATTCTCGTCAAACTTGAAGCGTACACGCAGGTAGACACCGCGCTGGGTGTAGGCTTCGCCCGCCAGGTCAGCGGCCCTGAAACCCTTGATGTTGTAGCCCAGTGACACCCACATGTTTTTCCAGGCCAGGTAGCCGACTTCCACGCCCACCGCGGTCTCCGCGGCACCGTTACCCCACATGCGGTAGGCCTGCAGGCTGACGTCCCAGCGCTCGGTAAGGTCCCAGGTGGAGCGGCCGCCGATCAACTGTGTAAAGGAGCGGCTGCTGATGCCGTTGGACTTGTCGCGGCCCCATTTGGCGGCATAGCGCGCGCTCGTCACCCAGCTGCGGCTGGGCTGAATATTGAGGTGTGTGGAAAGAATCAGCCCGGACTCATCGCGGCTGACGCCCGGGCCCAGGGTGCTGTCCGAATCCTTTTTGTATTCGATGCGACCCAGCGCATTCCACACGTCAGTGCTCACCGGGCGATAGGCCACGCCGGACTGGGCTGTAATCAATTCACGCTTGCCGCCCGTGGCGCCGAGGTTGGTCTGCTCGCTGTAGAGGCCGCGATTGAGCAGGGTCCAGCTGTCGTCCAGCTTGTTGGCCAGCGCGCCCGTCAGCAGCCAGCTGCTCGAAGTGGTCGATGTCTGCCACTGCACCTGGCCGGACGCTTTCCAGGTGGCCGCGGCCGTGTAGTCGGCCCCGATGGTGACGGCGCTGGAATCGTCAATGGTCACACCCGACAACGGCTTGATGCGTTGCAAGCTGGCTGTCAGACCGACGCCGCTGTCCAGGCGCCAGAGCCTGCGCAGGCCAACAGCTGCTTCACTGCTGCGGCCGTTGATGCTGTCGCCCATGCGGTATTCATTGAACAGCTGCGTGCTGTCCGACAGTTCTGTGTTGATACCGGCAACGGTGGTGTATTGCGAAGTCGACGCATTGAGCGTGTAAATGCTTTTCAGACTATTGATGAAGTCATGGCGCGCATACAGACGCGTTGTGGAATTAATGGCATAGTTGCCGCCGACGCCGATCTCCCGGCCGCCGCTGCCGTCGATCGCGTATTCGGCCAGGCCGTAGACGTCGGCTTGGGGCACATCCGGAACCGGCACCGTCACCTTGACCCGCGCCGTGGTGTAACCCACCTCCTCGGACGAGCCTGAAGCCAGCGCCGTGGCGGAAGGCGTCACCGGAACGGTACTGCCAGGCAAGGCCGGACCGGAAAGCGCAGCGGCGGTGTTGGCGCTGCTGTAGCGCACGCCAACTTCCACCTTCACATTTCCGGGCAGGCTGTGTTCGAGCTTCAGGTCCGCGCCGGTTTGTGCCGCGCCTGTCACGCTGTTGGCAGTGCGCAGCGCTTCAGCGACAAGCCTGTTCTTGTCATCCACCGCGTAACCGATTTTTGCGCCGTATTCAGACTGCCCGGCCGACTGCACGCTGTTGGGGTTGTAAAAACCCGCACTGGTGCGCGCACCCCAGACGCGCGCCTGCAGCGCCTGGTCATCATGGCGGACTTCCACGCGCTGGCCTGAGCCGTTGCCCTGCAGATCTGTGCTGCTGCGGGCGATTTCACCGGTGGCCACGGTCTTTTCGCCCAGCTTCGCCGTCACGTTCAACCCGCTGAGGTTTTGGCGATTGGCGGGGTCGGTGTCCTGCACCGCCGTCGCGCCGAGCGATATACCCGGAAGGACTTCCAGGCGCGCATCGGCGCCGGCGACCGTATGTTTGGGGCCGCCCGAGTCCACCGAATAGCTGACCCGCACGAAGATCGGATTCAGGTCGGCGTCCACGCTCGGAACCGGAGTCTTGAGCAGGAGCTGGCCGCTGAAAGGTTCGATTTCGTAGTCGGTGAACTGCGCCAGCGGCGCGTCATTGATGATGACCGACGCCTGGCTGCGGCTTCGCGTGAGGATGTCGACCTGCTGGCTATTAACCACGCCGTTGATGTTGAGCCGGAACGGCCCGGAAGTGCCATTGGCGCGGAATTCCTGCACCAGCTGTGTCGTCGCCGTGCGGCTTGCAAAACCTTCCACGGTCACTGCGCCTTCCTGGTAACGGCCCTTGACACCGTTCAGGGCGCGCGCGTATTGCGTGAGCTGACGTGCGGCGTTGTCGCTCTGGGTTGAATAGTCGCCCAGCAGTGCGTAGTTGGTGCCGTTTTGCAGCATCACGTAGAGCTTGCCGGTGGACTGGGCGTCAAAGCCACGCGCCGACGAATCGCCATACACCGGGTAAAACTGGTTGGGCTGGATATCGCGGAACAGCGCCGTATCGGAAGGCTTGTCGGAATCGTAGGCCAGCGTCAGCAGGGAAGAGCCGAGCACCTTGCCTTTGAGGAACAGCGCAGTCCGCGCAGCCGCTTCGCCCTTGCCGCCCGCAAAGCTGCGCGACGTGCTCCGGATCTGCCGTTCAAAAACATCGCCGCTTTGCGCGGGTTGCAATGCGGAAGGATTGAGGCTGCGCAGGTTGAGGGTGCCCTCCACAATACCGGCCGCAATCATGGGCCGCAGGTTGGGCATGAACTCGATGGCCGCCACAGACTTGACGGTGCCGCTGGCAATACCAAGCTCCGCCTTTCCGGGCTGGGCTGGTGGCAACAACAAAAAGCGGCCCTCACCACCTTCAACGAAGACCTGCGTGCCGGGCTGGCGTGCATCCAGGTCGGGAGTCTGCCACTGGCCAAGGCTTGCCTGCAGCGTCACTTGGGTTCGCACGGCCACCGGCAGCCCTTGCGCATCGCGCAGCGAAATGGTGACAGGGACGGCAGTCGCACCGTCAGCAATCAGCTGCGCAGGCGCGCCAACTTCGATCTTTGCCAGGGCACCGGGAACCAGGATCGTGACTTGCGCCGTTCCACGTGCATTGCCAAAACCGTCAACAGCGCGCACACCCAGCGTGTTGCGGCCGGGCCGGAGGTCAACACCGATGTATTCCCAGGCGACGACGCGGTTCTTCTCAAGACTGCTCTTCTTGCCTACCTGTGTGGCGGGTACCAGTTGCCCATTGAGGGTGACCTCAAACGTGGCGCCTAGCGGGCCTTTCACCCGGACGCGGGTCTGGGCTGAAGGCAACACCTGCTCGTTGACCAGCCCGACAAAACCCGTTTCACCATTGAGCTCCGGCAGGAGATCTTCCAGTGGAACGACTGCCTGTAGTGATTCGGCAGCGGAAACCGCGGAAGGTGGCACAGACTCCGACGCGACCTCCAAAGGCGTGTAAATAGGTTTGGGCAACCCCTGGGCGTTAGGCGCGTATGGTCCGCCCGGATCGCCCACTGCGCCCAAGGTGCCCGGCAGCGGTGCCACCGAACCTGCGGGAGTATTGTTTTTCTGTGCTCCGGGCAGACCGAGCACGCCGCTGGAGGGAAGCGTCCGGCTGTCCACCGAGGCTGCACGGCTGGACTGCAGCAACTGGCCTGCAGCCTGGGCGATCTCCGACGGATTGCCCAAGGCCTTTCGGCGAAGCGCGATCTGCTCCTGAATGGCAGGCGTGCATTCGGCGATGGCAAAGTCGGCCTTGTGGAGTTCGCCATTGATCAAGTCCACAAAACGGCTGGCTGCATCCAGGGCATTCCGGTTGTTGAGCACCTGGAGCGAAGCACCTGCAGGCAATGTGATGCTGTCGATCTTGGCGATATGGGTGCGTGGCTCGAGGCCGTAGAAACTGTATTTGCCTTCCTCGTCCGTCACGGCATAGGTGCCGTCTTCCAGATAGATCCGAACGCCCGGAATGCCTGGCTCACCCGCGTCCTGCACACCATTACGGCTGCAATCGGCAAACACCTTGCCGATCACATAGGCTTTGTTGGAAAACACACCGCCGACGACCTGGACGCGAACGCTGGACCGGTTGGACCGCACCACTCCGCTGGCGGCCTGCGCCGTATTGATGCCGTCGCCGCCCTGGCTGCCCACGCCGACGCGCACGCGGTAGGTCAGCGTCGGCTGCGAGCCGGAGGCGATGGCACCCACCGCAAACTGAAGGCTGGGACCCGCACCGCCTGAAGGGTCTGAAAGGGGCACGCCGTTGAGCCGTGCCGTGCCGCGCACATAGGCAAAGCCGGCAGGCAGGCTGTCGCTGACCACAACACCGGGGAGTGCCCCTGCGCTGACGTTGTTGAACTTGATCGAGTAGTCAACAAAGTCCCCGACTTCTGCTGTCTTCTTGTTGGCTGTTTTCTGGATAAACAGGCCACCCGCATTCGCACCTGGATCCAGGGGTACGTCGAAATGCACAGGCACACCCGCCACGACGAAATTGCCCCCGTAAGAGCCCGGTGTATCGATCAGCCGACCCGCAGGCTGTACCCCGGCAGGAAGCAGCGATGGAAAGGTGAAGCCCGCCGGTTGGGTGATTACCAGCCGGTATGTGCTGTTGGCCACCAGCGGAAATTCATAAAACCCGTCGGCAGCTGTCACGACAACGCTGGGAGCCGGCGTTACCCCATCTATCTGGAACACGACGGCTGGCCCACCGGGAACCCCGCCATTGCCGGCACCGGTGACGTCGATCAGCGCTACCGTGGCGCCGGCAACAGGCTGGTTGGTGGATGAATTGAACACGATGCCGGAAGGATCCACCAGCAGCGTGGTCGTCGCCGAGACGGTGATGCCGCCGCAGGAGGAAATCGTGGCCGTCACCGTGTCGTTTCGCAGCACTTCCAGTATGCCGTCGCCGGAAGCCACGATGTGCGTCGCCGCATTGGCTGTGGGAACATTCGGCATGATGCGGAAGATGCCAGTGTTGGGGCCGGTTTCCACAGCCGTAAAGGTTTCCGAATCTCCCGTAAGCCGGCTCACCAGCGTGATGGGCACCGTACCTACTGTCGTGGAGTCAGCATTGCACACAGCAGCATTGGCCTGCACAAACAGTGGATGGCCCGGCGTACCGAGGGCGGTCCGGTTGGCATAAGAGGCGTTGCTGTAGAAAAGGATGTCTGCCGCGTATGCCGGCAACGGCAGCACCACCATATTGCTGGTGGTGGTCAACGGTGCAGCGGCGTCAGTCCAGTCCGCATAGGCCGTGCCCGACACATTGCCGGACGCGTTGGCGTTCACGCTGACATTAAATGTTCCCTGGAACAATCCGCCCTGGGGCAACGCGGCAATGCCCCAGGCAACGGCATCCACCGTGGCACCACCGGGTATTGCCGTGACATAGCTGTTGGTCGCTCCGCCCAGCAGGTGATACAGCGTCTGGGCACCGGGACTGGTAGACGGCAGGGCCGAGACAAAGGCCGTGTTGACCGGCACCGGGGCGCGCAGGATAAAAAGCGCCACCGGTGCGCCATTGACAAGCACATTCGCCGGGCTGGCCGCCATGTTTCCGTTGTTGATGGCCCTTGCGGTAAAGCTGAGAGCACCACCCTGAGTAGCGGTGGCCGACGAGGCTGAATAGCTGACCTGGATTGCCGCACCATTGGTGAGATTGATCGTATCGGTGTTGGTCGCGCTGGCCCCCTGGACCTGGCTCAACGCACTCAGGGTAATCTGGGCCGTCTGGCCAGGCGTCGCGCCCGGCGGGATCTGGCCCGTGATCAGCAATCCGGCATTGGCGCCAACGGCAACCATCACGGGACTTCCGGCAGGAACCACGGGTTCACCCGCATCCACCAGACCGTTGCCATTGACGTCCAGCACCACCTGGACATTGAGCGGTGTGAAGGCGCTGCCGCCGGACACACTGGCCGTGATCAGGTAGTTCGTCGTGCTGTTGCCGGTGTTGGCAAGGTTATGGTTGATCGTGAATGACGAACCTACGCCGATCAACAGGTTCTGGCTGGATGCCAGCGTGAGCGCTTCAAGCGTCGCCACCGTGGTGTTCACGGTGTTGGAGTTGAGGTGAACCGTCAGGCCCGTCGCCGTGTCCACAAAAGTCGCCGTCGCCGTGTTGCTGATCACCGTCCCCGCCGGGGTCGGCGCTGCCTGTGCTGCTGCCCAGAAGAGCAGCAACATGCAGGAGATCAGCAGCTTGCGCAGCGGGCGAGGAAGCATGGTTGATGGGCTTGTTGTTCGGTTTTCGACAGGGCGTCGCTTTCCAAAGGGCACGCGGCCGTGCCCTTTGAAAAGCGGGGAAGCTTTCGCTTCCCGCGCTTGAGGTCAGTCCCGGGTTAGGGGTTGATGCGTACACCGAAAGTCACGACAGCCGACTGACCAGGGGTCAGGGTGCCGATCGTCGCGGTGACGGTGCCCGCTGCGCCTGCGGAGGGGCCGGTCACGGTACCTACCGTGCTTGCCGCAGCGCTGCTCAGGGTGGTGTAGCTAGGCGTCGCGTCGGACACCACAACGGAGGTCGCATTCGCGGATCCCACGTTGGTCACGGTGATCTGGTACAGCACGCACTGGTTGGGACGGGCGCTGAGGGTAGCCGCCGCGTAGACCGTGCCGCCGTTGGCGCCTGCGCAAGCCGTGTCCAGGGATTGCGCCTTGGTAAGCGTCAGGTTGCCGGCGATCACGGTCGTACTGTCAACCGCAGTAGCCACGGCAGGAACCGTCGTCGCGTAGCTGCCATTGGTGGTCGTGACCGTGATGGTCGTGGCGTCCACTGCACCGGGGGTTGCACCGCTAGGAGCGATCACCTTGTTGAACACCGTGATCGATGCACCGGGAGCCAGACCCGCAGGCAGGACGCCCGCGGCGTGCAGCGTGCTGCTGATCTGAGGGTCGGTCGCGTCGAGTACGCCGTTGGCGTTGGCATCGTAGTACAGCGCGGAAGTCCAGCCGGCCTGGTTGTCGGCGCCGGCCAGGGTCAGCGTGCTGACTGTGCCGTTGCCTTCCAGCACGTTGCCGGTATTGGTCAAGGTGTGGCTGTAGACGTAGGAGCCGCCCGGGTAGGTCTGGCCGGCGCCATTGGGCGTCAGGGTGACCGAGCGGACAGCGCTCACGATCACGGCGTCATGCAGCGTGTCTGAAGCGTTCGACGTGGGCGACAGCGTGCGGAAATACAGCTGCGTGGTGCCTGCCGCAAAGCCGGCCGGCACACCCACCACCGCGCAGACGACGACGTTGCCGCCGGCGGCCACGGAGCCGGTGTTGGTGATGGTCGCGCCGGTGGTCGAGCAGTTGCCCACGCCGCCGTCGGCGCGGAAGCTGACCGTCCAGCCAGCGGGCAGCGTCACGCTGGCGAAGGTGTTCACCGTGCTGGCGCCCAGGTTGTAGCTGTCCGGCGACGGGCCGGTGTTGTTGGCCACGATGGTGAAGACCGTCGAAGCGCCCGGGTTCAGCGTGTTGGTGACCTGCGCGGCACCTTCACCGTTGGCAAACACACCCACGCCGGGAACACCCACGGCGGTCGGCAGATTGTTGGTCGCATCAACTGCCGCGGCAGTCACGGCGGTCAACTGGTCGTTGGTTGTGGCCGTCTTGGTCGGGTCAAACACCGAGGTGGCCGTCTTGGCAATGATGAAAGGCGCACCGGTGTTGGTCGCGTTCGGCGGCAGCGTGGCCTTGAGGATCACGTTGTAGGTGGCGCCTGCGGCCAGCGGGCCGGTGTCAACCGTGCCGTCGCTATTCGTATCGACCAACGGCGTGACGCCGTCGCTCTTGTAAAGCTGGAAGGTCGTGCCGGCCGGGAAGTTGCCCGTGCTCAGCGTCATGTTGAAGGTGTCGGAACCGTTACCGGTATTGGTCACCGTGTTGGTGAAGCTTACCGTCGAGCCGGGCGCGGCCGGGCCAGGCACCGTGGTGCCGGTCAGCGTCACGGCGGCGGTCTGCAGCACCGTGAACGGCACCGTATTGGAGCCGCCCGTTACCGTGGTAGCGCCGTTGTTGTAGGACGTCGTGGCGGTGTTGTTCAGCACGCCGGGTGCAGTTCCCCCGGCCACGGTCACGCCGAAGCTGATGGTGCCAGATTGGCCAGCCGTTACCTGGTTGAGCGTGACCAGCAAGGTCTTGGTGCCCAGGGTGTAGCCCGAAGTCAGGGTGTTGGGTGCAGAACCACTGGAGGCACCAGCGTCGCTCAACGCCGTGGCGCCCGTCACGCTCCAACGTGCAGAGCCTGCGGTATAGGTCAGGCCTGTCGGCAGAACGTCGGTGATCGCCACGGCGGTGGCCGTGCTGTTACCGGTGTTCGTGTAGGTCAGGGTGTAGGTGATGGCCGTGCCGGCGGAGCCGCTGGATACGCTGGCCGACTTGGTCAGCGTGACGACTGCGTTGGTCGTGGCCGTGGTCACGTCGGTGTTCGACTGGGTTTTCGTCGGGTCAAATACGCTGGTGCCGGTCACCGTGATGGTGTTGGTCTGTGCCGCCGTAGCCGTGCCCGGCAAGGTGGCGACCACGATGTACTTGAAGAGACCGCCTGCCGCCAGTGCGCCCGTCGAAGTGATCGCCGGGCCCGTTGGTGTGCCGCTGCCGTTGTCGGCAAAAATCTGGACGCTGGCCATCGAGAAGCCACCGGTATTGCTGGTGGTCAGGTTGAACGTGTCCGTGCCGTTACCCGTGTTGGTCAGGGTGTGCGGGTAGTACACCACGCTGCCGGGTGTCGCGTTCTGCGCGCCATTGGCCGCCAGGGTCAAGCTCGCAATCTGCTGCACCGTGGTCTGCACCACGTTCGACGTGACCGTGCGCGTTATGCCGGATGCATCCGAGTACGTGGCCGAGGCCTGGTTGCTGATGGACGTGCCCGCCGGCGGCGGCGCGGCGTGGGCCGCCAGGCCGGCCAGAGCCAGCGCAAGCGCGACAAACAATCCCACAATCCAGTGGGTGAAGAAGTGCTGCAACCCTAAAGGCTGCGGACTCGAAGGATTGGCATACATGGCTTTTTCTCCTGGCTACTTAACAACGGTGAATCAACAAACAATTAACGGGGAACGGAAAGGCGAAATGCGCCGCCCGCATGGCGGGAGGCGCAGCTGCGAAGGAAGCTGGCCGTCATCACGGTTTGGCAGCCAGTGCGGCCGCAGGTGAATCGATACGCACACGCAGACTGACCACGGTGCTGGCGCCTGCGGCCAAGGTGCCGGTTTCCCAGCGCAAGGCGCGATAGTCAGCCAGGGGAACGGGCTCTTTGCGCACGCTGCCGTCGGCCTGCTTGAACATGCGCGTCAGTGGCATGGGTGCGAAGACAGTTCCATCCGTGGAGGCCAGGGCCTGTGCAGGTTCGGCACTTGCCGCGATAAAGGTGGTGCCCGGAGGCACCGGTATGGTTGCCAGAAGCTTGCCGGCTGCAGCGGCGCTGGTATTGCGGTAGGTTGCGCTGTACTGCAGGACATCCCCCGGTTTGCCATCGCCGGCAGGCTTGAGCACGGGCTTGCCGCCCACCATCTCCACGCGCTGCGCCAGGAGCTGGGAAGACACCGGCGAGGCTTGGGCCAGCACGGCCTGGCCAAACACCAGCCCGACGGCAAAAATACAAAGTTTCAGGGCAGATTTCATGGGTAACGTCCTTTCGTGACTCTCGGCAAATGGCTGGCTCGGAGGCAGATCCATGTAGGGCCGGCAACATATGCGCATCGATATGTATTTGAGACGTAACTTTATGTTACTTATCAACTTTCAGAGCCTCGATTACTTCACATGAACGCAATAGATGTGAATAAAAACAAAAATTCCGTGAGAAAAATCGCACAAATGTCCGTATTTAGTTGAATTTCAGCCTTCAATTTGATCAATTGAAACAGTAAGTTACATGTTAAAACATTGGAAATCCACCAAAAACCCTGAAGAAACTAATGGAAATTAACTAAAAACCGGATCTTCAGTTGATCAATTAGAGTTAACTCGTAACCAATAGAAACGACCATCAGATTACCGGCCAAGCCGAGTGTCATTTTCGAAAGGGGATAGGTAGCCGGGCAGCGCCAACGGGAAGCCGGAGGATGAGGAAAACAAGGAGGAAAGGGAGGAAAGAGCAACGCTCCAGGCGCAACAAGCCAGGCGAACTCCAACGCGGAGCATGGCGGGCGGAAGACATACCCGCATAGTCGCGACCGTTCCCGGCGGGCAGCGTGGCGAAGACAAGCGGCCCGAACTCGGCACTAAGCTCGCTCAAAGCTCGCTTCTTCACTGCCGGCCCCGTTCTGCCAGGGCAAGCCGCGAAAAAAGGAGGAAAGTTACCTCACGGCATCACGCAAGCGCGCAAACACCTTCCAGAACGCAGCCTCCTGCGTGGTTGCAAAGTTGATGCGCATCAATGTGCTGGGTTTGCGCGCCGCGTGAAACAAGCCGCCAGGCGCAATCAGGTAGCCCTCGTCCAGCATGCGCTGGGACAACGCATCGGTATCGACGCCCGTGTCCACCCAGCCGAACAGGCCGGCGGGCTCCGCAGCAAATGTGCAGCCGTGAGCCAGGGCCAATTTGACGCTGCGTGCACGCGCGCCGTCAAGCCGGGTGCGAATACGCTCGGCATGCCGGCGTAACTGGCCCTGATCTATGCACCAGGCCAGCGCCTTCTCCAGCAGGGCTGGCGTGGTTAGCGTGGCCAGCAGTTTGGTGTCTAGCAGGCGCTCGATGAGGTCGGGGGGTGCGGCCATGAAGCCGACGCGCCAGCCGGGTGCCAGGATCTTGGCGAAGCCGCTGACATAAATCGTGCGCTGCAGCCCATCGAGGGCGCATAGCCGCGTGGCATGCTCAGGCGCCAGGTGGCTGTAGGTGTCGTCTTCAACAATGTGGAAGTTGTGTTGCATCGCCAACTGCAGCACGCGGTGGGCGCTGCCGGGCGTGAGGCAGTAGCCCGTCGGGTTGTGGAATACGCTGACACTGACAAACAGCTTGGGCTGGTGGATTTCGCAGTATTGGGCCATCACCGCCAGGTCCGGGCCGTCGGCGCGGCGCGGTACCGGCAGGATGCGCATGCCTAAAGCGTCCAGCCGGGCGAACTCCACCGCCCAGCCGGGCTCCTCCACCATCACACAGTCCCCGGCACGCAGCAGCGTCCGGCTGACGATGTCGAGCGCATGGGTGGCGCCAACGGTGGTGATGATCTGCTCGGGCGCGGCGTGCACATTGAGTGCACTGAGCTTCTGCGAAAGCGCGCGGCGCAGGCCGCTGTCGCCCATGGGTTCACCGTACTGAAGCGAAAAGTCCCGCAACGCGCTGACGCTGGTGACTTTGCGGACGGCGGCCGGCATGAAGGTGGTTTCGAGCCAGTCTGGTGGAAACACGCCCATGCCGGGTTGCGGCTTGTTGCTGACCTTGTGGAACATCCCGCGGATCAGCGCCGTCGCATCCACCGGCGCCTGGCGCGTGGCCATCCAGGTCGCAGTGCTCCAGGCGCCCGGGGGGGTGTGGCCCGCGGGCGTACCAGTTTTTGCGTCTGCTATATTTTTTATAGCTGCCGGCGCTTTGGGAGCCTGCGCCAGCGCCGCATTAAGCGAAGTATCACGGACAAAAAAACCGCGGTTCTTGCGCGCCACCACCAGGCCTTGCGCCAGCAACTGGTCATAAGCCGCCACCACGGTGGAGGCACTTACACCTTGCTGCTCGGCGCACAGCCGCACAGAAGGCAGGCGAGCACCAGGGGCCAACAGCCGGCTACGGATGCGCTCGGCAAAGCGCGCCGACAGCTGTTCGGTCAGGGACTGTGAAGCGGTTTTCATCAACATGGTGTGGCCTTGGCACGCCCTGCTGGCGGCATGTGTGCTGACAATTTAACCAATACAGTTTGGGAATTTGTACCAACAACTGTACTGGTGGTGTATTGCTTTCAACTATAAAGTTGAAAGCATGAACTGGCAAGAATTTACGGCCTTACTGGTGCTGGCAACGGCGATGAGCTTTTCGCCGGGACCCAACACGACGCTATCAACCGCACTGGGAGCCAACCATGGGTTGAAACGCGCGCTGCCTTTTGTCTGCGCGGTGCCGGTCGGCTGGGGCGTACTGCTGCTGGTGTGTGCCCTGGGGCTGGGCGCCCTGGTGCTGGCCGTGCCCTTGCTGAGCTGGGCCGTGAAGATCATCGGCGTGGCGTACTTGCTGTGGCTGGCCTGGAAGATTTCACAGTCGCGCCAGTTGAGCGAGGCGGACGCGGCGCGCCTGAACGTCACTTTCTGGCAAGGCGCCGCACTGCAGTTTGTCAACATCAAGGCATGGATGCTGGCGCTGGCCATCGTGAGCGGCTGGATTGCCGGCCGCGAGGCGCCGGCCGCGCGACTGGCCATCGTATTACCTGTGATGCTGGCCTACGCTTTTGTGAGCAACCTCACTTACGCGCTCGCCGGATCTTTGTTGCGCGAGTGGCTGACCGGCCCGTCCGGCAGCGGGCGTCGGCTCCAGTGGTTCAACCGCGCCATGGCGCTGGTACTCGTGGCTACCGCCATCTGGATGCTTTTTATATGACGTCCACATCTGCCGACACAACCAAAGGGCTATGGCTCGGCTTGCTGGGCATCGTGATTTTTGCCGTCACGCTGCCCATGACACGCCTGGCCGTGGGCACGCCGGATGCGCCGCAGATGTCGGGCGTTTTCATCGCGCTCGGGCGGGCCACGGTGGCGGCCGTGTTGTCGGCGGTGTTTTTGCTGGCCACCCGCGCAGCGCTACCGCAGCGAAAGGACTGGCTGCCGCTGGCCGTCACCGCGGGCGGCGTGGTGTTTGGTTTTCCGCTCTTCACCTCGATCGCCATGCGCTACGTGGAAGCCGTGCATGCAAGCGTCATTCTCGGCGTGCTGCCCCTGGCCACCGCGGCGGTGGGCGCCCTGCTGCACCGCCAGCGTCCGTCTGCCGGCTTCTGGCTGTGTGCGGCACTGGGCAGCGCGCTGGTGGTTCTGTTCGCCATGCTGCGTTCAAACAGTGTGGGCGGGCTGTCCATTCATTTTGCTGACCTTTTGTTGCTGGCCGCCTGTTTGTGCGCGGCCGTCGGTTACGGCTACGGTGCGCGGCTGTCCCAGCACATGCGCGCCGAGCACGTGATCTGCTGGGCCTTGGTGCTCTCGCTGCCCTTGACTTTGCCCCTGTCTCTTTTCAGCTGGCCCACAGCACCACTCAAGGTCAGCGCCTGGGCCGGCTTTGCCTACGTGGCGGTGTTCTCGGCCTGGTTGGGATTTTTTGCCTGGTACCGCGGCCTGGCGCTCGGCGGTACGGTGCGTGTCAGCCAGGTGCAGTTGGTGCAGCCGTTTTTGTCCATGTTGTTTTCTGTGCCGCTGCTTGGCGAGCACCTGGACGCCGTCACCGTCGGCTTCGGGCTGGCCGTGATTGCCACCGTTTTCATCGGAAAAAAAATGCCGGTGCAGTCAGGCGCTCGCGTCCGGGCCGCCGAACCTGGCTCTTTGCTTAACACCAGAAAGTTGTGATGTACTCAGCCGCCTTTATTTTTGAACCCGGCACCTACGACGAACGGTTCCACACGCTGGACGCGCTGATCGAAGAAGCCGCCCAGGCCACGCCTGGCTACCTGGGCGCGGAGTCCTGGCGCTCGCCGGATGGCGTGCTGACCAATGCCACTTACTTCTGGGAAACCGAAGAATCGCTGCGCGTTTTTTCAGCACACCCCAAGCACCTGGAAGCCAAACGCCAGTACACGCAGTGGTACAAAGGTTTTCACATCGTCATCTCACAGGTGTTGCGCTCTTACGGCGACGGCACCATTGCACACATCACGCCCAACCAGCGGAAACGGGCATGAAGTGGGCTTGAGGCGGCCCGCCGCTTTTGCACTTCTTTCCAGGATATCTCCTATAACAAGGAACCATCGATGACTCCCGAACAACGCCTGCAGCAACTCGGCCTGATCATGCCGCCCGTCGTGACACCTCGCGGTAATTTCGATGCCTGGGTGCTCGACGGTTCCATGCTGTACCTGTCGGGCAAGGGCTCGCCGCTGCGGCAAGACCTGGCCGTGGTGCCCAAGGTCGGGCGCGAGATCAGCGCGGAGGAAGCCCGCGACCATGCCCACGACGTCGGACTGAACCTGATTGCCACCATGAAGGCCGCCCTGGGCGAACTTTCGCGCGTGCGGCGCGTGGTCAAGCTGCTGGGAATGGTCAACGCAACACCCGACTTCATGGGTCATACCGAAGTCATCAACGGCTGCTCAGATCTGCTGGTGCAGGTATTCGGTGAGGCCGGCCGCCATGCGCGCTCGGCAGTCGGTGTGGGCTCCCTGCCGCGCGGATTTGCAGTGGAAATCGAAGCCATCGTGTCGGTCACGGAGTAATCAGCATGCAAATCAACGAAATCCCCTTCGGCACCACCGACTGGTCCAACGTGGAGCGCACCGAACATTCCGCCCTGGAAGGCAAGGCCTTCTGGCGCACTCGCAAGTTTGGCGACGTGCGCGTGCGCATGGTGGAGTACACACCCGGATATGTTTCCGACCACTGGTGCAGCAAAGGCCACATCCTGCTTTGCCTGGAAGGCGAGTTGCAGACGGAACTGGACAACGGCAGTGTGCATGTGCTGTTGCCCGGCATGAGCTACCAGGTGGCAGACGGCGCCGAGGCCCACCGGTCGACCTCGCCTTCGGGGGCCAAACTGTTTATCGTGGACTGACCCGTCGCGAACCGTCTCCACCCCCGGTACCGATAGACCGATTCACCACAACGTTTTTTTCTTCTTTCAGTGAAGTAGCTATTTCAACCCGCATCAGGACAGCTTTCATGCATATCGCCATCCTTACCTTCGACGGCTTCAACGAACTGGACTCCTTGATAGCCTACGGAATGCTGAGCCGCATTTCGCTGCGGGGTGATGCCGACTGGAGAGTCAGCATTGCCAGTCCCACCGAGCGGGTGACGTCCATGAACGGCCTCACCATCGATGCACATATCAACCTGAGGGAAGCCAACCAGGCTGATGCCGTGCTGATAGGCAGCGGCATGAAAACGCGCGAAGTCGCCAACGATGCGTCCATCCTCGGCCAACTGCAGCTCAATCCGCAAAGGCAGCTCATCGCAGCGCAGTGCTCCGGGACCTTTTTGCTCGCCAAGCTGGGGCTTGTCGGCCAAATGCCGGCGTGCACGGACTTGACCAGCAAGCCCTGGGTTCAGGCAGCCGGGGTGAGCATCCTGAACCAGGCCTTCTTTGCGAAGGGTAACCTGGCGACCGCGGGCGGCTGCATGTCCGCGCAATACATTTCCGCATGGCTGATTGCCCGGCTGAAGGGCATTGACGAAGCCCGTGAGGTGCTGCACTACTTTGCCCCGGTCGGTGAAAAGGAAGAATACGTCGCGCGGGGACTTGCTCACCTGGAGGCGAATTTGCAGGAGCGGCCCATGACGCCGGAAACGTCCGGCGTGCCATCGTGACAACAGCGGAACCAAGCCAATGGACGTGACGCCGGAAACCCCCGAACAAACACACAAACGGCTTTTGCGCGTGATGGCGCACGCGCGTGTGGACATGCTCCCGGGCGACTACACCTTCGCCGAGTTTCCCCTGGCGCAGTTTCCTGTACATCTGGTCGCAAACCCTGCCAGCGAAGCGCTCGCTTTGGTCCGCGACCATGCGGTCTGGAGCGCGCTGCTGCCCGCATCGGCATCCACGAAAGCCGAGGACCGCTACGCCGTGGTGTGCCTGCATTTCGCGCCCGATATTCCCAACAGCGGCTTTGTAGGCTGGCTCGCCAGCGAGTTCAAGCAGCAGCTGGGAACGGGGGTGTTTGTCGTCTGCGGGCACCACGCGGCCGACGGCGGCGTCTTTGATTACTGGGGAATTCCGGGAAGCGTGGCGCCGCAGGCCGTGAGCCTGATTCACGCCATGCAGGCGCGAGGAAGGGGTGCAGAATGAACGCGTTGACTCACCCTGCCGCCGGCCGCCGTCGCGGCAGCGCTTTAGCTAAATGCCTTGCAGAAGTTTTTGTGACCAGGCTTGTCTTTGACAGCCCATCAGGAGGAGAGTGAAATGGAATGGACCCAAGCGCAGCGCGCCAAAAAAATGAACCCCTCGGTGATCCGCGAGATCCTCAAGGTCACGGAGAAGCCCGGCATCATCAGTTTTGCCGGCGGACTGCCCTCGCCCAAGACCTTTCCGGTCGCCGCCTTTCGTGAAGCGTGCGACAAGGTACTGCGCGAAGACGGCCATGCCGCGCTGCAATACGCGGCCAGCGAAGGCTACGCCCCGCTGCGCGAGATGGTGGCCGCCATGCTGCCTTGGGATGTGGACCCAGCGCAGGTGTTGATCACCACCGGCTCGCAGCAGGGCCTGGATTTGATCGCCAAGATCCTGATCGACGCCGGTAGCCGCGTGCTGGTGGAAACGCCCACCTACCTGGGCGCGCTGCAGGCCTTCACACCGATGGAGCCCGAAATCGTCGGCGTGGCCAGCGATGACGAAGGCGTGGACATCAAGGATCTCGCCAGCAAAGCTGCTGGCGCGCGCTTCTTCTACGTGCTGCCCAACTTCCAGAACCCGACCGGCCGCACCATGACCGAGGCGCGCCGTGCCGCGCTGAGCGCCGAGGCTGCGCGCCTGGGCCTGCCCATCGTCGAAGACAACCCTTATGGCGACCTGTGGTTTGACACGCCGCCGCCGCTGCCGCTCACCGCGCGCAACCCGGAAGGCTGCGTCTACATGGGCTCGTTCTCGAAAATCCTGGCGCCGGGTTTGCGCCTGGGCTTTCTGGTCGCGCCCAAGTCGCTCTACCCCAAGCTGCTGCAAGCCAAGCAAGCGGCCGACCTGCACACGCCGGGCTTTAACCAGCGCATGGTGGTCGAGACCATGAAGAACAACTTCCTGGACCGCCACGTGCCGACCATTCGCGCGCTCTACAAATCGCAGCGCGACGCGATGCTGGCCGCGATGAAGCAGGGCATGCCCGAAGGTGTGAGCTGGAACACACCGGCCGGCGGCATGTTTTTGTGGGTGCGCCTGCCTGAAGGCATGAACGCCATCGACCTGCTGCCCAAGGCCGTGGAGCGCAACGTGGCCTTTGTGCCCGGCTGGGCCTTCTACGCCGACCATGCCGACGCCCGCACGCTGCGCCTCTCGTTCGTCACGTCCAGCGTCGAGCAGATCAACATCGGCATCGCCGCGCTGGCTGCGGCCATACGCGAGCAACTACCTGCCGGCGTGCCTCAACTGCGCGCGGCAGCATGATGAACGCGAAAGGGGTCTGACATGCTTCATCTTTGGGGGCGCATCAGCTCCATCAACGTGCGAAAAGTCGTGTGGGCCGCGCAGGAGCTGGGGCTCACGATGCAGCGAACCGACGCCGGGGGCCAGTTCGGTATCGTCAAGGAGGCCGATTACCGGCGCAAGAACCCGAATGCGCTGGTCCCGCTGATGGAAGACGGTGAAGTGCTCATCTGGGAGTCCAATGTCATCGTGCGCTACCTGTGCGCCAAGCACTCGCCAGGCAATTTTTATCCCACAGCGCTGCCGCAACGCTTTGCCGCCGAGCAGTGGATGGACTGGCAGCAGACCACCTTCAACCCGGCCGGACGCACGGCTTTCGTGCAGTGGATTCGCACGCCTGCGGAGCAGCGCAATGCAGAACTGATCGCGCAGTCCGTAGCCGCCACCGAAGCGCTGCTGGCACTGCTCGATGCGCACCTGGCTGACCATGCGTTCATGGGCGGCGACCAGTTCAGCATGGCCGACATCCCGCTGGGCTGCGAAATGCACCGCTGGTTCGGCTTGCCGCAGCCGCGGCCCATTCGGCCCCACCTGGACCGCTGGTACCAAACCCTCCTGGCACGGCCCGCCACGCGCGGCGTGCTGGACCTGCCTTTGTCATAAATCTTCAAACCTATCCTGGAAAACCGAGAAACCCCATGAAGCAGCGCGCATTCAAGCAAGTCGACGTGTTCACACCCACCCCTTACTTCGGCAACCCCCTGGCCGTGGTAATCGACGGCAGCGGCCTGGATGACGCCGCCATGCAGCGCTTTGCCAAGTGGACCAACCTCTCGGAAACCACTTTCCTGTTGCCACCCGCAGACGCCACGGCTGATTACAGCGTGCGCATCTTCACACCCGGCGGCGAACTGCCTTTTGCCGGCCACCCCACGCTGGGCAGCTGCCACAGCTGGCTGGAAGCCGGTGGGCAACCGCACAGCAAAGACTTTATCGTGCAGGAGTGCAAAGTAGGCTTGGTGAAGATTCGCCGCGAGACGGGCACAAGGCGCCTCGCATTTGCCGCGCCGGCCCTGAAGCGCTCCGCGCCCAGCCCCTCGTTGCTGGCACAGGTAGCCGGCGCGCTGGGATTAAAAGCGACAAGCATCCTCGCCGCCCAGTGCCTGGACAACGGCCCGATGTGGCTGGGCTTGCTGCTGGACAGCCCGGAGACCGTGCTGCAACTGGCGCCCGATCACAAGGCGCTGGCCAAGCTGGGCACCAAAGTCGGCGTGGTGGCGCGCTACCCACGTGAGGAAACCGCGCCGTTGATTGCACGCGCCAACCGCGAAGCCAAGGCGTTCGCAGCCTCCGCACCTGAAACAACCCCTGATTTCGAAGTGCGGGCCTTCGCCGCTCCCATCGGCGTCGACGAAGACCCCGTCACCGGCAGCCTCAATGCCAGCCTGGCCCAGTGGCTGATTGCCGAAGGCCACGCGCCCGAGCGCTATACCGCCTCGCAAGGTGTCTGCCTGGGCCGCGCCGGTCAGGTGCATATCGAGCGCGATGCAGCCGGCCAGGTGTGGGTGGGCGGCGAATCGGTCACCTGCATTGACGGAAGCGTGACGCTTTAGGAACCAGCCCTCACCATGGAACGCAGCACCGCACTCCCGCCGCTGGCCTCGCAGGTCGACCACCTCGTGGTGGTGGCGGCCAGCCTCGCCGAAGGCGTGCAGTGGTGCGAACGCGTGCTGGGCATCACGCCCGGGCCGGGCGGCGAGCATCCGCTGATGGGCACGCACAACCGGCTCTTCACAGTGGCCTCGCCGGCCTTTCCACGCGCCTATTTCGAAATCATTGCAATCAATCCGGACAAGCAAACCCCGCGTACGGCACCGGCCAGACGCTGGTATGACCTGGATGATCATGAGTTGCAGCTGCGGCTGAGCAAGACCGGCCCGCAGCTCGCGCACTTTGTCGCCTCGACGCCCCGTGTGATCGCGGCGGTGCGGGCGCTTTCCCGCCTGGGGCTGGATCGCGGTGAGGCGCTGGACGTCTCGCGCATGACGCCGCAAGGCCAGCTCAGCTGGAAAATTACCGTACGTGAAGATGGTCAGAGGCTGTTTTACGGTGCGCTGCCCACGCTGATCCAGTGGGGCGACGTGCATCCGGCCGATGGCATGGCGCCCTCAGGCGTCACGCTGCAATCGCTGCACGCCAGCCACCCGCGCCCCGACGCATTGCGCGGCGGCTACGAGGCCATAGGGCTGGCCGGTGTAGGCCTCTCGCAAGGCCCGCCCAATCTCATCGCCACGCTGCAGACGCCGCGCGGCCTCGTCACCCTGGAATCCAAAGGAGCCTGAAATGTTGACGTCCACTGAACTCGCCTGGTTTGCTCTCGCCGCCCTGGTGCTGGTGCTCACGCCCGGGCCTAACATGATTTACTGCATCTCACGCACGCTGTGCCAGGGCCCCCGCGCCGGGCTGGTATCGCTTAGCGGCGTGGCGCTGGGGTTTGTCGTCCATCTGCTGGCCGCGTCGTTCGGGCTAACCGCACTGCTGCTGGCCGTGCCGCTGGCCTTTGATGCGATCAAGGTGGCGGGCGCGGCCTATTTGCTCTGGATGGCCTGGCAAGCCGTCAAGCCCGGGGGCCTGGCGCCTTTTGAAACGCGCGAGCTGCCGCACGACCCGCCGCGCACTCTCTTCCTCATGGGTTTTATGACCAACCTGCTCAACCCCAAGGTCGCCATGTTTTATCTCTCGTTCTTCCCGCAGTTTTTGCACCCAGAACGCGGCGACCTGCTGCTGCAAAGCCTGACGCTGGGCGCCGTGCAGATCAGCGTCAGCACGGGTGTGAACACAGTGCTGATCTGCTTCGCCGCGGCGATTGCCGGTTTCCTCAACCGCAATATCAGCTGGATGCGCGTGCAGCGCTATGTGATGGGCACCGTGCTGGGCTTGCTGGCGCTGCGCCTGCTGACTGAAAAGCGGGTGGCCGCATGAGCCGCCGGGCCGTTCCCAAGGCGAATGCCGCAGCTCGCAAAGCGGAGGCCACCCAATGAGCGCCGTACTCGACCGCGCGCCGGAGCTGGGGAACAGCATGCTGCCTTCGCTGCAGGAGATTGAAGATGCGGCCCGTGTCGTCTACCGCGAGTTCCAGGCCACGCCGCAGTACCGCTGGGGCCTGTCCAGCCAGCGGCTGGGCGCCGACTGCTGGATCAAGCACGAGAACCACACACCGGTGGGCGCGTTCAAGCTGCGCGGCGGGCTCACCTACTTTGAGGCACTCAGGCAACGCGGCGAGCTGCCGCGAGAAGCCATCAGCGCCACACGCGGCAACCACGGCCAGAGCATAGGCTGGGCCGCCCGCGCGCACGGCGTGCCTTGCACCATCGTGGTTCCGCATGGCAATGCGGTGGAGAAAAACGCCGCCATGCGCGCACTGGGCGTCACACTGATCGAGCACGGCAACGACTTCCAGGAAAGCCGCGAGTTTGCAAAGAGGCTGGCTGCCGAACGCGGCGCCCACATGGTGCCGAGCTTTCATGCGGATTTGCTGCGCGGCGTCAGCACCTACTGGTGGGAATTCATGCTGGCGGTGCCGCAACTCGACGTGGTGTATGTGCCGATAGGCCAGGGCTCGGGCGCGTGTTCGGCCGTTGCCGCCAAGCTGGCGCTGGGCCGCAAGCTGCGCATCGTGGGCGTGGTCAGCGCGCACGCCACCACCTACGCCGACTCGCTGGCCGCGGGGCGCGTGATTGAAGCACCGGTGACTACCTACCTGGCCGACGGCATGGCCTGCCGCGTCGCCGACCAGGCAGCACTTGATATTTTGCTGCCGCACCTGGAACGCGTCGTGAAGGTGACGGACGACGAAGTAGCCCAGGCCATGCGCGACCTTTATGCCGACACACACAACGTGGCCGAAGGCGCGGGTGCGGCAAGTTTTGCTGCGGCCATGCAGGAGCGCGGCCGGCTCAAAGGCCTGGTGGTGGGCACCACCTTGTGCGGCGGGAATGTGGACACGGCGACTGTCGCCAAGGTGCTAGTGGCCAGCCCCCACGCTTCTCGCTTCGCGTAGTGCGCTGCCCCCCGAGGGGGCGCTGCGCCTGCGGCCCGGCAAAGCCGGTTCCGCGGCCCCGGCTGGATTGGCCTTTGGGTGCCGGCACCGGTCGCACGCGTGACTGGCCGCAGTTGCCACGCACGACACAATTCCAGCCATGGGAACCCTCTACCTCGTGCGCCATGGCCAGGCCTCATTTGGCGAAGACGACTACGACGTGCTCAGCCCCATGGGGCGCCAGCAAAGCGTGCGTCTGGGCGAGTACTTCAAGTACAAGGGCATCACCTTTGACGCCGCTTTCACCGGCACGCTGCAGCGGCAGATCAATACCTTTGCCGGGATCTGTGAAGGCATGGGTATCACCATGCAAGCCACACAGCGTCCCGGGCTCAATGAATATGACAGCCACGCCGTCATCGGCGCCATTCACCCGCACAAGCTCGAAAAACCCACCACGCCCGAGGAATACCGCGGCCACTTCCGGCTGTTGCGTGACGGGCTGGCACAGTGGATGGCCGGCGTGGTCAGCCCCCAGGGCATGCCAAGCTACACCGGGTTT
The DNA here is from genome assembly GCF_054049435.1 of Polaromonas sp. P5_D5. Classification (NCBI taxonomy): domain Bacteria; kingdom Pseudomonadati; phylum Pseudomonadota; class Betaproteobacteria; order Burkholderiales; family Comamonadaceae; genus Polaromonas; species Polaromonas sp. P5_D5. The sequence goes on from NZ_JBFUMJ010000003.1 coordinate 515,287, forward strand.
GTTGAGGGTGTAACCTCTGTCCTGAACCACATTCGTGCCAGTTACAACGGCAATGTGCTGCTGGTTTCCAGCGGCGGACCCATCTCGACCGCTGTGGGCCATGTGCTGGGCACCAGCCCTGAAACCACGATAGAGCTGAACCTGCGCATACGCAACTGCTCACTTACCGAGTTTGCCTTTACGCCCAAGCGGCACATGCTGGTGACCTACAACACCTTGCCACACCTGGACGCGCCCGAACACGCAAGCTGGATTACTTACGCCTGACCGTGCCCGCGAGCAGCCGGCTTCGTGGTTTTTCCGCCATTGCCGAATCGACCACAAGCAAAGATACTTTGCGGCAATATGACCGCCGCCCTGATGCCCAGCCTTCGTCCTGTCGGAATTCGCCTTCACGGTGAAACAACCGGCGCGCTGGCAGCTTCCACTTACAGTTTCCTGGTGCAGCTTGAAAAGCTCGGCCTGCAGGACGCCGTGGAAACCACAGAGATTTTCCCGGGCTCCACCGCCGCAAGAAGCTTTTGCCTGCCGGACGGCCTCGCCGCACAATGGGCGCCCGGCCTGGACACCCTGGGCCTGGCAGACCGGCTGCAGCTGGATACGCTGAACAACAGCGAAGACCTGGAACGAGAGATTCTTCTGGCCATGCTGCTCAGCCCGGTCGCGTTTGAATTTCCCAGCCATGCGGAGCTGGCATCGGCAGTGCGCATACGCCGCAACATCGTGCTGGCTGCGCGCAAGACTGCACTGGAATTTCACACCACCGAAGTCAACCGGCCGGAGGACTGCTGGGTCTACTCGGAAGACGCTGGCTTTACCGTCAAGCCCGGTCACGCATTGATTCCCGCCCTGGAAAAAGCCACCCAACCCGAGGCCTCGGGCAAGCTGTATTCCTTTTCCTGCTACCGCGCGACCGAATACGTGATCCTGCTGGCCATCGCGCAGGAACTCGAAACCTGCAACCCGCCGTTGCTGGCCGCGCTGCAGCAGCGCTGGGAGCACCGCGCCATCATGTCGGGCAAATTCCACGACGTGTTCCTGCGCGAATACGGCACGATGGAACAACCCCTGCCGCCCAGGTATTACGTGCCCGGCGACCGCCTCTGGTTTCGCAACCCCGATGAACACTCTTCGGACGTTTCGGGCTATGAAGGCTCCTGGGTGTTCTACATCGGCAACGGGCAGTTCACCAACTTCTGGAAACGCGAGCAGCCCTACACCCTGACGGCCAAATGCCTGGAGCTGTTTCACTGGCGGCATGCCACCTACACCGACGAAGCCGGCGAGTTGCGTATCAATGAAAGCATCGTGGAAGCCGGCGTCAAGGCCTCCAGCACCGACCCGGCCGAGACGGCACGAATCCTGGAACAGATGCTGCGCATGCGTGAACCCAAGGGCGTGTATGTATCGGGCGGGTGCATAGACACCTCGCGGGAACACCCCCGCTGGGTCTGCCCCGGCACCGCCGACATGGTGTTGCCGACAGCCTGATGCGATTCAGGCAGCGTGACCGCTATTAAATTAATAGCTGCTTGCGCTCATCACATAAGGGTTTCAGGCGCTTTCCCTTTAAAACCCCCAAACCTTCTATTTCAGCTGGCTACCGCTCACCCGCCAGACCACGTTGCCCACATCGTCGGCCACCAGCAGCGCGCCGCGCTTGTCCATCGCCACGCCCACCGGCCGGCCGTAGGCATGGCCTTCGGGGCTCAGGAAGCCCGTGAGCACATCCACCGGCAAACCAGCCGGCAAGCCCTGGCGAAAAGGCACGAACACCACCTTGTACCCGCTGTGCGGCACGCGGTTCCAGGAACCGTGCTCACCGATAAAAACTCCCGAGGCCAGTGATGGCGGCAGCGCATTGCCTTCTGAAAACACCATGCCTAATGGCGCGACATGGGAGCCCAGTGCGTAGTCGGGTGAAACCGCTTGCGCCACCAGGTCCGGACGCGGCGGCTTGACGCGGTCGTCCACGTTCTGGCCGTAATAGCTGTAGGGCCAGCCGTAAAACACGCCATCGCGCACCGAAGTCAGGTAGTCGGGTACGAGGTCGCTGCCGATCTCGTCGCGCTCGTTCACCACCGTCCAGAGTGCGCCGCTGCCGGGTGCCCAACCCATGCCGTTGGGATTGCGCAGGCCCGAGGCAAACACGCGGTGGCTGCCGGTTTTGGCGTCGACCTCCCAGATGGCGGCGCGGCCGGTTTCGGCTTCCATGCCGCGTTCGCCCACATTGCTGTTGGAGCCGACGGTGACATACAGCTTGCTGCCGTCCGGGCTGGCGATGATGTTTTTTGTCCAGTGGTGGTTGATAGGGCCGGCCGGCAGGTCCACCACCTTGACGGGCCTCGCCGTAATGCGGGTCTGGCCCGGCTGGTAAGGGAAACGCACAACGGCATCGGTGTTGGCCACGTAAAAATCATTGCCCACCAGCACCATGCCGAAGGGCGAGTTGAGGTCTTCCAGAAACACGCTGCGGCTTTCGGCCTTGCCGTCGCCGTCGGCATCGCGCAGCAAAGTGATGCGGTTGGCCGTGGGCGCCCCGGCGCCGGCCCGGCCCATTACCTTTTTCATGAACCAGCCGCGGATACCCTTGCCGTCTTCCGGCTTGGGTGGCGCATTGCTTTCAGCCACCAGCACGTCGCCGTTGGGCAGCACGTAGACCCAGCGCGGATGGTCCAGGCCGCTGGCCAGGGCCGTTACACCCAGGCCCGCCATGGGCGTGGGCATTGCACCTTCGGGCCAACCTTTGGCTGGCGCGATGTTCACCGTGGGAAACAAGGTCTTGTTGGGTTTGGGCAGGGTTGGATTGGCGCCCATACCGGCCTCCGGCGGCAACAAGGCGGTGTCACCGCACGCGGCCAGCGTACAGGCGAATGCCGCGCACAGCGCCAGAACATGCCAGACGCGTTGACAGGCAATCGATCGCATAAAACCCCCTGAAGAAATGACGGCAATGCCCGCGCCCTGCATGATGCAGGGCATTCGTCAGTGTGGGCGGGTGAGGTTCGCGCAGCTGTCAGCCGGCCCCACCGGCCGCTGTCAGCGCTGACCTTCGCCTGGCTCAGCCCGTCAGCAGGGGCAGGTCAGCCTTCTTGAGGGTGCGCAGCACAAAGCTGGACTTGCTGTGGCGTATGCCTTTGATCTTGTAGAGCCGCTCGCGCAGCAGGCGCTCGTAGTCCTTGGTGTCGTGCACCGCGATGCGCAGCAGGTAGTCGTATTCGCCGGACACCAGATAAGCCTCTATCACCTCGGGGATCGCCGCCAGCGTCTCGCCGAATTTCTCCAACGTGTTGTCGGAATGGCTGTCCAGCGTGACCTGCACCATCACCGTGTCGCCCAGGCCCAGCGCCTGCGCATTGAGGCGCACCGTGTAGCCCTCGATCACGCCGGCTTCCTCCATCTTCTTGATGCGGCCCCAGCAGGGCGAGGGGCTCAGGCCCACGGCCTGACCGATGTCTTGCAGGCTGGTGCGCGCGTCAGCCTGCAAAACCTGAAGGATTTTCCGGTCTAAAGTATCCATTCAGGTAATTTATCTGAAATTTTCTATTTTACAGATTTTTTATCTGTTTATGGGAAATTCAGCAGCAAATCAGGCAAATTATTCGGCCACTCCCGGGAGATACTTTCTTCCATGGCAGCGGACTTACCGGTCCGTCTGGCAAGACAAGGCCCCCAGTGAGTTACCGCTCACTGGGGGCTTTGATTTTTATTCCATTGCTAATTCGCTGCGATAGGTCGTTACGCCGCCTTGCCGTGCCAGGGCCTGCCAATGCCATTTATGCAAATGCGAATGGGGTGAAAACGGTGCCAATCAAGGCGCGCGACGACGCCCAGACTTTTGTCTGGCTAGAAGCGCAACGCCGAGTGGCGCCGTTTTCACCCCATTCCCTCCGGGTTGCGATCAAAAAGGCCTTGCGCGGCGTTGCAAAGCCTTGACGGGGTCTGCCCCGCCTGCGTTTTGCGCCTTGCTCAAGGCCTTTTTGACTCGCAACGCATCTGCATAAATGGCATTGGCAGGCCCTAAGCACTGTCTGCGGCGGCGCGCCTACTCTCGCAGCGAATTAGCAATGGAATCAGGGATCAGCCGACAGCGCACTGCAGGCGCAACTCCAGGCAAACACCGCTATCCCGGTTGTACGCGGTGATGGTGCCGCCCATCTTGGCCATATAGGTTTTGGCGACAAACAGGCCCTGCCCGCGCTGTCCCGCCACGCCGGTATCTGGCTGGTCAGACACGCCGTACTCGAAAATCTTGTCCAACAGGCCGGCCTCGATCTGCGGGCCCTGGTTGCTGATGCTGATCACTGCCTCGGGCGCTGTGCCTTCCTGTGCCTGCCGCGACAGCGTGATGCGAATCAGGCTGCCGGGCAAACGGTAGCGATCAGCGTTGCGCAGCACATGTGACACGACATCTTCCAGCGAATACTCGTCGGCACGCACTCTGACCGGCTGGGCCAGCGGATCAAAAGCCACACCGGGAATGCCCGCGGCCTCAGCGTTGCGCGCCACATGGCTCAGGAATTCATTGGCATCCAGCGTCTGCACATTGAGCGCGGTGGATTCAAAGGCTTCGCTGGGCGACGCACTGCCGTAGAGCACGCGCACGGCCTGCTGCATGCGGCTGATGTAGCGGTGCGCCGGGTCGTCGGCACTTCCGTGCAGCACCATGAGCGATTGCAGGGGCGACATGATTTCGTGGCCTACCGCGTGCCAGGTGTCTTTTTCCTGGGCGACGCGGATCTGTTCGCGGCGCACGTCTTCATTGACGCGCTGCAGCAGGTCTTGCAGGCCGCCGGCCAGCACACCCAGCTCGTCGCCGCCGCGCAGGTCGGCCAGGTCAACCGTCGCCAGGTTGTCGCTGGCGCGCACGCCCTTGGACACGGTGGCGGCGCGGCGGGTGAGTTCGGTGATGCGGCGGATGATGCGCAGCTCAATGGCCAGCCAGGTCACAAAGATGGCCAGCAGCATGGCCCCCACAAACCAGGACACACGGGTGGCCACAGCCGTCAGGGCTTTGTTGACGGTGCGGATGTCGCCGGTCAGCGTGAGCTCATAGCGCCCCAGCGGCGTGCTGATGATGTCGGTGCTGGTGATGGGTGCGTCGTAGCCATCGACTTGCAGCCGGCGTATCAGGTAAGCGATCAGGGGGGAGGAGCGCTCTGTCGCCTCTGCGCCGGACAGCGCCACGATGTCGGTGCTGGCGCCGGCGGCGCCCAGCTTGCGGATGCGCAGCTTTTCGCCGGGCAACAGCAAGGGGGTGAGCTCAGCCCATGAGAATGGCGCCGTGGCGCCTGCGGCATTGCTGTCAAACAACGGCTTGCCCTCGCCGGGGGCCAGCATTTCCACCTGCACCTTGATCTGGTCCAGGTCAGCCGGCGGCCAGACGATGCCCGCAGGCCCTTTGGTAAACAGGGCTTCGCGAAAAAGCTCCACCGGCAGGCGCACGCTGACAAAGGCACGCCGGGCACAATCAGGGTCTGCCGCCAGCGTGCCGTCCACGCAGCGGCTGTCTTGCCAAAGCCAGCCGCGGAAGTCGCGCACGGGCCGGCTGGCCGGCGTGATCGGGCCCTCATCGGCAAAGCCGACCAGCCGGCCTCTGGCATTGGCAAGAGGCGAGGCGTTGCGCCCCTCGTCCATGGCCTGCATGGCCTGGAAAGGTGCGATCCAGCGGGAGCGCTGCCCGCGCATGTCGACCGTGATGCGGGCGCGGTGCGCCTGGCTTAAGTCCAGCGTTCCGGAGATGTGCGACACCAGGGGCCCGCTGTTGAAGCTGCCGACGGCATAAAGAAAACCGCCGGCAAAGGGGTTGTTGCCGACGGCCACGCACATCGACGCCGCGTCGGGGTATTGCACCAGGCAGCCGGCCATCTCCACTGCCTGCTGGGCCTTGTTGCGATCGTCGAAATCGAGGGCCGAAAAAGGCAGCACCAACGGGCGCAGCGGCGTCACCTCATGCTCGTAGGCCGTGGGGTTGAGCAGCACCAGCTGGCCCGTGGGATGGCGCAGCTTGGCGGCGATCTGCGCCTGGTTCTTGCGAAAGCCGTCCTGGTAATTGCGGTAGCTGCGCTCCTTTTCGTCTTGCAACACGGCGATGGCCAGGGCGACGGCGGCCAATGCCAGCAGAAAAAAAGCGCCGCGAAAAAATACGCGCAGGCCGAAGGGTACGCGCGCCGGCAGCAGGCGCTCGACATCCAGGCGGGTGGGCAGCTTCACGCCTTGCCTCTGCCGCGCGGGGGCTCCGGCGCCTCAGCCCAGCGAAAGCCTCGCATCGGGATGTTTTCAATGCCGTCAAAGGCCGCATCGATTTCCTTGAACGCGTCGCGAATCGTGCTGACGTGCTTGCGGATGTTGTCGCGGTTGCGGCCGCTCTTGACCACCTGGTAGAGGTCGTCGTAACTCACGACCTCGCCGCGGCGCGCGTGCAGCGCTGCCAGGATGCGTTGCGCCGTCAGCGGCAGATTCACGCGCTGACCGCGCCAGATGGCGGTGTTCTGTCGCAGCGGGTCCAGCTGCAGTTCCTGGCTGTCGCCGGCTGGCGCCCTGCCTGCGGGTTTGGCCTTGGCGGTCCGCAGGATGTCCAGGAAGGTCTCGATGAAGTCGGCCTCCTCAAACGTGGTTTTTTGCAGATAGTCCCAGGCGTCCAGAGCTTTCATGATGCCGCGGTAGATGGCGGCCGGCATGGCGGACACCACCAGCACGGGCGTACCCTGCCGCTGCTTGTTGATGGCGTTGATGATGGCCACGCCGGCATGGCGTTCGCGCCCCAGTTCGATGTCCAGCACCACGGCGTCATAGCCTTCGCGGGCAACGGCGGCCTCGGCATCGTCGCGGTTGAACCACTGGTCGACCTGGATGCCCGGACGGGCCGATTCAATCCAGCCCTTGAGCTGGTTGCTCATGGGCAGGTCGTCTTCGATCACGGCAATTTTGGTCATGAGGCCTCAAGAGGATGGGGTGTCGCCATTATGGGTGTGGCCTGCGCCAGGCCGTGTGAGTGTTTCTTCCGTTGGCGGAGGGTTGCCGCCGCCAAACCGTGCAAAGACACCGCGCAGGCGCATTGAATGCTCCGGGCCCGATTCGAACAATGGAGGCCAGAGAAAGCGCAACCCGCGCCTCTCGCCAAACCAACCGGAGGAGCCCATCATGAACCCACGCCTTAGCCGTATTTCCCTGCGCATCCGCGCCATCTTTTCCAGGGGGGTGCGCGGCACCCGCCGTATCGCTGCCACAGGGGTGCAGCGCGCCGCCAGCGCCAGCGGCCTGATGATCGCCACCGCCGCGGCGGGCGCGGTCGGCTACCTGCTGTGGGTGCACCCTCCCATGGAATCGGTGGCGCGCGGCGACGTGGCGATTCGCACCAACCAGCTGACCGGCGGCGTCGACGAATTCCGCGAAGGTTCCCTGCTGCTGCTGCCCGGCCTGCACGAGGTGCGTACCTTCTCGCTGCGCGACCAGGTCTACCGCCCTGAAGGCAGCAGCCGTGCCGACGGCCCCTCGCCCTTCCAGTCGATTGAAGGCATGTCGCTGGGTGTGGACATCACGGTGCGTTATGCACTGGACCCCACCAAGGTGAACGCACTGTCGAAAAACCTGCCTGACGACATTGCCGGCCAGATCGTACAGCCCGCCGTGCAAGGCGTGATCTACAAGACCTTCACCCGCTACACCGTACGGGAGATCTTCTCAAGCAAGCGTGCCGAGATCCAGCAGCTCATCGAAGCCGAACTCAAACCCAAGCTCGCGGCCGACGGCATCCTGCTGCGCACGGTGCAGATGGGCAAGGTCGACTTGCCCGCCGACTACCGCCAGGGCATGGACAAGCTGCTGGCCGAAGAGCTGGCCACGGAAAAGATGCGCTACACGTTGGCCCTGAAGGAAAAGCGCGTCAAGGAAACCGAGCTGGACGCGATGGCCGAAAAAATACGCCGTGAAACCAATGCGCAGGCCGCCGCCAGTGAACAGGTAATTGCAGCCAAAGCGCAGGAAGAAGCCATGAAACATGTCCTGCCCTTCAAGCAAAAGCAGATCGAGCAGCGCCAGCTCGAAGCCGAAGCCGACAAGCAGTCACGCATACGCACGGCGGAGGGCAGCGCCCAGGCGCGGCGCATCGAGGCATCGGGCGAAGCCGATTCGCGCCAGAAACTGGCGGATGCCGAAGCCTACCGGCTGGACCGCGTGGGCAAGATCAACAGCGAGCAGATGGCGCGCGAAGGCGTGCTGATCACGCGCCACCCGCTGCTGATCCAGAAGACCATGGCCGACAAGCTGAGCGACAAGATCACCGTGATCATCGCCCCGCCCTCCACCAGCGGCGGCTTTGTGGGCGCGGGCCTGCTGGGCGGCGCGCCCAAGGCCGGCCGCACCGTGGCGCAAGCGCCGCGCGACGCCGGCACGCAAGACAACAACGACAAAGAAGAGGCCGAATAATGATCACCACCGCACTTCTTACCCTCGCCATCGTGACGCAGGACCAGGCCACCCTGCGCGCCGCGCCGCGTGATTCGGCCGCACAGCAGGCGGCCCTGTGGCAAGGCGACGCGCTCGAGATCCGCGGCCAGCGCATGGATTACCTGCAGGTCTACGACCACAGGCGTGAACGCGCGGGCTTCATCCACGTGAGTCAGGTTCGCACGGTCTCGCTGCAGCCCGAGGACGCGCCGCAGCTCCTCTCGGTGGTGCGCTTCCTGCGCGAAAGCCCGGGCGCCGAAGCCCTGGGCATTGCGTACACGGCCGCTTACCTCAAGGCCGCGCCGGCAGACGCCATAGGCGCGGAAGCCTTTGATGCGTTGGGCACCATGGCCGAACGCCTGGCGCGCCGCGCCTCCATGAAGCACGGCAAGGCCACGAGTGACGTGATCTCTGCGCACATGGAAGTGGCCACCTTTTATGGCGTGAACTTTAAGGGTTATGAGCAGAACGGAAGCATGCAGCTTTGCTACAACGGCGAGGCCTTTCGCCGTGTGCTGGCGCTGCCATCCGACGCCGAGCAACGCGCACGCGCCGCGCTGGCCGTGACCCGCCCCGACTGCATGAGCCCCGACCTGCATCCGCAGGACCGCTTCACGCAAGACCAGTGGCGCGCCGAAGTGCTGGACAAGGTCAGCGCCGCGCAGTTCGCCCAGTTGCCTGAAGTCAGCAAAAACCGTTTGCGCCTGCGCCGTGCCGGCGTGCACGCCAGCCTGGCGTTTGAGCAGGCGCGCCGGGCCGAAGCACCCACGGCAGCCGCCCAGCGCGCCCTGGCGGAACTCGCGGCGGTGAACAAGCTGGAGCTGACGGACAACGACAGGCAGGACTACAACGACGCGGCGATTCGAGTGGGCGCCTCACGATGGGGCGCTGAAACCGCGCTACCCCGCTTCGCCAAACTGACGGTAGCCACCGAGACGGGCCAGGCCGGCGAAACCTGCGTGGCGCTGTACGAAAACAAGGCCGACGGCAAACCCGGCAAGGAGGCCGTGGCCAGGCGCTGCACCTACGGCATCGTGTGGACCGCGTCCGCCAGCGCCCACCCGGATGGCCAGGCCCTGGCGCTCGCGGTGCAGCCGCTGGACGCCTGGCGCGAGCTGTGGGTGTTTCGCAAAAGATCCGGGCAATGGACGATTGAGGTGCTGCCGCCCGCCAGCAATGGCCCCGAGTTGGGCTATGTGGAATTTGCCGGCTGGGTGCGCGGCACGCCTCACATGCTGCTGGCCCGCGAGACCCGCATTGCCGGGCGCCTGCGCCGCAGTTTCGAGGTGGCGCGCATGGACAGCTTGACGGCCGAGAAGCAGGCCGGTGACCCGGGAACGCTGGCGGCCTTCGCCCGTTCGCAGGACGCCGCGTGGAAGCGCCAGACCGTGATCCTGCGCTAAATACCCGCCCCGCAACAGCCTAGAACGCGGTTTTATCGCTCAGCGTATCAGCCGGCAGTTGGTCGATCTCCGACAGAAGCCGCGCCAGGCTGCGCCCCGCTGCATTCAGCAGGGCGCGGCCTTTGTCTGCTGTAGCGGCAGCCGCATTGCCCACCGCACCCTGCGGGTTGTAGTCCTGCATCTGCCAGGCCAGCTTGGCGCTGCGGCCGTCACCCAGGATGCTGAACTTCGCAGCCCTGTCCTGTGAAGTGGAGTGAAAGTTCTGCGCCTTGGCCATGTCGACCTGACCCGGCTTGAGCGCCAGCATCATGGAGGTTTCGATCTCGCCGGCGTGGATGCCGAAGCGGTGCTCTTCGGCACTGAACAAATCATTCACGGACTTGCCATCCTCACCTGTGAGCGGCAGGTTGAACCAGTTCACGCTGTAGACCAGCATGCCCAGCCGGGCCCGCAGGTCGCGCGCCACCACGTCCAGCAGGCCAACCTGGCCGCCGTGCGAATTGAGCAGCACCAATTTCTTGACCCCCGTTTGCACAACGGATTCGGCCAGCTCGGTCCAGAGCCGGATCACGGTCTCGGCTTTTAGCGTGAGCGTGCCGGCAAAGCGATCGTGCTCGGGGCTAAAGCCCACCGCCTGCGTGGGCAAAAACAGCACCGGCTGCGTTGGGGGTAAATGCGGCAAAGCGGCTGCAATCACACCTTCCACCAACGTCGCATCCACATTAAGCGGCAGGTGCGGGCCGTGCTGCTCCACCGCGGCCACCGGCAGCACCGCAATACAGCGGGCCAAGTCCAGGCGCGAAAAGTCAGGGCTTTTCAGATCGGGCCAGAAACGGGGTGGGTTGGCTGCATCGAAGGTCATGGAGGGTATTTTGAGCTATCTGGCGATGCCGGGGGCTGGGGACTTCTGGCTGGTGGCGAATCGAAACAGTTCTGACGAGCGGGCAAATCCCCAGGCTCTGGCGGCTCAACCGAGCGTGAAAGCGCACCGATCGCCATCAATCAGGGGCTTAAGAAGCAAAAATCCCGTTAAAGAGGATTGTTTCCCGACAAGGATAGCAGCGACTTGTACAGGCTGCAGTGGCGGTGGTTGAACCTGAACTCGGTTTCCTTCAAGTGCAGTTAGAAGGTGTGCCTGAGTGCACCGCTGAACTGCACCAGACGTCGCTTGGCATAGCGCCAGAAGCTCTCGATACCGTTGACGTGAACTGAGCCCCGGGCAAACTCATTGTTGCCGCGGTTGACCCGCAGGTGTCTTCTGGTGATGAACTTTGCCTCTTAAGCCCCTGAATTAATAGCAATATGATTCTTTTGTCGTGGCAGCACGTGGCCATGGGATTTGCGGATGACCGCGGCCGGGCAAGTCAACCGCCCTGCGAGGGAAGACGTTGAAGAAGAGCGTCTGTCACGGCTGCCCTGGTCCTTCGTGGACAGTTCACCCGGCAACACCCGCACCATAACTTTTCCAACATCCGGAGCTTCCCCATGAACAAATTACTGTCCACCCTCATCAGCGCAGCCGTCCTCGCCATGCCCCTGGCCGTGATCTCCACGCCAGCAGCGGCCCAGGCCGCCGCACCCGCAGCAGCCCCTGTCGCCGCACCTGCCGAAAAAGCCGCCGCGCCCACAAAAGCCAAGGCAAAAGCCAAACACAAGGTCAAGCACAAGGCCAAGGCAAAAGCCAAAAAATCGGTGTAATTTGCGGATGAAGTTCCGCTGAGCCCTTGATCAGGCGGCAGGAATTGAAAAAGCCCGCAGATGCGGGCTTTTTTATGGCCGTCTGTTTCGGCGCAGGCTCAACGGCCCAGGTACGACAGCGCAATTCCCGCAAATACCGTAAAGCCCAGCCAATGGTTGAGCCGAAACGCCTTGAAACAGTCATCGCGCTCGCGCTTGTGGATCAGCCAGCCGTGCCACAGCGCCTGCCCGAACGCCACCGTAATTGCTATTAAATAAATAGCTGGTTGCGCAATATCCATAATGGCTACAGCCCAAATTAACAGAAAAATCAGGTAGCTGAGCATGACGCCCGCCACATCGAACCGCCCCAGTGTGATGGCCGACGTTTTCATGCCGATCTTCAAGTCGTCATCACGGTCGACCATGGCGTATTCCGTGTCGTAGGCAATCACCCAGAACAGGTTGCCCAGCAATAGCACCCAGGCCAGCAGCGGAATGCGCGACTGTACGGCGGCAAAAGCCATCGGAATGCCAAAGCTGAAAGCGACCCCCAGCACCGCCTGCGGCATGGAGACATAACGCTTGGCATACGGATAGACCAGCGTTACAGCCAGCGCGGCGAATGACCAGGCGATGGTGACGGTATTGGTGGTGAGTACCAGGCCAAAAGCCAGCAGGGCCAGCACGGCTCCCAGCAACAGCGCCTCCCTGACGGAGACGGCGCCGCTGGTCACGGGCCGCTGCGCCGTGCGTTTGACGTGGCGGTCAAAATCGCGGTCGGCCACATCGTTGACGCAACAACCCGCGCTGCGCATCAGGAAGGTGCCCAAGGTAAACACGGCCAGCAGATGCCAGCCCGGAAAGCCGTGCGAAGCTACCCACAGCGCCGACAGGGTCGGCCACAGCAGCAGCAACCAGCCCGCCGGGCGATTCCAGCGGATCAGTTGCAAATAATTGGCCCCCACGCTTTTCACTTCGTGTAATGCGCTGCCCCCCGAGGGGGCGCTGCGCCTGCGGCCCGGCAAAGCCGGTTCCGCGGCCCCTGCTGGCGAAGAAGCGTCCCTCGCGCTGTTTGCCTGCAGCGGTGCTGATTTGCCGTTATCAGCCTCGTCTGAAACGCGCATGCAAGACTTACTCTTCGAGCAAGGAGCGCAGCATCCAGGCCGTCTGCTCGTGCACCGTCAGGCGCTGCGTCAGCAAGTCTGCGGTCGGCTCGTCACTGGCCTTGTCGGCCAGTGGAAATAATTCGCGTGCCGTGCGTGCGACGGCTTCATGGCCCTGCACCAGGATACGCACCATCTCCAGCGCCTTGGGCGGCACCATAGGCACATCGGGAATCGACGCCAGCTTGCCGAACTGAGCGTAAGAGCCCGGTGCGGGATGGCCCAGCGAGCGGATACGCTCGGCCACCGGGTCAACCGCGGCCCACAGTTCGGTGTACTGCGTCATGAACATCAGGTGCAGCGTGTTGAACATCGGCCCCGTCACATTCCAGTGGAAGTTATGGGTGGTCAAGTACAACGTGTAGGTGTCGGCCAGCAGGCGGCTCAGGCCCTTGGCGATCGCTGCGCGGTCTTTTTCATTGATGCCAATGTTGATGGAAGGTGCGGGCTTGCCGGTGGTTTTGCCGGCTGGTTTGGCAGAAGACTTGGCCATGGTGTTTCCTTTTTTAAAATTCAGGGATAACTTTAACGAAATCAGGACGACGGCCGCAACAGCCGCCGTCAATGCCGGTCATAGACGGGATTCAAGACAGGCGGATGACGCCGGGCAGTTCGCAGGCGTAAATGGCGTTGCGCAGCGCGGCAATGGCCTCGTATCGCGTGAAGCTGCGACGCCAGGCCAGCACCACGCGCCGGCTCGGCACATCGCCGTCAAACGGCAGGTATTTGATGAACGAAGGTTGCTCTGCTGCCACCTTGCTGCGGCTTGCGGCGGGTTTTCCCTTGGCGGGTTTCCTGGCAGCTGCGGCCTGCTCGGCAAGAGCCTCCTTGGGCACGCCCAGTCGGGGCACCAGCGTGATGCCCATGCCCGCCGCCACCATGTGCTTGATGGTTTCCAGCGACGAACCTTCGAAGCTTTTGCTGATGCCTTCGGCGCTGCTGGAAAAGCGTGCAAATTCGGGGCAAACCTCGAGCACGTGGTCGCGAAAGCAATGGCCGGTCCCCAGCAGCAGCATGGTTTCCTTCTTGAGCTCCTCGGCCGTCACGCTTTTGCGGGACGCCAGCGCATGGGCGCTGGGCACCGCCGCCATGAAAGGCTCGTCATACAACGGCGCAATGGCCAGGTTGGTGTCGGGAAAGGGCTCGGCCAGGATGGCGCAGTCAATTTCACCGGTACGCAACTCTTCCAGCAACTTGACGGTGAAGTTTTCCTGCAGCATCAGCGGCATCTGCGGCGTATGCGCAATCGCCTGGCGCACCAGGTCGGGCAACAGGTAGGGGCCAATCGTATAGATCACGCCCAGCCGCAGCGCACCCGCCAGCGGGTCTTTGCCGCGCTTGGCAATTTCACGGATGTTGTCGGCTTGCTCCAGCACGCTCTGGGCCTGGCGCACGATTTCTTCGCCCAGAGGCGTCACGGTGATTTCGTTGGCGTTGCGCTCAAACAGCTTGACCTGCAGCTCTTCTTCCAGCTTCTTGATGGCCACACTGAGGGTGGGCTGCGAGACGTGACAGGCGTCGGCGCCCTTGCCGAAATGCTTTTCGCGGGCCACAGCGACGATGTATTTGAGTTCGGTCAGCGTCATGGGCTTATTGTGCTGCTTTTCTCAATCGCTGTATCGCGGGATGGTGCTTAGGCCTTCAGGTAATCGGCTTTGCCCCCCAGCCATCGCAGGATGTGCCGATGAGCCAGTTCCGCATGCCGGTCCAGCATCAGTGGCGCCCGCTCGCGTGCCCAGGCCAGCAGCGCGGCATCGGTCTCGAGATCGGCAAACCGCAGCAGCGGCGCGCCCGATTGCCGCGCTCCCAGGAACTCGCCGGGCCCGCGGATTTCGAGGTCGCGCCGGGCGATTTCGAAGCCATCATTGGTTTGCGCCATGGCTTTGAGGCGTTCGCGCGCCATCTCGCCGAGCCGGGACGCATCGCCGGTCGAATACAGCAGCACGCATGCCGACGCTGCCGCGCCGCGCCCGACACGGCCGCGCAGCTGGTGCAACTGGCTCAGGCCAAAGCGCTCGGCATGCTCGATCACCATCAGCGAAGCATTGGGCACGTCAACGCCCACCTCGATCACCGTCGTACTCACCAGCACGCCCATTTTCCCGGCGGTGAACTGGCTCATTACGGCCTTCTTTTCTGCAACCGGCATACGCGAATGCAGCAGCCCCACACTGACGCCGGGCAAGGCCGCGCTCAACGCTTCATGCGTTTGCGTGGCATTGACCAGGTCAATGGACTCACTTTCCTCGATCAGTGGGCAGACCCAGTAAATCTGCCGCCCTTCCGCCAGCTGCCCGCGTATGCGCGTGATCACTTCGTCGCGCCGCGCGTCGCTCACCACCTTGGTCACGATGGGCGTGCGGCCGGGCGGCAGCTCGTCGATGGTGGAGACGTCAAGGTCAGCGTAATAACTCATCGCCAGCGTGCGCGGAATCGGCGTGGCGGTCATCATCAAAAGATGGGGTTCCTGCCCGCCTTCAGTCATTTTGCTGCGCAGGGCCAGCCGCTGCGCCACGCCAAAGCGGTGCTGCTCGTCAATGATGGCGAGCGCCAGGTTTTTGAACTTCACCTTGTCCTGGATCACAGCGTGTGTGCCTATGACCAGACCGGCCTCCCCGCTCTCGATCAGCGCCAGCATCTCGCGCCGCTCTTTTGTTTTCTGGCTGCCGGTCAACCAGGCGGTCTTGATGCCCAGCGGCTCCAGCCAGCCGATCAGCTTGCTGAAGTGCTGCTCGGCCAGGATTTCCGTAGGCGCCATCAGCGCGCACTGCCAGCCCGCATCCATGCAGCGTGCCGCAGCCAGCGCCGCCACCACCGTTTTGCCGGCGCCCACGTCGCCCTGTAACAGGCGGTGCATGGGGATGTTTTTTTTCAGGTCCGCTTCAATCTCGTTGCACACGCGCTGCTGGGCGGCGGTCAACCGGAAAGGCAGGCGCTCCAGCAACTGGTCATGCAGCGTGCACTGCGTGCCGCGCATGGGCGGGCCCACCAGCGAAGGTGCGCGCATGGCTGCGCGTATGCGCCGGGCCTGCAGCTGCGACAGCTGCTGGGCCAGCAGCTCTTCGGCCTTGAGCCGCTGCCAGGCCGGGTGGCTGCGGTCTTCCAGCGTGGCCAGCGAGACATCTGGCGTGGGGTGATGCAAAAACTGTAGCGCCTCGCGCAGGTTCCATAAGGGCTGCAGCCTGTTTTCACCTAAAACTTCAGGCGGAAAGGTCTCGCGGAGATCAGCCCGCGCCAGGCCGCTGAGCACGGCTTTTCGCAGGTAGGTTTGCGGCAGTCCGGCCACGGTGGGATACACCGGCGTCAGCGCGCCGGGCAGCTCACCGCCGGCCAGCCTGAAGCTGGGGTGGATCATTTCACGGCTGAGAAAGCCGCCGCGGATTTCACCCCGCACCCGAACATGGGCGCCTGTGCTCAGCGTTTTCTGGTGAGCCGGGTAAAAATTGATGAAGCGCAGCACGCAGGTGTCGCTGCCGTCGTCTACCGTCACCCGCAGCTGTCGGCGCGGGCGAAAGGCGATCTCGCTGTGCGTCACCTGGCCTTCGATTTGCACCAGATCGCCGTCCCGCGCGTCCGCCAGCCGCACGATGCGGGTTTCATCCTCGTAGCGCAGGGGCAGGTGCAAGGCCAGATCGATGTCGCGGCGCAGGCCCAGCTTCTCCAGGGCTTTTTGCGCAGGGGATTTGGGCGGGGCTTTCTCAACCTGCGGGCGGAGCACAGCGTTGTCCCCGACTGCAGTCTCAGGCGGGACAGTTTTTCGGACGGAGGCACCAGGAGGCGACATGGGACAATTGTGCCGTCAACCTAGCAACCGCAGTTGACCGCTTGCAAACCTCTCAGAATCCGCTTGAATACCGTCACCCCTCCCTTCGCTGGCACTCAGCTTGTGCATAACAACGCTATGCACCCGATTGCGCCACCCGCACAGCACCATGCGGCGTTGCTCCGCCTTGTGGGCAACAGCCCACAGCGTTGTCGCGCCTTGCCTGGCGCAGCGCGGGCGGCACACTCGGGCGCATCCAACTGCGGTTTCTAGGTTTATGAAGCCCCATTTCACCCTCAGCGATTTTGATTTCACGCTGCCCGAAGAACTCATTGCCCAACACCCTGCCGCCCAGCGCAGCGGCTCGCGCCTGCTTGACGGGCGTGAAGACCTGCCAGTGGACCGACGGTTCACCGAACTCCCCGGCCTGTTGCTGCCGGGCGACCTGCTGGTGTTCAACGACACCAAAGTCGTCAAAGCCCGGCTCTTCGGCCAGAAAGCCAGCGGAGGCAAACTGGAACTACTGATCGAACGCGTGCTGTCGCCCCATGCGGATGCCGGCCATGAAGTCGCCGCCCACATGAAGGTCAGCAAAAAACCCCTGCCGGGCGCGGTGCTGCAAATGGACGGTGGCTTCACCGCCACGCTGCTGGGCCGCTGGCCCGAGGAAAGCGGGCCTCTGTATCGTTTCCGCCTGAGCAGTGACCCCTATGCGCTGATGGCGCAGCATGGCCACGTACCGCTGCCGCCCTACATTACCCATACCGACTCCGCGGACGACGAGCAGCGCTACCAGACGGTGTTTGCCAAAAACCCGGGCGCCGTGGCCGCGCCCACCGCGGCACTGCACTTCGATGAAGCCATATTGGCGCAACTCGAAGCGCGCGGCATCCAGCGCGCGAGCGTGACGCTGCATGTGGGTGCCGGCACCTTCCAGCCCGTCAAGGCCGAAAACATTGCAGACCACACCATGCATTTCGAGCGTTTTGAGGTCCCTTTGGCCACGCAGCAAGCCATTGCCGCGTGCAAGGCGCGTGGTGGCCGCGTGGTGGCCGTGGGCACCACCACTGTCCGGGCGCTGGAGTCGCACGCCAAATTCGGCCCCGACTGCAACGACACCAACATCTTCATCACCCCGGGCTTTGAATTTGCCGTGGTTGACCTGCTGCTGACCAACTTTCACCTGCCCAAAAGCACGCTGATGATGCTGGTCAGCGCGTTTTCGGGCTACGAACACATCATGGCGCTGTACCGGCATGCGATTGCCGGGCGATACCGCTTTTTCAGCTATGGCGATGCCATGCTGCTGGCCCGTAAAACCCCTCTGGCAGGCGCCTGATACACCCCTATACACCTGCGACAATCCCAAGATGCTCGAATTTGAAGTTCTGAAGACCGACGCCCCGGCCGGCGAAGGGGCCGGCGCCTACCTCGGCTCCTACGCCCGGCGCGGCAAACTGACGCTCAACCACGGTGTGGTGCAAACCCCCATCTTCATGCCGGTCGGCACCTATGGCACGGTCAAGGGCGTGATGCCGCAGTCGCTGCACGACATGGGCGCGCAAATCATCCTGGGCAACACCTTCCATCTCTGGATGCGGCCCGGCCTGGACGTGATGCAGCAGTTCGGCGGCCTGCACAAGTTTGAAAGCTGGAACAAGCCCATCCTGACCGACAGCGGCGGCTTCCAGGTCTGGTCGCTGGGCGAGATGCGCAAGATTTCCGAGGAAGGTGTGAAGTTCGCCTCGCCCGTGAACGGCGACAAGCTGTTTTTGACCCCCGAGATCTCGATGCAGATCCAGACGGTGCTTAACAGCGACATCGTGATGCAATTCGACGAATGCACGCCTTACGACACCAAGGGCCACATCACCACCGAAAGCGAAGCGCGCAGCTCGATGGAGCTGAGCCTGCGCTGGGCCGGCCGCTGCATTGCCGAATTCAAAAAACTGGAGAACCCCAACGCACTCTTCGGCATCGTGCAGGGCGGCATGTTTGAAAACCTGCGCCAGGAATCGCTCGATGCCCTGGTCGAGCTGGATCTGCCCGGTTACGCCATAGGCGGCGTGAGTGTGGGCGAACCCAAGGAAGAAATGCAGCGCATCATGGCGCACACGCCGCATCGCCTGCCGACGAACAAACCGCGCTACCTGATGGGCGTGGGCACGCCTGAAGACCTGGTCGAGGGCGTGGCCGCCGGCGTCGATATGTTCGACTGCGTCATGCCGACCCGCAATGCGCGCAACGGCCACATGTTCACGCGTTTCGGTGACCTGAAGATCCGCAATGCGCGCTACAAGACCGAAGACCAGCCGGTCGACGCGACCTGCGGCTGCTACACCTGCAAGAACTTCTCGCGTGCCTATATGCACCACCTGGACCGCTGCGGCGAGATGCTGGGCCCCATGCTGTCGAGCATCCACAATCTGCATTACTACCTGAACCTGATGCAGGAAGTCCGCGACGCACTGGACGCCGGCCGTTTTGGTGAATTCACCGCGCAGTTCCACGCCGACAGGCAGCGTGGCGTTTAAACGATGAACATCAACCTGCAACGCTGGATTGACCGCTGGGTCGGCATACCGCTGTGCGCAGCAATATCGGGCGTCGATGCCGTACTGCGGCAATTCCGCTCCGGCGCCGATCCCGCGCCGCGTGCCATCGTGGTCATTTTGCTGTCGGAGATGGGCAGCCTGGTGTTGGCCCACGACATGTTCGCACGCCTGAAGCAGCGGTATCCCGACGCGCCGCTGCATGCCCTGCTCTTCGGCAAGAACCGCGAAATCCTCGACCTCATGCAGGTGGTGGACCCGGCCAACGTGCACACGGTGGACGACAAGTCGCTGGGCGGCCTGCTGTCCAGCCTGTGGAAGGCGATTGGCGAGCTGCGGCGCGCGAATGTTGACGTGGCGATTGACTGCGAGCTGTTCTCGCGGATCAGCAGCCTGCTGTCGTATGCCAGCGGCGCGCGCATCCGCGTGGGCTTTCACCGCCACACGCAGGAAGGCCTGTACCGCGGTTCGCACATCAACCGACCCGTTCCCTACAACCCCTACCAGCACATCAGCGCGCAGTTTCTGACGCTGGCGCGCGCGATTGATTCCACGGCCGTTCCCAAGTCCAAACTGCCCGCGAATCTGGCCGCGGCAGGCACCGGAAAACCACCGCCGCACGTACAGCTGGATGCGGCGCTGGTGCCAGGCATCCGGACGCGATTGGCTCAGGACTTTCCCGCGATTGCCGGCAAGCCTCTCGTGCTGGTCTATCCGGGCGGCGGCATCTTGCCGATACGCGCCTGGCCATTGGCTTCCTACACCGCCTTGTGTGAAGGCCTGGTGGCCGACGGCTGCGCCGTGGCCGTGATCGGCCTGAAAGACGACCAGGCACTGGCGCAGCAGCTGGTGGCCAATGTGCAGGCTGCCTTCCCGGGCAGCCCCGTGATTGACCTGACTGGCTATACGCGATCCATTTCCGAACTGCTGGCGCTCTTTCATGTGGCAAGCCTGCTGGTCACCAACGACGGCGGGCCCGGGCAGTTCGCGGCGCTCACGCCTATCTGGACACTGATGCTGTTTGGCCCCGAGACCCCGGGCCTGTATGCGCCGCTTACACCGCAGTGCCATTCCTTTTACAGCCAGTGGCCATGCTCGCCTTGCCTCACTGCCTATAACCACCGCTCGTCCTATTGCGACGGCGACAACCAGTGCCTCAAGGTCATTGCGCCCGAAGCCGTACTGGCCAAGGCGCGCGAGTGCCTGGCAACGCCCTGACCTCATTCCGATGACAACACTCCGATCCATAGCAGAGGCTCTTGTCAGCCGCCTGCCTGAGCGCCTGCAACCCATGGCGCGCTGGCGCTTCATCAAGTTCGGCGTGGTGGGCGCCAGCGGCACGGTGGTGAATGTCGCCGTGCTGTATGTTGCCCAGGAATTCCTGTTCAGCCACATTGCCGACTTCCATTCACGGCTGAACTACTCCATCGCGCTGGCCATCACGGTCGCCACCATCAGCAACTTTTACTGGAACCGGCGGCTGACCTGGCGCGACCGCAAGCATGAGGTGCACCACTCGGCACTTTTCCTTTTTTCAAAGTACGTGATGGCGGCTGGCCTGGCCATCGTGCTGCAGTCTCTACTGACCAAATGGCTGGCGCTGTACATGCACTATCTGCTGGCCAATGTGCTGGCGATTGTCTTGTCCAGCGTGTGTAATTTTGTGGCCAATGACCGCATGACATTTCGCCGCCGGCGCGCGAAAATCGTGGCCCCTGATGCCGATGGCGCTGCGCCGCCATCCACCGATATCCATGACAAGTCTTGAGTCCCTGAAAAACCGCGTCCCGGCCCACCGCATCTGGATAGCGCTGGCGCTGCTGGTCGCGCTGGCTTACCTGTTTGGCCTTGCCGGTGACCACATTCCGCGAAATGGCGATGAGTTGGTCTATGCCCATATCGCGCGGCTGACGGCTGCGACCGGCAAGTGGCTTCCGCTGGTCAGCTCCTACGATTTCATGCGCAACACCAAGCCACCCGTGCTGTTTTGGCAGGCGATGGTCGCCGGCGGATGGGGCGGGCACTGGACGCTCCTCAACCTGCGCCTGCCGAGTGTGGTCTATACGTGGGCAATTTCGCTCATGGTCGGGCTGCTGACCTGGAAGATCGTTCGCAACACGGCTACCGGCACTGTCGCTGAAGAGCCGGTCAGCCATGCCGCTTCAACCGATAGCAGCCGCCATGCCCTGACGATGGGCGCCATCGCGACCATCGTGTACCTGTCGTTCTTCAGCACCTACCGCTATGGCAGGCCCTACCTCACCAGTGCACCCGAAACTTTCTGGCTGTTTGGCGTGTTGTTTGCCGTTGCCTGGGCGCCGGCAAAGTTGCTGGCCTCTCGCTGGAAATTTCCATTGCTCGCCGGCCTGGCCATCGGCATAGGCTGCCTCTACAAATCATTTGTCATGGTGGTGCCGGTCGGGTTCGGCCTGGCCTTGTGTTACCAGATGCTGGGTGCGCAAAAAGCCCCTTGGGCAATTTCCCGGCCCGGCATCGTCGCCGACGGCATCAAGGTCACAGCCATCTGCGTGCTGGCACTTGCAATCTTCGGATTGTGGTTTGCCATCGACCCGCAACCAGGAGAAGTCTGGCGCGAGTTCGTCGTCGGCGAAAACGCCGGCAAGATGAACTCGTCCAAGGGCTACTTCGCCATCGCGTTCAGCGGCAGCAGCGGCGTGTTGACGATATTGACGGGTTACTTCTCCAACGCCCTTTTCCTGCTACCCGTCGCCGTGGGCTGCTTTGTGGCGGCGTGGCGCGCCTGGCGGCAGCGCAAGGGCACTGGCAAGACCATCAGCGATGCAGAAAAAGCCATGTGGCTCTGGATGCTGGCCTTTGCGCTGGTGTTCATGGTGCCCACCCAGCGCTCCACCCGCTACCTGATCCCCGCCATGCCGGCGCTGGCCGTAGTGATCGCGTTGTACTGGGAGCGCATCTCGCGCATCTGGTTCAGCCTGACCTTGCTGATCTGCCTGGGCGGCGCGCTGGCCATGGGACTGATCGGCTTTGGCGGTGTGCGGGCCACACAGAATGCCGGACTGTACTCATCGCTCTACTGGCTCTTTATTGGGGCTCTGGCCGTGGCCTGCATTGCGGGCATGATCAGACGTGAGCTGACGCGCCCGGTCGCTGCGCTGAGCAGCTTCGCCGTACTCTTTGCGCTCGCATGGGTGACCTTGCCCTTCAATGGCGACATGGGCCACTTCCGACCCGAGACCGACGCATTGCTCAAAGGCCAGTCCGTGTCGGTGCCGAGCAACTTCAACGGGCACTTTGAGCGCTACGAGTTCATCATTCCGGGTGCCAAAATCGTTCCCTACTTTGCCGCGCAACCGGTGGACTACGAGGACGTGAATACCCTGTTCAAGAACACGCGCTACGCCCTGGTGCAGCGCCGTGCCGGGCAAAAGCCCTGCGACGGTTGCCGCATCATCGACCAGCGCTGGGACCTGCGCTCACGGCAGGACGAAAAAGAAGGCACGCTGGGCGCGTTCAAGTCGCCCGAAACCTTCTGGTACGCCCGAGAATACCTGGTCGAGCGCGCCGCGCCCTGAGCGCCCGCTGCTTGTTTTGTTCATTCCAACCCCGTATTTGACTGGAGCCCTGCGCATGCCGAAAACCTCACCGCAGGCCACGATGGCCCGACTGCTGTCCCTGGTGACTGTCCTGGGCAGCTTGCTCCTTGCGCTTGGCGGCTGCGCCACGGCCATCAAGCCGCATGCGGAGACGGGTGCGCCTATGCTGGGTTTTCAGAACATGGCCCTGAACCCGGGCAATGGTGGAGAGCTGATCAGGCCCGACGTCCTGCTACCGGGCGACATCATCCTCACCGCTGAAAACGGCATCAACTCGGTGGGCATTCGCCTGATCACGCTATCGCCGGTCAGCCATGCTGCGATATATATGGGCAACCGGCAGATCGCTGAAGCCGTGGGCTCGGGTATTCGCGTGCGCAGCGTGGACGCGCTGCTCAATGATGAGGCGACGGTGGTGGCGTTTCGCCATCCCGACCTCACCGCCGAACAGGCCATCAAGATCAACACCTTCGCTGCCAGCCATGAAGGCAAGAAATACAACTATGTCGGCGTGATGCTGCAGGCGCCTTTCGCGCTGGAGCGCCGCATGTGCGAGCTGCCGCTGGTACCTTCCATGGTGCGCGACTTCTGTATTCGCGGCATCGCAGCCGTGCAGCTGGGGCTGGGTCGCAATGACCAGTTCTTCTGTTCGCAATTCATCCTGGAGGCCTACCGCAGCGCCGGCCTGCCGCTGACCGACGCCGACCCCCGGCTGATCAACCCCGGCGACCTGCTGCACATGCGGGAGGGCGATGTGCCCTCCATCATGATTCACAAGCCGCTGCGGTATGTGGGGCACCTCAAGGCAGCGCCCCAGATCGTCGCTGTCGAGCAGATGCAGCAGTAACCGGCGCCGCTGTTGGTAGTTATGGCGACGGCCATTTCAGTTGATTCAACCGCCGATGTGCATCGTGAACTGCGCGCCGTTGGAGAGCTTGCACTGCCCCGTCCCCATCGTTGACGAGTTCATCTGGTAGCGGCAACTGATATAGCTGCCCCGGCTGCCGGAGCCGTTGGCCACCCCTTCGCGCGTTGAAGAGCCTGCGATGCGCGTAGCTTCCCCGTTAAAGCTTTCACCGTTGATGTTGGTGGTGAAGGTGCCGCGCCCGTTCATGTCATTGGTCACCACCGCGCCCACCATGCCGTAGGCCTGGGCGGTGTCGTTCGCCGGGTACAGCCGCGCCGCAAAGGTCGTGCTTGCCGGCATGGCCGGTGTGACATACACCGTGGAGGAAACCGGCGGATGGCCGGGTTGGACCGGCACGACGTAGCAGCCCGTCAGGGCAGTGGCACCCAACACCGCAGCGGCCAAAGCCGTGCGACGCGTCAGGCGTGACAGGGAGAACAGGGAGGAATCGATCTTCATAAATAACCCGAAGGCCCAAGCACATGCTTGTAGAGGCAGTGTGGAGCGGAATGCCCTAAAAGTTTCGTTTAAAGATACAAGATCATTAAATTAGTACTATTAGCATCAAATAAAGATACCTCACCGAAAACCGACATATAGACAGCAGGTCTTCATGGCGGGGGCCGCAGTCACTAAATAGCCGACGTGCAGCGCAAAGATTCAGGCTCAGGCACCATCAGCGATCCTGCCCACTTTTTTTGCAAAGATGACCATGCAATACCGCCGCCTTGGAAACAGCAACCTCAAAGTCTCCGTCCTGTGCCTGGGCACCATGATGTTCGGCAAGCAGACGCCGTTTGAAGAAGCAGGCCGCATCGTGGCGTCGGCGCGCGAGCACGGGCTCAACTTCATCGACACGGCCGATGTCTACAACCAGGGCCAGTCCGAAAAAGACCTGGGCAAGCTGCTCGCGGGCCAGCGGAACCACTGGGTGTTGGCCAGCAAGCTGGGCAACCCTGTCAGCGAGGCCATCAATGAAGGCCACTACTCCCGCCGCTGGCTGGTGCAGGAAACGGAGGCCATCCTGGCCAGGTTGCAAACCGACTACCTGGACATTCTTTACCTGCACCGTGACTACCATGACGCCAACCTGGAGGAGGCGGTGCGTGCGCTGGGCGACCTGATCCGCGTGGGCAAGATCCGCAGCTTCGGCCTGTCCAATTTCAGGGGATGGCGCATTGCCGAGGTGGTGCACCTGTGCAAAGCGCTGGGCGTGCCGCAACCCGTGGTGTGCCAGCCGTACTACAACCTGCTCAACCGCGGCCCGGAGGTTGAAATCCTGCCGGCCTGCGGCCACTACGGCATGGGAGTGGTGCCTTACAGCCCGCTGGCGCGCGGCGTGCTGACCGGCAAGTACCCGCCAGGCCAGCCGCCGGCCGAAGGCACGCGCGCGGGCAGCGGCGACAAGCGCATCCTTGAGACCGAATTCCGCGAAGAGTCACTCGTTATCGCGCAGAAGATCAAGGCGCGCTGCGAAGCCCGGGGACAAGTGCCCGGCCAGTTCGCCGCAGCCTGGGTGCTGGCCAATCCACTGATCAGTTCGGTCATCGTCGGCCCGCGCACCCTGTCGCACCTGGAGGATGTGTATGGTGCGGTGGAACTTGTGCTGGACAAGGACGACGAAACCTTTATTGATGATCTGGTCGTGCCCGGCCACGCGTCCAGCCACGGCTATAACGACCCGGGTTACCCATTTTTTGGGCGGCCGATGGCCTGAGTCGAGGAACCTGCGGCTTCTGTCGGCCTTTCGGGAACGGCTTCACATCAGATCTGGTACTGCGACCACAAAGCATTCGTGAACCGCGACGCGCCAATATGCTCACGCAACTTGTTGAACCTTGGCGCCTGAGGGTAAGCACGAAGAAATTGTTCCTTTGTCGCGTGCAGCTGATACGGCAGGTAGTAGGTACCTTCATGTGCCAAGGCCAGATCGATCATTGAGCGAGTCCATTGCGCAGCGTGTCGCTGCGCATAGACCGACATGCCCTGCTTATAGTAAATCACGAAAGAAAATACATCTTGCCGCGCCCAAGCCATCAGTACCGCATGATCAGGCGGCGAGTGGCGTATTGAAACATTCACCGTTCCCGTAGGAATCGTTTGCAAGATGTCTGCCATCTTTCGCGCGAAGCTCGTGAAGTGGCGCTCCGGAACAAAATACTCTTGCAAAACATAAGTGGAAAAATCCCGGCTCGCTGGCTCCAGCTGCGCAACGTCAAGGCTGGCTTCATAATTGCGCCACACCACGGCCGGGGTATCTTCGATGGAAGTAGCGGCTTTTCCCCGGAGCAAAGCTCCGCCAGGCAACTCCGTCATGGCCCAGAAGAAAAATTTCTCTTTCGTGTAGGGGCGACCCGGCGGCGTCAGCCGCTCCTGGATGGTCAAGGGCTTGTCGGTGCGTGACCACGTGACGCAATGCGGATAGCCAAACCGGTCCGGGAATAAATCGGCGTTGTGCAACAGCACGTTCGGGTCAGACTGGATCTTCTCGCGGAACCAGCCCGGATAGTCTTCAATGGAAATGCGGTTCGTTGATCTTTCTATGCGAAAGTTTTCATCGAGATTGAGTTCAATCTCCGTGACGACGCCAACCCCTCCATATCCACCAATGGCGGCATGAAAAAGTTCTGAATTGATTTGCCTGCTGGCTTCAACCACCTCACCGTCAGGCAAAACGATCTGCAGGGCCCTGACGGAACGGCTCACAGGCCCGTGCCCGACATAACGCCCATGGCAATTCACCGACACCGAACCTCCCACCGTGAAACTGGCGTAGCTCTGCATGGTCTGGACCGCCAGCCCCTGCGGGTCGATGATTGTTTGCAAGTCGCGCCACCGCATACCGGCCTGGACTCTGGCGGTTCGTTTGGCAGGGTCGAATTTCACCACTGCATTCATGGAGCGCATATCCAGTTGCAGTCCGCCTTGAATTGCGGTTTGTCCACCCATGCTGAATCTGCCGCCGCCGACACTCACGCGGCCTTGCCATTTTTTTAAAGCCTGCCGGACATCATCGGACCCACGAATTTCCGCGATCCCGGCCACCGTCACAGAACTCAGATGCGTGACATTGCACACACTCAACGGATCGACCGGGCATTTCGCCTCGGCATTCAGTTGCGTCAGCGCAGCACCACCCGCGATTGCCGATAGCGCCCTCCTGCGCGATGGGTCAAAGCGCATTAGCTGGCACCGCAGGAATGGCAGAACCTGG
The DNA here is from genome assembly GCF_054049435.1 of Polaromonas sp. P5_D5. Classification (NCBI taxonomy): domain Bacteria; kingdom Pseudomonadati; phylum Pseudomonadota; class Betaproteobacteria; order Burkholderiales; family Comamonadaceae; genus Polaromonas; species Polaromonas sp. P5_D5. The sequence goes on from NZ_JBFUMJ010000003.1 coordinate 541,992, forward strand.
CGAACGCGCTCTTGCGCGTGGAGCACTTCGCACAATGGTCGAACAGGCCAATGCCGCAGTGCGGACAGAAGTCAATCACCGGATTTTTCAGATCCACCACCCGCTCACAGCCCGGACACACGCCTTTGGAAAGCCTTGTCAGCGCCGTGTCGTAGCTCAGTTCCTCGCGGCGTTGCACGTTCGGCAGCTGCTCGATCAGCTTCTGCTTTTCCAGGTATCGGTTCAGCGAAACAATGGCCTGCCGGCCCACCAGCGCCGTGACGACAATGCCTACGATATAACGCACATAACCACCGTAGCTAGGCAGGTAAGGCACCAGCTCGACGAAGAAGGCAAACACAGCAAAGAAGATAAAACCCCACACAAAGGGCCAGTAAGTCGTCTCGCGCTTTTTCGCAAACAGCCAGCCGGCCGCCACCAGCAACGGGAGAGTCAGGGCCAGGCGATACAGAAAGACGCGCAGTTCCACACGCCGGTATTCGGCGTTGAGTTGCACCTGGGCAGCCTCTTCCATCTCCGCCAGCTTGCGGCGTTCGCGCGTCGCACCCTGCCGGGCATCCAGTGCCGCCTGCTGCTGAGCTTCTACGGCGACGCCCGCCGCGCGTTCACGGTCTTTCAGCCCGTCCAGCGCCCGCGTACGCGACAGCAACTCGGTGTCCTGTTCAGCCAGTTGCGTGGCACGCCGTGTAGACAGCCAGTTGTCGAAGGTTTCACGCGCTGCGGCCGAATCCGCCTGGGCTGCCCGGCGTTTAAGCTGGGCTTGCTCCAGCGCGGTTTGCGCGTCACGCTCGGCCCGCTCGGCCGTTTTGATGGTGCCGCGCAGCGCATTGCTGGCCGTGGCGTCCATGTAGTCGTCGACCGAGAGCTGCTTCTCGACTTTCGGCAAATCGCCGACCACCGTGCCACCCAAACCGATCAGGAAACCGGCAAACACCAAAGCCACCAGCCAGAGGCCGCGGTGCATCCATTTTTCCGTCAATCGCAAAGTGTTGGCCATGGTTATCTCCGTTTTCTGGAAAACAGGTTTTCACAGTTTGATGACGGTCACGGGCTTGCCGGGCACCGTCATTTGTGCGCGTTGCAGCCAGTCAAACACCGAATCCACCGTGACGGTCTCAATGCGGTCAGAAAACCGTTTGTCGTTGGGATGGTCGTCAAACGCGATATTCGCCGCGGTCACGCGCCCGCCCAGGCGGGTCAAAGGGCCCAGCTTGAGCGTGGTGGGCTCGTAGCCCTTGAATTGCAGCCAGGCCTGAGCCTTCTCACGTGTGGTCACCCCGGGTTCCATCGCGGCGGCCACGGTTTCAATCGCCCATTGGTTGGACTGCTGGTACTTGCGGCCCCACACGTAGCTCACGATGCTGTAAGGCTTGTGGTGCATGGCTGTCAACCGGCCCGGGTCTTGCAGCAGCGCCAGGAGGCGTGCCTGGACTTCCGGCGCAGGCGCCACCCAGGCGGCTTCGTAACGCCACGGGTCGTCCAGGAAAAACTCGCCCAGTCCCTGGCGATACACCGCTGAGTCGCCGGTGCCGCAGGTGTTGAGCTTGTGCACCACGCGCCAGGTCATGCCGCCCTGACCGTCGGGCAGCTGATAGGCCAGGCCCAGATGCGAATAGCGAATGCCGTACTTGCCCAGGTCTTGGCCTGCCCGCGCCAGCACCACCACCTTCTCGCCGCTGGCATTGAGCGACGCCAGCGTCTTCTCGGCCAGTGTCATGCCGCGCTCAACGGTCTGAGGGTTGGTCTTGCGCGCTTCGCAGGAACGCCCGGCATGGACAGTTGGGGTGGCGCCCAGGAAAAAAGCCGCCAGCAACAACGGCAGGAAGACTCGAGTGATTTTCATGGGGTACTCCGCCTTATTGGGTCAACCGCTCGTTGTGCAGCAACGCGCGGCCTAGCGCATTGGGAATAAAGGCAATGGCCTCTCCGGCCGCCGACAGCACCACCCCGGCGCTTACCACACTGACCACCACGGCGGTGCCGACGACCATGGAAACGCCGGCAACGCCCCGGCCGACCACCTCGATGCTGGCGCGGGCACCGTCGGAGGCGCGCTCCAGCACGTACACCGTTCCCCTTGCCGTGCTCTCCACCGTTTTGACCACCAGCACCGTACCGGCCGTAGACAAAACCACAGGCACAGCGACGACTGCACCCACCGCGGCGCTGGCCGTGACTACGACGGAGGCTACCGGCAGTGCCGAGACGGCACTGAGAGCGGAAGCCTCCGATTGGGCTTGCGCATTAAAAGATGCCGTAGCACCCGCCAATATTGCGCAAGCAGCTATTAAATATGTAGCAAATGACTTTTTCATGATGCGTTCCAGAAGCAGAGGTGTTGTTACTTAGTCGCTGGCCGCGTGACCGCGGGGCCCGCGGCCCATACGGGCTTCGCTCAAGTCGGCTTCGTGCCGGTCGCGCAGGGTTTTGGCCAGGGTAAAGCTGCAGGTGATCAGGTAGAGCCAGCTCACGCCCAGGAAAGCCTTGTAGGTTTCATTGATCTCCATGCGCCACAAACCCCAGCCCGTCAGCGACATCGCCAGGAAGAAGCCACCCCACACCACCAGCTTGAACATCGGGGTGTCCGTCAGCCGGCCTTCGGCCCGGCTTTGCTCCTGGTCACGCACATACTTGGCCAGCACGAAAGCGGCCGACAGGCAGAAGAAATACCCCATGATCATGAAAGCGCGGTCCAGGTCCTTGCCGGGCAGCCAGGACAAGCCCACAGCGCAAAGGAAAACTGCAATCACGAACGAGGCCCACACCTGAACCTGCCAGGGTTTGGAGTCACGGTGTATCAGCGTCTGCATAAAAACCTTGCGGTTGTTGAGGTGCCGCTACTGTGCGGGCCAACGCTGCAAAATCACGCGAGTAACGATACAGATCCTCAGCAATGATCGAAGAGTATCGAATTTTGATACTTATCCAAGGAACCGGTTCAAGGATGTCTTAGCGCCTCGGTCATGCGCATATTGAACAAGGCCGGATCCTCAATTTGCGGAATATGACCGACGCCAGGCAATACCAGCAGTCTTGATCCGGCGACCAGGCGCTGCAGGGTTTCGGCCTGGGACAGCGGCGTGATCGTGTCCTCCTGCCCCCAGACCAAGGTCAGCGGCATGGGCAGCTCGCGGAAACCTTCAGGTTTCTCGCTCAAGGACTTGCCGCTCTCGCCGGCAAATTGCGCGGCCCAGTCGCCCAGGCTGGCGGTGAAGCCGTCCAGCACGAAAGGCTGCCGATAAATTGCCGTGCGCGAAGGCGTGACGACCTCCTTGCGAGCCACGAACTGGCGCAACCAGAATTCGCTGAACAAGGGCTGAGTGCCCACCGTGGCAATCAGTGCCGTGCGCAGCGGGCGAATGCCAAAGAGGCTCGCCGCCACGCCGCCGCTTTTCGCTGGTGCGGGATATTCCATCAGGCCGATTGCCGCGTCGACCAGGATGAGATGGCGCACGCGGTCGGGTTGCAGCATGGCGGCTTCGGCCGCGGGCCCGCCGCCATAGGAGTGGCCCAGCAGTGTCACCGGGCCAAGCTTCAGCGCATCAATCAAGCCGATGATGCGGCGCGCCTGTGCGTTGCGACTGTAGTCGCGCGCAGCAGGCCGCGTGCTGAAGCCGAAGGGCGGCAGGTCCACCGCAATGACGCGATAGCCGGCGGCCGCCATGGCCTTCACGTTCTGGTCCCAGGTGCCGCTCCATGCGCCGGTGCCGTGGGTCAGTACCAGGGGCGGCGCGGCCGGGTCGCCGAATTCCTGCACATACAGGTCCACGTCATGCGCATGCAGCCAGCGCCCTTCCCTGGGTGCCGCCTCACGCGGGCTGTGGTCCTCAACCCACAGCATGCGGGCCCAGGAAAAAACCACGACCAGCAACAGGCAGGCCACCAGCGCCATGAGTACGCGCCACGGGTAAATAAGCCAGGTGCGCCCTGGCTTCTGCTCTCGCCGCTTAATAGTCAAAAATGTGCTCCACCTGCAGATTGCCGGCTTGCCACTGGCGCAACGACTCGGCCAGGTGTTTGACGGGCACCGTCAACACCACCCGCTGGATGCCGGGCCGGGTGAGGATGGGTTGCCTCAGCAGTGGCGTGGCGGGGCTGGTGGGCTCCCAGGTGCCTGGCGCCAGTACGCTGACCAGGATGAATGAATCATTGCCTGCGATCTCGCTGAAATTGACGCCTTGCACCGCCAATGCCTGGGCATAGCGCATGAATGCCTCATAGCGGGGGATGGTGACCAGGGCCGAACCGTCGGGCTTCGGTGAGAGCACTTTGAGTTCCGGCAGCGCGGCGTCGGCCCGCGGCACAGGCTTTGCCACCACGGCAGTGACCGGCAAGGGCGCATCGTAGATCGTCTGCGTACCCAACTTGATCAGCCGGGCATAACCCGCCTTGACCAGGTATTCGGTCGTGAGGGCAAAACGGCGTTCCCACTTGCGGACCATGTCCGGCCCGGTGAGAGGCACATCGCGCCAAAGGCCTGCCAGCGCCTTGTCGAAGTCATACAGGTACCAGGGCTCTACGCGGATAAACCGCACATAGTCCTGCGCAACGCTGGCCGCATGCCTGTCCTCGGGCGTGGGCCGGCCGGCCAGTGATTCGGCGAGCCGTCCGACGAGCGTCTCATAGGCCGACTTGAGCGCATATTCCACCGTCGTGCTGGTGCCTATCACCATGATCATCAGGTGATAGCCGGGGTTGAGGTCGAGCCCGCGGCGGCTCGTCTCGTCAAAGACGGCTTTGTAGCTTTCCCAGAACTGGCCGATGTGGCCATAAAAAGGAAAGCGGCTGGGCGCACTGGCACCTATGAACTCGCCGTACTCATAGGGGCTGAATACCAGGAACCACTCGGGATAAGTCAGCAGCGTCTGCTCGACGCCGCGCACATGCTCGGACCCCGCCACCGGCGCAGGGCCGGCGGCCGGCGCCATTCCGACAAGCGCGGCGAAGGCGCCCGCAACTGTGAGATTGCGCAGCCAGCGCATCACGCGGCAGCCTCGCCGGATTTTGTGAACGCCAGCAGCACGTTGTCGGAAGGATCGTGCGCCTGCAGCTCGCGCTTGCCGCTGTCCTTCAGTCCACGTTCGCCAAGGTAAGCCACCCACTCGGCGACAGGCCGGAAGTAGCGCAGCTCTCGCTGGTTGGTTTCCCATGCGCCGTTCAGGCCGGCATTGAAGACGGTGTGCACCAGCGAGACAAACGTGAACATCTCGGGCGTGGTGACGTCATGGTCGCGCAGGATGAACATGCCGCCCGGCTTAAGCACACGCACGATGGAGGCAACATAGGCATCCAGCTTGTCCAGCGGGCAGTGGTGCAGGCCGATATAGCAGGTCACCAGGTCCACGCTGGCATCGGGAATGCTCGCCGGCAGCGGGTCATAGTCGTTCATCGGCACAAAGCTGCCGATCTTGAACAGGCCGCCGCGCTCTGCGATGTCCACCGGCGAGTTGGTGGGCGCCACATCATTCACCAGGGTGACGGGGCCAGTCACCTTGATGCGCTTTTTCAGCTCGCTGATATAGCGGCCGGTGGAGCCGATCTCGACATAACCGTCAATCTGCTTTTTGTCGCCCAGCAGCCGCTGGGTCTGGTCGGCCATTTCCTTCTTCTGCTTGAAGAGTGCCGGCAACGCCAGCGTCAGGTCCGCCATGAAGGGCTTGATCTTCGGCAGTTCACGCTGGAGCCTGCGGTAAATGGCTTCATCGTTGTCGAGTTCGGCCGAGGTGTTCTTGATCAGTGTGTGAAACCGGTCCTCAGGATAAAGGCGGTAGATATTCTGCAGGAACTTGTAAAAACCGTCGTGCCAGCGGGTGACGCTGAAAACGGCGCGAAATTCCGAGACGGGTGAGGTGGTGGTCATGGCAGGTCCTGTCGTTCAGGTGTTGGAATCGTTCAGCGTGGGGTTCAATGTGGGGGCGTAGTATTTGTCCCAGAGCACATTGCGCAAGCGGAACTGCGGATCGAGCTTGCGTTTCAGGGCGAACAGCTCTTTGGCCCGCGGATAGGCGGCGTGGAACTGCTCCGGCGTTGCATGCGGCTGGTAGGGCAGGTAGTAGCTGCCGCCGACACTGATGGCCGCATCAATCAGCTCGCGCGTCCAGACCGACACGCGGTTGATGGCGTTGTCCCGGGTGCGCTGCTTGTAATAGAGGACAAACGCAAAGGTCTCACCCCGGGCCCAGGCCAGCAGGGTGCCGGGGTCGGGCCGCGCATGCCGCACCGACACGTTAAGCGCATTGACGCGATAGCGCTGCAGGATTTCCGCCATGATCGGCACGAAGTCGTCAAACCGCTCCACCGGAATGAAGTATTCCTGCAGCACATAGGTCGTGTACTTGCGCGAAGCCGGCTCAAGCTCCGCCACGTCGTAACCCGCCTCGAAGTTGCGCCAGTGCACCTTGCGGAAAAAATAAAGGAGGGGGTCGATCAGGTATTCGCGCCGCCATTTACCCAAGGGGGTCTCGGTCACGGCCCATACAAAGTAGCGGTTCACAGAGTAGGTTTCGCCGCCTTGCTGCAAACGTCTTGGCTCGGTGGTGGCTTCGTCAGTGCGCGCCCAGGTGACGGAGCGCACCTTGCGGTAATGCGGCGGGTACAGGTCGGCATTGTGAAAGACCGCGTCCTGGAAATACCTGACCTTGGCCTTGAAGTGGCTGATGTATTCGGCCGCGCTCATCTTGCGGGCCAGCCGCTTGACCTTGGTGTTGTCCGCCAGGTCCAGTTCGGCCTCAACGATCACGGCCACACCGCCATAGCCGCCGATCACAGCGTAAAAGAGTTCCGCATTGACGGAAGGCGAAGCATCCTGCACGCTACCGTCGGCCAGCACCACCCGGATCTCCCGCACCGACATCACCACTGCACCCAGGCCCATGTAGCGGCCATGGCAGTTCACACTGAGTGCGCCACCTACCGTGAAATTGGCATAGGTCTGCATGATTTTCACAGCAAGGTCGTGCGGATCGACAAAGCGCTGGATGTCGCACCAGCGAATGCCAGCCTGCACGCGTATGGTTTTCTCCATCGGCGAAAAGCGGATGATCTGGTTGAGTTCACGCATGTCCAGGTGCAGGCTGCCGGGGCTGGCAGTCTGCCCGCCCATGCTGAAATGCCCACCGCCCACCGACAGCGGGCCATCGGTACGGCGCACGGCATCGCACACCTCTTCCACGGTTTTGGGTTTGCTGATGGCCCAGACGGCAACCGGGTTGAGGCCGGTCACATCGTTCACGATCAAAGTGTTGTTGTGCATGTTGTGGTCCCGCGTCATCCTCTACCGCACCACCAGATAGTCGCCGCGCGGCGCCAACGGGTCGGGGCCCCAGCGATTGTCTTGCGGCAGGCCGCGCCTGAAGGCCAGTTGCCACGCCAGCCACAACGCACCGGCCACCGGCACCAGGACCAGCAGCAGCCACCAGCCCGAACGATTACGGTCATGCAGGCGCCGGATGCAGAGCAATATCAGCGCCGCCAGTACCGGACCATTGATGAGCCAGGCCAGCACCACCGAAGGGGCCGGCCCTGCGGCTGCCCAGGCCAGGTACAAAACCGCCCACGCGATGAGGCCATGCAGCCAGAAGCCACCGCGAGAAATCCTGCCGCCAGCTTTAAAAAATTGAAGCGCAGTCATGTCTTGTCCTGTCCCAGAAGTTGTTCCACCTTCGCCCTCAGATCCGAAGGCTCCACTTTGTCCGCAGCAATTGGCATGCCTACATTCAGGCCCACCCGGTTGAAGAGCCCGCGCCGAAAGGGTCTGGTCATGGCGACTCCTTTTTCGGCGCGGCTGAAAAATGAACCCCATAAGTCGGTCAGCGCCATCGGCACCACATTGACCTGCACACCATCACGCCGGGCATTCTCCAGAATCTTCATGACGCCGCCTTTGAACTCCTGCAGTTCGCCATTTTTTGTAATACCGCCCTCGGGAAATATTGCGAGCAAATCGCCGTCACGCAGCACCTTGGCGGCGGCTTCGAAAGCCGCCTCGTACAACGCCGGGTCTTCCGTCCGCGGTGCAATCGGGATCGCCTTGGCCAGCCGGAACAGCCAGCCCAGAACCGGCATTTTGAAGATGCGGTGGTCCATCACAAAGTAGATGGGGCGCGGGCTGGCGGCCATCAGCAGCACCGGGTCGACAAAGCTGACGTGGTTGCAGGTCAGCACGGCGGCGCCGGCGGCAGGGATGTTGTCGTCACCGGTGATCTTGAAGCGGTAGACCAGGCGCGAAGCAATCAGTGCGATAAAACGCAGCAGGTACTCGGGCACCAGCATGAAAATGTAGAACGCCACCACTGCATTGGCCAGTCCAACGAACAGGAATATTTGCGGAATGCTGAACCCGGCCTTGAGCAGGGCGCCGGCCAGGATGGCGCTGACGATCATGAACAGCGCATTGAGAATGTTGTTGGCCGCGATGATGCGCGCCCGGTGCGTGGACTGGCTGCGCAACTGGATCAGCGCGTACATCGGCACGCTGTAAAGGCCGGCAAAGAGGCTGAGCAAGGCCAGGTCGATCATTACGCGCCAATGCGCAGGCTGCGACATGAAGGCGCCCAAGGTCATGACGGGCGCTGACGGCAAGCCGCGCGAGGCGAAGTAAAGGTCAACCGCAAACACGCTCATGCCGATGGCTCCCACAGGAACCAGCCCTATCTCGACGTGGCGTTTGCTGAGCACCTCACAGAGCAGCGATCCGGTCGCGATGCCGATGGAGAAAACGACCAGCAGCAAAGACGCCACCTGTTCATTGCCGTGCAGCACCTCTTTGGCAAAACTCGGAAACTGGCTCAGAAATACCGCACCAAAAAACCACATCCAGCTGATACCCAGCATGGAGCGGAACACCACCAGGTTGCCGTTGGCAAGCTTGAGGTTGCGCCAGGTTTCTGTCACCGGGTTCCAGTTGATTTTCAGGCCCGGGTCAGTCGCAGGCGTCAGCGGAATGAACTGCGAGACAAGCCGGCCAACCAGTGCGAGGCCGATGCATGCAATGGCCACATAGTCCGGCCCGACCTGGGGTACGGCCACCATCAGCCCACCCACCACCTGGCCCAGCAAAATGGCCACAAAGGTGCCCATCTCAACCATGCCGTTGCCGCCGGTCAGCTCGCGCTCGTTGAGCGCCTGCGGCAGATAGGCAAATTTGACCGGGCCGAATATCGTGGAATGCAGCCCCATCAAAAACGTGCACCCCAAAAGCACGGGCACCTGGACATTGGCGTTGCTGCTCATGAAGCCGACCGCAGCGATCAGCATGATCACCACTTCCAGGTTTTTGACAAAACGGATCACGCGCGTCTTCTCGAACTTGTCCGTGAGCTGCCCGCTGGTAGCAGAGAACAGCAAAAACGGCAGGATGAACAAAGCTCCAATGGCCAGCCCCGCCAGCGCGGGAGGCAGCCAGCTCACGCTGAGCTGGTAGGTCACCATCACGGTGAAGGCAAACTTGAAAAGGTTGTCGTTGGCCGCGCCTGAAAACTGCGTCCAGAAGAAAGGGGCGAAGCGGCGCTGCTTGAGGAGCGCGAACTGGTTCGGATGCTCGTGAACGGGGGGTGGCGACACCGCGGCGGCCATATCAACAGGCATGCTTGACTCCTCTTTTCAGTTGTTGTGCGGCAAGCTGTGGCGAGATGGCCTGCCTGCTCTGTTTTTGAATGCTGCTGTGGATTCTGCCTTGAATTTCCGGGCGTCCAGAAGCGCCGCAACGACGGGCCAGGCAGCACAACTGGCCACCACGTGCTTCAGGGTGTGGCCCGAAACCAGCTGACCCGTCCATTCGAACACCGCGTGGTCACCCAGCTCGAGCAGCTTGGCCAGCGCATAAATGGCCACCACCAGCATCCAGCGGATGGGCAACACCCGCCCTGCCAGCGTGGGCCGCAAACAGGCGACGCCGACAATCAGCAACATGCCACCGAGTTGCAAAACGGCCCAGGGCAGCACATTGCCCGTCTGCGACCACAGGTGCACGGACAACGGTCCGAGAACGAGGACCATTGCAGCAACCGCCATACCGGCACGGGTGCTGACGGCCTGCATGGTGCCAAGCCCGAGCAGGCCGGCGAAGGCAAACACCATGCCGCCGCGATCCCAGACCAGCCCGGCATCTCCCGGCTGCAGATGGTAGGCCGCAGAAACCACGGAGGTGAGGGCCAAGCCGGAAAAGAACAGCCCTGCGAAACCTGCGGCTGCGGCGCTGACAGCCCGCGCCTTCACGGCACGCACAAGGGCCCAGGCACCCGCCATGCCCCACAGCACGAACGGCAGGTTGCTGAGGACGTCCATCGCATGCGGCAACCATCCCCAGGCTCGTTGGTCGGCGAAGTCGTGATAGTGCAAAGGCTGCGCCACCGACGGCCCCAGCAATGCCGCCGCCAGCATCGCAAGCAACACGCCGGCGAGCGCGGATTCGCGGCGGCAGGCCGGTGCGTTCCAGCCCGATACCTTCATCTGTGCGAACCAGGAAGGCGGTGGCACAACACGGCGGTGGGCGGTTTTTAGGCTGATTGGCATGGGGCAGCTCCTGTGTGAATGAAGCCGCACTGTGCAGGCCATGTCCCGAAAAAAGCACCGAAATTAGAACCAGTTCTCACCGTTCAGCCTTAAAGTACCGATAATCGATACTCATGAGCACTACCGCAGATCTGATCACCGCCCTCAAAAAAGAGCTCAAGGCTGCGCGCATGACGTACGCCGACCTGGCCGTCAAACTTGGCATGGCCGAGTCAAGCGTCAAGCGCATGCTGGCCAGGGGCGATATGCCCCTCTCGCGTATCGACGCGATCTGCCGCGCGCTCAAGCTGGACTTTGCCGACCTGGCCAGGCGCATCGCCGACACCCAGCCGCTGCTGGCGGAGCTGACCGAAGCACAGGAAAAAGCCGTGGTGGCCGACAAGAAGCTGTTGCTGGCCGCCATCTGTGTGCTGTCGCAATGGACGCTGGAGCAAATCACCACCAGTTACCGGCTGACCGAAGCCGAGTGCATCAAATACCTTGCGCAACTGGACCGTATCGGCATCATCGAGCTCAAGCCGCTGAACCGCTACCGGCTCAAGCTCGCCAAGACCTTCCGTTGGCGACCACACGGGCCGGTCATGGACTACTTCCGCGAAAACGCCCTGCTTGACTATTTTTCCGGTGGATTTGACGGCAACGGCGAAGGCCTGTTGCTGGTGCACGGCTCCATCAGCCGCGGCCTGGCGCCTTCGTTCCTTGAGCGCATGCAGCGGGTGGCGCAGGACTTTGCCCAACAGCACCAGACCGACCAGAAGCTGGGCGACAAGGACCGCGAAGGATTCACCTTGCTGCTGGCCATGCGGAGCTGGGAGTTCGAGGCCTTCGCTAATTTACGACGAACACCCCCGTCCGGGACTCACTTCGTGTAGCCCGTCCCCCCCTCAAAGGGGCGGCCCCCTGCGGCCCGGCAAAGCCGGTTCCGCGGGGCCTGCTGGTATTCAGTTCAGATCGCCGCCCGCGGCCTATTGCACGCAATTATATTAGTTGGCTAAGAAAATTCGGAGTTTACTGATAATATTCAGCGAATTGCAACCTGCAAGACTGATTTATGCATGCAATTTCCATCAGAAGCACGATGAACCCCACCTCCACCTACGTTGGCCTGCCCATCCCGGTCGCTGCAAATCTGACCGACACCAAATACTTCTTCCAGGCGCTGGACAACTTCTCGCGCGTGATGGCGATACGCCCCGGGGACTGGGTCCTGATGCTGGCCGACCCTCTGCTGGACCCGCGTGTGATCGACGCCGTGATCGGTATTGCCAAATCGCGCGGCGCCGAGGCGCGCATTTATATGGAGCCGAGCACGCAAGTGACCGCCGTACCTGAAGAAGTGCACGCCATGCTGAAGAAGGCCACTTTTGTGGTGTCTACCTGGTTCTGCTCCATCCTCGACCCTTTGTGCATCAACCTGCGCCGCGCCGGCCAGCGCTGGGTCAAGATCACCTACTTTCGCAACCTGGACCTGCTGCACACGCCGCAGGCGCGCTTTCCGGTCGACCTCATCGGCGAGATCATCCGCCAAACGGCCAGCCGTTACCCGATCGAAGGCGATTTCGACTTGCGCTTCACCGACTCTCGCGGCAGCGACTTCCGCATCAGCTTCACGCAGGCGATGCGCGCCAGCCAGCTGGCCACCAACCGCTGGCGCGGCCAGATGACAGCCGAGGAAGACGGCTGTTATGTGCACTACCTGCCGACACACGGCCCCAATCTGTGGGATCACAACTCGGTCAAAAATGATTTCAAGGCCGTGGTGCCCATGGCGGGCGTGCTTTACCCGCAATGGGCGGTCGGTTTTGCCAAACCGTTTGAGGAAAAAATCGCCGTGCATTTTGAAGGCGACACGATTTCCTCGGTCGATGGAATTTCAGAAGAAGCGGTGATCCTGCGCGAGATGCTGGTCGGCGGCCGAATGATCGAAGGCGGCGGCTGCGGTTTCAACCCCAAGGCACCGCGCCACACGGTGTACCCAGCCGGCTCGAACGCGCCCGGCGCGCTGCACTTCGGCATCGACCTGGCACAACCCAGCGACTACATACGCCGCGTCATGCCTGACTGGGAAGAGCCGCCGGTGCACATGGACCTCATCACGCTGGACGGCACCGTGACTGCAGGTAATCAGACCCTGATCAAGGACGGTTTTTTGTGCGCGCTGCGCGACCCGTCAGTGGTGGCACTGGCGGCGCGTTACGGCGATCCGGTGGAGCTGCTTGAAGCCCAGGTTTCGTAAGTCCCTTACCGTCGAGCAAGCGGGGGCCGCGGTCCGGCTTTGCCGGCCGCAAGGAGCCCGTCCCCTGGAAGGGGAAAAGGCGCTACACGCAGTGAGCGTCCGATAGGGGTAAGCCTATCCAGGCGACGTAAACACCGTCAGCACACCGGTGTAGCCGTAAAGGTGGTGCCGGGCGATCTCGCCGCCGGCGAAAAAGCCAACCAGCGGCACATCGCCCAGGGCCCGCCGCACGATCTGCAGTTCGGCACTGGGCGCACCGAAGTGCGGGCCGCCACGGCCGGAGCAACTGACATACACCGCGCCGGCTATGCGCCGGGCCGCGTGCGGCGCGGATTCGGCCTCTGACGCACTCAAGGCGCTGGCAACTTCCAGCGTAACTTCTTCCGGTTCCAGCTCTTCACGAATCTCGGCGCACACACGCACCAGGTCGGCGCGCGCGGCTTCCATGTTGCGTTCGCAGAAAGCCAGCTTCATGCCCACGACGGGCACCTCCGCAATGGCAATACCCTTGCGCGCCGGATCCAGCCCGATCAGGTGGCGTACCAGTACCTCTGCGCCAAACTGGCCGTGCCGGCCGGCGCCGTCATGGGGAACGTCTGCCGGGCGGCTCAGGCCGACCAGCGTGGTCCGCACCTTGGCCAGGGCCTCCCGCGGCTCATCAAGCGACACGTCCAGGTCCGCCAGCATCACCTCCAGTGCCGGCTGGCCATCGAGCTCCGTCACCACATTGGACTCGCAGGCTGTGATTTCATGATGCGCAGACACGGGCCGGCACCCCTGGGTAATGCGCGACATCAGTGCCGCGCCCTGGCCAAAAGCCACACCGCTGAGCCCCCCGGTGAAGACACCGCCGGCCGCGCCCTGCCCCTTGACATTGCCATGCCCGCTAAGGGCAAACTGCACCGTACTGGAGCGGCTGGAGGCCAGGCCGCCAAACACATAGCCGCTGCCGGTGCGCTGTGCCATTTCGTCGATCAGTTCGGCAACGTCGGGCGTTCCGGCGTCCGCATGCACCAGCGCCGTATGCGCCTTGAACCTTCCCTGGCTGGCCGGGGGCAAGGGCGACACCCCGGAGAACACACGGTACTGGTCGTGCGGAAGCTCGCAGAGCATGACGGTGAGCGCCGGCTCGTCAAAGTACTCGACGTTGTTGGAGGCGATACCCACACCCACCGTGCCGCTCCAGTCGGTGATGTCGGGCAATTCGGCGCTCAGGTGGTCAAGAATGTCCTGCGCATGTGCCGCATAGTGATCGGTGATGTAGAGCAGCGCCAGCGTGGGCGATTTGGCGTAGCCGGGCAATGCGAGGTAGGCGCGCAGTTGCGCCAGCACAAGGCCTGCCGCCATCTGCCATTGCGGATGGGTGGCGTGGCCGTAGGGGAAAAGCTTCATGGGGTCCTGGTGAAATTCAGTGAAAAGTCAGCCTGTATCAACGCGTGGTTTTGCGTGCGGTTTTGGTTGCAGCCTTGCGCGCTGGCGCCTTGGCCTTGGGTTTCGTTTTGGCGGCAGTTTTGCCGGCGGCCGGTGTAGGCCAGGCCTGGCTGCTGCGCAGGGCCGTGTTCATGGCCGCGCGTGCGCCGCCCGCCACGGTTTTACCGGCGGACTCCGCCATGTTGCGGGCCATGCCCGTTGCCATGCCGGTGGCGGTCTTCATCGCGTCCTTGGCAAGGCCGGTCGCCAGGCTTTTAGTGGTGTCCATGGCCGTTTTTTTGGCGGCGTCCTTCATGGCATCTGCCGCAATCGTCTGGAACTGCTGGGTCAGCGCGCCCCACCACTGCATCGGGTCCACCACGCCGGCCGGCTGCGCGCCGGCCTTGGCCGCGGCGGGTGGCTTGGATTTTGCGGCCGGCTTGTCTGCGCCAAAGCTCGTTGGCGGAACCTCCAGCCCCGAAAACGTGCGGGCCTTGTCGGCCACACGCTGCACGCCACCGGCCACGCTGTCGGCCACCTTGAGCTTGAAGGCATTGGCCACGTCGCCCATGTTGAAGTTCATGCCTTTGAGGGTAGCCAGCGTCATTTTCTGCACCTCCAGCGCCTGGATGGTCGCCTTGAGCGCTGTGGCGTTCTGGTCGAGCCAGAACTGGACGGCCTTGAGTTCATCGATGCGCTTGTCGAGCTCTTCGACATTCAGCGTGGGCGCTACCCAGTTGCCCAGATTGGGCAGCTGCGGAATGCTTTGTGTGGCGCTGCCTGCCGCCTGTTTGGCCAGGTTCTGCAAAAAGTCAAAGCCGGGCACCAGCTTGCCGAAACCGGGGAAAGAAGGGTTGTCCGCGTCACTCATGAATGTCTCCTGGCAGGTTGTGCACGATTTGCATCGGGCGGCTGGATGATCCAGCGCACGCCTTCATTGTGCAACGCCGCAGCAGCGCGTCAACCGCTTTTTGTGTTTTCACCAGGCAAACACCAGGGTCGAACCGGTCTCGATACGGATTCAAGCAAAAAACACCCACAGACCTTTATTGACAAGCGCAAGCAGCTATCTATTTCATAGCATTCATCGGCAGGCCTGGCGCCATGCCTGTTGCCGGCCAGGCTGCAAAAGCGTCTCTTTCGGACAATGCCCTGATAAGCTTGCACCATGAAAAGCCTCTTTCACTTTGCCTTCAATGTCAGAGACCTCAACGTGGCCCGCCAGTTTTATGGCGGGATCCTGGGATGCGCGGAAGGCCGCTCGGCCCCTACCTGGGTCGACTACGACTTTTTCGGCCACCAGCTGTCGCTCCACCTGGGCGAACCGTTCAAGACGGAGCGCACCGGCCATGTCGGCGACAAGCTCGTTCCCATGCCGCATTTCGGCCTGGTGCTTGCCCTGGCCGACTGGCAGGCCCTGGCGCAGCGCCTGCAGGCGGCCCGCATGGAGTTTGTGCTGGAGCCGCAAGTGCGCTTTGCCGGCGAAGCCGGCGAGCAATGGACCATGTTTTTCTGCGACCCCTTCGGCAACCCCATCGAGATCAAGGGTTTCCAATCACTTGAAGCCCTTTACTCGGCCAACCCGGCCTGAGATATATATGGCCTATACCTTTGCTTCCGCCACGGTGCTGCTCCTGCTGATCACCGATCCGTTCGGCAACATTCCGATTTTTGTCAATGCCCTGAAGGGTGTGGCGCCGGAGCGGCGCATGCGCGTCATCCTGCGTGAGGTGCTGATCGCGTTTTTGCTGCTGCTGGCCTTCATGTTTGTCGGCGACGGCTTCCTGCGCCTGATGAACCTCAGCGATTTGTCGCTGCAGATTGCCGGCGCGGTGGTCATGTTCCTGATCGCGCTGCGCATGATTTTCCCGTCGGACCAGCCCGAGGCCGCGCCGCTGCAGGGCGAGCCGCTGATTGTGCCGCTGGCGATTCCCGCACTGGCCGGCCCTTCGGCGCTGGCCACGGTCATGCTGCTGGTGTCCCAGGCGCCGGCACGGCGGCTCGAATGGATCGCGGCGCTGTGCGTGACCATGGCGGTGTGCGCCGTGGTGCTGGTGCTGTCCGAGCGGATCCAGCGGGTGGCGGGCGACCGCGTCATGATGGCTTTCGAGCGCCTGATGGGCCTGATCCTTGTGGCCATTTCAGTTGAAATGTTCCTGCGCGGTATACGGCTGTTCATCACCCAGACCGGAGCCACGTCATGAAGAACGCCGCGCAGCGCCTGGCCCTTCTTTGTGCCTGCGCGCTGGCCTCAGCCTCGGTGCATGCCGTGCAGGATTGTGAAGTCAGCGGCGAAAGCGTCAACCCAAACCACGGCGGCACCACCGCCGGCAAGACCGGCATCATGCGCTGCAAGGACCGCGACTCCGGACAGCTGGTGCGCGAGCAGGAGCTGCAGGGCGGCAAGTTCATGGGCTTGATGCGCTACTACCAGAACGGCAAACTGCAGCGGGAATACAGCGAAAACGAGCGTGGCAACCGCCATGGCCGCGCGCGCGAATTCGCACCGGACGGCCAGGTGCTGCGCGACTCCGTCTACGAAAACGGCACCGAGGCCGGCCTGGCGCGCAGCTTTCACACCAATGGACAATTGCGGCGCATCGTGTTTTACGGGCCGCGCGCAGGCGGTAGCGTAGAGCAGGCGTATGCCGAATTTAATGACCGCGGCCAGTTGCAGGCTTTGCGTTGCGGCGACAAGCCATTGCTCGCGCCGGCGGCAGACGATGCCCGCTGGTGCGGTTTTTCGGGGGGTACCTCGAAGGTCGAACTGTTCAGCGGCAAGGGGATATTGAACGGCAGCAGCAGTTACCTGGCCGGTAAACGAATTCGCCATGAAACGCTGGGTGACGGTGGAAAACCAGATTACCTGGATGAAGTATCGGGCAACATTCGCACTGAACGCTATTTCAACAATGCCGGCGTGAAACGCCGCGAAGTCCAGTGGCTGCTGGAAGCCAACCCGTCAAAAACCTCGTTCAAGGAACGCGAGCAGGAGTTCGCCGACAGCGGCGCGCTGACGCGCGACAGGCGCTGGTCGGCCGGCAAGCCGGTCAGCGACCAGACTTACTACCTGAACGGCCAGCCGCGCAGCAAAACCGAGTACGGTGGTGAAGGCGACACCGCCTGGCTGCAGACTACCGACTTCTTCGACAGCGGAAAAATCGCCGCCACCGGCCGCTACACAGCCTCCAACCGCTACCGGCAACTGCCCCAGGGTACGCATCAGCGTTTTAACGAAGCCGGCAGGCTGGTAGCCGAATCGAGCTACGACGAGCGCGGCCGCATCACGCGCGAAAAGGCCTGGGACGATGACGGCAAGCTGCTGCGCGACGATGCCGTCTTTGAAGACGGCTCAAGAAAAGCGTATTCCAGATAAAAAAATAGAGCCCCCACGCTCCCCGAGGGGGCCGCCCGCCTGCGGCCCGGCAAAGCCGGTTCCGCGGCTCATGCTGGCAGGGAAGGCCCCTTTGCGCGGCTCAGACCAAGGCTACAACCTTCTGGTCAATCGCGCCAAACACCGATTGCCCGTCTTTGCCTTTGGCTTCAATGCGAATGGTGTCGCCGAATTTCATGAACTCGGTTTTGGGCTTGCCATCCTCGATGGTTTCGATCGCGCGCTTTTCGGCGATGCAGCTGTAGCCGTGGCTCCAGTCCTTGTTGCTGACGGTGCCTGAACCGATGATGCTGCCGGCACGGACGTTGCGGGTCTTGCAGATATGGGCAATCAGCTGGCCGAAACTGAATGTCATCTCGGGGCCGGCTTCGCACATACCGACCTTGCGGCCGTTCCAGGTGCTTTGCAGCGTCATGTGCAGGCGGCCCTTGTCCCAGGCGTCGCCGACTTCGTCCAGCGTAACGGCAACCGGGCTGAAAGCGGTTGCCGGTTTGCTCTGGAAGAAACCGAAGCCCTTGGCCAGCTCATCGGGAATCAGGTTGCGCAAGGACACGTCGTTGGCCAGCATCAGCAGGCGCACGCCTTCCAGCGCCTGCTCGGGGGTGGCGCGCATGGGCACATCGCCGGTGATCACGGCGATCTCGGCCTCGAAGTCAATGCCGAACTCCTCGCTCGCCACCACCACATCGTCGCAGGGCCCAATGAAATCGTCGCTGCCGCCCTGGTACATCAGCGGGTTGGTGTAAAAACTTTCCGGCACTTCGGCGTTGCGCGCCTTGCGCACCAGTTCCACATGGTTGATGTAGGCCGAGCCGTCTGCCCACTGGTAGGCGCGCGGTAATGGCGCCATGCAGCGCGACGGCTCAAACGGGAAAGCGTGCCGTGCCTTGCCTTGGTTCAATGTTTCGTACAAGTCCTGCAACTGCGGCGACATGAAGTTCCAGTCGTCCAGCACCTGCTGCAATTTGCCCGCGATGCCCGTCGCATAATGGGCTGTTGAAAGATCGCGCGACACCACGACCAGCTGGCCGTCGCGTGAAGAGTCTTTGTAAGTGGCAAGTTTCATCAATATCCTGATTGGTGGCTGTCGGTGTTACCGAAGGGCCAATTGTGCCGTGGCTGGCGACCGGCCGGCATTGCGCCCCCTCGCGTTACGATCCCTGCATTCATTGACCGACGGCTAACCCGAAATTCTAGACAAGCCATGAAAGCAAGCCCAGGCACACCCGCCACAGCACGCAGCAGCCTGCCGCCGCAACGCGCGGGTATCCAGTCGGTCGAGGTTGGCTTCAGCTTACTGGAGGCACTCTCTACCTCACCCGGCCCGCTGATGCTTCGCGACCTGGCAGCCGCAGCGGGCATGAGCGCGGCCAAGGCGCACCGTTATCTCGTCAGTTTTCAGCGGCTGGCACTGGTCGTCCAGGACGAGGCAACCGCCCGATACGACCTCGGCCCGGCTGCGCTCAAGTTAGGACTCGCTGCCCTTTCGAGATTGGACAGCGTGAAGCTGGCCCGCCAGCTCATGCCGCGCCTGATGGTGCAAACCGGCCAGACCCTGGCACTGGCGGTCTGGGGCAACCAGGGACCGACCCTCGTCCACTGGGAAGAATCGCCGCAGTCTGTGACGGTTAATCTGCGGCTGGGCGATGTCATGCCGCTGCTGTCGTCCGCCACGGGCTTGTGCTTTGCCGCATTTTTGTCTTCCAGCCGGCCCAAGGCTAAAGCCAAACCACAGGGGCGGCTGGCGCTGCTGGTCAGGGCTGAACTGACACGCAACCAGAAGCTGGCGCGAAAAGATGTTCCCGCCACCATGGCCGAGCTGAATGCCTTGCTGGAAGATATCCGCCGCCGCGGCATGGCGCGGGCAGTCAATACCCTGCTGCCCGGCGTAGCCGGCTTCTGTGCGCCGGTGTTCGATGCCGACGGCCACCTCGCGCTCGGCATTGTGGCGCTGGGTTCGCTTGCAACGTTTGATCCGGACTGGGACGGCGTGGTGGCACGGCCGCTGGCCGCCGCCGCCCGGCAACTTTCCGGTGATCTTGGATTCACACAGGCGTGACCACGTCCACCGACCGCTATCCTTCGGCGCCTCGCTGGCGTGTGCTTGCAGCGCTGGCTGCAGGGGTGTTGGCTGTCCACACGCTGATGCTGAAGTCGTCGCCGGTACGATTCGGCCCCGAGCAAACTGCCACCTCCCCTCGCAGCCCGGCCTTCGCAACGCGCAGCATCGCACCGCCTCCTGCACCGACAGCGCTGGCACCCGCGCCCTCCACGCCGCCTCCAAAACCCAGGATTTTTAGGAAGAAACCCGTTGAAGTCCAGGAAAATCCAGCGCAACCTGCTACTGATTTAATAGCAAAGCCCTCTTCCGAGGTGATGACATCCAGCGCACCCGAGGCAAAAAATCCGGAAAGCCTGCCCGCGCAGGCGACGCCCACAATTGCGGCTGCCAGCGCCCCCGCGATAGCCGAACCAGGCCAGTCGGCGGTGACGGCGGTGGTCTTGCCGGAAAGCGCGCGACTGGAATACAAAATGACCGGCAGCGCAAAAGGCCTGAACTACCACGCAGACGCAGAACTGGGATGGCGCTATTCAGGCAACAACTACAGCGCCTCCATGCGCGTCAGCGCACTGTTTCTGGGTTCACGCAGCATGGCAAGCACCGGGCAGGTGGGTCCGGAAGGCCTGGCGCCGACCCGTTTTTCGGACAAATCAAGAAGCGAAGTGGCCGCGCATTTTGAAGCAGACAAGGGGCAGATCATCTTCAGCGCCAATACGCCGGCGGCCCCCTGGATCAAGGGTGCGCAGGACCGGGTCAGCGTCTTCATCCAGCTGGCTGCCATGCTCGCGGGCAACCCCACCGGCTTTCCGGCGGGCTCCACCATTTCGATTTACACCGTGGGACCGCGGGATGCAGACACCTGGACTTTCCGGGTGGAAGGCGAAGAGAAAATGGCACTTCCCTATGGCGAGCTGAATACGCTCAAACTCACTCGTCAGCCCCGGCGTGAGTTCGATCAGAAAGTGGAACTATGGTATGCCCCGTCACTGGGGTATCTTCCCGTTCGCAGCAGGATCACCCAGCAGAACGGGGATTTCATTGACCAGCAGCTCAGCGCGATCACCAAGAGCTGAGTTCAACCAACCGGCGTTGTTATGCCGCACGGAGGTGCCCGTTTTATGTGCGGTTTTACACGCACTACGCGCCTTTACCGCATGCTTTCGCACTTAACCCCCCGAGCCCTTGAACTTGGCCTCATCGTTGCTATCTGAAGCTAAAGGACCTACACCATGCAAATGCTTTACGACTCGGAATCTTTTGCTGTCATGCAGATTCACGCCAATGCGCCGGAAGAATCCGCGCCTGTCCCGGCCGTTCCGCAACTGGCCCGGCATGGCTTCGAAATCGTCGACAAACGTTCGGGCAAAGAGGTCTATCTGGATGGATCCTGGGCTGAAATGTTCCAGCAGCGCTTGAGCGCCTGGGCGCAAAACACCCCCACGCAAGAAGAAATCGAAGACACGCTGGAAGGCTACAGCGGGCTGGCCAACACCCCAATTTCACTTCATTAAGCCCCGCAGTCGCTCACTTCTGGCTTAAAGAATTCTGCAAGAACGACCAGTGGGTGCTGCGGGACTGGCTTTGCCAGACCGCAGGCGCCGCCCCTGGAAGGGGGAACGGGCTACACGCAGTGAGCCTGGACGGGGCGAGCTTATGACTCGGCTTGGTAAAACCAACGGTACATAGGCTCGGCCAGCACCAGCACGGCGGCCAGCCTGGTGACATGAAATGCCGTGACCACTGGCACACCCAGTTGCAGCACTTTGGCCGTAATGGCCATCTCGGCGATACCGCCGGGTGAGGTGCCCAACAGCAAGGTGGCCCAGTGAAGATCGGCAAACTGAGCCAGCCCCCATGCAAAAGCGGCGCACAACCCAATCATTCCCACCGTCGCCAGCGCCACCGAACCCAGCCAGCGCGGCGCCACGTGCACAAACCTGCGGGTGAACCGCACGCCCAGGCTGATGCCGATGACCAGCTGCGCTGCATTGGTCATGCCTTGCGGCAAGGCCGACAGCGTGACGCCGCAGGCCGTGAGCAGCAGCGACACCAGTAGCGCACCGATAAACCAGGGGTTGGTGCGATCGAGTTTCAGCATGACCCAACAACCGGCACCCGTCAACAAGGCCAGCAGGACAAGGCCCGGCAGTTGAACCACGCGCGCACCCGGCAAAGTAGCGTCCAACCCATGCAGCCCCGCCCATTGAAAGCCGAAAGGAATGACCAATGTGACCAGCAACACCCGCAGGCTGTGCGCCGACGCCACCAGATCGGTTTGCGCACCGTGGCGCTCTGCCATCAGCGTCATTTCCGATGCGGCGCCAATAGGCGCCGCGAAATAGGTGGTGATGCGTGACAGGCCAGCAACATGCAGGCGACCCGGGCCGTGATGCACGCCGTAGAGCCATGCCCCGAAAGCCAGGCCCAATACCAGTGCCCACACAATGTTCAGCGCAATCGCCCACCACAGGCCCCCCAGCAACGCCACCACCTGCGGCGTGAAGTACAACCCCAATGCACAACCGATGATCCATTGCCCGACGTTGCGCAGCGGCGTCCAGCTGGCCGTGGGTCCGCCCAGCATGGAGACCACCGCCGTCGCCAGCAAGGGGCCGATCATCCAGGGCAAAGGCGTGCGCAGCGCAATACACAAAGAAGCGGCACCCCAGGCCAGCAACAAGGTCAGGACGACACGCACGGGCGGGGACTGGGCGGCGCGGTGGGGCAAGGAAGGCATGGCAGAGCGTAACGGCGCGGAACAGAAGCCGCTGGAAGCGGTAGTATCCACCGATGCGCCATTTCTTCACCCCTCGTGCTTTGGCATGCCTTGTCTGCACTGCCACGATGGCTTTGGCGGGCGGTTGCGCGGGCCGGCCTGAAGCACCCATTCTGCAGGCGCAGGGCAGCGAAGCCGCACAAACATCCACCCGGCTGGAGGCGCTGCTCCCTGCCGACGTCCTGATCCTCGGGGAGCAGCACGATGCCGTTGAGCACCAGACAATCGAACAACAGGTGGTCGCCGCCCTGGCGGCCAAAGGGGTGCTGGCTGCCGTAGCCCTTGAGATGGCCGACACGGGTGCAAGCACTTCCGCGCTCAGGCCCAGTGCCACCGAGCAGCAGGCCCGCAATGCGCTCAACTGGAACGACAAGGGCTGGCCCTGGACAGCCTACGGTCCTGCCGTGATGACCGCGGTGCGCGCCGGTGTCCCCGTGATGGGCGCCAATCTGCCCCGGGCGCAAATGCCGGAAAGTATGGCCGACAACCGGCTTGACGCCCGCTTGCCAGGCCCCGCCCTCAAAGCCCAACAGCAGTTGATCCGTCTCGGCCACTGCAACCTGTTGCCCGAGAGCCAGATCACGCCCATGACACGTATCCAGATTGCCAAGGACATCACCATGGCCAACACCCTGGGGCAGGCCGTGCTGCCCGGCAAGACAGTGCTGCTGCTGGCCGGAAGCGGCCATGCGAACCGGCAATTGGGCGTACCGCTGCATCTGCCGACGGACATAAAAGCCAAAGTAGTGCGCCTGCTTGCCGGGAACCCTGCGAATGCCGAGAGGGCAGACGCTTTCGATGCGGTGTGGGCAACGGCCCCGCTCCCGGAGACCGATTATTGCGCGGGCCTGCAGAAGCAGCTGGTACCCAAACCTTGAAGAGCCTTTTGAGGCTCCTCCATCGGTGAATCAAGCGTTTTTGCGGATGGCGTCGGCAACCACATTGACGATGCGGTCGATATGTTCTTTTTCGACGATGTAGGGTGGGCAGACCACGACGTTGTCAGCCGCCGGCCTCACCAGCACACCGTTGTGGAAGCAGTCCATGAAGATGTCATAGGCGCGCTTGCCCGGCACACCCGCCACCGGCGCCAGCTCGACCGCGCCGGCCAGCCCCAGGCTGCGAATACCGATCACATTGGGCAGGCCCTTCAGGCCGCTGTGCATCGCGTCGCCCAATACCTTGCCCATCTGGCCGGCACGTTCATACAACTGTTCTTCCTTGAACAGCTCCAGCGTCGCGATTGCGGCCGCGCAAGCGACCGGGTGGCCGGAGTAGGTATAGCCGTGAAAGAACTCCACGGCATGCTCGGGCGCACCGGCATTGGCATTCATCATGCCGTCATAGATGCGGTCGGAGCAGATCACACCGCCCAGCGGGATGACACCGTTGGTCACGCATTTGGCGAAATTGAGCATGTCGGGCACCACACCGTAATAGTCCGCCCCGAAACCGGTGCCCAGGCGGCCGAAACCCGTGATAACTTCATCAAAAATCAGCAGGATGCCGTGCTTGTCGCAAATTTCGCGCAGGCGTTTCAGGTAGCCCTTGGGCGGCAGGTACCATCCGGCGCTTCCTGATACCGGCTCGACGATGACGGCAGCCACGTTGCTCGGGTCGTGCAGCGGCAGGATGCGATTTTCCAGCTCCAGCAGCAGGTCTTCCTGCCATACGGGCTCAGTACCGTTGATGTAGGCGTGGTTGACCGGGTCATGGATGAAACGCATGTGGTCCACGCGAGGCAGCAACGCGGCGCCATATACCTTGCGATTGGCCGGAATGCCGCCCACGCTCATGCCGCCGAAACCAACGCCGTGGTAGCCCTTTTCACGGCCGATGAATACATTACGGTGGCCTTCGCCCCGCGCACGGTGGTAAGCCAGCGCGACCTTCAACGACGTGTCCGCGGCTTCTGAGCCCGAATTGCAAAACAGCACCTTGTTGAGGTCGCCGGGCGCCATGCCTGCGATGATCTCGGCGGCCTTGAAGGCCTGGTCGTTGCTGGCCTGGAAAGCGGTCGCGTAGTCCAGCGTATCGAGCTGCTTCTTTATGGCGTCGTTGATGGGCTTGCGATTGTGGCCGGCGCCCACGCACCACAGGCTGGAAATACCGTCGATCACCTGGCGCCCGTCGTGCGTCGTGAAATGCATGCCGTCTGCGGCCACAAACACGCGCGGGTCTTTTTTGAAGCTGCGGTTGGGCGTGAACGGGAGCCACTGGTGCTCCATGTTGAAATTCTGGTAGGCCATGGTGATTTCTTTCCTGCGTCGAAAGGAGTGAAGCTGGGATAGCAGCGCTTGATCTTGCATTCTGGCACTCTTGCCGCCGCCCTGCACCGTCAATTGCCCGCCGGCCGGGCAGACACAGTCTTCACCTGCGACAATTCACCCCCTATGAATCACGCTTATATCCTTACCCTGTCCTGCCCGGACCGTATGGGCATTGTTCACGCGGTCTCTGGCTTCCTGTTGCAGAACGGCGGCAATATTGAGGAAGCTGCGCAGTACAACGACCACGACACCGGACTCTTCTTCATGCGGGTTCAGTTTGCCTGCGACCAGCTGACCCAGGAAGAACTGAAGGTGCAGCTCGAAGCATTCGCCTCACCTTTCAGCATGAAGTGGAAACTTCACTCGACAGAAGCTGCCATGCGTACCGTGATCATGGTCAGCCGCGACGGCCATTGCCTCAACGACCTGCTGTTTCGCTGGAAGTCCGGCATGGTGCCGCTGGATGTGCGCGCCATCATCAGCAACCACCGCGATTTTTACCAGCTGGCGGCAAGCTACAACGTTCCTTTCCACCACATCCCGGTGACGGCGGCCACCAAGGCGCAGGTCGAAGCAAAGCAACTTGAAATCATCGAGGCAGAGGGTGCCGAACTGGTCGTGCTGGCGCGCTACATGCAAGTGCTCAGCAACGACATGTGCAACTCGCTCTCGGGACGTGCCATCAATATCCACCACAGCATGCTTCCGAGCTTCAAGGGCGCCAGACCGTATTACCAGGCACATGAACGCGGTGTGAAGGTGATAGGCGCGACGGCGCATTACGTTACGGCAGACCTTGATGAAGGCCCGATCATCGAACAGGATGTGACCCGGGTTGATCACAAGGACACCGTCGAACACCTGACCGCCCGCGGCAAGGACACCGAAAGCCGGGTACTTGCACGCGCCGTCAAGTGGCACAGTGAACATCGTGTGCTTTTGAACGGCCACAAGACTGTCATCTTTAAATAGCCATGAGCCCCCACGGTCGCTCACTGCGTGTAGCTTCCTGCCCCCCTCGGGGGCCGCTGCGCCTGCGGCCCGGCAAAGCCGGTTCCGCGGCTCCTGCTTGCAAAGAAGCGTCGCAAACGACGCGTAGCGTTCACTAGTAGACATGGCTACTCCTGCCCGAATCCCACCCATTCAGTGCCTGCTGACCTTTGAAGCGCTGGCGCGGCTGCGTAGCGTGACCCAGGCGGCCGAAGAACTCTGCGTCACGCCCAGTGCGGTCAGCCACCGCGTCAAGCAGCTGGAGCAGATCATCGGCACCAAGCTGTTTGGCCGTGCCGATTTTTCATTGACCACCGAAGGCAGCGAATACCTGGCGCATGTGCGCGAAGGCCTGGCCACACTGCAGAAATTTCCCGGCGCTGCCGGGCAAAGCGCCGCCCCCGGCAAGCGCAAGTTACGGCTGGCGGTCACGCCCACGTTCGCACGCTCCATCCTGATTCCACGCCTGCGCCAGTTCACCGATGCCTATCCTGAAATCGACCTGACGCTGCAGGTGTCCATCCCCCTGCTGGACGTGGTGGCCGAGGATGCCGACCTCATCGTGCGCTTCGGCACAGGCCGCTATGCGGACCTGGAGCACGTCTGCCTCAGCAAGGACGAAGTCGCGCCGCTCGCCTCACCGGCTTTTGTGCGCGAACACGGCCCCTTTGAGGCGGCTGAAGATCTCGAAGGCGAAAGCCTGTTGCGCTCGCCGCTGGAGCCATGGCGCACGTGGTTTGCCGCCCACAAACTTGATTGGCCCGAACCCACCGACGGCTCCCAGTTCAACGACATCGGCCTGATGTGCGATGCCGCCGCAGCCGGCATGGGCATCGCGTTGATACGTCTCAAGCTGGGCGCGCCCTGGCTGGAAAACGGCTCGCTGGTGCGGCTGGGCAGCAACGAAGTGTTCGCCGGTAATATTCCCAGCCCGCACGCACATTACCTGTGCTGGCGCACCGGCACCATGGACCGCTGGGAATGCGCGGCTTTTGCCGACTGGCTGCGCAAAAGCCTGGGTTAGGGCCCCAAGGCCTGTTAATGAGAAGGCCGCCGCTCGGCGTTGCAAAGCCTTGACGGGGCCCCTGAGTTTTGTGCCTTGCTCAAGGCCTTTGACATGCAGCGCATCCTGCGTAAACAAATAGCACTAACAGGTCCTGACGCCGTCCGATAAGTGGTTTTGCGTCCGTACCGGCTCATGCTTATGATGGGCTGGCCGTGACACCGGGGGAGGGCCCGGCCGGCTGCACATAGCCAAAAAAACCAACCCGTTCAACGAGGGAAAATCTTATGAGGAAAAATCAATTGGCCGTCGGCGTGGCCGGCGTCCTGCTCTCCATGCTCGCCCTGTCGCCTGCGGTTCATGCCGAGGGTAAGGCGGCCGCGGCCAAGGCCGTCAAGCCCGGCACCTTCTGTCCCATCCAGGACGCCAAGGAGTGCCAGGCCGCTGTGACGCCCGTGCAAATCCTGTCGCGCTTCAAGGCCGGCAATACGCGTTTCGTTTCCGGCAAGCCGCGCCACCAAAACTACCTCAAGGAAGTGAAGGCCACCGCGGACGGCCAGTTCCCACTGGCCAGCATAGTGTCGTGCATTGATTCGCGCGCACCGGCCGAGATTGTGTTTGACCAGGGCATAGGTGACCTTTTCAACGCACGCGTGGCAGGCAACATCGTCAACGAAGACATCCTGGGTAGCCTGGAATTCGCACACAAAGTCATGGGCGCCAAACTGCTGGTGGTGATGGGTCACACCAGCTGCGGTGCCATCAAGGGTGCTTGCGACGACGCCCAATTGGGCAACCTGACGGGACTCATCGGCAAGATCAAGCCAGCCGCGAACCTGGTGTCCGCCGACATCAAGGATCGCACGTCCAAGAACTATGCCTTTGTCGAGATGGTGGCGGAGAGCAATGTGCATCTCACAGTGGAAACGATTCGCGAGAAGAGCCCCATCCTGCGCGAGATGGAGCAAAAGGGAGAAATCCTGATCGTGGGGGCCATGTACGACGTGAAGACCGGCAAGGTCAAGTTTTACGACACGCCCGGCGCCGGCAAGGCTCCGGGAACGAAGTCTTGAAGCTCTTCCCGTTTTGAGCGGATTCTGGCGGCCGGCATTTCACACCCGGCATTAAATTTCTTCAACCCGGCCGCCGCCGCTTGCCCTACAGTCTGGTTTCAACCCCGGAGCCAGACAGACCATGAACGCCCCCGCCTCGCTCAAACAGCAAAGCCAGCTTGAACGCTCGGAACGGCAGTCGCAGGTCGTGCGAGCGCTGCGGGCGGTGTTGCCGGCTCATGCCCTGCTGTGGAACAACGAAGACACCACACCTTACGAGTGCGACGGCCTGACCGCCTACCGCCAGCGGCCGCTGGTTGTGGCTTTGCCCGAGACCTATGACCAGGTGCAGGCCGTGCTCAAGAGCTGCCATGCGCTGGAAGTGCCGGTGGTCGCGCGCGGCGCCGGCACCGGGCTTTCCGGCGGCGCCATGCCGCACAAGCTGGGCGTCACGCTATCGCTGGCCAAGTTCAACAAGATTCTCAAACTCGACGCCATCAGCCGCACGGCCGTGGTGCAGGGCGGCGTGCGCAACCTCGCCATTTCCGAAGCGGCCGCGCCGCTGGGCCTTTATTACGCGCCCGACCCTTCCAGCCAAATAGCCTGCACCATAGGCGGCAACGTGGCCGAGAACTCGGGTGGCGTGCATTGCCTCAAGTACGGGCTGACGGTACACAACGTGCTCAAGGTCAGAGGCTTCACCATTGAAGGAGAGGAAGTTGAATTCGGCAGTGATGCACTCGATGGAGCAGGCTATGACCTGCTGAGCGTCATCATCGGAAGCGAAGGCATGCTGGCCGTGACCACAGAGGTGACGGTGAAACTGATACCCAGGCCTCAGCTGGCGCGTTGCATCATGGCCAGCTTTGACGACCTGCGCAAAGCCGGCGATGCCGTAGCCGCCGTAATTGCGGCGGGCATCATTCCCGCCGGCCTTGAGATGATGGACAAGCCGATGACGGCCGCAGTGGAAGACTTTGTGCACGCCGGCTACGACCTCACCGCCGAAGCCATCTTGCTGTGCGAAAGCGACGGCACGCCGGAGGAAGTTGAAGAAGAAATCGGCCGCATGACCGACGTGCTGCGCCGCTGTGGCGCCACGGCCATTGCGGTGAGCCAGGACGAGGCTGAACGCCTGCGCTTCTGGAGTGGCCGCAAAAACGCCTTCCCCGCATCGGGACGCATCAGCCCCGACTACATGTGCATGGACTCCACCATCCCGCGTAAGCGCCTGGCCGACATCCTGCTGGCTATCGCCGAGATGGAAAAGAAATACCAGCTGCGCTGCGCCAATGTGTTCCACGCGGGCGACGGGAATCTGCACCCGCTGATTTTGTTTGATGCCAATGATCCCGACCAATTGCACCGCTGTGAACTCTTCGGCGCAGACATCCTGGAAACCAGTGTCGCGATGGGCGGTACCGTGACGGGCGAACACGGCGTGGGCGTGGAAAAGCTCAACTCCATGTGCGTGCAGTTCTCCGCCGAGGAAAACGAGCAGATGTTCGGTGTCAAACGCGCGTTCGACAGCAAAGGCCTGCTCAACCCGGGCAAGGTGATCCCGACGCTGAACCGCTGCGCCGAATACGGAAAAATGCTGGTACGGGGCGGGCAGATCAAGCACCCCGATTTACCGCACTTTTAGGCGAAAGACGCAGCCGCATGAAAACCTCATAGACTGCGCGGGCAACCCACGGCCCAAAAAATGCATACGACGCTGTCCATCGGTTTTTCCACCATGCGCCGCCAGGTCTCCCGTGGCCTGGCAGGCGCCTTGCTGGCGTTCGTTTCGCCGTGGGGCTGGTGCCTCGAGGTGGGGCAGTCACTGCCCCACCTCGAGCCCTTCGACAAGGCCATGCTGGAAGTCATGAAGAAATACGATGTCCCGGGCGCCAGCCTGGTCGTGGCCAAGGACGGCAAGCTGCTCCTTGCCAAAGGTTACGGCTATGCCGACAGGGACAAGCAGGACGCCATGACGCCGCAAACCCTGTTCCGCATGGGAAGCATCAACAAGACCTTGACAGCAGTCATGGTGCTCAAGCTGGCGGAGGACGGAAAGCTGAAGCTGGACGACCCGGTGCGGCCCCTTTTCGAAAAAGCCGGAATAGCACCCTCCTCCCCCGCCGACCCGCGCGTCAAGGACATCAGCATCCGGCACCTGCTTCAGCATTCAGGCGGATTCGATCGGGAGCGCTCTGGTGATCCGTTTTTTCAGCCCCGGCTCGGAGCCGTTGCCCGCCGGCAAGGCGTGGCACCCGTCAGCTGCGATGCGATCATCCGGGATTCCCTTCAGGACAAGCTGGATTTCGCGCCCGGCGAGCGCTTCGCCTATTCCAATACCGGCTACTGCATGCTCGGAAGGGTTGTGGAAGTCGTCACCGGCGAGTCCTACCGTACCTTCAGCAGCCGGGAGTTTCTGATGCCGTCCACCGGCAAAGGCTTTCAGGCCGCAAGCAGCACCGAGAGCCGGCAGGGCGAGACGAAGTACTACGCGTATCCCGGAGAGCCGCTGCAGCGCGGCGCACCGGGTGTTACGAACGCGAATGTGCCCAGCCCTTACGGCTCCTACTCCGTCGAAAACATGGACGCGCTGGGCGCCTGGATTGCAACGCCAACAGATGTGCTGAAGTTTTTCCTGGCGATCGACGGCGCACGGGGGAAACGGCTTCTGAATGAGGAATCGTTGCAAACCATGCGCAGCGAGCCGATGCTGGAAAAAGATGGCAATCCGCGCAGCTTTTATGCGGCAGGCATCCACGTCGTCAGGAGTGACAAAGGTGATAACTGGTGGCACACGGGCAGCCAGCCGGGCCTGCAGACCCTGGCACTTCGGACCCGGCAAGGCTATGCATGGGTGGTAGCCTTCAATTCCAGGCCGGACCCATCCGGGCGCCGCGCATTCTTCAAAGACATCGACCAGGCACTGTGGGGCGCGGCGAATGCGGTGCGGGAGTGGCCGCAAGGAGATCTTTTTTCCAGCCCTTAAACTTTCCAGATGGGTATTGCCATGACCATCCCAGCAATTCCCGGCGATGCCCTCGCATCGAGAGTGCACCCACCTGCCGTGGAAATCATGTCATGACAGCATCGCGGAATTTGGCCTGGTTACTCGTTTTTCAGTCCGCAGGGGAACTTCTTTCCCGCGGTTTTCCCTGCCGTTTTCGGGCCCTGCGATTGGCGTGGTTTTGCTTCTGCCGGGCCTCCAGTCAGACACGGTGCGCAGCCCTGTGGCAGTGTGCGCAGACTTCTTGCTCTCGCACCTTTCGTTACTCTTTGTACCCGTCGACGTCGGGATGATGACCCGTCCGTCACTGGTCAGCCAGTACGGCGCACGCATGCTGCTGGTCGTGGTGGCGTCCACTTCGGCGGGTTTGCTCGTGACCGTGCTGATGCTGCACCTGGACGGTCGTCTGCCTGGCCGGTGCCCTGCTGGCCACCGGCGTGCCTTACCCCACCTATTTTGCGGGCGCCCAGTTCATCCATTTCCTGCTCGGCCCTGCGGTGGTGGCACTGGCATGGCCACTATGGTTGCGGCGCGAAGAACTGCGCCGGGGTCGGCTGCTGCTTGCGGCCGTAGCCGGTGGTGCTGCGGCCAGCGGATCGGCATTGTTGCAGGGATGGGCCGCAGGCTTGCTCGTCGAAGTTACCCTGTCGCTTGCGCCCAAATCTGTCATCGCACCGGTCGCCATGGGTATTGCGGAAAAGATCGGCGGAATCCCTGCGCTGGCGGCTGTGTTTGCCGTGGTTACTGGCCTCGTGGGTGCGCTCAGCGGCAAATACCTGTTTGACGCCTTGCGAATTCCCGTTGACGCTGCAGGCTGGGCCGCGTGGTTTTGCGCTGGGCACGGCATCTCACGGGCTGGGCGCCGCGCGGGCCTTGCAGGTCAATGCCGACGCGGGCGCTCCGCCGGGTTGGCGCTGGGCCTGCAGGTGGTTCTGGCGTCCGCGCTGGTACCGCTGGCGTTCCGGTGGCAGTAGCCAGAACGGCGAACACGAAAACCCCGCATCACTTTCCTGCCGCGAGCAGCAGGAAAGTGATGTGGAGGTTTCGGTGGCGCGTTAGAAACGCGCCCTGTTGTTGCTTTAAGTCTCCTACACCGCCTGTAAACCTGGTTTGACCGCACTCGCCGGCTTGGCCGCAGCCAGCGCACCGAACAGGATCTCGCCTGAGAGCTGGCCGCCTTCTTCAATCACCAGCTTGCCGTAGCGGATGATGCCCGTGACTTTCCCGGTCGAGTAAATCACCAGTTTCTGCCGCACTGTAAGGTTGCCGTTGAATTCCCCACGGATTTCCGCCACGTCGATTTCTGCGGAGCCCTTGAACGCACCCTGCTCGGCAATCTGGATCACTCGCGAATCCATGGTGGCTTCCACCAGGCCTTCGACCACCAGCGTATCGCAGTCCGTGATCTCCACGCCCTTCAGTTTGATGTTGGGGCCGACCGTCAACTTGCTGCCGCCTTCTTTTCCCGTGCTCGCAGGCGCTTCATTGACCGCCTTGGCGGTGTTTTGCTGGTTCACATTTGAGGACGATGCACCCGACTGCAGCGCGCCGGAAGCACTGGACGTGCCCGTGGTCCCATAACCATTTCCCGGGCCATGACGCAAGCCCGTTGGTGTCTCGTTTTCTCGCTTGCCAAAGAACGGTGTTGCCATTGTGAGTTCCTTCAAAAAGAACGCATGGTACGTCTGCAGAAAATTAAAAGCTTCAGTGGTGTGCAAGATAGGTAACGAAATTAATTCTTACATTCACCAGTTTGCATTGACGATGCGGCAAGAACAACAGACCTTACGTGCGCCTACGTCCGGCCAGCAACACATGAGGAAAACTCCATCCAATTGGTGCTGGAGATTCGCTCACTTCGTTTCGGTACATGCGATGGATTTTTTTGACGCAGTGGCAGCGCCGATCTTCCAATGTCGAAATGCCTCAAACCTCAGATACCGGTCGCGTGTAGCATGTCGGGCACCATGGCCGCTGACAATGAACTCCACACATTCGCGCTTTTTGACACTGCTGTTGGGCAGTGCGCGCTGGTATGGAACGCACACGGCATTGCAGCCGTGCGCTTGCCCGAAACATCGGAGCGCCGCATGTTGTCCCGTCTGCGGGGAGAGTTTGCGCCGCTCGCGCCCGCCACGCCACCACAGGACATGCAGCTGGCCATAGACGCCATGACAGCCCTGCTGGCAGGTGACGCCCGCGATTTGCGGTTCTGCATACTGGATCTGCGCCGCATTCCCCCGTTTCACCGCCGGGTTTATGCGATTGCACAGGAAGTCCTTCCGGGCAAAACATGCACATACGGCGATATCGCCACCGAGCTTGGCGAACCCGGCTCGGCGCGTGCCGTGGGTCAGGCGTTGGGGCATAACCCGTTTCCCATCATCGTGCCTTGCCACCGCGTGCTGGCCGCAGGCGCGCAGTCGGGCGGCTTCTCAGCGCCGGGTGGCGTCTCGACCAAGTTGCGCATGCTGCTGATTGAAGGCGCGGAAATCGGCGGCGCGCCCGGCTTGTTTGACCGTGAGCCGCCGCCCTCCACGTCATAGTCATTGAACAAACGCCCATCACCACGAAACTCACCCACCCATGCCGCACACCTTTACAGACAAAACGCCCGCAATTCGTCTCTATTCAGCCCGCCTCAGCATGTTCGGCGCCAAGGTGCAGATCGCCGCGTTTGAAAAAGGCATACCGCTCAATATCGTCATGGTGCCCTTCTCGCAGACCGAGGGCTACTCACCCAAGCATCCGGAGGTCGTGCGAATCAACCCGAAAAAACAGGTGCCCGTACTGATCAACGGCGACCTGGAGCTGTTTGACTCGACGCAGATCCTGGAATACCTTGAAGACCTGCAGCCCCAGCCCGCGCTGTGGCCGGCCGGCATCGCCGCCCGCGCCCGCGCCCGCCAGATGGAGCACATGTCGGACGAGGTTTACTTTCCTCACATCATCCGGCTCATGGGCCTGCAGCACAGCCTGGACGATCCGCAAGCGGTAGCCGCAATTGATGGTGCGCGGGCCTTCTACACGCGGCTTGAAAATCTCCTGCAAGGGCGGGAGTTCGTGATGGAGAGCTTCTCGTTTGCCGATATCGCGCTGTACATGGCGATGCTGTTTGGCGAACGCCTGGGCGCGCCCCTTACACCGGCTACGCCGTTGCTGCTGGCATGGCGCGACAGGATGAGTGCGCGGCCTTCGGTGCAGAGCGCGGTGATCCCCATGGCGAAATACCTGTTGTCGGACGGCAGGCCTCTGCCTGCCTTCATGGCCGAAATGCTGCAAGCGGCCTGACGCCAGGGCCCACACCCGACGTGGGTGCTCGGGGAAAACCGAGCAAAGACCGGCGCTTTGGCGCAAACTGGTGAACTGGCCGTGCAAACAAATCCAACAAGCGCGGACCGGCAAAAAAGGAGTTCGCCATGCCCCGCCACACCCCTATCGAGCGTTATCGCAACATTGGCATCAGCGCGCACATCGATGCCGGCAAGACCACCACGACCGAACGCATCCTGTTCTACACAGGTGTGAACTACAAGATCGGCGAAGTCCATGAAGGTACGGCCACCATGGACTGGATGGAGCAGGAGCAGGAGCGCGGCATCACCATCACCTCGGCAGCGACCACCGCCTTCTGGAAAGGCATGGCCGGCAACTACCCCGAGCACCGCATCAACATCATCGACACGCCCGGCCACGTGGACTTCACCATCGAGGTGGAGCGCTCCATGCGTGTGCTCGACGGCGCGGTGATGGTATATGACGCCGTGGGCGGCGTGCAGCCGCAGTCAGAAACCGTCTGGCGCCAGGCCAACAAATACAAGGTGCCGCGCCTGGCATTCGTCAACAAGATGGACCGGGTCGGTGCCGATTTTTTTCGCGTGCAACGCCAGATCAGCGAGCGTCTCAAAGGCGTGGCTGTGCCGGTGCAGATTCCGGTGGGCGCGGAAGACCATTTTCAAGGCGTGGTAGACCTCGTCAAGATGAAGGCCATCATCTGGGACGACACCAGCCAGGGCCTGCATTTCGAGTATGGCGACATTCCGGCAGACCTGGTGGAGACCGCCAACGAGTGGCGCACCAAGATGATTGAGGCGGCCGCTGAAGCCAATGACGAGTTGCTCAACAAGTACCTCGCGGGCGAGCCGTTGA
The DNA here is from genome assembly GCF_054049435.1 of Polaromonas sp. P5_D5. Lineage (NCBI taxonomy): Bacteria > Pseudomonadati > Pseudomonadota > Betaproteobacteria > Burkholderiales > Comamonadaceae > Polaromonas > Polaromonas sp. P5_D5. The sequence continues at coordinate 576,850 of NZ_JBFUMJ010000003.1, forward strand.
GCGAAGACGAGATCAAACAGGGGCTGCGCCAGCGCACAGTGGCCAACGAGATCGTGCCCATGCTCTGCGGTAGCGCCTTCAAGAACAAGGGCGTGCAGGCGATGCTGGACGCGGTGATCGACTACCTGCCTTCGCCGGTGGACGTGCCCGCCATCCTGGGTCACACCGAAGACGACGGGGAAGCGGAACGCCACCCGAAAGACGATGAACCCTTCTCGGCGCTGGCTTTCAAAATCATGACCGACCCCTATGTCGGGCAGCTGATTTTCTTTCGTGTGTACTCCGGTGTGGTCAAAGCCGGAGACACGGTCTACAACCCCGTCAAGGGCAAGCGCGAGCGCCTGGGCCGCATTTTGCAGATGCATGCCAATGAGCGCAACGAGGTCAAGGAGGTGTACGCCGGCGACATCGCCGCCGCCGTGGGCCTGAAAGAAGCAACCACCGGCGACACGCTGTGCGACCCGGCCCACGTCATCATCCTGGAAAAGATGGTCTTCCCCGAGCCTGTGATTTCACAGGCCGTTGAACCCAAGACCCAGGCGGACCAGGAAAAAATGGGTATTGCGCTGCACCGCTTGGCGCAGGAGGACCCTTCGTTTCGTGTACACACCGACGAAGAGTCGGGCCAGACCATCATCTCGGGCATGGGGGAATTGCACCTGGAGATATTGGTCGACCGCATGAAGCGCGAGTTCAGCGTAGAGGCCAATGTGGGCAAACCGCAGGTGGCCTACCGTGAAACGATCCGGCAGGCGGTGAACGATGTTGAAGGCAAGTTCATCAAGCAGTCGGGCGGTCGCGGGCAGTACGGACACGCGGTACTCAACCTGGAGCCGCAGCCTTCTGGCAAGGGCTTTGAGTTCGTCGATGCCATCAAGGGCGGCGTAATTCCACGTGAATACATTCCGGCGGTCAACAAGGGCATTGTGGAAACACTCAAGGCCGGCGTGCTTGCGGGCTACCCGGTGGTCGATGTGAAGGCCACGCTGGTGTTTGGCTCCTACCATGATGTCGATTCGAACGAGAACGCGTTTCGCATGGCCGGTTCGCTCGCCTTCAAGGAAGCCATGCGCCGTGCCAAGCCGGTGCTGCTGGAGCCCGTGATGGCGGTCGAGGTTGAAATGCCCGAAGACTTCATGGGCAATGTGATGGGCGACCTCTCATCGCGGCGCGGCATGGTGCAGGGCATGGAAGACATTGCGGGCGGCGGCGGCAAGCTGGTGCGCGCCGAGGTGCCGCTGTCGGAAATGTTCGGCTACTCGACCACCTTGCGCTCACTCACGCAGGGCCGGGCTACCTACACCATGGAGTTCAGGCGCTATGCCGAAACAACCCCGGATGTATCCGCTGCCATCATGCGCGGCAAGGGCACGTAGCTCCGCGCATGAAGCTCTAACAATTTCACCAGCATGCTTTATGCGGCTTGCCCATACGGCCAGGCGCGAGCAGCTATGGATTGGCATCAACAATTCAACGCAGGCAGGAATACGCGTGCCAGATATTTAAAACGAGTCCTCTGGCAAAGCCGGAGCGGCCAGAAACCCTCAGATCTCGATCTTGCTGCCCAGTTCCACCACCGAGTTGTTTGGCAGGTTCAGGAAGTCTGCCGCACCGCTGGCGTTGTGGTGCATCTGAGCAAACAGTTTCTCGCGCCAGGGTGCCATGCCGCTGCCGATGGTCGGGATCACCGTGTCGCGCGAGAGGAAATAGCTGGTCGTCATCGACTCCAGCTCGCAGCCCCGGCCCTTGATCTGCTGCAGGGCCTTGGGCAGGTCCAGGTCGTTCTTGAAGCCGTAGTGCACGTTGACCTGCCAGCAGTCGTGACCCAGTGATTCGATCTCCAGGCGCTTGTTCATGCCGATCCAGGGGATCTCATGGTTGCGCACCGTCACGAACAGATTCTGCTCATGCAGCACCTTGTTGTGCTTGAGGTTGTGCAGCAGCGCGTTGGGCACACTGCCAGGCTCGGCTGTCAGGAATACGGCGGTGCCTTCGACACGGGCCGGCGGGCTGACGAAGACGGCGTCCAGGAAGCTCGGTAAATCGATCGCATCGGCTCGCAGCTTTTCATTGAGCAGGTGGCGGCCTTCCTTCCAGGTAATCATCAGCGTGAAGACCGCACCCCCAATCACCAGCGGGAACCAGCCGCCGGCGAACAGTTTCATGAGGTTGGAGGCGAAGAACGCGAAGTCGACGACAAAGAAGACACCGGTCGCCGCAATGCACAAACTCAGTGGGTACTTCCAGCCGTAGCGGATCACGTAAAAAGTCAGGATGGTGGTGATCAGCATGTCGGTGCATACCGCAATGCCGTACGCGGCCGCCAGGTTGCTGGACGAGCGAAACATCACCACCGCGAGCACGATGGTGATGAAGAGGCCCCAGTTGACGAAGGGCATGTAGATCTGGCCGGTGTCGCGCACGCTGGTGTGCTGGATATTGAGGCGCGGCAGGTAGCCCATCTGGATGGCCTGCTTGGTCACGCTGAAGGCGCCGGTGATCAGCGCCTGCGAGGCAATGACGGTGGCCATGGTGGCCAGGCCCACCAGCGGCAGCAGCGCCCACTCGGGCGCCATCAGGAAAAACGGGTTCTTCACTGCGGCAGGGTTGCCGATGAGCAGCGCGCCCTGGCCGAAGTAATTGAGCACCAGCGAAGGCATGACCACGGAAAACCACGCCAGGCGAATCGGTTTTTTGCCGAAGTGGCCAAGGTCGGCGTAAAGCGCCTCGGCGCCGGTTACGCACAGCACGACGGCGCCCAGAATGATGAAGGTGGTACCGGGGTTGGCCCACATGAACATCACCGCGTAGTGCGGGCTGACTGCCACCAGGATTTCGGGATGGGTCACGATCTGCGAAATGCCCAGCAACGCCAGCACGGCAAACCAGATCAGCGTGATGGGGCCGAAAAATTTGCCTATGCCCGCCGTGCCGTGCTTTTGCACCGCAAAAAGGGCAAACAAAATGACCAGGGTGATAGGGATCACGCCCTGCTTGAAGGCAGGCGAGACGACTTCCAGGCCTTCGACGGCCGACAGCACCGAAATCGCCGGCGTGATGACGCCATCGCCATAAAACAGGGAAGTGCCGAAGATGCCAACGATCAGCAAGGTCTTGCGCAGCTGGGGCTTGTCTTTCACCGCGGTGGAGGCCAGCGCCAGCATGGCGATCAGGCCGCCTTCGCCGTTGTTGTCGGCGCGCAGCACCAGCGCCACATACTTGATCGAGACAATGACGGTCAGCGTCCAGAAGAAGATGGACAGGATGCCGTAGACGTTGTCTGGGGTAAAGGGAACATGCCCGGAACCGAAAACTTCCTTGACGGCATACAGGACGCTGGTTCCGATGTCGCCGTAGACGACACCAATGGCGCCCAGGGTGAGCGCCGCGAGTGATGATTTTTTACTGGACACAAAAACTTCCCGTCTTTGCACTCGGCCCGTTCAAGCGGGTCCAAAGCGGCGGGAATGGTTACCTTTGGGAACGCTATTTTGCGCCCGGGTGCCCTGCTTGCAAGTCGGCGAACACCCCTAAATCCAACTAATCCCGATTTTGTTGCACCGCAACAACTTGTAACAAACCGGCCCCGCCGATGCCGGGGAAGCCAGCGCAGGCAGGTGAATTCTGGGCGCTACTTTTTTAATAGCTGCTTGCGCACGGCCTGCTTGGGCCAGACGCCTAAAAGACTCCTAATTCGAGCCGCCGCGGACACATAAGCTCCCTGACTTTCGAAAGCGGCCGCGGGCAGGCCGGCTTTGCCGGATGCCTTGCGGCGTCCCCTGCAAGGGGAAACGGCACTACACAAAGCGTAGCGAAGTGAGAACGATAGGGGTGTTAGTCGTAAACCTCGGCGTCCGGGTCGGTGGCTTCGAGTTCATAACTCGCAGCAAGCATCGCCAGTCGGGCGATCACGCCATACATATAGAAGCGGTTGGGGCTGCTGGAGCCGGGCTTCTCGCCGGGCTGCGGCAGGCGGCCGCTGTCGGCAAAGGCCAGCGGCACAAAGCTGGCGCCGGGCGCATTGAGGTTTTCGTCCACACCGCGCTCCGCATGCACGCGGTAAAAGCCGCCCACCACGTAGCGGTCCATCATGTAGACCACGGGCTCGGCCACGGCGTCGTTGACGCGCTCGTTGGTCAGCACGCCTTCCTGGATGATCACTTCGGACAGCGGCTGGCCGTCTTTTGTCGTGCTCATCTTGTTTTTCGTCTTGCGGTTCAGCGCGTCCAGGTCTTTCACGTCGCGCACCGTCATGATGCCCATGCCGTAGGTGCCGTTGTCCGCCTTGACGACGACAAAAGGCTTTTCGTTGATGCCGTATTCCTTGTACTTGCGCTTGATTTTGGTGAGCAGCGCATCGACGTTGGTGGTCAGGCAGTCCATGCCGGTTTCTTCGGCAAAGTTGACTTCACCGCACTGGGCGTACATGGGGTTGATAAGCCAGGGGTCTATGCCCAGCAGCTTGCCGAAACGCTTGGAAACTTCTTCGTAGGCCTTGAAGTGCCGCGACTTGCGGCGCACCGACCAGCCGGCATGCAGCGGCGGCAACAGGTACTGCTCGTTGAGGTCTTCCAGGATGCCGGGGATGCCGGCCGACAGGTCATTGTTCAGCAAAATGGTGCAGGGGTCGAAGTCTTTCAGGCCCAAGCGGCGGTCGGTCCGGATCAGCGGCTCGATCGTGATGGTCTCTCCGGTCGGCAGGTTCAGCGTGGTGGGCTCCTTGATGTCGGAGCTCAGCGAGCCGAAACGCACATTGAGGCCGGCCTGGTGAAAAATGCGCTTGAGCTGCAGCACGTTGGACAGGTAAAAGCTGTTGCGCGTGTGGTTCTCGGGCACGACCAGCAGGTTGCGCGCCTCGGGGCAGATTTTTTCGATCGCGGCCATGGCGGCCTGCACCGCCAGCGGCAGCATTTCGGGCGTCAGGTTGTTCCAGCCGCCGGGGTAGAGGTTGGTGTCAACCGGGGCGAGCTTGAAGCCGGCGTTGCGGATGTCGACCGAGCTGTAAAACGGCGGCGTGTGCTCCATCCACTCCAGCCGGAACCAGCGCTCAATCGCCGGCGTGGAGTCCAGGACCCGTTGTTCGAGTTCGTTGATAGGGCCGTTCAGGGCGGTGATGAGGTGCGGAACCATGCGGCCACTTTCTGCTGCGGGATGTTGTTGTCAATAGTCTGCCGGGGCTCAAAAGTCGTCGTCTGCAAATCAGCTGCAGCGGTATTTTTTTCGCCGCTTTCTTGACCCATGTGCAGAGATGGGCCTGCAAAATCGTCAAAAATTGTCCTCGCCAAGGGTCGATTTTCGCTTTTAAGACCTGAACCCGGCAGGCCCGTGTTCGGTTATATCTGACCGGATTCTAGGGATATTGGGACGGGCCGGCGGGTTACAAGGCGTGACTGGAACCTTCAAAACAGAAAAATCCACCCAGGTCAGGAGGTCGAATCCAGACGGGCCAAGGCGGGATCTGTCAAATGGAGCGCGATGATGTTGACGCCCATAGGGCGGGTCGTGTAGCCATAACGCTCCAGAAGTTGCGTCAAGTCCGAGCGATTGGTCTTGATGACTTCGATCACCATCATGGGTTTGTGCTTTTGCAAGGCCTGCAGTGCCCCCGTCAACGCTTCGATCTCCATGCCTTCAATGTCAAGCTTGATGAAGTCAAGGCGTGGCAAATCAAGGCCGTCAATAGTCATCATCCGTACTTTTTTGCCAGCAGCTTCGGAATAATCTATGTCCTGGCCGATGAACTCGTTCTGGCTCTTCTTGCGAAGTTCAAGTGACCCAAAACTGGAAGGCTGGCTGTAATCCAGCATAGGCACAGTGATGCTGCCTTCCTGCGATCCTAAAGCCGCGTAATGGGCGTTGGCGTTAAAGCAGTTGTTCAGGGCGATATTTCCGGCGAGTGCATAAAACACCCGCTCCTGCGCTTCGAATGCAACTACTTTGCCCCATCCCTGCATGTGCCGGGCCCATTCGAGGGTGTGCACGCCAATATTGGCTCCCCCATCGATCGCTACGAGACCATCCCCGAAGAATTCGTGTCGCATGTCCAGCAACTGAAGCACGTCATCAACTTCAGCAGGATCAAAGGAGGCATATTCAAGCACCTGGTGGCCGACACCGTACCTGCCTTCAGGGGTATCCTGGTAATCATTGCGATTGACGATCATCATCCCGTGGTGAGACGCTGCCAGTACAAACGGCAATGGGCGGCGCGTAAGTATCATGAATACAGATTCCTATTTGTCAGGTTAACGAATCAGATCCTGACTTCGCCCTGCCCCAGTACCACGTACTTAAGGGAAGTGAGCCCCTCAATCCCGACCGGCCCGCGCGCATGGAATTTGTCGGTGCTGATGCCAATTTCGGCACCCAGCCCAAACTCGAATCCATCGGCGAAGCGGGTGCTCGCATTCACCATGACGCTGGCCGAATCCACCTCGCGCAAAAAGCGCTGGGCATTGATGTGGTCGCGCGTGAGAATAGCGTCGGTGTGGTGGCTGGAGTACTGGTTGATGTGGGCGATTGCTTCATCAATGCCCGCCACCACCTTGATGCTGATGATGGGCGCGAGGTACTCCTCGTACCAGTCCTGCTCAGTGGCAGCTTTGAGGTTGGCGCCTTTAATGCTAGCCAGAATGGCCTGCGATTCGGCATCGCAGCGCATTTCAACGCCCTTGGCGGCGTAGATGGCGCCGATTTTGGGCAGAAACTGCGCCGCCACGCCGCGCGCGACCAGCAAACCTTCGCTGGCATTGCAGGGGCTGTATTTTTGGGTTTTGGCGTTGTCGGCCACTTTCACCGCCATCTCGATGTCGCAAGGGTCGTCGACATACACATGGCAGTTGCCGTCCAGATGCTTGATGACCGGCACCTTGGCATCGCGGCTGATGCGCTCGATCAAACCTTTGCCGCCGCGCGGGATGATCACGTCCACATACTGCGGCATGGCGATCAAATGGCCCACGGCTTCGCGGTCAGTGGTGGGCACCAGCTGCACGGCATCGGCGGGCAGGCCGGCGGCCACCAGCGCCTGCTGCACCAGCGCAGCCAGCGCCTTGTTCGATTCAATCGCTTCGGAGCCGCCGCGCAAAATACAGGCGTTGCCGCTCTTGATCGCCAGTGACGCGGCTTCAATCGTCACATTGGGACGGCTCTCGTAAATCATGCCGAACACGCCAATCGGTACGCGCATCTGCCCCACGCGAATCCCGCTGGGCTGCTCCTTCATGCCGACGATGTCGCCAATCACGTCGGGCATCACAGCCAATTGCTCGCAGCCAACCGCCACGGTCTCGATGATTTTGGGGGTGAGCTTGAGGCGGTCCAGCATGGGCCCGGCCAGGCCAGAGGCCGTGGCGCGCTCGATATCGCGCTGGTTGGCGGCTTCCAGCGCCGCCAGGTTCTGACGCAGCAGGGCGGCCAGATTCAGGAGTGCTCTGTTTTTTATAGCTGCTTGCGCGCGTGCTACCTGGGCTGAAGCCACTTTTGCCTTGGATCCGAGCGCTTCCATCAGACCAGGGACATCGCCGGCGAGGTCGCTGGAAGAAGAAAGGGCTTTGTGGGAGTCAGGCGCGTTCATCGCACCATTTTAGGCTTCTCAACGCGCGCCTGGGTGCGCGGGGACTATGCCTGCCTGGGGCGGCCCTGCCCCTGCATGGCGCATTGCTCACACACCATACCGGCCAGCCGGTGCAGCGCCTGCCAGCCATCGGCTGGCCAGTCGGGCTGCTTCAGACCTTTGACAATGCCGTCAACCTTGTGTGCAGCGTGCAGCAGATTTGACAACGTGGTGTCGCCGATCTGCGGCAGCACGCGTTCAAACAACTTTTCCTTGACGCCCCAGACGCGGTTTTCGCGCAGCGCCATCGGCATGGGGCGCCCTGCTTGAATAGCGTCTTTCACGCGCTTCATGCTGCGAATGTCTTCGCTGAGCGCCCAGTGCACCAGCACTTCGGACTCCCCCTCGGACTGCAGGCCGTCGAGCATGCGCGCCACACGTACGGACTGGCCGCCCAGCACGGCCTCGGAGAGCTTGAACACGTCGTAGCGCGCCACATTGAGCACGGCGTTTTCCACCTGCTCAAAGCTCAGGGCGCTGTCGGGTTGGGCCGGGTACAGCAGTCCCAGCTTCTGGATTTCCTGGTGCGCGGCCAGCAGGTTGCCTTCCACCCGATCGGCAAAGAACTGCAGCGTGCGCTGGCCTTCTTCGCCGGCGGCCACGCGCTGGCCCTGCTGTTGCAGGCGCTGGGCAATCCACTGCGGCAGGCTGCGCCGGTCTATCGGGTCGAATTTGACGGTGACGCCGAAGCTTTCGAGCGCGCCGAACCACGCGCCCTTGGCCGTCATGCTGTCCAGCCGCGGCAGCATGACGAGGGTGAGGGTGGAGTCGTCGCCCTGTGCGCGTTCGGCGATTTGCTGCAACGCGACGGAGCCGTCTTTTCCAGGCTTGCCGCTGGGGATGCGGATCTCGACGACCTGCTTGTCGGCGAAAAGGCTGAGCGAACCGCCGCTGGCCAGCACCTCGCTCCAGTCGAAATGCGCGCCGGCCACGGTGTGCACCGTGCGCTCGGTGTAGCCCTGTTCGCGCGCCGCACCGCGCAGCGCGTCGGCAAACTCCTGCACCAGCAGCGGCTCGTCGCCGTGCAGGGTATACAGGCTTTTCAAACCGCGCTTGAGGTGTTCCTGGAGTTGGGCGGGGGCCAGATTCATGAGGGGAGTTTAAAGCTTGGTGGTCGACAGTAGCAGGCTGGTCTCGGTGTTGGCAATGCCTTCGAGCAGGCGGATACGGCTCAGCACTCGGTCAAAGGCCTCCAGGGTGTCGGCCTGCAACTCGGCCACCATGTCCCAGCGGCCGTTGGTGGTGTGCAGGGCGCTCACGGCCGGATCGCCGCGCAGGGCGGCCAGCACCGCGTCCGTGCGGTTGCCTTCGACGGCCACGGTCATGAAGGCGCGGATGCGGTGGCCCTCGGCCTGGGGTTTGAGGCGGACGGTGTAGCCGGTGATGGTGCCGTCGGCCTCCAATTTGGCCAGCCGGTTTTGCACCGTGCCGCGCGAGACGCGCAAAACCTTGGCGATGGAGGCGACCGAGGCTCGGGCGTCGTCCCGCAACAGGGAAAGGAGTTGGCGGTCGGTGTCGTCCATGGCGTCATTTTATTGTCGAATCGCCAATTTAGTCTGTTGATTTGCTCAACTAAGCCATTAATTTGATCAACTTACTGACTTTTATTTGGCACAGCCCCTGCGGACAATGGAAAACAACACAAGACCGGGAGCCCCATGATGGTTGACTACATTGGCATTGAAAGCATTCAGAAAATCGTGCGCCAGCGCGGCGCCGCCGCCTTTATTGAAGGCCTGGCCGGCGAAATAGAGCACGACTACCGGCGCTGGAACGACTTTGACAAGTCGGCGCGCCACGCCATCCACTCCCCCGACGGTGTGATTGAGCTCATGCCCACCAGCGACGGGCACCAGTACTCCTTCAAATACGTCAACGGCCATCCCAAAAACACCGAACTGGGTTTGCTGACTGTGACCGCCTTCGGCGTACTGGCTGATGTGGACACCGGCTACCCCTTGCTGCTGTCAGAGCTCACCATCACCACCGCATTGCGCACGGCAGCCATGTCGGCACTGGCCGCCAAGTGGATGGCCCGGCCCGGGAGCCGCGTGATGGCGATCATCGGCAACGGCGCGCAAAGCGACTTCCAGGCGATCGCCTTTCACCACATGCTGGGTATACGCGAGATGCGCCTGTTTGACATTGACGCGGCCGCCAGCGATAAACTGGCCCGTAACCTGCATGCGATGGGGCTGCAGGGCCTGAGCGTGACGATTTGCCAGTCCGCCGACCAAGCCGTGCAAGGAGCCGACATCGTGACCACCATCACTGCCGACAAACGCAACGCCGTCATCCTGACGCCGGAGATGATCCGGCCCGGCATGCACCTGAACGCCGTGGGCGGTGACTGCCCGGGCAAGACCGAGCTGCACGCCGACATCCTGCTGCGCAAAGATGCGCGTGTGGTGGTCGAGTTTGAACCTCAGTCGCGCATTGAGGGTGAGATCCAGCAAATGCCGGAAGACTTCAAGGTGGCGGAATTTGCCGATGTGCTCAAGGGCACTGCCCAAGGCCGCGCGTCGCCGGAAGAAGTCACCATTTTTGATTCGGTCGGTTTTGCGCTGGAGGACTATTCCGCCCTGCGCTATCTGCACAAGCTGCAACTGGCCGACGCCGCCAACCGCCGCCAGATCGACCTGGTGCCTCATCTTGACGACCCCAAAAACCTGTTCGGCCTGCTGGCATCTGCCACAGCGCCGACCGTCAAGGCGCCCCGCATTTCCCCCATCCCTGAAATGGCACGTTGATGACCAAGTCTGTTGACCTGATTGGCGCTCCCACCGACATCGGCGCGGGCAGCCGCGGCGCCTCCATGGGCCCCGAAGCCTTGCGCGTGGCGGGCATCCGCGAAGCGCTGCACGGGCGCGGGCTCGAAGTGTTCGACACCGGCAACCTGGCCGGCCCCACCAACCCATGGCTGCCGCCCGAGGAGGGCTACCGGCACCTGGACGAGGTGGTCGCCTGGAACAAGGCGGTGCACGAAGCGATGTACCAAAGCCTGGCGGACGGCCACCTGCCCATCCTGCTGGGCGGCGACCACTGCCTGGGGATTGGCTCGATCAGCGCGGTGGCGCGCCACTGCCGCGATACCGGCAAGACCTTGCGCGTGCTCTGGCTGGACGCACACACCGACTTCAACACCAACGCGCTCACGCCCACCGGCAATGTGCACGGCATGCCGGTGGCGGTGCTGTGCGGCCACGGCCCGGCAGCGCTCACCAGCATCGGCGGCTCGGTGCCTGCCATGAGCGCCAAGGCGATACGGCAAATCGGCATCCGCAGTGTGGACGAGGGCGAAAAGCGCTTTGTGCGGCAAGAGGGCCTGGAGGTGTTCGACATGCGCTACATCGACGAGATGGGCATGCGCCACACCATGGAAAAAGCGCTCTCGGGCATGGACGCCCATACCCACCTGCATGTGAGCTTTGACGTGGACTTCCTCGACCCGTCGATCGCACCAGGTGTGGACACCGCCATCAAAGGCGGCCCCACCTACCGGGAGGCGCAGCTCTGCATGGAAATGATTGCCGACACAGGCCTGCTCGGCTCACTCGACGTGATGGAGCTCAACCCGGCGCTGGATGTGCGCAACGGCACGGCCGAAGTGGCTGTGGATCTCATCGAGAGTTTATTTGGCAAAAGTACGCTGATGCGGGCCTGATGGGTTAGGGGCTTTAGAGTTCCGTCACCGCCGCCAGGCGGCGCATGATCTGCTGGACGACATCGCTTTGCATATCGCGGTACAGCAGGGCTTCTTCGGCCTCCTTTGCCAATACCGCGGACTCATTGAAGCTGATGTCGCGCTGCTGCATGATTTCAGTGTCGGGGATGAGTTCCTTGCCGGCCAGGGTACGCAGCTTGAAGCGAAAACGCAGGCGCAGCTGAAACTCGCGTACCTGGCCCGAAGCATTGCGGCTCAGGATAACTTTTTCGCGCTGATCGCCCAGTGCATCGAGGACGACTTGTGCCTCATTGATCCTGCGGCCATCCGTGATCACCTCCACTTTGCGGGTCGCCTGCAGCGAACGCCTGAGTTCCACGCCCAGCGGTGAGGTTTCAGCCAGGCCCGAATAGAGTGTGGTGAAGGCAAAGGTGGGGGCCTTGCGCAGCGCGAAGCCGCATCCGCTCAGGCTCAGGGCGGCAACAGAAGCCGACAGGAAAAAGAATGTGCGACGCTGCATGGGCTGCCTTCTTTGGGTTGATGCGGTCTCAAATGACTCAGATGACGATGTTGACCAGCCGGCCTGGCACCACGATCACCTTCTTGGCGGGCGCACCTGCGGCCTGTTTGACGAATGCCTCGGATGCCAGCGCAGCCGCTTCAATCGCAGCCTTGTCGGCACCGGCGGGAACGGTGACGGAACCGCGCAGCTTGCCGTTGATCTGCAACACCAGCTCGATCTCGTCCTGCTGAAGAGCGGCTGCGTCAACTTCGGGCCAGGGGGCGTCGAGCAGTTCACCGTGCCGCGCCGCGTAGCCGAGCTGTGACCAGAGCGCATGCGCCAGATGCGGCGTGGCCGGGTAGAGGCAGCGCAGCAGGATGCTGAAGCCTTCGCGCAGCGCAGCGTTTGCACCTGCAGACGAGGCACCTTTAAAGTCCTCCATCGCGTTCAGCAACTTCATGTTGCCCGACACCACCGTGTTGTACTGCATGCGCTGGTAGTCGTAGTCAATCTGTTTGAGCACTGTGTGAATTTCCAGGCGCAGCGCTTTGGTTTCCTTGTCAAAAGAGGCTGTAGCACCCGATGGCTCTGCGCCCTCAGCTCCTGAATTCATAGCATGGAGCTTGACGCCGAAGTTCCAGACACGGCGCAGGAAGCGGTAGGAGCCTTCGAGCGCCGCATCGTTCCACTCCAGCGTGGTGTCGGGCGGCGCGGTGAACATGGTGTAGAGCCGGGCGGTGTCCGCGCCGTACTTTTCGATCAGGTCCTGCGGGTCGACGCCGTTGTTCTTGGACTTGGACATCGTGGTCCAGCCCTCGTAAGGCACCGGCAAGCCGTCGGCCCTGGAAGTGGCGGAGATCACCTTGGCGTGCTCGTCGCGCACGATATCGAGCTCGTGCGCCCAGAAATACTGCTTGCCGGTGGTCACGCGCGAGAAGGCCTCGTTGAGCACCATGCCCTGCGTGAGCAGCTTGGTGAAAGGCTCGTCGACCTTCACCAGGCCCAGGTCACGCATCACCTTGGTCCAGAAACGGGCGTAAAGCAAATGCAGGATGGCGTGCTCGATACCGCCGATGTACTGGTCCATCGGCATCCAGTAGTTGGCGCCTTCGGCCACCATCTTGTCGCCGTTCTTCGGGTCGCAGTAGCGCATGAAGTACCAGGACGAGTCGACAAAGGTGTCCATGGTGTCGGTCTCGCGGCGGCCGGGCTTGCCGCAGACGGGGCAGACCACGCCGGCATGAAAGCCCGCGTGCTTGTGCAGTGGGTTGCCCGAGCCGTCGGGCACGCAGTCTTGCGGCAAGACCACGGGCAGGTCTTTTTCAGGCACCGGCACGGCGCCGTGCTCTTCGCAGTGGATGATGGGAATGGGCGTGCCCCAATAGCGCTGGCGGCTCACGCCCCAGTCGCGCAGGCGCCAGGTGGTTTTCTTCTCGCCCAGGCCTTTGGCCGCCAGGTCGGCGGCCACGGCGTCTACCGCAGCTTTGAAATGGAGTCCGTCGTATTTGCCGGAATTGATGGTCACGCCCAGCTGCTTGTCGCCATACCAGTCGGCCCAGGCGTCCAGGCTGTAGGCCTGGCCCTTGACGTCGACCACCTGCTTGATCGGCAGTTTGTATTTTTTGGCGAACTCGAAATCGCGCTCGTCATGTGCGGGCACGCCCATCACGGCGCCGTCGCCGTAGCTCATGAGCACGTAGTTGCCGACCCAGACTTCCACCTTGTCGCCAGTGAGCGGATGCGTGACGAAGAGGCCGGTGGGCGCGCCTTTTTTCTCTTGCGTGGCCAGCTCGGCTTCGGTCGTGCCGCCGGCCTTGCATTCTTCAATGAAGGCGGCGATTTTTGGATTGGACACGGCGGCGTGCTGCGCCAGCGGGTGCTCCGGCGCCACGGCGCAGAAGGTCACGCCCATGATGGTGTCGGCGCGCGTGGTGAAGACATACATCTTCCCCTCGCCGATCAGCTTGCCGAAGGCGTCCTGGATGTCGTGCGTGAACGCAAAGCGCACGCCTTCGCTCTTGCCGATCCAGTTTTCCTGCATCAGCTTGACGCGCTCGGGCCAGCCGGGCAATTTGTTGCTGACGCTGTCGAGCAGTTCGTCGGCGTACTGGGTGATCTTGAGGTAGTAGCCCGGGATCTCGCGCTTTTCCACCACGGCGCCGGTGCGCCAGCCCTTGCCGTCGATCACCTGCTCATTGGCCAGCACAGTCTGGTCGACCGGGTCCCAGTTCACGACCTGGGTCTTGCGGTAGGCAATGCCTTTTTCGAGCATCTTCAGAAAGAGCCACTGGTTCCACTTGTAGTAGCTCGCGTCGCAGGTGGCAACTTCGCGGCTCCAGTCGATGGCCAGCCCCATCGCCTGCATCTGCTTTTTCATGTAGGCGATGTTGTCGTAGGTCCACTGCGCCGGCGGCACGCCGTTCTTCATGGCGGCGTTTTCGGCCGGCAGGCCGAAGGCGTCCCAGCCCATGGGCATCAAGACGTTGTAGCCCTTCATGCGCAGGTGGCGCGTGAGCATGTCGTTGATGGTGTAGTTGCGCACGTGGCCCATGTGCAGCTTGCCGCTGGGGTAGGGCAGCATGGAGCAGGCGTAGTACTTCTTGCGGCTGGCGTCTTCCGTCACGCGGTAGGCGTCGGCTGCGGTCCAGTGGGCTTGAGCGTCGCGCTCAACGTCGAGGTGGTTGTATTTGTCTTGCATGGAGAACCGGAAAGGCGAAAACGGGATAACAAAATGGAGGCCGTGAAAGGCTCCGGCCCCGCCATACGGGGCCACGCGGCCAAAGGGCGATCCCCGATTTTAGATGCTGGGCGGCTCTGCGCAGGTTACCGGGCCGCCGCAGGGCCGGCAGCCGCGGACGGAACAGGATCTGCCACAAAGCCGATGCGGTTGAGCCCGGCTTTTTGCGCCACGCCCATGACTTCCACGACTTTCCCGTAAGGCACGGCTTCGTCCGCGCGCAACTGCACTTCGGTGTCGGGATTCTGGCCGGCAGTTTCCGCCAACCGGCGGGCAAGTTCATCCAGGCCCAAGGGCTTGTCATTCAGGAAAGCCTGGCCGGCCCTGTCGACCACCAGCGTGACGAATTTCGGCGCATCTGCCGGCTTGGCCGCCTCGGTTTTTGGCAGGTCGAGCCGGATGGTGCTGGCCAGCAGCGGAGCTGTAATGATGAAAATGACCACCAGCACCAGCATCACGTCGACCAGCGGCGTGACGTTGATGTCACTCATGGGCTGCGGGCCCTGGGTACGTTCGAGGCGGCCGAAACTCATGAGCCCCCACGCTTTTCACTTCGTGGGCCTGCGGCGGTACGCTGCCCCTTTCCCCAAATTTTGGGGCCATTTTTTCCAGGGGCGGCCCGTCGAAAAAATGTGCTTTTCATTTTGATGACGCTGTTGATAAAAACAGTTCGCGCAAATCGCGTGCAAAGCCTTCGAGGTCGGCCTCGATACGGCCGACGCGACGGCCGAAAATGTTGTACGCCAGCACGGCTGGAATCGCTACCGCCAGGCCTGCCGCCGTCATGATGAGCGCTTCGCCGACGGGGCCGGAGACTTTGTCGATGGTGATCTGGCCGGCTGAAGCGATGCCGACAAGTGCGTGGTAGATGCCCCAGACCGTACCCAGCAGCCCCACAAAGGGAGCCGTAGAACCGACGGTAGCCAGCAGCACCTGACCGAACTGCAGCTTGTCCAGGATGTCATGAAGGGCGTCGCGCAACACGCGGGTGAGTTGCTGGGACTTGTCGCCCGCCGACGCCAGCGTACCGCCGGCCTGGATGTCCGTGGCAACAATGAGAGGCAACACCAGCGCCTCGCGGTCGAAGGCGGCAACTTTCTCCCGGGCTTGTTCTACAGAGGTCGACTGCCAGAAAGCAGCGGTACTGCGTGCCACGTCTTTGGCGGCACGCTGAAGCAGCCAGGCCTTCCACAGGATCACGACCCAACTCGCGACCGACATGGCCAGCAACAAGGCCGCCACCAGCTGGCTGACGATGCCGCCCTGGGTCATCAGGCTGAAGAAGTCCATCAGGTTAAAACCTCCGAAACTGCCGTGGCCGGCACCGCATTCATTTTTTCAGGCCCAGTACGTCAAACATGTCAAAAAGGCCGGTGGCGTGCGAATCGAGGAAGCGCGCGGCACGCAAGCTGCCCTGGGCATAGTTGGCCCTGCTGGATGACTTGTGGGAAATTTCGATACGCTCGCCGGTGCCCAAAAACATCACGGTGTGGTCACCCACCACGTCGCCGCCGCGCACGGCCGCAAAACCGATGGTCGACGGGTCGCGCTCGCCCGTCACGCCTTCGCGGGCATAGACGGCGCAATCCTTGAGGTCGCGACCCAGCGCACCGGCAATCACTTCACCCATCTTGAGTGCGGTGCCGGATGGGGCATCCACCTTGTGGCGGTGGTGCGCCTCGACGATTTCGATGTCATAGCCGGTAGACAGGGCCTGAGCCGCCATCTCGAGCAGCTTGAGCGTGACGTTGACGCCTACGCTCATGTTCGGAGCCATGACGATGGCGATGTCTTTGGCCGCCGCGGCTATTTCGGTTTTCTGCGCATCGGAAAAACCGGTGGTGCCGATCACCAGCTTGACACCCAGCTCGCGGCAAGCCGCCAGATGGGCCAGCGTGCCTTCGGGACGCGTGAAATCAATCAGCACGCCGGAATCTTTCAGGCCCTGCCGAAAATCGGCATTGATCAGGACGCCGCTCATGCGTCCCGAAAAGGCGGCGGCATCGCTGCCGATGGCGGGACTGGAAGCCACATCAAGCGCACCGGTCAGCTGGCAGTCGGCACTGGCGCCGACGGCCTCAATCAGCATCTGGCCCATGCGGCCGCTGGCGCCCGCCACCGCGACCCGGTGCCGTCTGGCCTGGGTCGCCTGGATTGAGCCGGCCCCGCTCACTGTTTCGGGCTTTCGAGCGGCGGATAGGAGGCAGACGGAGAGCCCGCCGGCGTACTGGTGGGCGCCGAAGTGGCTGCCGCCGGATTGGCTTTGACCTTTGTGGAAGCCTTGGTGAGCTGCTCTTCGGTGGCTTCCAGCACGGGCACATCGCCCAGTTTGCGTCGGTTGCCCAGTTTGGCAATGAATTCAGTTTCGCTCGGCATGGCGTCGCCTTCAAAGCGCTCCAGCTGGTCACCCTTGAAAAACACGGTGTATTTGTACGACTGGGGCTCCACGCCCTGGCGCTTCAGCGTAAAGACGTAGTCCCAGCGGTCGCCATGAAACAGGCTGGCCATCAAGGGCGTTCCCATGATGGCCTTGACCTGTTCACGCGTCATGCCGGGGCGAAGCAGCTCAACCTGCTCCCTGGAGACAAAATTGCCCTGAATGACGTCCACCTTGTAGGGCGTGACCCAGTTGACCGGGTTGATCGAACTGCTGCTCATGTTGCTCAGGCTGCTGCAGGACGCCAGCACCGTGCAGGCCAGGAGCAGGAAAGCGGTTTTGGCGCTGTAACGATGATTTGCAGGCATGGCTGACATAGTGAGGGGGTGTAGCGATATGATCGTTCATTGTAGCGGCTGGGGGCCCCCGGCCGGCACCTGCCCAGAAGGGTCGCACCACCGCTTTACACAGCGGTTTCACCCAGAGAGTTTTCCCATGAGCAACATCGACGAACTGAAAAACACCGGCCTCAAGGCAACCCTGCCACGCCTGAAAATCCTGGAGATCTTCCAGGCGGGCAAACAGCGCCACATGACAGCCGAAGATGTGTTCCGGGTGCTGCTGGAAGACCGCTCGGACATCGGCCTGGCCACGGTCTACCGGGTACTGACCCAGTTCGAGCAGGCCGGACTGCTGAACCGCAGCAATTTCGAATCAGGCAAAGCGGTCTATGAGATCAACGAAGGCCAGCACCATGACCACCTGGTCTGCCTCGATTGCGGCAAAGTCGAGGAGTTTTACGACGCCGAGATTGAAAAACGCCAGAATGCCGTCGCCAAAGCCAAGGGCTTCACCATTGCCGATCATTCACTGTCGATCTATGCCAACTGCACCAAGGACAAGTGCCCCAACCGCAACGGCGCACCGGTACGGCATCATCACGCCTGAGTTTTGAGAAAAAAGGGCCTGAAACCCATTGCTCACTTGCGCAAGCAGCTACTAATTTGATAGCAATCTAGAAATCCACCGCGTAGAAGGTGTGAAGAAACCGTAGCGAGCGGTCCGAGGTCGCGAGGATTCTGTTCCAGCAGGGGCCGCGGAACCGGCTTTGCCGGGCCGCAGGCGCAGCGGCCCCCTCGGGGGCAGGGAGCTACACGCAGTGAGCGACCGTGGGGGCCCTAGTCATCCTGTTCCATGGCGCGGCGGTGCCGCTCCACGAAATCCTGGTAGGTATTGATGCCGCGCAGCTGCAGGATCGCATTGCGCACGGCGGCCTCGACCAGCACGGCGATATTACGGCCGGCTTCCACCTGGATGATGACCTTGCGCACCGGGATGCCCAGCACGTCCTGCGTCAGCGGCTCATACGGAATGCGTTCGTAATCGCGCTCCAGCGTCTCGCGGCGCACCAGGTGCACGATCATTTTCAGGCGCATCTTGCGGCGCACCGCCGTCTCGCCAAAAATGGCCTTGATGTCGAGCAGGCCGATGCCGCGTACTTCCAGCAGGTTTTGCAGCAGTTCCGGGCAGCGTCCTTCAATCGTGGTCTGGTTGATCCGGTACAGGTCTACCGCATCGTCGGCCACCAGGCCGTGTCCGCGCGAAATCAGTTCCAGCCCCAGTTCGCTTTTACCCAGTCCGGATTCACCGGTGATCATGACGCCCAGGCCCAGGATGTCCATGAACACGCCATGCATGGAAGTGCGGTCGGCAAAATGCTTGGACAGGTAGGCCCTGAGCACGTCAATCACGAAAGCAGCCGACTCGGGCGTAGCGAACATCGGCAACTGGGCGCGTTCGCACATGGACAGCAGCGTGTCCGGCGCAGTCTGGCCGTCGGCGACGATCAGCACCGGCGGCTCCAGCGTGATAATGCGGGAAATGCGCCGGGCGCAGTCTTCGGGGCTGGCATTCGTGAGGTAAGCAACCTCGCGTTCGCCCAGGATCTGCACGCGGTAGGGATGAATGTAGTTGAGGTAACCGACCAGGTCAGCACCGGAGCGTGCAGCCCGCACGGCAACTTCGTCAAAACGCCGCTCGGAGGCCCCGAGGCCGGCAACCCATTCCCATTTCAGGGCGGCGCGGTGGTCTTCAAATAAAACGTCAGCGCTGACAACGGTGGGCTTCATGCGGCCTTGTACTTTTCCTGTTCAAGACCCTGCCGGGCCGGACAGCGTGCAACCGTGCAACACCACATCTAAGAACTGACTTCGTGGACGGAGTGCCAGGAAGCAATCAGGTTGTGCAGCGCAGCGGCATCGGTGCTGGTCTTGAGTTGCTCGCGCAAGGAGCTGTCGCTGAGCAATTCGGCAATTTCCGAAAGAATTTCGAGGTGCTTTTGAGTGGCTGCCTCGGGAACCAGCAGAAAAATCAGCAGTGCCACGGCCTGTTCGTCCGGCGCATCGAAGCCAATAGGCGCCTGCAACAGGAAAACGGCCGCCATGGGGGCCTTGAGGCCCTTGATCCGGCCGTGCGGAATCGCCACGCCATGGCCGAGCCCGGTGGAGCCCAGGCGTTCGCGGGCGAACAGGCTGTCCGTGATCAATGCGCGGTTCAGGCCATGTTGGTTTTCAAACAGCAGACCGGCTTCCTCGAAAGCGCGTTTCTTGCTGGTTGCTTCAACGCTGACCAGAACCTGGGAGGGGGGCAAAATTTGCGAAAGACGGTTCATAACAATCTTTTAGTCGCCGAATTATGCACTTTGCAGCGGGTTGACCGCAAAAAAGGCATTAAAAAGCCGCTTGGCGCCACAAGCGGCTTCGGCGTCTGGTTTGGCGCGCCTGCAGATGCCCTGCAGATTCGCCGCGACAGAAAACGTGCGATGCAGGTTTTCCGCCTGCACGCCATCGGTGACATGCGGCCCTTCGGGAGAAGCCGCACACCCTGAAAAAGGGACAGCCCGAAAAGACCTTCAGGCCTGGCGCTTGGCAGCAACGTGGTGGTGATCCTGGGTTCTGGTTTTGTAACGCCCAACCTGACGGTCCAGCTTGTCTGTCAATTCATCAACTGCGGCGTAAAGATCAGCGTGGGAGCTCTCGGCAAACAGGTCGCGGCCCTTGACATGCACATTGCATTCGGCCCGCTGGCGTCTTTCCTTTTCTTTCATGTTGTCCACTGTCAACAGGACTTTTACGTCTACTACCTGGTCGAAATGCCGGGTAATCCGATCCAGCTTGCTTGTCACATAACCGCGTAGCGCGGGGGTAACTTCAAGATGGTGGCCGCTGATCGTCAAGTTCATAAAGAGACTCCTTTTTCCAAGGTTGGAGCTGGGTTGAAAACACTGCCGGGCCCATGAAGGCGAGGCAGCGGACGGGGACACTCTCTTGGATTCACTATGCGCCCGATGCCCCGCAATTGCAACCTTGCGCCGCAATAAATAATGAAACCTTATGAAAAACTCCTTGACCCCATTTCACTGCATGCGCTGCGTGCTGGCGTGCCGCCCTGACAGCGCCTGAAGGCCTTTGATTCTTCTGGATTTTTACCAAGTCAAACCGTGTAGCGGTCAAGCCAGCGGACTTGCAGGAAGTCTTTCGCGGCGGCATCATGCTGACACAATTGCCCGCAGCCGGCCCGGCCCCATCAATGAGGCAATGGCAAAGACTGAAACAGCGCCCCATGGCGAAAAAACCATAACACCAGCCGATCAAGCTCATGCCCCGCCTGCTTTCACCACGTCCGCCGCATACCCGGCCCGGCCATGTCGCTTGAGACCATCATTTCTTCTGCGTTAACCCGCCCTGACGAGGCGCAAAATGCCCTTGTCCTCATGGGCGGCGGCGCACGCACGGCCTACCAGGCGGGAGTGCTTCACGCCCTGTCAACCATGCTCAGCGTGCAGGGCGGTGCGGCTGACCCGAAATTCCCGTTCAAAATCCTGGTGGGCACGTCAGCCGGTGCGTTGAACGCGGCCTTCCTGGCAAGCCATGCGGGTGAAGGCTTGCAGGCGTTCGGCCGATTGGCCAATTTCTGGACCACATTGCGCTCATCGCAGGTTTACCAGCTCAAGGTTCCCGCGTGGATCCGCTCAAGCCGCATTGCGGCGGCGCTGTTTTTGTCGCAGCAGGTGCGGGCGCAACAATCCCTGCTGGACAACACGCCGCTGGTCGACACCTTGCACCATGCCATTTCGCTGGGCCATATCGAGCAGGCGCTGCAGGATAAAACCCTTCACGCGCTGGCCATCACGGCCTCCAGCTACAGCAGCGGCGTGCACTGGACGTTCTGCCAGATGGCTGCCGGCCGCCACGCCGATCTCTGGAGCCGGCCAGGGCGGCGCGCAGAGTTCCAGCCCGTCACCATCGAACATCTGATGGCTTCCAGCGCCATTCCCTTCCTGTTCCCCTCCACACCGCTCTGGGTGGACGGCCACCGCGAGTTCTTTGGCGATGGTTCCATGCGCCAGAGCTCCCCGCTCTCACCCGCCTTGCACCTTGGGGCCAGCAAGGTGCTGGTGATCGGCGTGGGGCAACCCGAGCGCGCCGGTTTCGTCGGCAGCAACGGGCCGAACGTGAGCGGCCGGCCCACGCTGGGCGCCATTGCCGGCCATGCCATGGCCAGTGTGTTTCAGGACACGCTGCAGGCCGACGTGGAGCAGGCTCAGCGCGTGAGCAAAACCGTGCGGCAGATGCCGCGCGAAATCGCGGCTGTCATGCCCTACCGGCCCGTCGACGTGTTGGCGATTGCACCGTCACAGTCGCTCGACGCACTGGCACAAGCCCACGCCGGCGAATTACCGCGGGGAACCTACAACGCGCTGGCTGGCCTGGGTGCGCTGGGCGCCAAAGGCAGTCCGGGAGGCGCCGCACTGGCCAGCTACCTGCTTTTCGAACCGGGGTTTGTCAAGGCGCTGATGGCGCTGGGCGAACAGGACGCTTACGCGCGAAAGAGCGAGCTCATCGAGTTTTTTATGTAGCGCAAGCGGTGGATAAACCAGGTGTGAAATGCCATAATCGCCGCTTATTCATTACGGAGAAATCCTTGGAAAGCAGTCCTAGTTGCTAGCTTTCAACACCGCAGACTGACGCCAGGCTTGCAAAGGCTCACGTTGAAAAGGGGGGTTGAAAGCGATGCCATATCCCACCGCCCTTTTACCGCGCTTTCGCGCAAGGCCTGAGCGTTCGCCTTGTGCCGGCCCCTGAACCGATAGGCAGTCAGTCATGCTCAATATTTTCACGCTGGCCAACGGCCGGCTTTTCCAGGAAGAAATCGAATCCCTGGAAGAACTCTCCAAATTCCAGCCCATCTGGGTGGATCTGGAGTCTCCCACCCTCGAAGAAAAACGCTGGATCAAGCAGTACTACGGGTTGTCCATTCCGGAAGACGCGATGGACGAGGACATTGAAGAGTCCGCGCGCTTCTACGAGGAAGACAACGGCGAGCTGCACATCCGCTCCGACTTCCTGATTGCCGACGACGAAGAACCGCGCACCGTGCGGGTGGCTTTCATCCTGAACCTGGTCAACGACGACCTCAAGAGCAAGGGTGTGCTGTTTTCCATCCACGACGAAGACGTGCCGGTGTTTCGCCTGCTGCGGATGCGCGCGCGCCGCGCCCCGGGGCTGATCGAGGATGCCAAGGAGGTGCTGCTCAAGCTGTTTGACGCCGACGCCGAGTATTCCGCCGACACGCTGGAAGGCGTTTATGTCGAGCTCGAAAAAGTTAGCGCGCAGGTGTTGTCGGGCGACGTGACCGACGCCCTGGCCGGCGAAGTGCTGGGCGCCATTGCCCGCCACGAAGACCTGAACGGCCGCATTCGCCGCAACATGATGGACACGCGCCGCGCTGTCAGTTTCATGATGCGCAGCAAGATGCTCAACGCCGAGCAGTTCGAGGAAGCGCGGCAGATTTTGCGCGACATCGACTCGCTCGATTCACACACCGCTTTCCTCTTCGACAAGATCAACTTCCTGATGGATGCCACGGTCGGCTTCATCAACATCAACCAGAACAAGATCATCAAGATCTTCTCGGTGGCCAGCGTCGCCCTGCTGCCGCCCACGCTGATCGCCAGCGTGTACGGCATGAACTTCAAGGGCTACTTCCCCGAACTGGAATGGGCATATGGCTACCCATATGCACTGGGACTGATGATTGCCAGCGCGGTGGTGCCCATGTGGTACTTCAGGAAGCGTGGTTGGCTGCAATAAGGTCGTCTGCCGCGTTCTGGATCGTTTTGGGCGCTGAATTTTGCATCAAATCGGCCTGTAACCCAATAAATACGAGCGCGAGCAGCTATTAAATAGATAGCAATCGCTCAGGCAGAAATCGTCGGCAGCAACTTTTCAACAATGGCGCGCGCGTAGACGCTGGCCACTTCCGCCACAAATGCCGGAAAGTCCACGTGCGCGGTGTCGTCGGCGCGGTCGGAAATCGTTCTCACCGACGCAAACGCCACGCCGTAGTCATGGCAGACCTGTGCCACGGCCGCACCCTCCATCTCGACCGCCAGCGGCGTGTGGCCTGCTGCAATCAGCGCCGCACGGATACCGGCAGCTTCCTGCGCGCTGCAGACAAAACGGTCGCCGCTGATCATCAGCCCGCGGTGGACGCGCGCAGACGGATACGCCGGCACCGTACCGGCAGCCAGCGCCGCCGCGTGCAATAACGACGTCAAAGCCGCGTTGCTTTCAAAAACCGTCTTGCCGTACAGCGGCACCTCATAGCGGGGAAACAGCGGTGAGGCGTCCATGTCATGCTGCACAAAACTGTCGGCCACCACCACATCGCCCACATTCACGCTTTCGCCCAGCCCACCGGCTACACCGGTGAAAACAATGCGGCCGGCCTTGAAGTGCTCGATCAGCGCCACCGCCGTGGTGGTAGCCGCCACTTTGCCGATACGCGCGAGCACCAGCACGACCGGGTGGCCGTGCAGGGCACCAAGCCAGAACTCACGGCCAGCGCGCTTCACCTGCCGCGCGTTTTCCAGCAGGTCAATCAGGCCGGACTGCTCTTCAGCAAGGGCGCTGAGGATGGCGGTGGGTGCGCGGGGGAAGGTGTCAGCGGAAGTCATGGCCTGATTTTGCCCGCGCTTTCAACACCGGGGACGCAGAAAAAAGGGCAGCTTGCGCCGCCCTCTAGAAAACCTGCCGCGCAAGCGCGGCGAGCTCTGAAACTTGCCGTTTATTTCTTGTCGCGCAGTTCGCGGCGCAGTATCTTGCCGACCGGCGTCTTGGGCAGGTCGGTGCGGAACTCCACCACCTTGGGCTGTTTATAGCCGGTCAGGTTGGTTTTGCAATATTCGCGCACTTGCGCTTCTGTCAGGTCGGGGTTCTTTTTGACAATGACCAGCTTCACAGCTTCGCCGGATTTTTCGTCGGCAACGCCCACACAGGCGCATTCCATCACACCGTCGAGCTTGGAGACCACGTCTTCAATCTCGTTCGGGTAGACGTTGAAGCCGCTCACCAGAATCATGTCTTTCTTGCGGTCGACAATCTTGAAGAAGCCGTTTTCATCAAGGACTCCAATGTCGCCGGACTTGAAGTAGCCGTCGGGCGTCATGACCTTGGCGGTTTCATCGGGGCGTTGCCAGTAGCCGGCCATGACCTGCGGCCCCTTGATAGCGATTTCACCGGGCTGGCCGGGTGGCACTTCGTTGCCGTCGTCATCAAGGAGTTTGAAATAAGTACCGGGAATCGGCACGCCGATGGTGCCGGTGAAGGCTTTGCTGTTGGTCGGATTGCAGCTAGCCGAGGGTGATGTCTCGGACAGGCCGTAACCTTCGCAGACCGGGCAGCCGGTTTTTTCAAGCCACAGTTTGGCGACCGCACCCGTGACCGCCATGCCGCCGCCCAGCGAAATCTTCAGGTGCGACCAGTCAACCGTGTTGAAGTCCGGGTGGTTGGCCAGGCCGTTGAAGAGCGTGTTGACCGCTGGGAAGCTGTTGATCTTGTGCCTGGAGAGCTCTTTAAGCACAGCCGTCAGGTCACGCGGATTGGGGATCAGGATGTTTTTGCTTCCGGTACGCATGCCCAGCATCATGTTCACGGTGAATGCGAAGATGTGGTACAGCGGTAGCGCGCAGACATACGTGAGCTGCTCGCCGGCCGGCAGGGCCGCCATGGCCGGGCTGTTCCAGGCTTCGGACTGCAGCACATTGGCGATCACGTTGCGGTGCAGCAGCACGGCGCCTTTGGAAACACCGGTGGTGCCGCCGGTGTATTGCAGTACGGCCACGTCGTCGGGTTTGATGTCGGGCCGCTTGAGCGTCAGGCGCGTGCCCCGCGCCACAGCGTCGTTAAAACGCACGGCGCCGGGCAGGTTGAAGGCCGGCACCATCTTCTTGACGTTGCGCACCACATAGTTGACGAGTGCGCCCTTGAGCATGCCCAGCTGGTCGCCCATGGCGCACAACACCACGTGCTTGACGGGCGTGGCGGCAATGCACTGCTCGAGCGTGTTGGCGAAGTTTTCGATGATGACAATCGCCTTCGAACCGGAGTCCTTGAGCTGATGCTCCAGTTCGCGCGGCGTGTACAGCGGGTTCACATTGACCACCACATAGCCGGCGCGCAGGATGGCCGCCACGGCTACCGGATACTGCGGCACGTTGGGCATCATGATGGCAATGCGGTCGCCTTTGGCCAGGCCCAGGCTTTGCAGGTAGGCACCGAAGGCGAGCGACAGGCTGTCGGTCTGGCCGAAGGTCACGTCCTTGCCCATGAAGCTGTAGGCGACGCGGCTGCCGTGTTTCTTGAAGCTTTCCTCCATCAATGCGACCAGCGACGGGTACTGGGACGCGTCGATATCGGTAGGAACGCCCGGCGGATAGGCTTTGAGCCATGGGCGGTCAAGGGTCGCTGCATTCATGTTTGTCTTCTCCATTACGTATTGCTTACTGCCATGGATTCTCATGGCGTGCCCTCTTCGTGGCTATTGCGTTTTCCCTAGGAAGCCCGGGAAATAAGGAGGGAAGCCTCTCTAAATCGGGGTGCGCCCGCGGCTCGCCGCCGCGGGAAAACCCGGCAGCCCGCGATCACTCGATGGCCTTGCCCATATCTTCGATCACCTTTTTGGCGTCTCCGAACACCATCATGGTCTTGTCCATGTAGAAGAGTTCGTTGTCCAGGCCCGCGTAGCCAGCCGCCATGGAGCGCTTGTTGACAATGACCGTCTTGGCCTTGTAGGCCTCCAGGATGGGCATGCCGTAGATGGCGCTGCCCTTGACGTGCGCTGCAGGGTTCACCACGTCGTTGGCGCCCAGGATGATGGCGACGTCGGCCTGGCCGAACTCGGCGTTGATGTCTTCCATTTCATGTACCTGGTC
Organism: Polaromonas sp. P5_D5; assembly: GCF_054049435.1. Lineage (NCBI taxonomy): Bacteria > Pseudomonadati > Pseudomonadota > Betaproteobacteria > Burkholderiales > Comamonadaceae > Polaromonas > Polaromonas sp. P5_D5. The sequence continues at coordinate 603,019 of NZ_JBFUMJ010000003.1, forward strand.
ATAAGGCACTTCGGCCTCGGCCAGCAAGACGTTCATGTGGCCGGGCATGCGGCCCGCCACGGGGTGAATCGCGTACTTGACGTTGACGCCCCTGTCGATGAGCTTTTGCGCCAGCTCTTTGACCGAGTGCTGAGCGCGCGCCACGGCCAGGCCGTAGCCCGGCACGATGATCACGGTCTCTGCATTGCCCAGGATGAAGGCAGCGTCGTCGGCAGAGCCCGACTTGACGGGGCGCTGCTCTTTGGCGCCGGTGGCGGCCGTGCCGGCCTCACCGCCGAAGCCGCCCAAAATCACGTTGAAGAAGGAGCGGTTCATCGCCTTGCACATGATGTACGAAAGGATGGCGCCCGACGAGCCGACCAGCGAGCCGGCAATGATCAGCATGGAGTTGTTGAGCGAAAAACCGATACCGGCCGCCGCCCAGCCCGAGTAGCTATTGAGCATGGACACCACGACCGGCATGTCGGCGCCGCCGATAGGGATGATGATCAGCACGCCCATAACGAAGCTCAGCGCCAGCATCGCGAAAAACGCTGGCCAGCTGCCCGTGAACATGAATACCAGCCCCAGGCCGATGGTAATGAGGCCCAGCAGCAGGTTCAGCTTGTGCTGGCCGGCAAACTGCACCGGTGCGCCCTGGAACAGGCGGAACTTGTAGGTGCCCGACAACTTGCCGAAGGCGATCACCGAGCCGCTGAAGGTGATGGCGCCAATGGCCGCACCGAGGAACAGCTCCAGCCGGTTGCCGGTGGGGATGGGGCTGCCTTTGGGCGCGATGCCGAAAGCGTAGGGCTCGGCCACGGCGGCCACGGCGATAAAGACCGCAGCCAAACCGATCATGCTGTGGAAGAAGGCCACCAGCTCGGGCATCTTGGTCATTTCGACCGTCTTGGCGCGCCAGGCACCATAGCCCCCGCCGACCACCAGACCCAACAGAACGTAACCCATGCCCAGGGCTTTGCCGCCTGAAATTTCAACGATGAGCGCAGCTGTCGTCAGCATGGCAATGGCCATGCCGACCATGCCGAACAGATTGCCGCGGATCGAGCTGGTGGGGTGTGACAGGCCCTTGAGCGCCTGAATAAAGCAGACGGAGGCCACCAGGTACAGCAGCGTGACGAGATTCATGCTCATTTGGCGGCTCCTTCAGCGGGCGCGGCTACTTTCTTTTCTTTCTTGCGGAACATCTCCAGCATCCGGCGCGTCACCAGAAAGCCGCCGAAGATGTTGACGGCCGCCAGCGCCACGGCCAGCACGCCCATGGTTTTGCCCAGCGGCGTTTCGGTCAGCGCGGCCGCGAGCATGGCGCCCACGATCACGATGGCCGAAATCGCATTGGTCACCGCCATCAGCGGCGTGTGCAGGGCCGGCGTGACAGTCCACACCACGTGGTAACCCACGTAGATGGCCAGTACAAAAATAATCAGGTTGATGATGGTGGGTGACACTGCATCCATGGTCTTCTCCGTGAGGGCCGCGCCGGCTTGAACCCGGCTGGCCGATTAAATCCAATTGATCCGATGGGTCCCGAATGGGTTACTTCTTCTTGACCTCGCCGCCCTGCGTCATCAGGCAGGCGGCGACGATGTCATCTTCCAGGTCGACATTGAGCGTGCCTTCCTTGGTGATGATGAGCTTGAGGAAGTCGAGCAGGTTGCGTGCGTAGAGTGCGCTGGCGTCGGCGGCGACGAGGGCCGGCACATTGGTCTGGCCGATCAGCGTCACGCCGTGCTTGACGACCGTTTTGCCGGGCTCGGTCAGCGGGCAGTTGCCGCCTTGTGGTGCAGCCAGGTCGACGATCACGCTGCCGGGTTTCATGGCCTTGACCATGTCTTCGGTGACCAGCACGGGCGCAGGGCGGCCCGGGATCAAGGCTGTGGTGATGACCACGTCGGCCTGCGCCACGCGCTTGGCGACTTCGGCTTTTTGCCGCTCGAGCCAGCTCGGCGGCATGGGCTTGGCATAGCCGCCCACACCGACTGCGGCTTCGCGCTCTTCGTCAGTCTCGTAGGGCACATCGATGAATTTACCGCCCAACGATTCGACCTGCTCTTTGACACTCGGGCGCACGTCGCTGGCTTCGATCACCGCGCCCAGGCGCTTGGCGGTGGCAATGGCCTGAAGGCCGGCTACGCCGACACCCAGAATCACCACGCGGGCGGCCTTGACCGTGCCGGCCGCCGTCATCAGCATGGGAAAGAAGCGCTGGTATTCGGCAGCGGCCATCATCACGGCCTTGTAGCCGGCGATGTTGGCTTGCGACGAGAGCACGTCCATGCTTTGCGCGCGGCTGGTGCGCGGCGCGGCCTCCAGCGCGAAGGACGTCAGCTTGGCCGCAGCCAGGCGCTGCAGCCCAGTGGCATCAAAAGGATTGAGCATGCCGACCAGCACACCGCCGGCTTTGGCCAGCGGCATTTCGCTGTCCAGCGGGCAGCGGACCTTGAGCACGATATCAGCGCCGTAAGCGCCCGCCGCGTCGGTGATCTCCGCGCCGACCGCCGTGTAGGCCTCATCGGGAACGCTGGCGGCCACCCCGGCGCCGGACTGCACACGGACGGTGTGCCCTTGTGCCTTGAGCTTTTTGGCCGTTTCGGGCGTGATGGCGACGCGTGTTTCTCCGGCCGTGATTTCGGCGGGTACCCCAATGAGCATGGGTCTCTCCTCAGTACGTTGGTGTTGGTTTGATTGACGTCAGCCCGCAGGCGAGCTTGCGCGCGATCTGTCTCGGTGTCTTTGTCTGCGTATCCGCTTTTGTACCTGTCATGAAGCTTACATGAGATTTCTGCAATTTTTTGTCAGGGCAGTCTACAGTTTTTGACCCGAGTCAAGCCACGCAATAAAAAAAGCCCCGCCTGCCAATACATGGCGGTTGGGGCCGGTTTGCCTTGATGGCTGGCGTGCTATTTCTATTTGGCTGTCGGCATCACGAATTCGGCGCCCTTGCCGATGCTCTCTGGCCAGCGCTGCATGATGGACTTTTGTTTGGTATAGAAACGTACGCCCTCTTCGCCATAGGCGTGCATGTCGCCGAAGAGGCTTTTTTTCCAGCCGCCAAAGCCATGCCAGGCCATGGGCACCGGGATCGGCACGTTGATGCCGACCATGCCGACCTGGATGCGGCGGCTGAATTCGCGGGCCACGTGGCCGTCCCGGGTGAAGCAGCTCACGCCGTTGCCGAATTCATGGGCATTGATCAGGTTCACCGCTTCGGCGAAGTCCTTCACGCGCACGCAGCCCAGCACGGGGCCGAAAATCTCTTCTTTATAGATGCGCATGTCGGGCGTGACATGGTCAAACAGCGTGCCACCCATCCAGAAGCCCTTGCCGCAGCCCGGGCCGGCCTTGGCGCCCGTGAAGGTGCGGCCGTCCACCAGCAGCTTGGCGCCTTCTTTCACGCCCGTCTCGATGTAGCCGGTAATGCGCTGGTGCGCGGCCGATGTGACGATGGGGCCCATTTCAGCGTCAAGCTCCACACCGTTTTTGATCACCAGTGTTTTGGCGCGCGCTTCCAGCATGGGAATGAGTTTTTCGGCCACATTGCCCACCAGCACAGCCACAGAGATCGCCATGCAGCGTTCGCCGGCCGAGCCGTAGCCCGCGCCGATCAATGCGTCCACCGCCTGCTCCAGGTCGGCGTCGGGCATGACCACCATGTGGTTCTTCGCGCCGCCCAGTGCCTGCACGCGCTTGCCGTGGCGTGCGCCGGTTTCGTAGATGTAGTTCGCGATCGGTGTGGAGCCAACAAAGGACACGGCCTTCACGTCCGGGTGCACCAGCAGGGCGTCGACCGCCTCTTTATCGCCCTGCACCACGTTGAAGACGCCGTCGGGCAAGCCGGCTTGCTTGAGCAGGTCGGCCATGAAAAGGCTGGGGCTGGGGTCGATGGGACTGGGCTTGAGCACAAAGCAGTTGCCGGCGGCAATCGCCACCGGGAACATCCACATCGGCACCATCACCGGAAAATTGAAGGGCGTGATGCCGGCCACCACACCCAGCGGCTGGCGCAGCGTCCAGTTGTCGATGCCGGTGGAAACCTGGTCGGTGAAGTCGCCCTTGAGCAGCTGCGGAATGCCGCAGGCGAATTCAACAATGTCGATGCCGCGCGAGACCTCGCCTTGGGCGTCGGTGAACACCTTGCCGTGCTCGGCGGTGATCATGTGGGCCAGCTTGTCCTTGTTCAGGTTGAGCAGTTCCAGGAACTTGAACAGCACGCGCGCGCGGCGCAGTGGCGGCGTGTCGGCCCAGGCGGGAAAGGCGGCCTGGGCTGACGCCACGGCCGCATCGACCTCCGTTCCGCTGGCAAGCGCGACATAACCCGACACCGCGCCCGTTGCAGGGTTGAAGACTTCCTGGCTACGCCCGGAAGACGGCGCGGCCACACGGCCATTCAGGTAGTGGCCGATAGTGGCTTGTGAAGCGGAGGCAGCAGGGGATAAAGACATTTTGCAATCCTTGAAAGGTGGCGGCACCGGACTGGCCGTTGGGGGTTCACCGCAGTCTAGGGCTGCGCAGCCGAATTGATAATGCCCCGTTTTGTGATTACATTGTTCATATTTTTGAACAATAGGCCTCTCGACCTCCATGTCTTCCGACCAGCTATCGCCCCTTGTCGCCGATCTTCACCTGCTGACCATCCTGGCGGCTACACGCAGCTTTACCGAAGCGGCGCGCCGCCTCGGGATGTCCAAGGCCTCGGCCAGCATGCGCATCAGTGAGCTGGAGCGCGCCGCCGGCGTGACGCTGGTGCGGCGCACCACGCGCTCCGTAGGCCTGACGGAGGCCGGCCAGCAATTGGTGAACGACATGCAGCCGGCGTTTAACCGCATCAGCGAAAGCTATTCCGCCGTCAAGGACCTGGTCGAAACCCCGCGCGGGCTGATCCGTGTGACAGCACCGGTCGCTCTGGGGCGTCAGCACCTGGCGCCCTGCGTTGCGGCCTTCCTCAAGCGCTATCCCGAGATCCATATCGAACTGGAACTCACCGACCGCTTTGTCAACCTTGCCAATGAAGGCTTCGACCTGGCGATACGACACACGAATGCGCCGCCCGACACCCATGTGGCCTGGGTGTTGTGCGAAACGCGCTCCATCCTGCTGGCCAGCCCCGACTACCTGGCGCGCCGCGGCGTGCCTGCGCAGCCGTCAGACCTGGCCGCGCACGATTGCCTGCTTTACCTGGGCAACCACAACACCGCCAGCTGGACCTTCGTGCGCAGCGGCAAGCGCAAATCCCGCGAGCAGGTTGGCGTGAACATCACGGGCACACTGAAGGCCAACAACAGCGAAGTGCTGCGCGAAGCGCTGGTGGCGGGCCTGGGCATCGGCCTGCTGCCGGATTTCAGCGCACCTGCGGGTGGCAGCGCGGTGCCATCGCCGTCGCCGCTTGTGCAGGTGCTGCCCGAGTGGCAGGTGCAGGGATTTTTCGGCGAGCGCATTTACGCCCTCAGGCCCTGGTCGCAGCAAGTGCCCAAGGCGGTGCAATGCCTTGTGGCACATTTGCGCGAGAGTTTCGCTGCCGGATTTTCGGCTAGCAAACACACCTGGCCGGCCGGTCAGGACCCCGGTCATCAAGGCCACGGATAATCCGGCGCATGATTAAACGATGGAAACCCAGCGTCACGGTCGCTGCGGTGATTGAAAAAAAGATCGACGGTGTCTCCAGGTTCCTGCTGGTCGAAGAGGAAACGCGGGACGGCCTGAAGCTCAACAACCCCGCCGGCCACCTGGATCCCGGTGAAAGTCCCTTTGAGGGTTGTGTGCGCGAAACACTGGAAGAAACCGCCTTCCATTTCACGCCCACCGCCATTGTGGGGGTCTATCTCTCCCGCTTTGAGCGGGCCCTCATCGGGCAGGAAGAATCCGAAGACATCACCTACCTGCGCTTTGCGTTCTGCGGCGAACTGGGCGAGCACGTGGCAGGCCAGGCGCTGGATGAAGGCATTGTGCGCACGGTCTGGCTGACGGCCGACGAAATAAGAGCAAGCGCTCACATGCACCGAAGCCCCCTCTTGTTGACCTGCATGGAAGATTACCTGGCAGGCAGGCGCTTCCCGCTTGATCTGGTGACCACGGATGCCAGCGTGCATGCACCGCTGAGCCAGAAGTAGGAAGCGCCGCTGAGCCATGCACGATTTGGCGGCGCCAACGGGAACGCTTCCCCGCTGACGGCCAGAGCAGGCCTCAATAAAGAATTCGTTGCGCCACCGGCGGCGGCGTCCACTGGTACAACCAGGTCTCCGTCAATGACTGACCATCGACCTGCAAATGCATGCGCAGGTTGATGGGTGCCGTGCTGTCGCCATCGGGGCGCAGGTCGAACATGGCACGCCACCCCTTGATGGCGTCCAGCGGCCGGGCCGACGTCAATTCAATCGTGCCGCGCGAAGCGGTGATCACGGCTTTGACCTGGGCCCCGCGGTTCAGCAAGGCAAAGTCACCGCCCGCAAAATCGACGGCAAAACGCCGCGTGTAGGCCGTGCGCTTTTGCCCGACCACGCCGCCGAGGCCGGTACGTGTGGCCACACAGCGCGCCAGCGGCCCTTGCGCGGCGGGCGGTTCGCCCCCCCAGTGCAGCCGGTAGGAAAACAGCAACTCCTGCCCTGCCTGCGGCTTGTCCCTGGGGTTCCAGAAGGCCACGATGTTGTCAAAGGTTTCGTCCGCGGTCGGAATTTCCACCAGCTGTATCGCGCCCGCACCCCAGCCCGCCTTGGGCTCAACCCACAGGCTCGGGCGTTTTTCATAGAACACGCCGTCGTCCTGGTAGTGGTCAAAGTTGCGATCGCGCTGCATCAGGCCAAAACCGCGCGGGTTGTCGTCCTGAAAGGCGTTGAACTGCAATTGCGCCGGATTGGTCAGTGGACGCCACAGCCATTCGCCCGTGCCGCTGTGCATGGCCAGGCCGTCGGTGTCGTGGATTTCGCCGCGCCAGTCCCAGCCCATGCGTTTGTCGTTTTCGCCGGTCTGGAACATGCTGGTGCACGGCGCGATGCCCATGCGGTCAATGGTTTTGCGCGGATACAGCGCCACGTCCAGGTCCATGACCTGCGTGTCGCCCGGCGTGATCACAAAGCGGTAGGCGCCGCTGACGCTCGGCGAGTCCAGCAGGGCGTAGACGGTCAGCGAGGCCGCTTTCGGGTCCGGCTTTTCGAGCCAGTAACCGATGAAATCCGGAAACTCTTCCGGGAAAGTTTGCGCCGTGTCGATGGCCAGGCCCCGCGCCGACTGGCCGTACTGCCATTCGCCGCCCACCGCGCGAAAGTAGCTTGCGCCAAGGAAGGCCGCCACGTCACGCACCGGATCGGTGTGGAAATTCAGCCGGAAGCCGGCAAAACCGAGATCGGCGGGAAGCTTGTCGCCCCGCACGCCGCTTTTCCCATAATCAAACATGGCCGGGTCATAGGCCAGCTCCTGCGCCTGGCCATTGCTCACTTCGTGCATGCGCACCGGCGTCTTGAAGTACAGGCCGAGGTGGAAAAACTTCGCCACGAAGCGCAGCTTGTCATCGCCCCACAAGGCATGGTCGTCCCGAAAGCGTATGGCCTGGTGCTGGTCCCAGGTCAAGTCCGAAATACCGGCCGGCAAGGCCACAGGCCGGGGCCGGTAGGGTTTTGCCGACAAGTCGCGCGCCTGGCCCTTGAGCATCGCGTAGTCGAAGGCTTGGGCCTTGCCCACGGGTTTGAGGCCCGCGGCCTGGGCCAGTGACGAAAGCCATGGCAGCCCGGTGGCGATGCCGGCGGCCGTGACGGCCTGCCCGGTGCGGGAAAGAAATTGACGTCGTTGCAAAGTGGCAGCTCCTGCAAGAAAGGGCATTCCATTGTGCCGCCGGCCGCACGGCCAACAGGGCCGAAAAGCCCAGACAGGCGCAAACGCTTTCATCTTTTTACAATAGAGCCATGGGCAACCCGCAAATCAACACATACAGCCACGACGGCAAGCGGAAACGGATCGTCGTCGGCCTGAGCGGAGGCGTGGACTCCGCGGTGACGGCGCACCTGCTCAAACAGCAGGGCCACGAGGTTATCGGCATCTTCATGAAGAACTGGGAAGATGACGACGACAGCGAGTTCTGCTCGTCCAACATTGATTTTGTCGACGCCGCCGCCGTGGCCGACGTGATCGGCATCGAGATCGAGCACGTCAACTTCGCAGCCGACTACAAGGACCGCGTCTTCGCCGAGTTCCTGCGCGAATACCAGGCTGGCCGTACGCCCAACCCCGACATCCTGTGCAACGCCGAAATCAAGTTCAAGGCATTTCTGGACCATGCCATGCGCCTGGGCGCCGAAAAAATCGCGACCGGGCATTACGCCAGGGTTCGCCACAACGAAGCCACCGGCCTGCACGAACTGCTCAAGGGCCTTGATCCAGCCAAAGACCAAAGCTATTTTTTGCACCGGCTCAACCAGGCACAGCTCTCCAAAACGCTGTTCCCGGTGGGTGAGTTGCGCAAGACCGAAGTCCGGCGCATTGCCGACGAGATCGGCCTGCCCAACGCGAAGAAAAAAGACTCCACTGGCATCTGTTTTATCGGCGAGAGGCCTTTCCGCGAATTCTTGAATCGCTACATCGCCAAAGAGCCAGGCCCCATCAAGAACGACAAGGGCCGCGTGCTCGGCGAGCATGTGGGCCTGTCCTTCTATACATTGGGACAGCGCCAGGGCCTGGGCATAGGCGGCGTGAAGGCCAAAGGGGCCGAGCTCAAGGCCGTGCAGGCGCGGGGGTTGCGCGGCGTGGGCGAGCACGAACCCTGGTTTGTGGCACGCAAGGACCTTGAAACGAACACGCTGTGGGTGGTTCAGGGCCATGATCACCACTGGCTGCAATCCACGGTGATCCAGGCACAGGACTGCAGCTGGGTGGCGGGACATGCACCGACGCCCGGTGTCATGGCGGCCAAGACACGCTACCGGCAGGCCGACGCACCCTGCGAACTGCGCAGCGCTACCGGCGCGGCCTGCGAACTGGTGTTTGCCGATGCCCAGTGGGCGGTGACGCCGGGCCAGTCGGCTGTGCTCTACCAGGGCGATGTCTGCCTGGGTGGCGGCGTGATTGCTGCCAGCAATGTGCAGAACCAGCCGGCTGTGCCGGTCCGGGCAGCCTACGCCTGATTTTCATTCAAATCAGGCCGCAAGCCTTTATGGACTTGCGCAAGCAGCTATTAAATCAATAGCAAATACGACTCAAAGCGCGGTTTCAACGTAGGTGTAGATGTAGTTGGAGCCGCCGTTGACATTGCCCAGCAGGCGCGACGAGCCAAAAATGCCGGAGCGGTGCGACACACCAAAGCCTATAAAGGTGTCCTTGAGCGGCCGGTAGCCGATCAGGTCGCCCAGGCTCACGTCGATGGTCGGATCCAGATAATTGAGCATGCGGGAAGCCGACTTGCCGTTGGCCGCCAGGCTGGAGGACTCAATGTAGGGAGCCCGCTGTGCCATGGACACGCCCACGCCCAGACCGAGCCGCGTCTTGACCCGGTCGCTCCACGGGAAGCCCGAGTAGACGGCCTTCATGAACAGGTCCAGTTGCACGCCATTGGCCTGCAGGCCCCGCTCGTTGTGGTGCGTGAGGCCCACATAGCCGATGAAGTCGAGCGGCCAGCCGTTCACGTTGTTCAGGAAGGGCTTGCCGACCTGGATGCCGGTAATGCTGGTCGAATTGACCTTCGCCGTCGACAGGCACTGCGCCGTGATGATCTTGGCCAGATGGCAGCCATCTTCGGTTGACTTGCCGTACAGCAGCTTGAAGTAGGTGGGCGAGCCGTCTTCTGCCCACTCACGCTTGTGGCCGCCAAAGTCATAGGCCGCGCCGATATACACGGCGGGCAGCACGCTCTTTTGCACAATGGGGCTGTTCTTTGTCTTGTTGTCCAGCAAGGTGGCCGACACACCGGCCAGCAGGCGCCAGCGCTCGGTGAGGTCATAAGAGCCGTAAAGGCCAATCGAGGTCTGCACGCCCGAGCCCGGCACATAAGCAGGCCGCCCGGCCGTTGCCTCACTGGCCTGCACGCCGTAGTAATAGTTGTTGAGCCTGGCGTCGCGCACCCCCACGGTCACACTGGGGCGCAACATCCAGGGGCCCGAGCGCCAGTCGTAGGTGTAGCCCAGACGGAACTCGTTGCCCTTGTAGGTGTTGCTGATGTCATGCACCAGCTCCGCCTGCAACGTGCCCCAGGGCTGGCGCCAGCGGTAGGCCAGGCCCAGGTCCAGGCCCGAGTCGCGCGGCGACATGCCGGCCAGGCTGGCGGGCAGGCGCTCGGTCGGAAAGCCCTCCAGGCGCTGCTCCACAAAAAGGTCCAGCCGCCGCTCGGTGCCGTTGAGCAGCTTGATGCCGCCCCGGTTGGCATGCAGGAAAAGCCGCTCGCCCTCATACAGGTAAAGCGGCAGCAGGTCGTAACGTGTGCCTGCATCCTTGTAGGGCGAACGTTCAATGCGCGTCACCAGGCCCAGGCCCGCGCTGCCGGGCGAAGAAAGAATGTCGGTCAGTGGTTCGGTGTTGCCACCGGCAAAGGCCGGCGACATGGCGCAGAGGCCGCTGAAGAGAAGGGTGGAGCCCAAAAGCAGGCGGCGCGATGAGAATGACAGGTTCATCATTGGTTTTTTATGTGAAAGCTACTTGAGCGGGCGACCGCGACCGGACAAGGGCTAAAGGCGCGGCGGACACTCCGATGCTATCCACGAATGGCACCGCCTGAGCCGCCCAACTTGTAAGCAAACAGGCACATATGGACTAGGCCGACATCCTTTCCCGGCGATTTCCTCACACGCTGGCTCACACGTACACTGCCTATCTTCGGGTCTCCACCAACTTAACGGAGCCTGTTATGCCCAAATTCGTGATCGAACGTGTCATCCCCGGACTCGGGGCCCTGAAGCCCGCCGAGCTGCAATCCATCTCCCAGAAATCCTGCGGTGTGCTGCAGGAACTGGGGCCTGATGTGCAGTGGGTGCAAAGCTATGTGACAGGCGGCAAGATGTACTGCATCTACCGCGCCGCCAATGAGGAGCTCGTGAGGGAACATGCGCGCCGCGGCGGTTTCCCGGCGAACTCCGTCGCGCAGATCACCACGGTCATCGACCCCACCACCGCTGAAGCCTGAGGTCTGCCGGTGAATCCGCAAGCCCCCGACAATCCGCCGTCTCCGGGGCTTGCCATCTACCTGCTTGGTCCGCCGCGCATAGAGCGAGGCGGCAGCCCTGTGCCGGCGCCGCGCGGGCACAAGGTCTGGGGCCTGCTTGCCTACCTGGTCCGCAGTGATGCACCGGTCAGCCGCAAACATCTGGCGGGCTTGCTGTTCGAAGACGCAGAAGACCCGCTGGCCGCCCTGCGCTGGAACCTCAGTGAGCTGCGGCGCCTGCTCGGCACCGCAGAGTTGCGCGGCGATCTGCTGGCACTTTTGCTGGAGCCTGCCACCTACGTCGACCTCAGCGTCGTGCTGTCGGGCAGCTGGGCGCAAGCCCTGTGCGTGCCCGGCCTGGATCACGAGTTGCTGGAAGGCATGAATTTTTCAGGCAGCCCGGCCTTCGAGGTCTGGCTCGCCACGGAGCGGCGCCATCTGCAGGCCGCCGCCGAAGCCGTGCTGCGCGAAGCCGCCCTGGCTCGCATGGCCGCGGGCGCCATGACAGAAGCAGCCACACTGGCCGGCCGGTTGGTGCGGCACAACCCGCTCGACGAGAACTACCAGGCTTTGCTGGTGCGCAGCCTCGCGGCCTCGGGCGACGGCGTGGGTGCGGCGCGCCAGGCCGCAGCCTGCCGCGAATTGTTCCAGCGCGAACTCGGCGTGCAACCCGGCGCCACGCTGGACGCGGCCCTGCGCACGCTCACCGCAGCGCCCACGGCGCGGCCCGCCACCGGGCGCGCCGCGGCGCTGGCCCAGCTGGAAGCCGGGGAGGCGGCGATCAGCGCCGGCGCGCTCGATGCCGGCCTGCAATGCCTGCGCCGCGCGATCGTGGAAGCCGATGCCACCGGCGACGCGGCACTGCGTGCGCGCGCCCGCGTGGCGCTGGGCGGTGCGCTGGTGCATGCCGCCCGCGGACGCGACGAAGAAGGCGCCACTGCGCTTCACGAAGCACTGGAGGTCGGCCACGAGGCTTCGCCGGCACTCGCCGCCGCCGCGTGCCGCGAACTCGGCTATGTCGAATTCCTGCGCGGCCGCTATGAACGCACGCTGGCCTGGCTGCAACGCGCGACGCCGCTGGCAGCCGGCGACCACGCGGAGCAGGCGCGCATCGCCACCGTGTACGGCGCTGCGCTCAGCGACACTGCGCATTACACGGCCGCCATCAGCCAGCTGCGCGAAGCTGAGGCGCTGGCTGCGGCCGTCGGCGACAGCCGGCAACTTGCCTACGCGCTGTCCATGCTGGGCCGCGCGCTACTGCTGCACGGCGAACCCGAGGCGGCCGCCGACGCCCTGGACCGCTCGGTGGCACTGGCCCGGCAAGGCTGGACCGCCTTTGTGCCGTGGCCGCAATCGCTGCGGGCCGAGATCGACCTGCTGCGCGGCGACGTGGATGCCGCAGCGAACCGCTTCGAGCATGCCTTCGCGCTCGGCTGCCAGATCAGCGACCCGTGCTGGGAAGGCATTGCCGGCCGGGGCCTGGGGCGTGTGGCGATGGCGCGCGGGGAACCGCAGCGCGCCGTTGAAATACTTGCTGACGCACTGACGCGCTGCGTACGCCTTCCTGACGCCTACCTGTGGGCCAAGGCATATGCCCTCGACGCGCTGTGTGATGTCGCTGTGGCACAAGCCATGCCCCAGGCCTCGGCCTGGATCAACGAAATGCAGGACCTCGCTGCGCGCAGCGGCATGCGCGAACTGACGGTACGCGCCCGCCTTCACCGCGCAGCGCTGGGCGACAACGCGAGCGCGGCCGCGGCGAAACTGCTTGCCGGCCAGATCGACAACCCCGCGCTGCACACCCTTGCCGGGCTCTGAACCCGGCGACGGCGCGGCAACACCTCAATAGGTCGATGATGAATGCGACATCCAACGGCGCCGTATTTCACGGTGGAACCCGGCGCCTGGCGCCGGGACAAGCGCTGCGCCTGCCCCGGCGCGGCGGTGAATTGACAGTGCTGCGGGGCCGGCTCTGGCTGACGCGCCACAATGATTCCGGCGATCATTTCATTGAGGCCGGCCAGCGCGTGCGCCTAGGCGCCGATGAGAACGCGGTGATTGAGCCCGCAGGAACCGCGCAGGGCGTGACGCTGCACTGGGAGCCCTGCCGCCCGGGCCTCATCAGCGCCTTGCTCGCCCGGCCTCTTGGCGGCACGGCCTTCCTGGCCTTTGTGGCCGCCCGCGGCTTCGCGGCGCTGGCGCTCAGCGCCGCGGCGAGCGCAAGACGCGCGCGCGGCCAGGGCGAGACCTGCGACCGCCGTGCTGTATTCGTCACACTCGAAGGCAGCGGGGCGCAGGAGTCAGGCCGTTCCTTCTGGAAGAAAAACAGCCTCAAATCATTACTGGATGAGCGCAAGCAGCTATTAAATCCATAGCAAATGAGTTCGCATCAGCCGGCATCGACCCGGGTTTCCCGATGCATTGCAGCGTGCAGGCTATTGCGCTACATCAAACACCCGCACACCATTTTTATCTAAGCTGCTGGCATGAAGATTCAATTCCTCGGTGCCACAGATACCGTGACAGGTTCCAAATACCTGATCCGGTACGGGGAGTCCACGGTGCTGGTCGACTGCGGGCTGTTCCAGGGCTACAAGCAATTGCGCCTGCGCAACTGGTCCGCGCTACCTGTGGCCCCGGCCTCCATTGACGCCGTGATCCTGACGCACGCCCACATTGACCATAGCGGCTACCTGCCACTGCTGGCGCGCCAGGGCTTCAAGGGCAAGGTGTTCTGCACCCCGGCCACGGCCGACCTGTGCCGCATCCTGCTGCCCGACGCTGGCCACCTGCAGGAAGAAGAAGCCGAATACGCCAATCGCCACGGCTTTTCGAAGCACGCACCGGCGCTGCCGCTGTACACACGCGAGGATGCGCTACGCTGCATCAAGCTGCTGCACCCGGTACCCAGCGGAAAAAACTGGCACCCGGCACCGAGCCTGAACGCCAGCCTGACTCCTTCCGGCCACATGGTGGGCTCGTCGTTCGTGCAACTGGACAACGGCTCGCGCTCCATCCTGTTTTCCGGGGACATAGGCCGCCCCAACGACCTGGTGCTCAAGCCGCCTACACGGATGGACGGCGCCGATTATCTGGTGGTGGAGTCCACCTACGGCGACCGCCTGCACAAGGACTCTGACCCCCTATTGGCGCTGGGCCAGGTAATCAACCGCACAGCCGCGCGCGGCGGGGTGGTAGTGATCCCGGCTTTTGCGGTGGGGCGCGCGCAAAGCCTGCTGCACTGCGTTCAGGTGCTCAAGGCGCAAGGTGTCATACAACGCAACCTGCCGATCTACCTCAACAGTCCCATGGCGGCCAATGCCACGCAGGTGTACCTGAAACACAAGGCCGAGCTGCGGCTAACACCCGCGGAGTGCGAGGCCATGGCGCATACCGCCCACATCGTCGAGTCGCCGGAGGAGTCGCGCCTGCTCAATGCCAGGCACGGCCCCATGGTCATCATTGCCGCCAGCGGCATGGCTACCGGCGGACGTGTGGTCCACCATCTCAAAGCCTTCGCGCCCGACAAGCGCAACACCATCGTGTTTGCCGGCTTCCAGCCCGGCGGCACGCGCGGCGCACTCATCTCCGGCGGCGCGCCTACCGTGCGTATCCACGGCCAGGACGTGCCGGTGCGCGCCGAAGTGGCGATGCTGGACGACCTGTCGGCCCATTCGGATGCCGCCGAAATCATGGGTTGGCTGCGCGGCTTCAAGTCGGTACCGAAGCAGACTTTCATCACCCACGGCGAGCCGGCCGCAGCCGATGCCATGCGCCAGCGCATCGAACGCGAACTGCACTGGCCATGCCACCTGCCCTGTTACCTGGAGTCGGTCTCTCTCACCTGATGCAATTCACAAGCCAGCGGCAAGGACAGCCTCAGGCCAGCCCGCACCACTGCGCGATGCGATGCGTCATGTCGCTCCACAAGCCGAACACCGCGGCCAGCATCAGCACCCCCCCGGCCAGACGCACACCCAGTTGACCGCCCAGGCCGTTGCCGGCGCGCCGCAGCCCGGCCAGTAGTTGCGGCGCCAGCAGCAGGGAGACGCCACTGCCCACGGCAAAAGCCGCCATGGCCAGCGCGCCTTGCAACGGCCCGCCACTCAGGGACGCCACCAGCAGCGCCGAATAAAGCAGGCTGCAGGGCATAAAGGCCCATAACGCGCCCACCGAGAACATCCCGCCCCGCGATGCGGCCACGGCACCCACCCTGGACCACGCGGAGCGGCCCGCGCGGTCGGCCCAGGCCGGCTGGCTGGCCTTCACCATCAGCATCATTCCCCAACCCAGCACGGCCAGATGGAACAGCACCCAGAGCGGCTTGACCACGGCGGCCTGTTCTGTCATCCACGCAAAACTTTGCACTGCCATCGCTGCCGCCGCGCCCGCACTTGAATAGCCGACAAGCCGCCCGGCCTGAAAGACCAGCGGTGAATGCGCCTGCCGCTGCGGGCCCACGCGCCGCAGGCCGCCACAGGCCGCGCCGCACATCACAGCGCAATGAGGTCCTCCGGCAAGGCCCATCAGCAGGGCCGTCGTGGCGAGGGCGTAAGACATGGGCAGCGCTGCGATCAAATAATGCGCGAGAAACGACTGCGGTTGAGGTCGGACTGCAGGTAGCGGTCAAACACCATGGCGACCGCGCGCAACACGAACCGGCCTTCGGGCGTCACCTCGATGCCGGTGCTGGAAAGCAGCACAAGCCCGGCATCCTCCAGTTCGCGCAAGCGCTCCAGTTCCGCCGCAAAGTAGGTCTTGAAATCCAGCATCCAGGCGAGCTCTATCGATTCGAACCACACCTGGCCCTGGCACATGATGGCCATGATCACCGCGCGGCGCGCCAGGTCGTCCCGGCTCAGTGCCAGGCCGCGCGTGACCGGGAAGCGCCCCTGGTCAAGCAGGTCGCAGTATTCCTCCAGGGTTTTGGCATTCTGGCTGTAGGTGGCGCCGACCGCGCCAATGGCCGATACGCCCAGGCCCACCAGGTCGCGGTCGGGCTGGGTGCTGTAGCCCTGGAAGTTGCGGTGCAGCCGGCCCTCGCGGCTGGCCACGGCCAGCGCATCGTTCTCAAGCGCGAAGTGGTCCATGCCGATGTAGCGGTAACCCGCGCCCTGCAAACGCTGCATCGCTTCGGCCAGCATGGCGGCCTTGTCCTCGGCCGCGGGCAGCAGCGCCGGCGGGATGTGCCGCTGCGGCTTGAAGCGCTCCGGCAAATGGGCATAGGCATAGAGGGCAATGCGGTCCGGCCTGAGTTCCTCGACCTGGCGGATGGTTCGCGCGAAGGACGTCTGCGTCTGCCGCGGCAGGCCGTAGATCAGGTCCACATTGATGGATTCAAACCCGAGCACGCGCGCCTGCGCAACCAGCGCGAACACCTGTTCGGCGGGCTGGACGCGGTGCACGGCTTTTTGCACGTCGGCATCGAAATCCTGCACGCCGAAACTCAGGCGGTTAAAGCCCAGGGCCGCCAGCGCGGCCAGGCGCGTGTTGTCCACGGTGCGTGGGTCTACCTCGATGGCCATTTCCGCACCGGCCGCGATGTCGAAGTTGCGTCTGAGCATGTCCATGAGCTGTGCGAGTTCCGCGTCGGACAAAAAAGTCGGCGTGCCCCCACCCAGGTGCAGCTGGCTGACAGGCTGTCCCTGCCCCAGGCGCGCCGTGTACAGGGCCACTTCGCGCTCAAGATAGCCCAGGTAGGCGGTGGCACGGCTGTGCTGCTTGGTGATGATCTTGTTGCAGGCGCAGTAGTAGCACAGCGATTCGCAAAAGGGGATGTGCACATACAGCGATAGCGGTGCCGCCGAGGTCTCGGCCCGCGCGCGCCTGTCGTCCAGCGCGCGGCCGTGATCGACGGCGGTAAAGGCCTCGACAAAACGGTCCGCCGTCGGAAAGGACGTGTAGCGCGGGCCGGAGATGTCGAACTGGCGAAGGGCCTGGGGTAGAACTGCGGGCATGGGATGGTTCAGGAATGTGAGGCCTCCACTGTGCCGCCTCTCCGCCCCGGCTGCGTTGATGTGGATCAACGAGGGCGCAAGGTGCGGCCGCCGGACGCGTTTGCCCCGTCCTTGACCTGCGTCAAATCGCCGCGCAGGGCGCGCCGTAAGCTGGCGGCTTCCCCATTGCCTTGGGTCAACGGCCCCGGCTGCCAACCCTTCATCTCATGTCCCTCTCACAAGCAATCCAAGAAAACCAAGCCACCGTCCTTCCGCACCGAAAAGTCCTGCGTTCCTGGCTTCTTCCTGTCTCGACCAAAAACACCGGCCTCGCGTTGGCGCTGGCCCTGATGGACTTTGCCCTGTTCGCTGCATGCATGACCGGGGCAGTGCTCGCGGGCCACCCTGCCCTCCAGGTGCTCATGGCCCTCTTGGCCGGCTTCATGATCGCGAGGCTGTTTATCCTCGGCCACGACGCGTGTCACCAGAGCTTCACCCCACACCGCAAACTCAACCGCTGGCTGGGCCGCCTGCTTTTTTTGCCCTCGCTCACGCCCTACAGCCTGTGGGATGTCGGGCACAACATCGTGCACCACGGCTACACCAACCTCAGCGGCTTTGATTTCGTATGGCAGCCCGCGACCCTTGAGGCCTATGAAAGCATGCCTGTCTGGAAACAGTGGCTGGAGCGCGCCTACCGCAGCGGCTGGGCGCCCTGGCTCTACTACCTCGTGGAAATCTGGTGGAAGCGGCTTTACTTCCCGTCCAAAGCCGTGATGCCTACGCGGCGCGGCATTTTTGTCGCGGACAGCTTGCTGGTCACTGCCGCTGCCGCAGCCTGGATCGCAGGCCTTGTGATCGCGGCAGGGTCTACCGGTCAGTCGGCGCTCTGGCTTTTGGCCGTTGGCTTTTTCCTGCCGCTGTTAGTGTGGAACGGCCTGATAGGTTTTGTGGTCTACGTGCACCACACGCACACCCAGATCGCCTGGTATGACAACAAAAAAAGCTGGTCGGACGCCAACCCCTTTGTCTCCACCACCGTGCACCTGACCTTCAACTCGTTTTTCGGCGCGGCGCTGCACCACATCATGGAGCACACGGCCCATCACGTAGACATGGGCGTGCCGCTGTACCGCCTGAAACAGGCGCAGGCCATGCTGGAGGCCAGGCTGCCTGGCCACATCGTCGTACAGCCTTTTTCCTGGCACTGGTACTTCGATACGGCGCGCCGCTGCAAGCTTTATGACTTCGAGCGGCGGCAATGGACGGATTTTTCCGGTACCCCGGCCACCCAGTCGATGGTCGTTCAGTGAACCCGGGTATCGAAGACCTGTTTGAGGGCCGCGTGGTCGAGGATGCGGATGTGGCGTTTGTCGACTTCCAGGATGCCCTGCTGCAGGAAGGCGGAAAAGGTGCGGCTCACGGTCTCCAGCTTCATGCCCAGGTAGCTGCCGATTTCGGCGCGCGACATGCGCAAGTGGAATTCGCTGGCTGAGTAGCCACGCAACTTGAGCCGCTGTGACAGGTTGAGCAGGAAGGCAGCCAGCCGCTCTTCGGCGTTCATGCTGCCCAACAGCATCATCAGGCTGTGCTCCTTGACGATTTCCCGGCTCATCAGCCGGCTGACGGCCTGCTGCATGTCGGCACTGGTCGCAGCCAGGCCGCTGATCTGGTCGTAGGGAATGGTGCAGACTTCAGTGTCTTCGAGTGCAGTGGAGTTGCTGGCATACGCGCCGTTGGCAATACCGTCCAGGCCCATCAGTTCACCGGCCATCTGGAAGCCGCTGACCTGCTCACGGCCATCTGCCAGCGTCAGGCTGGATTTGAAGGTGCCGATACGCACCGCATAAATGTTGCGGAAAGCTTGGCCCTCGTGGTAGAGCGTCTGCCCCGCCTTGACCTTCGTCCGGCTGAAGTGGAGATCGTCCAGTCCATCCACATCGGCGGGCTTCATGCCGCAGGGCAGGCAGAGGTCGCGCAGGTTGCAGTTCGAGCAGTGAGTCTTCAGTGGCAGGATAGCGGCGGATGAAATGCCGCTGACGGATGAAGTGCCGCTGGCGGATGAACAGGCTAAGGGCATGATGACTCCTTGGATTGGGAGGAAGAAACGGACTGATCCACACGCCGCGGCTGCGCAAGCATTGCCACGGTGTCCCCGAGTTGGTAAAACTCGGCGTGTTTATCGAGAAAACAGGCAGCGCCCGCAGCCAGGTAGCGCGCACGGTAGGCGGCCTCGGCATGGTTGCTGAGGATGATGAAAGGAATGTCTTGCGTGGTTTTGAGGACGGACTGCAGCACCTGCATGCCCGTGCCCTTCTCGAATTGCACGTCAAGCACCACCACATCGGGCTGCGTCGCCAGGATGCCCGAGACCGCAGACTCCGGCGTATCGGCCTGGCCCGCGACCACCACGCCCCGGGCGGTAAGCATTTCGGCAACGCTGCGGCGGCTCAGCGCGGAGTCGTCGGCCAGAAAGACCCGGGTGGGTGAAGCGGTGTGTTGCATGCCCTTACTGTCGCGCAGGCGGCGCGGCAGGGACATCGTCTTTTGCTGAAAGGCCGGCTCGGATAAGGCTGGTTCGCCGGCACCGGCGCTCCGATCCAGACTCGGAAATTTCCGAGCCTGTACCGACCAGCGCGCCCGCTTAATGCGCCATCAACACGGGTAGCGTCATGCTTTTAAGCACGGTCCGGGATGCGCCGCCCAATACCCATTCATAGGCGCGGGCGCGGCCATAGCAGCCCATCACCAGCAAGTCCGCCTGCAGATCGAATGCGCGCGACAGCAGCAGGTCGCCCAGGTTCCCGGGTTCCGCGCCTTCCACATTTTCCCGGTGCCAGCTGGCCTGGACACCGTGGGCCTTCAGGTAAGAGACGATATTCGGACCTGCGCCCGTAGCCGCCACGGCATCAACGCCCCAGCTCAGGATATGCACCGAGTTTGCGTTGCGCAGGATGGGGAGGGCCGCGGTCACCGCGCGTGCGGCTCCGCGGGTGGGCTTCCAGGCGATCACCACATTGCCCGGCAAACCCGGTTTTGCCGACGTGTAGGGCAGCACCAGTGCCGGCCGCCCGCTCAGGGCAATCACAGCCTCCGGAAAATCCGCCGGCATCAGCGTGGACCAACCCTCGCCCGGGCCGTGCTGGCCCAGCACCAGCAGGTCGGCATAGAGCGCCTGTCCGGCAAAGGCCGATAGCAGCGGAAATTCATGGACTTCAGCCCAGGCGGCCGGGAACCCCGCGGGCCTGAGCTGCTCGAACACCGAACGCGCCCGCGCCAGTTCGGTGTCCTGCTCGTTCTCCCGCCTCACGGCCAGGCCGGAGCCCATGCCGGAGGCGACGGGAAGCGCCTCCGAGGCCGAAGGCGAGGCATACAGTGCCGTGATACCGGTACCGTACTGCGCGGCAAGCCGGCAGGAAAATTCAAGGCGTTGCGCGAATTGCGGCGAGGCGTCGGCGTGGACCAGCAGTTGTTTGAGTTCATTGCTCATGGAACATCTCCGGTGCAGAGTTTGGATACCCTGACTGTAGGAAGATGCGCCCGCGGCCGTGTTGACCCTTGTCAACACCAGGCGCTTTCTGCGGCGGCCCGGCGGGCCTCAGGGGTCCAGCGGCTCGGTCAGTCCGTGCTTGAGCGCATAGCGGATCAGCTCGCTCTGGTTTTGCAAGCCCATTTTCTGCATGAGGTTGGTCTTGTGGGTGCTGACGGTCTTGACCGACAGGTTCAGCTTCGTCCCGATGTCCGTCAGGGAAACGCCGGCCACCAGCAATTGCAGCACTTCAAACTCGCGATTCGAAAGGCTTTCATGCGGCACTGCCTGGCTGCCGGGCATCGCACCCAGCGCGAGTTGCTCGGCCACTTCGGCGCTGATGAAGGCGCCGCCTGAAGCCACCTTGCGTATGGCCTGCTCCAGCTGGTCCGGCGCGCTCTCTTTGGTCAGGTAGCCGCTGGCGCCGTTCTTGATGGCGCGCACGGCGTACTGCAGCTCTTGGTGCATGCTCAGGACCAGGATGCGCAGCTGCGGCTTTTCGCCGCGAATCAGCTTGATGAGCTCCATGCCGCTGCGCCCCGGCATGGAGAGGTCCAGCACCAGCACGTCGAAGGCCAGCTCGCGCACGCGCTGCATGACTTCTGTCCCGTTGCCGGCCTCGCCGGCGACCTCCATGTCATCGATGGAGGACACGATGCGCTTGAGCCCCTCCCGCACGATGGAATGGTCGTCGGCAATCACAATTTTGATCACGTGATGTCTCCTGTTTCGGGCACCGGAATGCTGACCCGTATGCGGGTTCCCTGGCCCGGCGCGGTGTCTATGTCCACCGTCCCCTGCAGCAGGCGGGCCCGTTCGCGCAGGCCCATCAGACCCAGCGAATTGGGCTTGCGCGGGGCGTCCGGCGCGAACCCGGCACCGTCATCGCTCACGTCGAGGATCACGGCCGCATCAGTCCTCGCTATGCGTACATCGACTTGCGACGCACTCGCGTGCTTTGCCACGTTCACGAGCGACTCCTGCACAATGCGGAACACCGCCGTGGCATACGGTTCGGCCAGCTCAACCTCCTCGTCCAGCGACAGCTTGCACACCACGCCGTGACGCTGGGTGAAATTATGGGTGAGCCACTGGATGGCCGGCACCAGGCCCAGGTCGTCCAGCAGCAACGGCCGCAAATCTGACGCGATGCGGCGCGTGGCGGCCACCGTGGTGTCCAGCAAGCCGAGCATGTCGTCCAGTTTGGCCCGCACGGCACCTGCATCCGGGGGCAAGGCTTCCCGAATCCAGGTGGCGTCCATCTTGATCGCCGTCAATGACTGCGCGAGTTCGTCGTGCAGCTCGCGCGCGATCCGTGTTTTTTCGCTTTCACGGATGGCGTGGGCCGCCGAGGCGAAGGCGCTCAGTTCCTCGCTCGCACGGACCCGCTCAGTCACGTCGCGCAGGATCACGGTGTAAAGCTTGCCGTGCGCGGTATCGAGCTGCGAGATGGAAGCTTCCAGCGGAAACTCCTCGCCGCTGGACCTCCGCCCATACAGCACCGTGCCGTCTCCCATGCGCCTGGAGGTTGTGCCGGTCTGACCGAAACGCCGAACCTGCTCGCCGTGTGCTCCCTGGTGCCGCTGTGGAATCAACCGTGTGAGCGGCTGGCCCAGCATCTCGCGCGTGGGCCAGCCGAATATCTTCTCGGCCGCCTTGTTGTACAAGAGCACGTTCTGCTTGCTGTCCACAGTGATGATGGCGTCCATGGCCGAATCCAGCAGACCGGCCAGCCTCGCGTCCGCGCCCTCCAGCGCTTGCTTGCCGATACGGTCTCGCGCCGCGTCACGCCCGGCCAGCAGCCAGGCAATGCCGCATGTGGCGGCGGCCAGCGCTGCAACCAGCGGCAGGCCCGGCAGCGATTGTGGGCTGGACGCCAGATGGACGGCGGCCAGCAGCGTCAGGGTTGCCATCACGGCCAGTGCGATGGCCATGGAGCGCCGGCGCTTGGGCACCGCGTCACCGACGTGGGGGAACAGGGACATGGGGCAGCTTCGGGAGTGGAACCCGATCTTACCGCCCGGCCCTTTCTGCGGAAGCCGGCACAGGCCCCATCAGCAGCACCGTCAAGGCGCTGGAGGCCGCGCAGGCAAGCCAGAACACAAAAAAGGCGGCGGTCTGCAGTGCCAGCCGGGACAGCCCCGCGGGTTGCCCGTAACGCAGCATTTCCTCAGGGTCGAACAGTCCGAAGAGCAGCAGTTCCAGCAGGCAGGCCGACAGAAAGGCCGGCCAGGCGATGCCCAGTATCTTGTTGGCTGAAATCATGGGGTCTCCTCTTTGCGTTGCAGGCGATCAGGGACGAGCCGTTTTGTCGGGTGTGGCCGCGTGATTGCGCCCCTCCAGGGCCGGCGCCAGTGCCCTGGGTTGATGCAGCGCATTGATGCGCGAGGCCCGCGCCGGCTCCTGTCCGCCTATCACGGCATCCGGGTACTTGACGGCCAGGAAGGCTGTCACCACGCCTGCCACGACCACTGCGGCGGGCCCGGAAATCACCAGCCAGACATGACCGTGCTTCCACCATGGAGTGGCTTGGGTGGGAATGGAATTCATGAGGGGCCTTTCATCGCGATTCATCGCGGAACAAGGAACACGGATTTTTCTTCGACGTGGGCACGCCCGCTTTCATCGACGATGCGGAACACGATGGGGTGCGAGCCGGCCTGCGTCGAGCCGTAGGGAATTTGCAGCCGCACTGCGACCCAGCGGGATTCGGTGGGGCCCACGCTGACTTCGGCCTCAGAGGCGACCGTCAGGCCCTCCAGTCCGGCGGCCGCAATCGTGTAGCGTTGCGGCTGCTCGGTGGCGTTCATGATCTGCAGCCGGTAAACATTTTCCAGCCGCCCGCCCGACACGATGCGCGAAAGCGCGGCGCGGTCCCGCACGACGTCGACCTTCAACGGCATGCGCGCCACCAGGCTCCAGAGGAGTGTCAGGCACAGCACGCCGAGCAGCGCCGTATAGACCAGCACGCGCGGGCGCAGCACCTGCCGCAGCATGCGTGAAGCACCCCATTTTCCGGCGAGCGCGTTCTGGGTGGTGAAGCGGATCAGACCCCGCGCATAACCCATTTTGTCCATCACACCATCACACACATCCACGCATGCCGCGCAGCCTATGCACTCATACTGCAGGCCCTCGCGGATGTCTATGCCTGTCGGGCAAACCTGCACGCACAGGGTGCAATCGACGCAAGCCCCCAGGGACAGCGCCGCGGCGTCGGCATGGCGCGACCTGGCGCCGCGCGGTTCACCCCGCGCGGGGTCGTAACTCACGATCAGCGTGTCCTTGTCGAACATCGCACTCTGGAAGCGCGCGTAAGGGCACATGTATTTGCACACCTGCTCACGCAGGAAGCCGGCATTGCCGTAAGTGGCGAAACCGTAGAACAAGACCCAGAAGATTTCCCAGCCGCCCATTTTGGTCTGCAAGAATTGCAGGATCAGCTCGCGGGCCGGCACGAAATAAGCGACAAAGGTAAAGCCGGTCCACATCGCCACGCCTATCCAGAGGATGTGCTTGAACCACTTCTTGACCAGTTTTTCCAGCGAGAACGGCGCGCCGTCCAGCCGTAGCCTGGCCGTGCGGTCGCCCTCCACCTTGCGCTCTATCCAGAGGAAAATTTCGGTGTACACCGTCTGCGGGCAGGCAAAGCCGCACCAAAGCCGGCCCGCAACCGCCGTGAACAGGAACAGCGACAAAGCGCTGGCGACCAGCAGGCCGGTCAGGTAGATGAAGTCCTGCGGGTACAGCACATAACCGAAGAGATAAAAGCGCCGCGCCTCCAGGTCGAACAGCACCGCCTGGCGCTGCCCCCACTGCAGCCACGGCAAGCCGTAGAAAAACAGCTGCGTCAAGATGACGAATGCCCAGCGCCAGCGCGCAAACAGCCCGCTCACGGAACGCGGGTAGATTTTCTTTTGCGCCTCGTACAGCGACTCCCCTGCCGGCTCTGCCGCCGGCACGATGGGAATGATTTTTCGCAAAGGCAGCTGGGTCACTGTCGCCTCAAAGTTTTGCCGCAGCGGCTTTGTTGGAGAGCCCCCAGATGTAAGCTGTCAACACATGGATCTGCGCTTCCGTGAGCTTGCCGGCCTGCGCAGGCATTTCGTTGGTTTTGCCTTTGTTCACAATGTCGACGATGGCCTGCTCTCCCCAGCCGTGCAGCCAGATGTCGTCGGCCAGGTTGGGCGCGCCTATCGCGGTATTGCCCTTGCCGTCCATGCCGTGGCAGGCCGCGCAGGCGGTGAATTTGGATTTGCCGAGCTGCGCGCGCAGTGAATCGTGGGGACCACCGGACAGGCTCAGGACGTAATTCGCCACGTTCTTGACATCATCCGCTGTGCCTACAGCGGCCGCCATGGGCGGCATCTGGCCCTTGCGGCCCACGGTCAGGGTCTCCCTGATTTTTTCGGTTGAGCCGCCGTGCAGCCAGTCGGTGTCGGCGAGGTTGGGAAAGCCCTTGCTGCCGCGCGCGTCCGAGCCGTGGCACTGGGCGCAGTTGTTCATGAAGAGGCGCTCGCCCACCGCCATGGCATTGGCGTCGCCGGCGAGCTCGTCCGCGCTTTTGGCGGTGAAGCCGGCGTACAGCGGTGCAAGCTCCTTGTCTGCGTTGTCCATCGCGGTGTTGTATTCGCCACGCGTGCTCCAGCCCATTTCGCCCGGGTAAGCACCAAGGCCCGGGTAAGCGACCAGGTAGAGCAAGGAATAGATCACGCTGATCACGAACAGCCACATCCACCAGCGCGGCATCGGGTTGTTGGACTCGCGCAGGTCTTCATCCCAGACGTGGCCCGTCGTGTTGTCGCTGTTCTGGGGTATTTTTTTGCGGGCCGTCGCCCACAGCAGGACCAGGGCACCGAGGATGCCGATCAAGGTCAGCGCGGCCACGTACCAGGACCAGAAGTTGTCTGTGAAATCGCTCATGGCTCACACCCGATGTGTTGTGCAGTGAATAAAAAACCGGTGAAGAGGTCTTGCATGGCGCTACCCCCTAGTCCTGCAGGAAGGGGATCTTTGCGTCCTCTTCAAACCGCGTGCGGTTACGGCTGGAATAGGCCCACACCAGCAGACCGACGAAGGTGGCAAAACACAGCAGGGTAGCGATGATGCGCAGCGTGTTGACGTCCATGTCGCTCTCCTTTACTTCAGGGCCTTGCCCATAACTTGCAGATAGGCCACCAGGGCATCCATTTCCGTCTTGCCCTTCACCACACCAGCGGCCTCGGCGATTTCGGCGTCGGTGTAAGGCACCCCCACCCTGCGCAGTGCTGTCATGCGGGGCGCCATGTCGGCGGGGTCGACGGGCTTCTTCTCCAGCCAGCTATAGGCCGGCATGTTGGATTCAGGGACCAGGTCGCGCGGATTGTTCAGGTGGATACGGTGCCATTCGTCGGTGTATTTGCCACCTACGCGGTGCAGGTCGGGACCCGTGCGCTTGCTGCCCCACTGGAAGGGATGGTCGTAGACAAATTCGCCGGCCACCGAGTAGTGCCCGTAGCGCAACGTCTCCGCGCGAAACGGGCGGATCATCTGCGAGTGGCAGTTGTAGCAACCCTCGCGCAGGTAGATGTCGCGGCCGGCCAGCTGCAACGCACCATAAGGCTTCACGCCTTCAAGCGGTGCGGTGGTCGACTTCTGGAAGAACAGCGGCACGATTTCCACCAGGCCGCCCACGGCGATCACCAGCAGGATCAGGATGATCATCAGGAAGTTGTTGGTTTCGATCTTCTCGTGCGAGAAGCCGGCCGCAGAGGGGGTTTCGTCTTTCATGGGATGTGCTTTCTTCTCTTGTTATGCGTGAGCCAGCGCCGGCACCGGCACCCGGACGGGGCGGCCCTTGGCCACCGTCATGCAGACGTTCCAGGCCATCAGTACCATGCCGCCAAGGTACAAAAGCCCGCCAAAGAAACGCACCACGTAGAAGGGATAGGTGGCCTTCACCGATTCGACGAAGGTGTAGGTCAGGGTTCCGTCGGCGTTGATGGCGCGCCACATCAGACCCTGCATCACGCCGGCGATCCACATGGCGGCGATGTAGAGCACGATGCCCACGGTGGCCGTCCAGAAATGCACCTCGATGGCGCGCACCGAATACATCTGCTTTTGCCCGAACAGGCGGGGAATCATGTAGTACAGCGTGCCCATCGATATCAGGCCCACCCAGCCCAGTGCGCCCGAATGCACGTGGCCAACCGTCCAGTCCGTGTAGTGCGAGAGCGCATTGACGGTCTTGATGGACATCAGCGGGCCCTCGAAGGTGCTCATGCCATAGAACGACAACGACACGATCAAAAAGCGCAGGATGGGGTCTTCGCGCAGCTTGTGCCAGGCGCCCGACAGGGTCATCACGCCGTTGATCATCCCGCCCCAACTGGGCGCCAGCAGGATCAGCGAGAACACCATGCCCACCGATTGCGTCCAGTCAGGCAAGGCCGTGTAATGCAGGTGGTGCGGGCCCGCCCACATATACGTAAAGATGAGCGCCCAGAAGTGGACGATGGACAGGCGGTAGCTGTAGAC
Source organism: Polaromonas sp. P5_D5 (assembly GCF_054049435.1). Lineage (NCBI taxonomy): Bacteria > Pseudomonadati > Pseudomonadota > Betaproteobacteria > Burkholderiales > Comamonadaceae > Polaromonas > Polaromonas sp. P5_D5. Next base: position 630,116 of record NZ_JBFUMJ010000003.1, read on the forward strand.
CGGCCGCTCCGCCTGCTTGGGGATGAAGTAATACATCATGCCCAGGAAGCCCGCGGTGAGGAAGAATCCCACGGCGTTGTGGCCGTACCACCACTGCACCATCGCGTCCTGCACACCCGCATAAGCGGAATAGGATTTCATCCAGCCGGCCGGGATCTCCGCGCTGTTGACCACGTGCAGCACCGCCACCGCAAGAATGAAGGCGCCGTAAAACCAGTTGGCCACGTAGATGTGCCGAACCTTGCGGATTCCCAGCGTGCCGAAAAAGACGATGGCATAGGACACCCAGACCAGGGTGATCAGGATGTCGATGGGCCATTCGAGTTCGGCGTACTCCTTGCCGGTGGTGTAGCCCAGCGGCAGGCTGATCGCGGCGCCCAGGATGACCAGCTGCCAGCCCCAGAAGGTAAAGGCTGCCAGCCGCGGTGCAAACAAGGGAACGCTGCTGGTGCGCTGGACCACGTAGTAGCTGCTGCCGATCAATGCACAGCCGCCGAAGGCGAAGATGACAGCATTGGTATGCAGCGGCCTGAGCCGGCCGTAGCTGAGCCAGGGAATGCCGAAGTTCAGTTCAGGCCATGCCAGCTGCGCGGCGATGAAAAGGCCCACAGCCATGCCGACCACACCCCAGAGCACAGCTGCCAGTGAAAACTGGCGAACCACCTTGTCGTGATAGGCGATCCCTCGTGTCGTTTCTTCGTTCATGAAGCACCTTTTGTCTTGATGCTTCAAAGTGTCGATGCGGCACGGGTCGCGCCATTTGATGCAGGTCAATCAGTGTGCAGAATGCGCTCGGCTTCCTGCTCAAGCGCCTCGAACTGACCTCGCCATACCGCCCAGCCCAGTGCGCCGATGATCAGCAAGGCCAGCACGACTGAGAGTGGGATCAAGAGGAACAGGATATCCATCTAGTTCTCCGGCGGGGTGCGCGCCAGCCTGGCCGAGTTGGCCACCACCAGCAGCGAGCTGGCCGCCATGCCGAAGCCGGCCAGCCATGTGGGCATATAGCCAAAAACCGCCAGCGGTACGCAGGTCGCGTTGTAAACCGCTGCCCACAACAGGTTCTGGCGCACGACCGCCCGGGTGCGCCGCGCCTGCGCGACAAGGGCTGGCACCGTGAGCAGCCGGTTGCCGGTCATGATGAAATCCGACCTTGCCTGAGCCACCGGCACGGCCTGACCCATGGCCATGGACGCATCAGCCACGGCCAGTACCGGCCCGTCGTTCATGCCGTCACCCACCATCATGACGCGATGGCCCTCGCGCTGAAGGCGGCGCACATGTTCCAGTTTGACCTCAGGCGTACATTCGCCAAAGCACCACTCAATGCCTGCCCGGCGCGCCAGGTGGGCGACAGCCTGGCCCGTATCGCCCGAAAGCAGCTGCACGCGGACACCGAGCTTGAGCAACGCGTCCACGGCCTGGGCCGCGTCTGGCCGCATCGCTTCGTCAAGCTCGAAACCCGCGAGGTAGTGCTCGCCATCGGACAGATGGGCCTGCAACACCGGCACATCGCGGCCCGGCACAGGCACGCCGCAAAAAAAGGCCGCCCCCAGGTTGAGGTAATGCGGCTCACTGCCGTCCAACCGGGCCACCTTGCCGCGCAGGCCCCGTCCGGTAACCTCCTCCACTTCGCTGGCCACCCAATCCGTCGCGGGAAAGCGGGCGGCGATGGCGCGTGAGACCGGATGCAACGAGTGCCTGGCCAGCGCCCCCGCCCAGTCACACGCCTCGTCGCGGTTCACACCGGCAGGCGTATGGGCCATCACGACTTGCATGCGGTCTTCTGTCAACGTGCCGGTCTTGTCGAAGATCACGGTGTCGATGGCAGCGCAGCTTTCCAGCGCTTGCAATTTGCGCACCAGCACGCCGCGCCGGGCCAGTGCGCCCGCGCCGGCCAGCATGGCCGCCGGCGTGGCCAGCGACAAGGCGCAAGGGCAGGTCACGATGAGCACCGCGACCGCGACCGCCATCGCATGCGCCTGACCAAAAGGCCACCACCACACGGCTGCGGCGGCGCTCGCCAGCAGCACGGCCACCAGGAAGGGACTGGCGACGCGGTCCACCAGTTGCACCAGGCCTGGCTTTTCGACTGAGGCCTGCTCCATCAGGGCCACGATTTCGGCGTACCGGGTTTCCGGCCCGACGCGCAGCACGCGCACCTGCAGCACACCCGTGAGGTTGTGGCTGCCGGCAATGACACCATCGCCCACCCGCCGCAGCAGGGGTTTGGATTCGCCGGTGAGCAGCGACTGGTCGACCCGGCTCTCACCGCCCTCAACGGCCCCATCAGCGGGGAAAGCCTGACCAGGCAGCACCCGAATCAAGTCGCCGGCGACAAGGCGGCGCACGGCCACCGCGCGGAAACTGCCATCGGCTTCCCGCCGCTCCACGCTGTCCGGAAGGCGCCGCATCAGCGCCTCCAGCGCACCGGCGGTGCGGTCGCGCAGGCGCTGCTCCAGCAGTCGGCCCGACAGCAGAAAAAAAACGAACATGGGCACCGAGTCGTACGAGGCATGGTCACCCCAGGGGCCCGCCGGGTCAAAGGTCGCGGCCGTGCTGGCACCGAAGGCGATCAGCACGCCCAGCGCCACCGGCACGTCCATGCCGATGCGCAGGTTGCGCACATCGCGCAGCGCCGCCGCAAAAAACGGCCAGCAGGAAAACAGCAGCACCGGCAGGGTCAGCACCCAGGAGGCCCAGCCCAGCAGCGCCTGGATGTCGGGCGTGATCTCGCCCGCCGGCGCCAGATAGGCCGGTGCCGCGTACATCATGACCTGCATCATGCAAAAACCCGCCACCAGCCAGCGCCACAACATCACCCGCTGAGCCTGCACCCTGCGGCCGGCCAGCAGCAGGTCGCCTGCCGGCAAGGCGCCGTAACCGGCCTGGTGCAATGCCGCAATCCAATAAGAAGGCTGCGTGGTCTGCGGATGCCACTGAAGCCGCGCCGTGGCAGTCACGCCGTTGACCTGGACCGTATCCACGCCGGGCAGCTTGCGCAAAACCTCCTCGACCGTGAGCGCACAGGCCGCGCAGTGCATGCCCTCCAGCGCCAGGTACGACTCCCACCAGCCCTCGCGCCCCGCGACCGGCCGGCTAAAGCCCTCCCATTCGGCCGACTCGTCGAGCACGGCCCATGCGGCAGCGGGCGGCAAGAGGCCGGCGGAAGCCGGGGCGATGGCGGTTTGCATGACGCAAGGGTAGCCAGCACGGCATGCCGCGCCCTTGATATGGATCAAGCCTGGGCGGGTGCGGCGCCTCTCTGTACGTTATCGAACAGTCCGATAGGCGGATGTTTGCGATAACAGCAATGCAGGGTTTGCCGAAGTGGCATCGCCTTGATCCAGGACAAGCGGCGGACCTTCCGCAGCCGCCAGACTGGCACCTGCCGAGTGCAGCCTCCAGGCTGGCTTGCCGTTTGCCGCCGCCTGGGCAAAACCGGATAAAAAAAGACAACGATGAAAATTCCCCGCGCCGCTGAAGAAAGCCCGCAGCCCGAAACACCCTGCGACCCGTCGGTGCGCGAGATCGAGGACGTCGCCGCGAGCACGGGCGCGGACCTGCTGCGCGGCCTTTCTTCCGGCGAGGCGTCACGGCGGCTTGGCGCGCAAGGGCCCAATACCCTCAACGCCGCGCCGCCCGTGAGTGCGTGGCGGCGCATTCTCTCGCAGTTCCAGGACCCCCTGATCTATTTGCTGCTAGCGGCCATTGCCATTTCGCTGCTCGCATGGGCCATGGACGGGCGGCAAGGCTGGCCGATTGACGCGCTGGTGATTGCCGTCGTCGTCCTGCTCAATGCCGCGCTGGGCTACGTTCAGCAGGCCAAGGCGCGCGGCGCGGTGGTGGCCCTGGCCAAACTCACGCAGGCGAGTTCTTCGCTGATGAGGGACGGCCGCGTGCAAAAAGTGGCGCTGGCGTCGCTGGTGCGGGGCGACCTGCTGGTCCTGAATGAGGGGGACGTGGTGGGCGCCGACGCGCGGCTGGCGGCCGCCACCGCCCTGCGTGTCCACGAGGCCTCGCTGACCGGGGAAAGCTTCGCCGTGCTGAAAAGCACCGCTTCGCTGCGGGCCCCGGCCGCGCTGGGCGACCGCGTGAACATGGTCTTCAGGGGCACGGCCATCACCCAGGGCACGGGCCGCGCGGTAGTCACGGCTACCGGCATGAACACTGAAATGGGCGCGATTGCCGCCATGCTCGAGGCGACGTCGCAAGCGCCTACCCCTTTGACGCGGGAAGTAAGCCGGCTGGGCCGGATGCTCGGCATCGCGGTGCTCATTATTGCCACCGTGGTGGTGGCCACCATCCTGATGCTGTCAGAACTGCGCACGGCCGGCGACGTCATCGCTGTGCTGCTTCTCGGCGTGGCGCTGGCGGTGGCGGCGGTTCCGGAAGGCCTGCCCGCCATCCTGTCGGTGGTGCTGGCCATGGGGGTGCAGCGCATGGCCAGGCACAAGGCGATCATTAAAAACCTGTCGTCCGTGGAAACACTGGGCTGCGCCTCCGTCATTTGCACGGACAAGACAGGCACACTGACGCGCGCGGAAATGACCCTGACGCGCATTGCAACGGCATCCGGCATGGTGGAGGTGACGGGCGTGGGCTATGTACCTGAGGGCCGCGTCGAGCAGGCCGGCGGCGAACTCGCCGCCGGGCCGCTGCGGGAAGAGGTGGCGTTTGCGCTGCTGGGCGGCAGCCTGGCGGGCAATGCCGACCTGCGGCAGGACTCCGCCGGCATCTGGCGGATTCAGGGCGATGCCACGGAGGCGGCTTTCCTGGTCGCCGCGCGCAAGCTCGACCCTTCACTCCAGGCACGCGCCGGCCGCTATGACCGCATCAGGGAGATTCCGTTCACGTCGGACCGGAAAATGATGTCGGTGATTGAGCGTGACCATGACCAAGGTGGCGCCGCCATGCTCATCAGCAAAGGCGCGCCGGACGTGCTGATCGAGCGCTGCACCCATGTGAAGGTGGGCGCGGCAACCGTGATGATGGATGCCGCCCGCAAGGCCGCCCTGCTCCGCAACGTCGACACCCTCTCGGACGCGGCCTTGCGCACACTGGCCGTTGCCTTCCGTCCACTGCACGCCGGTGAAGACCCGGCATCCACATCACTGGAAGAAGACTTGGTCTACGTCGGCACGGCCGGCCTGATGGATCCGCCGCGCGAGGAAGCGGCCGTGGCGATACGCCAGGCCCAGCGTGCCGGCATCCGCGTCATCATGATCACGGGCGACCACCCGCGCACGGCGCTGCGCATTGCCGCGGACCTCGGAATCCGCGGCGCGCAATCGCCCGCGCTGACCGGCATTGAGATGGACAGTCTGGAGGATGCGGAATTTGCCGCCGCGGTTCGCCAGACGTCGGTGTATGCGCGTGTCGCGCCGGCGCACAAGCAGCGCATCGTGGATGCGCTGCAGGCCGACGGCCAGGTGGTGGCCATGACAGGCGACGGCGTGAACGATGCCCCCGCATTGAAGTCCGCGGACATCGGCATCGCGATGGGCCTGACCGGCACCGAAGTGACACGGCAGGCCGCCCGGATGATCCTGGCCGACGACAACTTCGCCACCATCGTGGAGGCGGTGCGCGAAGGGCGCGGCATTTTTGACAACATCCGGAAATTCCTGCGCTACCTGCTGTCCTCCAACATGGGGGAGGTGTTGACGGTGTTCCTGGGTGTGGTGGGTGCCGGCGTCATCGGGCTTCAAGCCCCCGGCGTTGCGGTGGTACTGCCCCTGCTGGCCACACAGATCCTCTGGCTCAACCTCATCACCGACTCCTGGCCGGCGCTGGCCATGGGCATAGACCCCGCGGTCGGCGACGTCATGGCGCGAAAGCCCCGCACCCGCGATGAGCGCGTGATCGATGGCCGCATGTGGTCGGGGATATTGCAGACCGGCGCCGTCATCGCGGTGGTGACGCTCCTGACCATGGACATGTTGTTGCCTGGCGGGCTGATCGAGGGCAACCAGGACCTGGCCGTCGCCCGCACCGCCGGCTTCACCGTGCTGGTGCTGGCGCACCTGTTCAATGCCTTCAACGCGCGCTCGGAATCCGCCTCCGCGTTTCGCGGCCTTTTCTCCAACCCATGGCTATGGGCCGCGCTGGGCTTGTCGTTGGGCCTGCAGATCGCGGTGGTCAACCTGGAGTTTCTGAACTACGCTTTCGGCACGGTGCCCCTTACGTTTGAACAATGGCTGCTGTGCGCCGCCATGGCCAGCACGGTCCTGTGGCACGCCGAATTGCGCAAACTGGCCAGCCGGGCATGGCGCAGACATGCGCAAACGCGAACCGCCGCGGCCGGCGGCCCGCAGTGAAGACTTCACCCTGACGACGCCGGAGAAACACCATGATGTCAAAACCCCACCCGGAAAACCGCTACGGTGCGCTCTCCATCGGCTTGCACTGGTTCATGCTTGTCTTGCTGGCGGCGGTCTACCTCTGCATGGAGCTCAGTGACGCCTTTCCCAAGGGCAGCGACATGCGCAACGGGCTGAGGGCCTGGCACTACATGCTGGGCCTGTCCGTCTTTGTGCTGGCCTGGCTTCGCCTGGCGGTCAATCTCCGGCATCGCGCCCCACCCGTAGCCCCGGCACCGCCGCTGTGGCAAAGCCGCCTGGCCTGGCTGGTGCAGGCGGGGCTTTATCTGCTCATGATAGGGATGCCCCTGGCGGGATGGCTGATACTCAGCGCCCGTGGTCAGCCCATTCCTTTTTTTGGGCTGCAACTGCCCGCGCTGATGGCCGAGAGCAAAGATGCGGCGGGCTGGATCAAGGAAGTCCACGAAGCGGGAGCGACAGCGGGGTATTTCCTGGTGGGCTTGCATGCATTGGCGGCCTTGTATCACCACTACCGGCTGCGTGACAACACGCTGGCTCGCATGCTTCCCGGCCGCCGCTGATTCAAACTACCCCCTAAACGAAGGATGAGTGCATGAGACATATTGAATGGCACAGGACTTCACGCATCGGATGGCTTCGCGCTGCCGTTCTGGGTGCCAATGACGGCATCGTATCGACCGCCAGCCTGATAGTGGGAGTGGCCGCCGCCAGCGCCACACACGGCAATGTGCTGATGACGGGCGTGGCAGCCCTGGTGGCCGGCGCGATGTCGATGGCCGCGGGCGAATACGTGTCGGTGCACTCGCAGTCCGATACCGAGAAGGCCGACCTGGCCCGGGAGCGGGCCGAACTTGAAAAAGACCCCGTGGCCGAACACCGCGAACTGACCGCCATCTACGTCGCGCGCGGGCTGGACGATGCGCTTGCGCGGCAGGTTGCGGAGCAGCTCATGGCTCATGACGCCCTGGGTTCACACGCGCGCGACGAGTTGGGAATTCACGACAGCATGGCCGCCCGGCCCATACAGGCCGCGCTCGCGTCGGCGGCCAGCTTTGCATGTGGCGCCCTTTTGCCGTTGGTCGTTACCGCGATGGCGCCCGGCGCCACACTGATCTGGTGGGTGTCGGGAACCTCCCTGGCATTTTTGGCCTTTCTGGGCGCGATGGCCGCCCACGCGGGCGGCGCGGGGATCCTGCCCGGCGCATGGCGCGTGACTTTCTGGGGTGCGCTGGCCATGGGCATCACCGCGGGTGTGGGCGCGCTGTTTGGGGCCGTGGTCTAAGTCTGCTGGCGAACAGACGGCACCCGATACTGCGCGCACAGTCACCCCATGCCATCACCCTCCACCAAAGCATTTCCCGGCCGGTATCTTGTGCTGGCCGCCATCGGGTTCGCCGGCCTGTCGGCGCATGGCCAGACGATGCCCGTACAAACCCGCGGGGAGTTGTTGTACACGACGCACTGCATTGCTTGCCACACCTCGGAGATGCACTGGCGCAACAACCGGCGCGCCCATGACTGGGAGAGCCTGAAAGTGCAGGTTCGCCTCTGGCAAGGCAACACCGGGCTGCAATGGGACGAGGCGGATATCGTGGAAGTGGCAGGCTACCTGAATGACACGATTTACCGGTATCCGCGCACCGCTCCCGTCGGACTCGTCTTGCCCGGGCCGCCGCAGAGGATTTCCGCCGCGCCCTGAAGCTGCTTCGGATAGCTTCCCGGCCGATGCGGTTTTGCGCACATCGAAAGATCTCACCGGAAGCGCCACAGTGGAGGGCCGACGTCATCTGCCGCGCCCTTGACATGAATCAAGACCGGGCCGCCGCGGCGCTCCTAGACTGCAAACGAATCAACACAGGAGAACCCACCATGTACAAGCGCATTCTTGTTGCCACCGACGGCTCCACGCTTTCCAAAAAAGCGGTCAAAGACGCCATCGCCCTTGCCGTGTCTCTGGATGCCGGCCTCGTGGTGGTTAACGTTGTTCCGCGTTATCCCATGAGCTACTTCGAAGGTGGCGCCTCCATCTCGCCGCAGGAAGTCGGGCGCATTGAAAAGGAATGGACCGGTAAGGGTCAGGCCATTGCCGACGCGGCGCAAAAGACCGCCGAGGCTGCGGGCGTCCAGGCCAAATCCGTGATCGCCAAGTCCGACCTCGTAGCCACCGCCATCCTGGCCGCAGCCAAAAAGAACAAGTGCGACCTCATCGTCATGGCCTCGCACGGCCGCAAGGGCCTCTCTCGCATCCTGCTCGGAAGCGAGACCCAGCAGGTGCTCACGCACAGCAGCATCCCCGTCCTTGTCCTGCGCTGAGCGCGCGCCGTCTCATTTTTTTCCATTTTCCGGAGACAACCATGAAAGTCCTTCTGGCCGTTGACGGCAGCAAGTTCACAAAAAAAGCCCTCGCCTTTCTGGTCACGCACGAAACCCTGATGGGGCCCGACGCGGAGTTGATCGTGCTCAATGTACAGATCGCTGTTCCTCCACGCGTCAAGTCCATGGTGGGCGCCGCCACGGTACATGCCTACCACCGCGACGAAGCCCAGAAAGTGCTGGAGCCTATAGAACGCTTTCTCAAACGCCATGACATCACTTTCCGGGCCTCCTGGGTCGCCGGCACACCGGCCACACAAATCGCGCAGGCGGTGAAGCGTGAAAAGGTACACATGCTGGTCATGGGCACCCATGGCCATGGTTTGCTGGGCCGCGCCCTGCTCGGCAGCGTTGCCCAGCGGGTAGTGGCGGACGTTGACGTGCCGGTGCTGCTGGTCAAGTAGCCGATCATCTTTTACGGAAGGCCTGCCATGAACACACTGTCAAATACCCGCTCCCCCGTGTCGCCGCCGCGGGCTATTCCTACCACACGCCAGGCGCAGGGCGGTTTGGGCCTGGGGCTGCTGGTCGCGCTGGTGACGGGCTCCATCATCGGCAGCGGCATTTTCGGCCTGCCGCAAAACATGGCGGCGGGCGCCGGCGCGGGTGCCATCCTGATCGGCTGGCTGGTCACGGGCGTGGGCATGCTGGTGCTGGCGCGCGTCTACCAGATGCTGGCCCTGCGCAAGCCCGAACTGGACAACGGCGTCTATGCCTATGCCCGCGCGCTGTCAGGCGAGTACATCGGCTTTAACTCCGCCTGGGGGTACTGGATCAGCGCCTGGATCGGCAACGTCGGCTACCTGGTGGCCGCCTTCGGTGCGCTCGGTTATTTCTTTCCAGCTTTCGGCGAAGGCAACACGCCCGCGGCCGTGGCCGGAGCGTCGATAGTCCTGTGGATCGTGCACGCGCTGGTGCTGCGCGGCATCAACACCGCTGCCTGGGTCAATGCGATTGTCACAGTCGCCAAAGTCATTCCGTTGCTGCTGTTCATTGTGCTGGCCGCCGCCGCTTTCCAGGCGCCCACCTTCAGCCTGGACTTCTGGGGCAGCGCCAAACTCGGCTCCGTACTTGACCAGGTCAAGAGCACCATGCTGGTGACGGTGTGGGTGTTCATCGGCATCGAAGGCGCCAGTGTCTATTCGGCGCGCGCGCGGCAGCGCAAGGACGTCGGCAAGGCCACGGTGATTGGTTTTCTGATCTGCCTGGCACTGTTGATGGCCGTCTCGTTGCTGTCCCTGGGCATCTTCACGCAGCCCGAACTTGCCGGATTGAAGAATCCCTCCATGGCCAGCGTGCTTGAGAAAGCCGTGGGCACCTGGGGCGCTGTGCTGATTTATGTCGGCCTCATCGTTTCCGTCGGCGGTGGCTTCCTGGCCTGGACATTGCTCGCTGCGGAGTCGCTTTTCACACCGGCCAACAGCGGCGTGATGCCCGAATGGCTGGGCCGCCAAAGCAGCAAGGGCGTGCCGGCCAATGCCCTGTGGCTGAGCAGCGCCATGGTTCAGATCTTCCTCATCGTCACGCTGGTCTCCAAGGCTTCCTACCTGGCCCTGATCTCGCTGTCGACTGCGATGATTTTGCTGCCCTACCTGTTCAGCGCGCTTTACGGCCTGAAGGTGCTGCTGCGCGGTGAGGGCCCAACGAGGGAAGGCACCGCCGGCGGGTCGCTGGACCTGCCGGTGGCCGCGCTCGCGTCGGTGTACTGCCTGTGGCTGCTGTATGCCGCCGGCGCCAAATACCTCCTGCTGAGCGCTCTGCTCTACGCCCCCGGCGCGGCCCTGTATTTCATCGCCAAACGGCAGGGCAACAAACAGCCCTTTACCGCTAGCGAGAAAGCCATGCTCGCAGCCGTGCTCGCGCTCGCAGCGGTGGCCGGCGGGATGCTCGCCACCGGTCAGTTGAGCCTGTGATGGCCGGCGTTCATTCAGAGACGGGCCGGCTGCGCAAGGTACTGGTCTGCAGGCCGGGCCTGGCGCATATGCGCCTGACGCCCGCGAACTGCCAAAGCATGCTGTTCGACGATGTGATGTGGGTCGCGCAGGCAAAAAACGACCATTACGCGTTCACCAGCGCCATGACGGAGCAAGGCGTGGAAGTGCTGGAATTGCACGACCTTCTCGCAGTCACAGTCAGCGACCCAGCGGTGCGCGACTGGCTGCTGGACCGCAAACTGACCGGCATCGACCTGGAAGCCGCCGCCGTGCTGCGACCCTGGCTGCAAGAACTGCCGCCGGCCCGCCTGGCCGAGTTCCTGATTGGCGGGCTGACGCCGGTGGACCTGCCCTTCAAGTTGCCGGGTCTTACGGCCGCGTGCGCGAGCGCCTCCGACCTGTTATTGCCCGCCCTTCCCAATACCCTCTTCACGCGCGACAGCAGTTGCTGGATAGGCGACGGTGTGGTGCTGGGCGCCATGTACTGGCCCGCACGCCGGCAGGAAACCCTGCTCATGGCGGCCGTCTACCGTTTTCACCCTGCGTTTGCCGGCAAGGTCGCCGAATGGTGGGGTGATCCGGGCCAGCCGCACGCGCAGGCCTCGCTCGAAGGCGGCGATATCATGTCTCTGGGCCAGGGCCTGGTGCTGATCGGCATGGGCGAGCGGACCTCGCCGCAGGCCGTGAGCCAGCTGGCGCGCAGCCTGTTCGCCCGCGGCGCCGCGACCCGGGTGCTGGCCGCCCAGCTGCCCAAGTCGCGCGGGGCCATGCACCTGGACACGGTGCTGACTTTTTGCGACCGCGACCTGGTGACGGTGTTTCCCGAGATCGTGCAGGCCATACGCGTGTTCAGCCTCAGACCCGGCAACGAAGCCGGCGCGCTGGATGTCAGGGCAGAAACCGGCCCCTTTCTTGACGTGCTCGCCCAGGCGCTGGGTATTGCAAAGCTGCGCGTTGTCGCCACCGGCGGCAATGCCTATGAAGCCGAGCGCGAACAGTGGGACGACGGCAACAACGTGCTGGCACTGTCGCCCGGCGTTGTCATGGCCTACAACCGCAACACCCACACCAACACCCTTCTGCGCAAGGCCGGTGTCGAGGTCATCACAATCCCCAGCGGGGAGCTGGGCCGGGGCCGCGGCGGCAGCCACTGCATGTCCTGTCCGATTGAGCGTGACGCTGCCTGACCCGCCATTGAGGCATCCACGAAAGACGGCTATCCATGAGCTTCAACCTTCACAACCGCAGTCTTCTGGACCTCAAGGATTTTTCCCCGCGGGACATCCGCTTCCTGCTGGACCTGGCCGCCGAGCTCAAGCGCTCGAAATATGCAGGCAATGAGCTCGCGCGCCTCAAGGGCAAAAACATCGCGCTGATTTTCGAGAAAGCCTCCACCCGAACGCGTTGCGCCTTCGAAGTCGCGGTGCACGACCAGGGCGGCCACGTGACCTACATCGACCCGGTCAGCTCACAGCTGGGGCACAAGGAGTCTCTCAAGGACACGGCGCGGGTGCTGGGGCGGCTGTACGACGGCATCGAGTACCGCGGCTTTCATCAGACGGTGGTGGAAGAAATCGCGCGCTTCTCGCACGTCCCGGTCTGGAACGGGCTCACAGATGAGTCGCACCCGACCCAGGTGCTGGCCGACCTGCTGACCATGCAGGAGTTCGGCGAAAAGCCGCTGCATGAACTGTCTTTTTGCTACCTGGGCGACGCCCGCTTCAACATGGGCTGCTCGCTGCTGGTGGGCGGCACGCAGATGGGCATGGACGTGCGCATCGCCGCACCCGCCGCGCTGATGCCACCGCCCGGGCTGGTGAGCGAAATGCGCGAACTGGCAAAGACAACAGGCGCGCGCATCACCCTCAGCAACGATCCGGCCGAGGCTGTCAAGGACGCTGACTTTCTCTACACCGACGTCTGGGTGTCCATGGGTGAGCCCGACGACACCTGGAAGCTCAGGATTGAGCAGTTGCTGCCCTTCCAGGTCAACAGCGCCTTGATGAAGGCTACCGGCAAGCCGCGAACCCGCTTCATGCATTGCCTGCCGGCTTTCCACAACCTGGACACCGAGGTAGGGCGCCAGATCCACGAACGCTACGGCCTCAGCGAAATCGAAGTGACCGACGAGGTCTTCGAGTCCGATGCATCCATCGTGTTCACGCAGGCGGAAAACCGCATGCACACCATCAAGGCCGTGCTTGTGGCCACGCTCGCATGAAGCTGGTCGTGGCACTGGGCGGCAATGCCTTGCTGCGCCGGGGCCAGTCGCTCAGCGCTCAGAACCTGCTGGAAAACATCCGGAGCGTGGCGACCCAACTGGCCCGCGTCGCGCTTCGTCATGAGTTGGTGGTGACTCACGGCAACGGGCCCCAGATAGGCCTGCTGGCGCTGCAAAACTCGGCCTACGCGGCAGTGGCTCCCTATCCGCTTGACGTGCTGGGCGCGCAAACCGAAGGCATGATCGGCTACCTGCTGGAGCAGGAACTTGCCAACCACCTTCCACCCAGCCGCCCTGTCGTTACCCTGCTCACGCGCGTGGAAGTCGATCCGGCCGACCCGGCTTTCGGCAAGCCCACCAAACCTATCGGGCCTGTCTATGCCAGGGAAGAAGCCGAACGGCTTGCGCAAACAATGCACTGGCATGTCGCGCCGGACGGAGCAGGCTTCAGGCGCGTCGTGGCTTCACCTCTTCCAACATGTGTGCTGGGCATGGACCCAATCCGCTGGCTGCTGCTGCATGAGGCGGTGGTGATCGCCGCGGGGGGTGGCGGCATCCCGGTGGTGCGCACCGCCGGCGGGCATTCTCTTCAAGGCATCGATGCCGTGATCGATAAGGACCTGACGGGCGCCCTGCTCGCGCGGGAACTGGGGGCCGACTGCCTGGTGATCGCCACCGACGTGGATGCCGTCTACCTGGGCTGGGGAACGCCCGCACAGCACGCCATCGGCAAGATCAGGCCACAGGAATTGCTGGGCCATAGCTTCCCTGCAGGCTCCATGGGCCCCAAGGTACAGGCTGCCACCGGCTTTGTGCTCAAGACCGGCAAGAAGGCTTTGATAGGCTCGCTGGCCCAGATCGAGGAAATGCTGGCGGGCCGTGCCGGTACAGAGGTGAGCCCCCACGGGGACACCACGGGCCAAGACCCGGTTATTACGGCCAATGCGTGAAACGCAGCAAATCGATTGACCTGCGCCCGGAAGCCCTTCCGTCCGTCGCGAATCTGTCCACATTTGATCCGCATCAACATGCTGCTCCCCAAAATCGCCACCATGGATAACGTTTCAACTCACATGAGGCATTCACCATGTTCAAGCGAATCCTGATTCCCGTGGACGGCAGCGACACCTCCAACAAGGCCCTTGTCGCCGGCCTGGCGATGGCGCGGGAAACCAGCGCCAGCGTACGGCTGCTGCACGCCTTCAATGAGGCGGCTTACCTGGGTGGAGTCGACCCCTATGGCACCTGGTCGGCCGATCTGGTCGGCATGATGCGCGAAAGCGGCGCCAAAGTCCTGACGGATGCGACGGCCATCGCCGGGTCGGCCGGAGTCACTGCAAGCCAGTTGCTTTGCGATGAACCGGGCAAACGCCTGGGAGAGTCGGTGGCCGAGGCGGCCAAGCTCTGGAATGCCGATCTCATCGTGGTCGGCTCCCACGGCCGGCGCGGCCTGGGACGGGTGCTGCTGGGCAGTGGCGCCGAGCAGATCCTGAGGCTGGCGCCGGTGCCCGTCCTGGTCGTCCGCGACGCGCCTTCAGCGCAGGCTTAAACGAAAAATAGCTGCAGTGCACAATAAGCGTGCGCGAGCAGCTATCAAAATGATAGCAATCCTCGGAGCGGAATATCGTCGCCATGTCGACCACGCGCCAGGCTGGGCGTCAGCTTTCATTTGACGCGCTGACGGCCTGCCGTTGCTGTTCTCTGTCTGCCAGCAAGTCGACAAAGGCACGGACCTTCGCGGGACGAAAGCGCGCGGCCGGAAACACCGCATGGATACCGCCCGAAGGCAGATGCCACTGCGGCAGGACATGGATGAGACGGCCGGCCGACAGATCACCCGCTACCGCATAGTCCGGCAGCACCGAAAGCCCCGCGCCCTGGAACACGGCTTCGCGCACGGCAAGCGTGGCGTCGAGAAAAATCGAGGCCTGCACGCTAACGGCCTGGCGCTCACGCTCGTTGAGCGAGAAATTCCATGTCAGGTGGTCGCGAAGCGCGGTGTTGGCGATGAAGGGCAAGCTGGCGATGTCTTGCGGGCCGGTCAGCCGCGCCACTTGCGGCTTCATGGCCGGCGACGCCACGAGCAGTTGCCGGAAAGAACCGATTTTTCGCGCCTGCAGGCTGGTTTCAGCGAGCCAGCCGACACGTATTGCGAGTTCGATGTTGCCCGACATGAGGTCCAGCGTCTGGTCGGTGAGGACGGCATCGACCTTGCACGCGGGGTAGCGCCGGGTAAAGGCGGCGATAGCCGGCACCACCACGCCGACACCATAGTCGAAGGGGGCGGTCAGCCGCAGCATGCCGGACGGCTCCGCTGAGGTTTCCGCCAGGTCGTCGAAGGCATCCCCGGCCTCGCGCAGGATCAGCGCGCAACGCAGGTAGAAGGCTTGCCCCAGTTCGGTGGGCTGCACCTTGCGTGTGGTGCGCACAAGGAGCGACGTGCGGAATTCGCGCTCCAGCCGCGCAACCTGCTGGCTGACCACCGCCTTGGTGATCCCCAGGCG
The DNA here is from genome assembly GCF_054049435.1 of Polaromonas sp. P5_D5. Lineage (NCBI taxonomy): Bacteria > Pseudomonadati > Pseudomonadota > Betaproteobacteria > Burkholderiales > Comamonadaceae > Polaromonas > Polaromonas sp. P5_D5. The sequence continues at coordinate 645,492 of NZ_JBFUMJ010000003.1, forward strand.
ATCCGCAGCCGCGGTGAAGGAGCCGGTTTCCACCACAGCCGCGAAGTAGGCCAGGCGCCTCAGGCTTCCCAGCCCGCCGAGGCCACCTTCATCTTGATTGTTTGCTTTAAACATACATTGTGTTTATCAGAGATGTCTTTAACAGTCAATGGATCGTGCCTACGATCACAACCAGTGAGCAAAGAACTCCAAAGAAACCATGACCAAAACCCTTTATTACTTGTTCGACCCGCTATGTGGCTGGTGCTACGGCGCCATGCCGGCGCTCTCGGCATTGGCTGAAACTCCCGCTGTCGGCATCGAACTGCTGCCGACCGGGCTGTTCGCCGGCGAGGGCGCACGGCCCATGAACAGTGACTTCGCCGCCTATGCCTGGTCCAACGACCAGCGCATCGAGCGCCTGACGGGGCAGCGCTTCACCGGGCAGTACCGCGAGCAGGTTCTCGGTGATCGCCAGCGCTTGTTTGACAGCGGCCCCGCCACGGTGGCACTGACCGCCGTGTCATTGACGGCGCCGAGCCGGGAACTGGAAGCCCTCAAGGCGATCCAGAATGCGCGCTACGTGGATGGCAAGGACACGACCTCACTGGAAACGCTGGCCGGCGTTCTGCGCGGGCTCGGCCTCGAGCAGGCCGCCGCAATGGTGGAGCAACCCGAAGAGGATCTTCTCGTCGCCAACCGGGCCCGCATGGACCGCGCACAGGCCTTGATGCGGGAGTTCGGCGCGCAGGGCGTGCCCACCCTGGTTGCTGAATCCGGCGCGCAGCGCTGGGTCTTGAATAACGCCGATTTTTATTCCAACCCGCGCGCGCTGGCAGGCGAGCTCGAGGCTGCTTGAGCCCGGCACCGCCTCCACCCCCGCAACCCATTTCAGTTAACTGTTCAAGAAGAAGGAAAAACCATGACAACACGAAGAGAAGCAATCAAAACTGTAGCCGGCGCGGCTGTCGCGACGGCCATCTTAGGAGTGAAAAGCGCTATGGCTGCAAATACCAACCTGACCTGGAAACATTTCCCCGCCGGCGAACACGGATTCTTCCGCGCCCCGGTGCTGATCTCCGGCGAACGCGAGGCTGTCCTCATCGACGGGGGCTTTACGCTTCCCGACGGCAAGGCATTGGCCGAGGCCATCAAGGCCACCGGCAAAAAGCTCACGACCATCTACATCAGCCAGAGCGATCCCGACTACTACTTCAGCCTGGCGCCTATCAAGGCGGCGTTTCCCGACGCCAAGGTGATCGCGGCACCGGCCACGATCGCGGCCATCAAGGGCAACGTGGAAAAGAAACTGGCAACCTGGGGCCCCCAACTCAAGGAAAACGGCCCACAGGCGCTGGCGGACATCGTGATGCCCCAGGCCTTCGACGGCCGCAGCCTCACCCTGGAAGGCCATGCCATTGAAATCGTCGATGCGGATGGCTTGGCCAACCGCCGCTACATCTGGGTGCCTTCGCTGAACGCCATCTTCGGCGGCGTGCTGCTGTTCTCCGGCGTCCATGTATGGACCGCCGACACGCAGGGCGCCGAGGCCCGTGCGGCTTGGGTGAAGACGCTTGATGCCATGGCTGCGCGCAAACCCGCCGTGGTGGTCCCCGGCCACATGGCGGTCACGGCGGCGGTGGACGCAAGCGCGATCCAATACACCCGCGACTACCTCGTGGCTTTCGAGGAAGTGCTGGCCAAGGCCGCCGACAGCGGTGCCCTCATCGCGGCCATGACCCGGCGCTACCCGAACGCCGGCATGGGCGTGGCGTTGCAAATTGGCGCCAAAGTCGCCAAGGGCGAGATGAAGTGGGGTTGAAACCATGATGTCGAATATCGACATCGTCCGTGCCCATTACGCGGCGTCGGCCCAGGGAAACGTCCAGGAGATGATGGCCCATGTCTCGCCCCAGGTACGCTGGACCGAGATGGCGGGCTTTCCTTGCGCGGGCACCTGGGTCGGGCCGCAAGCGGTTGTCGACAACGTCTTTGCCGTGCTGGGCAGGGATTGGATCGGTTATCGCTTCGAACTGCAAAGCCTCGTCGACGGTGGTGACCACATCCTCGGGGTGGGAAGCTACCACGGCACTTACCGCGCCACGGGAAAGGACATGCAGGCCCGTGTGGCCCATGTCTGGCACCTGCGGGGCGGGAAGGTCGTGGCCTTTGAGCAATTCACAGACACGCTGCTTGTCCGTCAGGCGATGAGCTGATCATCCGGGCACCTGCAAACAAAAAGCCCACTCTCCTCTCGAACAGTGGGCCTCCATCGACAAAGACTGTTTGTATTTAGAACGGGATATCGTCGTCCATGTCGTCAAAGCCGCTGGCGGCCTTGGCTGCCGGAGCTGGCCGCGGTGCGGCGGCCGGCGGGCGTGCAGCAGGTGCGGACTGGCGCGGCGCTTCATAACCGCCACCGTCATCACCGCCGGGGCCGCCCATGCCCTGACGGCTGCCGAGCATCTGCATCTGGTCGGCACGGATTTCGGTGGTGTACTTTTCCTGGCCGTCCTTGTCGGTCCACTTGCGCGTGCGCAGGCTGCCTTCGACATAGACCTGCGAGCCTTTGCGCAGGTACTGGCCGACGATTTCAGCAAGACGGCCGTTGAACACCACGCGGTGCCATTCGGTGGCCTCCTTCATTTCACCCGTCTGCTTGTCCTTCCACTTGTCAGTGGTGGCAATGGTGACGTTGGCGACCTGGTCACCGCTGGGGAAGCTGCGCATTTCGGGGTCCCGGCCCAGATTGCCGACGACGATAACTTTATTGACGGATGCCATGGGGTGTTCTCCTGATCTAACTTAGAGTTTAACTGGCTGGCCCGATGCGGTGCCATGGCCGTCTGTAACAGCCGCGGCCCCGTGCCGGCCGGGCGCCCGCATGGGCCAGGCCACCAGCAGCCAGGCCAGCATCAGGCCGCCGCACAACAGAAAAAGCCCCTGGGCACCGTGCACCTTGGTGATCCAGCCGCCCACCGCGCCGCCGGCAAAAAAACCGAGCGACTGCAAGGTGTTGTACACCCCCAGCGCCGCGCCGCGGGCATGGGCTGGCGCCACCCGGGAGGCCAGGCTGGGCTGGGTGGCTTCCAGGACGTTGAAGCCGCAAAAAAACAGGAACAGCAGCACGGCCAGAATGCCCAGGCTGGCCGGCGCCGAGGTAGACGACGCCACCCAGAGCAAGCCCAGCTGAACCAGCAGGACCAGGCCGACAGCCCCCAGGAACACGGCGCGCAGGTAGCCCCGTTTTTCCAGCGGAAACAGCGTAGCCCCCATCACCCCAAAAGAGGCCAGCACCGCCGGCAGGTAGACCTGCCAATGCGCGGCCTTGTCGAGCCCGGCATTCACCAGCAAAGCCGGAATCGCCACCCACATGGCCAGCTGCACGGCATGCAGCACGAACACGCCGAAATTCAGCCGCAGCAGCGCGGTGTCCTTTAGCACCTCCACCACGCTGCCGCGCGGCCGATTGACGTGCTCCACCGGTTCGGGTGGCACCCACCAGACGACCACGGCAATGCCGCCCAGTGCCAGTGCGCCAGTCAGGGCAAACAGCCCGTGCAGGCCGATAGCGCCGGCGAGCAGAGGCGCGGCCAACAGCGAAAGCGCAAACATCAGGGCAATGCTGCCGCCCACCAGCGCCATGGCCTTGGTACGCACTTCGTCGCGGGTGGAATCGGCCAGCAGCGCCGTAACGGCAGCCGAAATGGCACCCGCCCCCTGCAACGACCGGCCGGCGATCAGCCAGTTCAGGTCGGGCGCCCAGGCGGCGATCAGGCTGCCCAGCGCAAAAATGACCAGGCCGGAAACGATGACACGCTTGCGCCCCCACCAGTCCGAAGCGATCCCAAAAGGAATTTGCAGCATGCCCTGCGTCAGGCCGTAAATACCCATGGCCAGGCCAATCCGGGCCGGGTCATCGCCCCCCGGGTATTTGGCCGCCTCCAGCGCAAACACCGGCAGCACCAAAAAGAGGCCGAGCATGCGAAGCGCAAAGATCGAAGCCAGCGAAACGCTGGCGCGCCGCTCGGTGGCGGTCATGGGAAACGACATGGGGGCTGTAAGCGCAGTCAAGGGGATTAAAAGGGCAAAAGCGGCCAAAAAATAGCTAGAAAAGCTCCAAAACGGGGCAATAACCCGGGATTGACCGACTGGGAGCGGCAAGCCCACGGCAGCCCGTGGCTTGCCCAACCGGCTATTGTGCTTGAAACGGTGCTTCGGTCTATGATGGAGAGTTTTGCGGCTGCCACATCTTGAACTCTCCTGACGACAGCAAATACCTTGCCAAAGTGCTCGCGGCCCAGCGGATCAGCATCCGCGGCGCGCGCACGCACAACCTTAAAAATATCGATCTCGACATTCCGCGCAACCAGCTGGTGGTGATTACCGGCTTGAGCGGTTCGGGCAAGTCGTCTCTCGCCTTTGACACGCTGTACGCCGAAGGCCAGCGCCGCTACGTTGAGAGCCTCTCCACCTATGCGCGGCAGTTCCTGCAGCTCATGGACAAGCCCGACGTGGACATGATCGAAGGCCTGTCGCCCGCGATCTCCATCGAGCAGAAAGCCACCTCGCACAACCCGCGCTCCACCGTGGGTACGGTGACTGAAATTCACGATTACCTGCGCCTGCTGTTTGCGCGGGCCGGCACGCCCTATTGCCCAAACCACGACCTGCCGCTGCAGGCCCAAAGCGTCAGCGAAATGGTCGACACGGTGCTGGCGCTGCCCGAAGACACCAAGCTGATGATCCTGGCGCCGGTGGCGCGCGACCGCAAGGGCGAATTTGTGGACGTATTTGCCGAGATGCAGTCGCAAGGCTATGTGCGCTTTCGCGTCGACGGCACGGCCTATGAGTTTGACGACCTGCCCAAGCTCAAGAAAACCGAAAAACACAACATCGATGTGGTGATTGACCGCATCAAGGTGCGCGCAGACCTGCAGCAACGCCTGGCCGAAAGCTTTGAGGCCGCACTGCGCCTGGCCGACGGCAAAGCGATCGCGATGGAAATGGACACCGGCAAAGAGCACCTCTTCAGCGCGAAGTTTTCCTGCCCTGTCTGCGACTACTCGCTGAGCGAAATGGAGCCGCGGCTCTTCTCTTTCAACTCGCCCGTCGGCGCCTGCCCCACCTGTGACGGCCTGGGTCATATGGAATTTTTCGACCCGGCACGCGTGGTGGCCTTCCCGTCGCTGAGCCTGGCCAGCGGCGCCGTCAAGGGCTGGGATCGCCGCAACGGCTACTACTTCTCGATGCTGGAAAGCCTGGCAAAGCACTACAAATTCGACATCGACGCTGCCTTTGAAAACCTGCCCGACAACGTGCGGCAGGTTGTCCTGTACGGCTCGGGCGAGGAAGAAATCAAGTTCAGCTACGTGATGGATTCGGGCAACTTTGCCGGCAAGAAGATCGCCAAGAAGCATCCCTTCGAAGGCGTCATCACCAACTTCGAGCGTCGTTACCGCGAAACCGATTCCGCCGCCGTGCGCGAAGAACTGTCCCGCTATCGCAGCGTGCAGCCCTGCCCTGACTGCGAAGGCACGCGCCTGCGTACCGAGGCGCGCCACGTGTACCTGGTGAGCGCGCCTGAAGACGGCGTTGACGCATCGGTGCCCGATGGCAGCAAGCCTGGGCGCAAGGCGATCTATGAAATCAGCCACTCAACGTTGCGCGAGAGTTTCGAGTATTTCAACGCGCTGAAGATGCAGGGTGCCAAGGCCGAAATTGCGGCCAAGGTAGTGCGCGAGATCGGCCTGCGCCTGAAGTTCCTCAACGACGTGGGGCTCAATTACCTCAGCCTGGACCGCAGCGCCGAGACACTGTCGGGTGGCGAGTCCCAGCGCATACGCCTGGCCTCGCAGATCGGTTCGGGCCTGACCGGCGTGATGTATGTGCTCGACGAGCCCAGCATCGGCCTGCACCAGCGCGACAACGACCGCCTGATCGGTACGCTCAAGCATTTGCGCGACATCGGCAACAGCGTGCTGGTGGTCGAGCACGACGAAGACATGATCCGCGCGGCCGACCATGTGATCGACATGGGACCGGGCGCCGGCATCCACGGCGGGCGCGTGATGGCGCAAGGCACATTTGACGAAGTCAAGAATAACCCCGACTCGCTCACGGGCCAGTACCTGGCGCAAACGCTGAAGATCGCGGTGCCCAAACGCCGCACACCCTGGCTGCCGACGGTCAAGGCCGTGGAAGCGGCGGAGAAAAAGAAAGTCTCGCGCTTTCCGCAAAGCCCGGCCGCCGAGCGCCGCGCCGCGCGCGAAGCCGTGCACCAGGCCACGCTGGGCGACATGCAGGCCCTGCGCGTCATCAACGCCACCGGCCACAATTTGAAGGGCGTGAGCGTCGAATTCCCGGTGGGCCTCTTGACCTGCGTGACCGGCGTATCGGGCTCGGGCAAATCAACGCTCGTGAACGACACGCTGTATGCCGCTGTGGCGCGCACGCTGTACCGCGCCCACGAAGAGCCCGCGCCGCACGAAGCCATTGAAGGCATCGAGCATTTCGACAAGGTCATCAACGTCGACCAGTCGCCCATCGGCCGAACGCCGCGCAGCAACCCGGCCACCTACACCGGCCTCTTCACGCCGATCCGCGAGCTGATGGCCGAGATGAACACGGCGCGCGAACGCGGCTACGGCGCCGGAAGGTTCAGCTTCAATGTGGCCGGCGGCCGCTGCGAAGCCTGCCAGGGCGATGGCGTGGTCAAGGTCGAAATGCACTTTCTGCCCGATGTGTATGTGCCTTGCGATGTCTGCAAAGGCATGCGCTACAACCGCGAAACGCTGGAAGTGCAGTACAAGGGCAAGAACATCGCGCAGATCCTCGACCTGACCGTCGAGGTGGCAGCCGAGTTCTTCAAGGCCGTGCCCACCATTGCGCGCAAACTGCACACGCTGCTCGACGTGGGCCTGTCCTACATCAAGCTGGGCCAAGCCGCGACCACGCTCTCAGGCGGCGAGGCGCAGCGCGTGAAGCTCGCGCTGGAATTGAGCAAACGCGACACCGGCCGCACGCTATACATCCTTGATGAGCCGACAACCGGCCTGCACTTTGCCGACATCGACCTGCTGCTCAAGGTATTGCACCAGCTGCGCGACGCAGGCAACACGATTGTGGTGATCGAGCACAACCTGGACGTCATCAAGACTGCCGACTGGTTGATCGACATGGGGCCCGAGGGCGGCGCCGGCGGCGGCACGGTGGTGGGTGTTGGCACACCGGAAGACATCGCCGCTAACCCGGTCAGCCATACCGGACGGTACCTGGCGCGCCTGCTCTGAGTTTCCCTGCCAAGTCCTGGCGTCTGCCGCGTCCGGACGCGGCCTTCTTTTCACGGAATCCCGGTTTGAACAGTTCCACTTTTTTCACCCGGCGCAAAGTGGTTTTTCTGCTGGCCTCCTTGTGCTGCCTGCTCTGGGGCAGCGCCTACCCGGCCATCAAGAACGGCTATGCGCTGTTTCATATTGCGGCCAACGACATTCCCTCCAAGCTGGTGTTTGCGGGCTGGCGCTTTATTTTTGCCGGCCTGGTGCTGCTGGTGTTTGCGGCCATCAGTAAAAAACCGGTGTTCCAGCTGGACCGCCGCACCTTCGGCCAGGTGGCGCTGGTGGGACTCACGCAGACGAGCCTGCAATACGTGTTCTTCTACATCGGCCTGGCGTACGCCACCGGCGTGAAGAGCTCGATCATGAATGCAACGGGCACCTTCTTCAGCGTGCTGCTGGCGCATTACATCTACAAGAATGACCGGCTCAGTTTCAACAAGGTGCTGGGTTGCGTGGTGGGCTTTGCCGGCGTCATGGTGGTGAACTTCAGCGAAGGCCTGCCGGCTTTCGATTTCACGCTGCTCGGCGAAGGCTTTGTGGTGATTGCCGCTTTTGTGCTGTCGGCCGCCAGCATTTACGGCAAGAAGGTGTCGCAGCGCGTGGACTCGGTGGTGCTGACGGGCTGGCAACTGGCCATAGGCGGCCTTGCCCTGCTGCTGATCGGTGTTGCCACCGGCGGCACGCTGTCGGGCTTCACGCTCAAGTCCACTTTGCTGATGGTGTATCTGGTGGTGCTGTCGTCGGCCGCGTTTTCGCTGTGGACGATTTTGCTGAAGTACAACCGCGTGAGCATGATCACCGTGTTCAATTTCATGATACCGATTTTTGGGACACTGCTGTCGGCGGTGTTTCTGGATGAGCGCTTCCTGGAGTGGAAAAACGGCCTGGCCTTGTTGCTGGTTTGTTATGGGATCTGGCTGGTGACGAAGGAAGAGAAAGTTACCGGCTGAGCCTGGGTTTTACGCGCGAGCGGCCCCCGACAGCGATGGCGATTGCGATGACAACCAGCACCGTTGCAACCGCGAACGTGACCTGCATTCCGGTGGCAACAGCCCCGGCACCCGCGGTGGTGATGTCCGCCGCCGAGGCAAACGCGAACACGGTCCCCATCGCGGAGGCACCGGTCATGAGGCCCAGATTGCGCGACAGGTTGAGCATGCCGGAAATGACACCCCGCTGGTCCGCAGGAATGTCCGTCATGACCGCTGTGTTGTTGGCGGCCTGGAACAGCTGATATCCCGGGGTCAGGATGAAGATGGCGGCCACGTAGCCCGCGACACCGAACATCGCCGGAAGCGCGGCCAGCGCCGCTGCGCCGGTAGCCACGGCGATGAGTCCGATGATGGCCATGAACGGCGCCCCCAGGCGGTCCACCATGCGGCCAGCCGGAACGCCGCTCAATGCGGAAATGACGGGGCCTATCGACATGACGATGCCGACCAGCGCGGCGTTGAGGCCGAGGGCACGGGACAGGTAAAACGGGCCAATGACAAGCGTCGCCATCATCACGGTCGCAACGAGCGCGTTCATGCCGAGGCTTGCACTCAAGCCTGGAGCGCGGAACGTCGTGAGCCGGACCAGAGGGGATTTCGCTTCCGACTCGACGAGCACGAAAAAGCCGACGCCGATAACAGCCGCCAGCAGCAGCGCCATGTTGAGCGGACCGAAATGACCGCGCCCCGTTGTCATGGCCAAGGCGTAGGCTGCGAGCGTCAGGGCCAGCAGCAGTGTGCCCAGGTGATCAAAATGGGGGCGCTCCTTCTTCCCTTCCTTGCGGTCAGCAGGCAAGTAGCGACGCGCCAGGAAAAAAGTCAGGATGCCCAACGGTACGTTGATGAAGAATAGGGCCTGCCAGCCCGATACAGCAATCAGGACACCGCCCAGCGATGGACCCAGCGCGGTGCCGACCGCGGACATGGTGCCGAGCAACCCCATGGCACTGCCGGTTCTGGCCTTCGGAACCGCCTCGCCGACAAACGCCATGGTGAGCGCCATCATCACTGCCGCCCCCAGGCCTTGCACCGCCCGGGCGGCAACCAGCAGCCAGAGCGTGGGCGCGACACCGCACAGGACCGAGGCCAGCGAGAACAGGAAGATGCCGGCCAGCAGCAAGCGCCTTCGGCCCATCAGGTCCCCCAGCCGTCCGGCACTGACGATCAGGGCGGTGATGGACAGCAGGTAAGCCAGGACCACCCATTGCACTTCCTGAAAAGAGGCGTTGAACGCCTGAGCCAGCGCCGGCAAACCCACGTTGGCGATGCTGGTGCCGAGCGAGGACAGCAGCATGGACAGCGAAAGACTGGCCAGTACCCATCGGACAGACGGCGCCGGTTCCGCGTTGGCGTTTGTTGATGGGCGGGTGGGTGCAAGGGGAGTGGTCAAGGTAGTCCAGTGGGCAAGCGGTAAAGGGGTTGTGGCTCCCCGAAATGGAGCTCTCCGGGAGCGTAGTTTTTTACCTGGCATGGCGGAAGACGCACCATTTGCACTTTATGAGTGCGTTTAACGCCATGTCATGGCCAAATTGCGCTATGGTCGATGCATGGCTGCGCCCGATTTCAACCTTCTTGTCACCCTGGATGTGCTGCTCGCGGAAGGCAGCGTGGCGGGCGCAGCCCGGCGCCTGCGGCTGAGCCCGTCAGCGATGAGCCGGGCGCTGGCCCGATTGCGCGAAACGACCGGCGACCCGCTGCTGGTCAGGGCTGGGCGCGGTCTTGTTCCCACGCCGCGGGCCGTCGAACTCCGTGAGCGCGTCAGCCAGCTTGTGCAAGACGCAGAAGCGGTGCTGCGCCCCGCCAAAAAACTCAAGCTCAAACAGCTGGTCCGCACGTTCACGCTGCGCACTCGCGAAGGTTTTGTGGAGAACTTCGGGCCGGAGCTTATTGCACGCGTTGCGGATGAAGCACCCGGCGTGCGGCTGTGCTTCGTACAGAAGCTCGACAAGGACAGCACGCCGCTTCGCGACGGGACCGTCGACCTGGAAACAGGCGTTGTGGGAAAGACGGCGGCACCGGAGCTGCGCGTGCAGGCCTTGTTCCGGGACCGGTTCATCGGCGTCGTACGAATGGGACACCCGCTGGGCGAGGGCGAGGTCACGCCCGCCCGCTACGCCGCCGGCAGGCATATCGACGTCTCGCGGCGGGGCCAGGGCAAGGGGCCGGTGGATGAAGCCTTGCACCCGTTCGGGCTCGAAAGGGAAATCGCTACCATCGTCGGTGGTTTTGCGGCGGCACTGGCACTGGCCCGGGCTTCCGACCTGATCGCCACGGTTCCTGAACGGCACACCGGAAACCTGCGCGCCGGAATGCACAGTTTTGCGCTGCCGGTCTCCACGCCGGAGATCACGGTGTCGTTGCTCTGGCATCCGCGGCTGGATGCGGATCCGGGGCATCGGTGGCTGCGGGGTTGTGTTCGGGAGGTTTGTGCGGGGCGGCCCCTCGCCTGATCGAGCGTTGGTGATGTTGTGGCCGAGCCCTTTGCTGAGTGTTGCTGGCCGGGGGTTGCCCGGCATGCAAGTAACTTTCTTTTGCTTCGCCAAAAGAAAGTCACCAAAGAAAAGGCGACCCTGCTGTCTGCGTCCCCTGCGCTGCGCTCCGGGGCAACCTGCGGTGCTCGGTTCAGGCGGGGTCTCGCTCGAACTCGCTACGTTGCACTTCGCTCAGACAATCGCGATCCCTGATCCGCCTGACCCTGCGCTCCTCGGCGCAGACAGAAGGGGCAATCGGGAGCGGGGACTGAAGACAAATACCAACTCCAATACCAACAAGGACACGCCATGGCGTGTCCTTGTTTCTTCAGGTGTTCGGTATTCCTCTCCCACCCCCTTGTGTATGCGCCGAGGAGCGGAGGTCCAGACGGATCAGGGCAAAAACTTGTTTGAGCGAAGCGAGTTGTTTTTGACCCCGGCTGGACCGAGCACCGCAGGTTGCCCGCAGCGAAGCGAAGGGACGCAGGAACCAGGGTCGCCTTTCTTTTGCTTACTTTTCTTTGGCGAAGCAAAGAAAAGTGAGTCGCCTGCCGGGCGACCCCGGCCAACCACCCTCAGCAAAGAACCTCCCCCGTCGGAACAAACAGCGACCCGCCGTCAAGCCCCTCCAGCCAGGAGCGCCGCATTCCCTCCCGCCGCCGTCGTATTCACCGTCACAGCCTGCTCAGCACAAAAGCGATACAGGTAATGCGGTCCACCCGCTTTGGGACCCGTGCCGGACAGACCTTCACCACCAAAGGGTTGCACCCCGACCACCGCACCGATCATGTTGCGGTTCACATAAATATTGCCGACGTGGGCGCTGGCCGCGAGTGCCTGTGCGCGCGAGTCGATGCGGGTCTGGATACCGAGTGTGAGACCGTAGCCCAGCGCGTTGATCTGCTCGATCACGGCCTCCGGCGTGGCCAGCTCGCCACTGCCCCAGCGCACGATCTGCAGTACGGGGCCGAAGATTTCGTCTTTCACTTCGGCCAGGCTGCGCACCTCAAAGGCTGCGGGGGGAATGACATTTGCTATCGAATCAGGAGCTGCTTGCGCCCGTCTCTTATGGCTTACAAGCACTTTTGACGTTGAACCCAGGCGCTGAAGATGCTTCTGGATGTTGTCAAAGGCTTCGCGGTCAATCACCGGACCGACGTCCGTTGCCAGGTCAGCCGTCTCGCCCACGACAAGCTCCTGCGCGGCGCCCTTGATCATCTCGATCACGTGGTCGGCGATGCCTTCATGCACGCACAGCAGGCGCAGCGCCGAGCAACGCTGGCCGGCAGAGCGGAACGCGCTCTGCACCACCGCGTCGGCCACCTGCTCGGGCAGGGCCGTGCTGTCCACCAGCATGGCGTTGATGCCGCCGGTCTCGGCGATCAGCGGGACGATGGGGCCGTCTTTGGCAGCCAGCGCACGGTTGATGATCTTGGCAACCTGGGTGGAGCCGGTGAACACCACGCCGGCCACCTGCGGTGCCGCCACCAGCGCTGCGCCCACGGTTTCGCCGGCGCCGTGCGCCAGTTGCAGCGCCCCTTCGGGCACGCCGGCCTGGTGCAGCAACTTCACCGCCTCCCAGGCCACGCCGGGCGTTTGCTCGGCGGGTTTGGCCATCACGGCGTTGCCGGTGGCCAGCGCTGCCGCGACCTGGCCGGTGAAGATGGCCAGGGGGAAATTCCAGGGGCTGATGCAGACCCAGACGCCTCGTGCCGACAGGCGCAGCTCGTTGGTTTCACCGGTGGGGCCAGGCAGCGCGACTGGCTGCATGATGCGCTCGGCCTCATTGGCGTAGTAGCGCAGGAAGTCCACCGCCTCGCGCACTTCAGACACCGCATCGCCCCAGGTCTTGAAAGCCTCTTTCACCAGCAATGCGCAGAACTTCGGCATCTGCTGCTCCATCGCGGCGGCGGCACGGCGCAGGATGGCGGCACGCTCGGCAACGGGCACTTTGCTCCATTTTTGATAGCTGCTTGCGCCCGTCACTATTGCCCTGGTGGCCGATTTGACATCAAACTCTGGCACGACGGGCACCGGCGTGGTGGCCAACGCGGCCAGCAGCGGTGCGCGCATGCTCTCGACCGTGAGGTCCAGCCCCAGGCTGTTGGGTCGGCCCCGGCCGTACAGCGCGGGTGGCAGCGACAGCGACGATTCGGGCTCCAGCCGCATCGGTGAGGTCAGCAGCTCGCCCATGCCGACCGACTCGTCGGCCAGCTGGTGCACAAAGGACGAGTTGGCGCCGTTCTCCAGCAGGCGGCGCACCAGGTAAGCCAGCAGGTCGCGGTGGGCGCCCACGGGCGCGTACACGCGGCAGCTGATCAGCGGGTTCTTCAGCACCTCGCGGAACACGCCCTCACCCATGCCGTGCAGACGCTGCAGCTCGAAGGGAACTGCGTTGCGGGATGCCATCTGCAAAATCGCCGCGATAGTCGCCGCGTTGTGGCCGGCAAACTGCGGGTAGATCGCATCCGGCGCGGCCAGCAGGGCCTGCGCGCAGGCGAGGTACGACACATCGGTGTGGTGCTTGTGCGTGAACACCGGGTAGTGCGGCAGGCCCATCTCCTGTGCGCGCTTGATTTCCGAATCCCAGTAGGCTCCTTTAACCAGCCGGCACATCAGGCGCAGCCGGTATTTGCGGGCAATGGCAGCGATGTGCTCGATCAGCTCCAGAGCGCGGGTCTGGTAGGCCTGCATGGCCAGGCCAAAGCCCTGCCACTGAGGGTGGTGCTGGGCCACCAGCGCGGCCAAAGCCTCAAACACATCCAGCGACAGCTCCAGCCTGTCGACCTCTTCGGCGTCGATGGTGAGGTTGATATTGGCCCGGGCTGACAGCTCGCACAGCCCCCAGACGCGCGGCACCAGCTCGGCCATCACGCGTTCGCGCTGGGCATCTTCGTAGCGCGGGTGCAGCGCGCTGAGCTTGATGGATATACCGTCGTTTTGCTCGGTAGCGCCCACCGGACGAGCGCCAGCAGCTATTGATTTGATAGCGCCCGTGTAACTGGCGAGATAGCGCAACGCGTCGGCATCGGTACGCGCACCCTCGCCCAGCATGTCGTAGCTGAAACGCAGGTTGGGAATTTTTTTGCGGCTGTCATCGGCCTCGGCCATCGCATCGGCAATGGTTTGCCCGAGCACAAACTGCCGGCCGAGCAGTTGCACGGCACGCAAGGTCGCCGCCACCACCGTGCGCGCGCCCAGCTTGCTCATGATGTGGGGTTGGCCGCCTTCCGGCAGGAATTTCTTGGACATGGCGATGGCCGAGGCCGACAGCCGTGCCATCACTCCATCGCCAGCGCTGTCGAAATCAGCGCGGCCGAGCTGGTCAGCCGTCAGGGCAATCGCGGTTTCGGCGTCCGGCACACGCAGCAAAGCTTCGGCCAGCCGCATCAGGGCCAAGCCCTCCGCGCTGGAGATCGGGTATTCCTTGAGCAGGCTTTCCATGGCCCAGAACGGCGGCGGGTTGTCACGCACGGCTTGCACCCAGGGCTGGGCGGAGTGCGCCGCCGCCGCCCAGTCGAGCGCCCCGGCCAGGCGCTGCAGGTGCGCGGCCACGATGTCGGCTTCGGGGCGGTACGGGAAGGGCAGGCGCGGAGATGCAGGTTTCAAGTGATTCATGGAGGTTTTCACGGTAAATGGCGGTTATTCAGTCAATACGATGATGTTCTGTTGAATGTTGCTGAATTTCCCGCTAAATTTACGAATTTCACCGAATAATTCACTACGCATGTTTGAAGCCTCACCCGAAATTGACCGCATTGACCTGAAAATCCTGAATGTCCTGCAGCAGGACGGCCGGATTTCCAACCTCAAGCTCGCCGAGAGCGTGGCTCTGTCGCCCACGGCCGTGCTGGCCCGCGTGCAGCGTTTGAGCCGGGACGGCTACATCCTGGGTTACGAAGCCCTGCTCAACCCCCTCAAGCTGGGCGCCGGCATGATGGTGTTTGTCGAAGTGCTGCTGGACCGCACCACGCCCAATGTGTTTGAAGCCTTCAAGGCGGCGGTGCAGGTTCACCCTGAAATTTCCGAATGCCACATGGTGGCCGGCGGCTTTGACTACCTGCTCAAAACCCGCATGGCCGACATGGTGGCCTACCGCTCTTTTGCCGGCACCGTGCTGTGGCAGCTGCCGGGTGTGCGCGAAACCCGCACTTACGCGGTGATGGAAGAGGTGAAAAATACCACCCGGCTGGCGCTGGGGGTCTAGGCCGGGCATCTGCTGCCCGCCTGAAAAGGCCGCGTTAGCGGCACTTTTCTCACGGATTCCCGCTCAAATCCAGCCGCACCCGGACTAACCGCGTTGCCAAGCCGTGCGCATTGGACTACCTTGCAGTGCACATATGCAAGAAGTTGCATATGCAGATGGTGAAAAAACCATCACCACGAAAAAAACGGAGGACCCTGATGAAAAACAAGCCATGGTGGCGTTTGGGCGTGTTGGTGGGGGTGCTTGTCGCCGCAGCGGCGCAGTCGGCGGAAATCGGCGTGACGGATACCGAAATACGCGTCGGGCAATTCGCCGCCCAGACCGGCCCCGCCGCCGAGCTGGGCAAGCGCATGCAACTGGGCATATTGGCGCACTTCAATGCCGTCAACGCCGCCGGCGGCATCAACGGCCGCACCCTCAAACTGGTTTCGCGGGACGACGGTTATGAACCTGAAAAGGCCGCTGCCGCGGTCAAGGCCCTGATCGAAGAAGACAAGGTGTTCGCGCTGATCGGTTCGGTCGGCACACCCACCACCCTGGCTGCGGTGCCGGCCATCAATGCGGCAGGCATCCCGCTGGTGGGGCCGTTCACCGGCGCGCAGGGCCTGCGCGAGCCTTTCAACCGGAACCTGTTCCACGTGCGCGCCAGTTACTTTGACGAGACCGAGCGCATCGTGCAGCACCTGAGCACCGTCGGCATCACCAAAATCGCGGTCTTCTACCAGAACGACTCTTACGGCAAGGCCGGGCTGGAAGGCGTGATGCGGGCGCTGACCCGGCGCAACCTCAAGCCGGCTGCCAGCGTCACGGTTGAGCGCAACAGCGTGGATGTTGCCGCACCGCTGGCAGAAATACTCAAGGTCACGCCCGAGGCCGTGATCCAGATCAGCGCCTATAGGTCCTGCGCCGCGCTGATCCGGCAGGCACGGGCCAAGGCCTACGGCGGCCAGTTTTTCAACGTGAGTTTTGTCGGCTCGAAGGCGCTCGCTGAAGAGTTGGGCGACACCGGGGCGGGCGTGACGATTTCGCAGGTGATGCCCTTCCCTTACACACCCTCATCGGCCATCGTGCGTGAATACCAGCAACGCATGGCAGAGGGTGGCCACAAGGACTTTGACTTCTCCAGCATGGAAGGCTTTCTGGTGGCCAAGGTTTTTACCGAGGGCTTGCGCCGGGCCGCCGGCAAGAACCTGACCCGTGAGAGCCTGGTGACGGCGCTGGAGTCCATGCGGGACTACAACATGGGTGGCTTCACCGTGAATTACGGCCCCCAAAATCACGAGGGCTCCCGCTTCACCGACCTCACCATCATCGGGCGCGGCGGAAAATTCATGCGCTGACGGCACCCGAGCTTGCAAAACGGCCCATGCTGGCAATAATGCGGGCTCATCCCCTGTTTGCCATTCACCAGGAACACCCATGAAGCTTTCTACCCCCTTTCCAGCCGCCCTTGCTGTTGTCACGCTGGCCCTGTCCGCCGGGGTTTCTGCGCAGACCACCAAACCAGGCCTGTGGGAAATGACGAGCAAGATGCAATCAAGCTCCGGCGAGATGGAAAAAGCCATGGCCAACATGGAAAAGCAGCTGGCCAGCATGTCGCCCGAGCAGCGCAAGCAGATGCAGGACATGATGGGCAAACAGGGCATGTCCATGGGGCCCGGCGCCGGCGGTGGCATGAGCATGAAGATGTGCATCACCAAGGAAATGGCCGAGCGCAACGAAATGCCCCAGCAGCAGCAAGGCGACTGCAAAACCACCCAGTCGCCGCGCAGCGGCAACACCATCAAGATTTCTTATGTGTGCACCCAACCGCCCTCCAGCGGCGAAGGTGTGATGACCTTCAACGGCGACACCGCCTACACCATGAAGATGAACACCACGACCACCGTCAAAGGCAAGCCCGAGAAGATGACCATGGATGCTGCAGGCAAATGGCTGTCGGCTGATTGCGGCACGATCAAGCCGATCACTCCACCGAAGAAATAACCGAGGGAGATCTCTTCACCAGCAGGGGCCGAGGAACCGGCTTTGCCGGGCCTCAGGCGCAGCGGCCCCCTCGGGGGGCAGGGAGCTACACGAAGTGAGCGACCGTGGGGGCCTATCTCTTGCCGAAGATCGCAGTGCCTACGCGCACCATGGTGCTGCCCGAATGGATCGCCGCCTCCAGGTCGGCGGTCATGCCCATTGACAGCGTATCCATGGGTGCAGGCAACGCACCTGAAGCATTGATTTCGTCAAAAATGGCTTTTGTCCGCGCGTGGACAGCGCAAGCAGCTACAAAATCGATAGCAGGCTCCGGTATTGCCATCAAGCCGCGCAAGGTGAGGTTCGGCAGCTGCACAACCGCCTGCGCCAGCGCCAGGACATCCTCAGGCGCCACGCCCGACTTGTTGGCGCCGTCATCCACGTTGACCTGCAGGCAGATCTGGAGCGGCGGCAAACCGGGCGGCCGCTGCTCGCTCAGCCGCTGGGCGATTTTTAGGCGATCGACCGACTGCACCCAGTCAAAATGCTCAGCCACGAGACGGGTCTTGTTGCTCTGAACCGGGCCGATGCAATGCCACTCCAGCGCAATCGGAGTGCCCTGTGCCTGAGCGCCTTGCCAGGCGCGGAGGGCGACAATTTTCTCCACGCCCTCGGTGATGTAGTTCTCGCCGAAGGCGCGCTGCCCGTCCGACGCTGCGTCGATCACGGCGTCCGCACCGAAGGTTTTGGAGACCGCCAGCAGCCGTACGCTCGCCGGATTGCGCCCGGCAGCTACGCAGGCCGTGGTTATCCGGTCACGGACAAGCTGGAGATTGCGCACAATCGTGGTCATAATCGAACTGTAAACTTAGTTTGAAAACCATTTTCAAAGGGTCCCGGGATGGATATCACGCAGTTGCTGGCTTTTAGCGTCAAGAACAAGGCGTCTGACTTGCATTTGTCGGCAGGCTTGCCGCCCATGATCCGGGTTCACGGCGACGTGCGGCGCATCAACATCGATCCGCTGGACCACAAGCAGGTGCATTCCATGGTGTATGACATCATGAACGACACCCAGCGCAAAACCTACGAAGAGTTCCTGGAGGTCGACTTCTCGTTCGAAATCGACGGACTGGCGCGCTTTCGCGTCAATGCCTTCAACCAGAATCGCGGCGCCGGTGCGGTGCTGCGGACCATTCCATCCAAAATCCTGACACTGGAACAGCTCAACGCCCCCAAGATTTTTGGCGACCTGGCCATGAAACCGCGGGGCATGGTGCTGGTCACCGGCCCCACCGGCTCGGGCAAATCGACCACACTGGCCGCCATGGTCAACTACCTGAACGAAAACGAGTACGGCCACATCCTGACGGTGGAAGACCCGATCGAATTCGTGCACGAATCCAAAAAATGCCTGATCAACCAGCGTGAGGTTGGCCCACACACCCTGAGCTTTAACGCCGCGCTGAAGTCGGCCCTGCGGGAAGATCCGGACGCCATCCTGGTGGGTGAAATGCGTGACCTGGAAACCATCCGGCTGGCTATGTCGGCCGCCGAAACGGGCCACCTGGTCTTCGGCACGCTGCATACTTCCAGCGCCGCGAAAACCATTGACCGGATCATCGACGTGTTTCCGGCCGAGGAAAAGGAAATGATCCGCTCCATGCTGTCCGAGTCATTGCAGGCCGTGATCTCGCAAACGTTGTGCAAAACCAAAGACGGTGCGGGCCGCGTGGCTGCACACGAAATCATGCTGGGCACCAGCGCCATCCGCAATTTGATCCGCGAGGCCAAGGTCGCCCAGATGTATTCATCCATCCAGACCGGCAACAGTGTGGGCATGCAGACGCTCGACCAGAACCTGACCGAACTGGTGAAGCGCAATGTGATTTCTGCTGCCGAAGCCCGCGGCAAGGCAAAAATCCCGGAAAACTTCCCCGGCTAGAAGCTATGGCCCCCACGCTTGTCACTTCGAGCCTACGGCGCGCTGCCCCTTTCCTTACGTATGGGGCCGCTGCGCCTGCGGCCCGGCAAAGCCGGTTCCGCGGCCCCTGCTTGATTGAAGAGAGAACCACCGTCACCGATCCTGCCGAGTTTCCGGCAACGACAGAGTTTGTTTGAAAGGAGTCGCAAATGGAACGCGACCAGGCCAGTAAATTCATCAATGATCTGCTGAAACTCATGGTCAGCCGTAATGGCAGTGACCTGTTCATCACAGGCGACTTCCCACCGGCCATGAAAGTCGACGGCAAGGTGACCAAGGTGTCGCCGCAGCCGCTGAACGCCGGCCACACGCTCGCCCTTGCCCGTTCCATCATGAACGACAAGCAGGCCGCCGAATTCGAACGCACCAAGGAATGCAATTTCGCCATCTCGCCGCCCGGCGTGGGGCGCTTTCGCGTCAATGCTTTCATCCAGCAGGGCAAGGTCGGCATGGTAATGCGGACGATTCCCGCCGTGCTGCCCACCATCGACGGGCTGGGTGTGCCCCAGGTGCTCAAGGAAGTGGTGATGAGCAAGCGCGGCCTGACCATTTTGGTGGGCTCTACCGGTTCGGGTAAATCCACCACGCTGGCGGCCATGGTCGACTGGCGCAACGAACAGTCGTTCGGCCACATCATCACGATTGAAGACCCGGTGGAATTTGTCCATGCGCACAAGAACTGCGTGATCACGCAACGTGAAGTGGGCCTGGACACCGACAGCTGGGAAGCGGCCCTGAAAAACACGCTGCGCCAGGCGCCCGACGTGATCCTGATGGGCGAGATCCGCGATCGCGAAACCATGGAACACGCCATCGCGTTCGCGGAAACCGGCCACCTGTGCCTGGCCACCCTGCATGCCAACAGCGCCAACCAGGCGCTGGACCGCGTGATCAACTTTTTCCCCGAAGAGCGCCGCACCCAGTTGCTGATGGACCTCTCACTCAACCTGAAGGCCATGATTTCACAGCGGCTGGTGCCCAAGCAGGACGGCAAGGGCCGTTTTGCGGCGGTGGAGGTCATGCTCAACTCGCCGCTGATCTCCGATCTGATCTTCAAGGGCGAAGTCTCCGAAATCAAGGAGATCATGAAAAAGAGCCGCAACCTGGGCATGCAGACTTTCGACCAGGCGCTGTACGACGCCTTCGAGAGCCACTTCATCACCTACGAAGACGCCTTGCGCAACGCCGACTCGGTGAACGACCTGCGCCTGCAGATCAAGCTCAACTCGCAGCGTGCCAAGTCCGTCGACCTGGCTGCAGGCACGGAAAACTTCGCTATCGTCTAAGCCGCTGAACTGCCGGCGTCGTTCCGGCCAAGGGCTGAGTTCGAAGGGCTAAAGGCCGCGAAGCAGACCTGAAGGTAATCGATAGTGGCCCGGATTTTGGGAGCCCGATGGCGTTCGGCCAGAATCACCGCATCAATAGAATAGACATCGCTCACCGTGTGCCGGGCCAGCACCGGCTTTAACCGGCCTTGCGCCACCAGCTCGCGGCCGATAACGTCGTTGATCCGGGCAATGCCGGCTCCCGCCAAGGCAAGTGAAACCACCGCAGCGCTGCTATTGACGCGCAACTGCCCCTGCACCGTGAGTGGGGTGACGACCGCGTTTTCTTCGAAGGTCCATTGATTGTGGGTAATCGAAGTGGTATTTGATATCAGGCTGTGCAATTGAAGATCTGCCGGCGCACGCGGAACGCCATGCTTCTTGAGATACACAGGTGAGGCGTACAAAGCACGCCCATGGCTTCCAAGATTACGGGCAATGGCAGTCTGCGCAGGTGCAACACCCGCCCTCACGACGATATCCATCGCCTCATCGGCCATGCTGACAAGGCGATCATCCAGATGCAGGTCCAGCTTCAATTCCGGGTGCAAGGCCCGCAGCTTGCCCAGCCGGGGAATCAGTACATATTCAGCAAGAATCTGGCTGATGCTCAAACGGACCGTTCCCACCACTGAGCGGCTTCGGCTGGCGAAGCTGTTTTGCAATTGCCTGTGTTCGGCAAGGATGCGCTGGGCGTATTCAAGGAAGACCTCACCTTCGTCAGTGAGAGAGAGGCTGTGAGTGGTCCGGTGCATCAGCCGCAGGCCGCATTGAGCCTCCATGCGCGCGAGCGACCGCGACATATGGCTGGCCGCAACGTTGCGTTCCCTCGCTACTGTCGAGAGCGACTGGGCAGATGCAAGCTGCGCAAACAGCGAGAAGTCGTCAAGGCTGAGGTTTTTCATGCTTGTGCAGATTTGACACAAGCATTATGCATTCGGGGGGATTTCCAGCGGGCGCCGTCATGGGCACAGTTCACTTCGCGCGGACATGTTGTGCCGTCGCTCTTCAAAGGATTTTTATGCCCATCTCCATCCAGCTATCGCAGGGACTTTTAACGCCGGCCGGCGAGCGCGAGGTTTTCTCCAGAGTTGCAGACGCCTTGCTGCAGGTACACGGCCTCAGCGGAAACACCTTCATGACTCCCGCAGTCATCGGGCATGTCGACATTTACCCTGAAGAGCACAGCTATGCCGGCGGCAAACCCCAGTCGCTTGCGGTCATAGAGGTTAAGGTCCCTTCTGTCACCTTCCCCGATCAGTCGGTGAAAGACAACTTCGTCAAGGCGGCAACAGACATCATTGACGAACTCAAGGCGGGAAAACACCCGAGAGAGCGCACCTTTGTCAACGTGACCTATGCGGTGGAGGGTGCCTGGGGAATTGCCGGCAAAGCCTATACCAACGCCGACCTGGGAATGGCCATTGGAGCTGCCGCAGGCTAGGCAAGCGCGGGAACTGACCACTGCCCACATTCACCTCCGTCGCCCGCACAGCGCACCAACCGATTAATCCAAAAGGAAACTTCATGCCTCTCGTACGAATTGACCTTCCTGACACCACGCCGGACGAAGAGCTTTCGGCCGTGTCGAGCCTTGTGCACCAAGCCCTGGTAGACACGTTCAATGTGCCGGAGCCGGATCGCTTCCAGACGCTCACGCGTCATACACCGCGCCAACTCATTTGCTCCGAAGAATTCCTTGGGGTCACGCACTCCGCCCACGTGGTTTTTATTCAAATATTTTGTGCCCCCGGTCGATCGCCGGACATGAAGAAGGCGCTCTTCTGGGAAATCGGAAAACAAATCTCGTCGAATTGCAGCTTTAGTGCGGCCGACGTCATCATCAATCTGGTTGAGACGTCGCGTGAGAACTGGTCTTTTGGAAACGGCATGATGCAATTCAGTTAATAAATGGGGCAGGACAGTCTGTTTTGCATACCCCCCAACGCGCTGAGATGCGTCATGAATGTGAAGCTGCTCCTTCATGGGAAAACAGGGAGGTTCACGGGGCAAAGCGCGCAATCAAGCCATAATCATTGCTACCCAAACCCCCTTGCCCGACGGGCCTCAAGAGATTTAACTGTGTCATCAATTCACCCCAAAACCTACGAAACTTCCGATTCACGTACTGTCGCCTTCCTGGGCCTCGGTGTCATGGGCTTCCCGATGGCCGGGCACCTGGCGCTGGCGGGCCATGACGTCACGGTCTACAACCGCAGCGCCGCCAAGGCTGCCTCCTGGACGAGCGAGTTCAAGGGCCGTGCAGCCGCCACGCCGCGCGAGGCGGCTGCAGGTGCAGACGTCATTTTCTGTTGCGTGGGCAACGATGCCGACCTGCGCAGCGTGGTACTGGGTAACGATGGAGCGCTGGCCGGCATGAAACCGGGCGCCATCTTCGTGGACCACACCACGGCCTCGGCCGATGTGGCGCGTGAACTCTCCGCGGCGGCCTCCAAGATCGGCTTGCACTTCATAGATGCGCCCGTCTCGGGTGGCCAGGCAGGTGCGCAAAATGGCGCGCTTACAGTGATGTGCGGCGGAGACACCGCAGCATTTGATGCCGCGAAACCAGTGGGCATGGCTTTTTCAAAAGCCTTCACGCTGATGGGCCCAAGCGGCGCGGGGCAACTTACCAAGATGGTCAACCAGATTTGCATTGCCGGCCTGGTACAGGGCCTGAGCGAAGCGGTGGCGTTTGGCCAGAAGGCCGGTCTGGATGTGAACCAGGTCCTGGACGTGATTGGCAAAGGCGCAGCGCAAAGCTGGCAGCTCGACAACCGCGGCAAAACCATGGTGGCCGACAAGTTTGACTTCGGGTTTGCCGTGGACTGGATGCGCAAGGATCTGGGCCTGGTACTGGACGAAGCCAAGCGCAATGGTGCGCGCCTGCCCGTGACGGCCCTGGTCGACCAGTTTTATGCCGACGTGCAGGCCATGGGCGGCCAGCGCTGGGACACATCGAGCCTGATCAAGCGCCTGAAATAAAGACTGGGCCGAACCCGACAAAAGCGGACGAAAAGCAGAACGACAGTGCTGGCGAGGCCAGCACTGCCAGCCCCTAACTTCAACTCCCGGCGGGTTTGGCGCCGGCGGGCGGCTCTACGGGTTTTGACGGCAGCATGCGTGCCAGCTCTTCCTCGCTGATGATTTCAAACATGCGGATGACTTTTTGCACACCCGGAGTGGAACGAACCACGTCTGTGGCACGATCCGCTTCTCGCTGTGTAACGCGCCCCATCAGGTAGGTCGTACCACGTTCGGTCACCACCTTGAAGGCGTTCAACGACAGGTCACGTGCGTCAATCAGCATCGCCTTGACACGGCCAGTGACGAGGGTGTCGGACGAGCGCTGCGTCAGAGTGGAACTGCCCATGATGGCAAGCTCATTGACCACCGAGTTCACATTCTCCACACGCGAAACGATCTGTTCGACGAGTTGCTTGTCCTGGGCATTGGGGACTTCCCCCGTCAGCAAGACCTGCCGGTTGTAGCTGGTCAGGTTGACGTGAACACGATCACCCACATTGCTGCGAATCCGGCTCAGCGCGCGCAATTCAATGCCTTCGTCTTCCAGCTGCGCACCCGACGTACGGCGATCGGTGGCAACAAGCGCACCGCCGGCCATGCCGCCCACCACCAAAGGAAAGCAGGCTGTCAGGGCGCTGCCAAGCAATACCGACGTACCAATGGCCAGAGCGAGTCGTTTCAACGGGGCATATGTCATACAGAGGTCTCCTGATCGCCAAGTAACTGGGTGTCCACACCATCGCAAATGCAATGGAGGACAAGAAGGTGCACTTCCTGGATACGCGCGGTCCGCTCATGCGGCACGCAGATATGCACATCGGTTTCGCGCAGGGCATGGGTCATCTTGCCGCCCCCGCGCCCCGTCAGCGCCACCACGGTCATCTCGCGCTCATGGGCGGCTTCGATGGCGGCCAGCACATTGGCCGAATTGCCGCTGGTGCTGATGGCCAGCAATACGTCGCCGGCGCCGCCCAGGGCACGCACCTGCTTCGAGAAGATGACCGTGAAGTCGTAGTCGTTGGCAATGGCGGTGAGGATGGAGCTGTCGGTCGTCAGCGCAATCGCACCCAACTCGGGCCGCTCACGCTCATAGCGCCCCACAAACTCCGCAGCGAAGTGCTGGGCATCCGCTGCCGAGCCACCATTGCCGCAGGCCAGGACTTTGCCGCCACTGGTGACGCTGGCCAGGATGGCCTGCACTGCGGCCGCAATCGGTTTGGACAGGACCTGTGCCGCCTGGTATTTCAGGTCGGCGCTGTCAATGAACTGCTGTTCGATACGTTGTTCAAGCATGGGGTCAATGATAGCGGGTCGGACTGCGCCGCCGGCCCCGGAGGGGTTTGCGCAGGCTGGCAATGGATGGTTACAAATTCCGCCATCCATTCCCGGCGCTCAGGACGCGTCGAAAGCTCCGGGCAGCCATTCAATGTCAGGAGCCGCCCCGTCATCCTGCGGCCCGTTGACCAGGACCACGTCGAATCGACAAGGCGGTGGGCTGCCGAAACGCATGAGATAGTGCCTCGCGGCAAAGATGATTCGCTGCTGCTTGGCGGGGCTGATGCTGGCGCCGGCGCCGCCGTGCGAGACGCCGGTGCGCTGGCGCACTTCCACAAACACCAAGGTACCGTCGGGTGCGCGCATGACCAGGTCGATCTCGCCGCCACCGCGGCCCGGCGTCCGATAATTGGTGTCGACCAATACCAGTCCGGCCTTGGCAAGGTAGGCGCGCGCGGCAGCTTCCGCAGCATCACCCCTCGACTTGGTGGTAACCTGCCCAGGCGAGGCTGGGGCCTGAAGGGCCGTCGCTTTTGACGCCGTCCCGGCAACCTGTTTTCTGGAAAACCACATTGAACGCTTCCTTCGACCTGGCACTGAATGCGGCACGCGCCGCAGCAGGCATGCAGCATTATCCGGAAAGCGCGCTCTATGTGGTGGCGACCCCGATCGGGAACCTGGCCGATATCAGCCTGCGCGCCCTGCAAGTACTGCAACTGGTAGACGCCATAGCCTGCGAAGACAAACGGCATTCGCAGCCCCTGCTACGGCAGTACGGCATCGACAAGCCCCTGCTGGCGGTGCACGAACACAATGAAGCAGAGGCCGCAGGCCTGGTGATCGAACGCCTGCAGCGGGGTGAGCGCGTGGCCTATATCAGCGACGCCGGCACGCCGGCCGTGAGCGATCCCGGCGCCCGCCTGGTCGCCGCCGTTCGTGCCGCTGGCCTGGCCATCATGCCCCTGCCGGGTGCCAGCAGCGTCACCGCGGTGCTCAGCGTGGCCGGGCTGAGCAGCCCGGGCGGTGACACCGGGTTCGTATTCGCCGGTTTTCTGCCGAGCAAGGCCGGTGAACGCGACCAGGCCATCCAGCAGCTGCAAACCGATACCCGGGCCATCGTGATTCTGGAAGCGCCGCACCGCATCGAGGCGCTTGCGAAAGCACTGGCGGTGCTGCAAGCCCGCCTGGTCACCGTTGGCCGTGAGCTGACCAAGCAATTCGAGGAAATTGCGACCGTGCCGGCGCAGGATTTTTCCGGCTGGCTGGCTGCTGGCGCCCAGCGTACGCGCGGTGAATTTGCACTGGTGCTGCATCCTTGCGCCGCTGCGGATAACCCTGAAGATGGCACACGGGTGTTGCAGTTGTTGCTGGCGGAGTTGCCGCTCAAGACTGCTGTAAAAGTCGCGGCAGAAATCACCGGCGTGGGGCGCAACGAGCTCTATGACACCGCACTCAAGCTGAAAAAAGAATGAACCCCAACGCCGACGAACTCTGGCGCGCCCCACGCTGGACGCTTGCCGCCTTGTTGGCTGTGCTCGGGATGCTCGGGCCGTTTTCCATCGACACCTACATTCCCGCCTTTTCCGGCATGGCGCAGTCGCTGGGAGCATCACCGGTAGAAATGCAGCAGACGCTGTCGGCCTACCTGTTCGGTTTTGCTTTCATGAACCTGTTTCACGGCGCGCTGGCCGACAGTTTTGGCCGCAGGCCGGTGGTGTTGTGGGGAATCGCGCTATTCACTCTGGCGTCGGCCGGTTGCGCGCTGTCGCAAAGCATCGGGCAACTGGTTTTTTTCCGGGCCATGCAGGGCTTGTCGACAGGTGCGGGCATTGTGGTGTCGCGCGCCGTCATACGCGACATGTACCCGCCGGCTCAGGCCCAACAGGTCATGAGCCAGGTCACCATCTATTTCGGAGTGGCCCCAGCCCTGGCGCCCATTGTCGGCGGCTGGCTTTTTGTGCATCTGGGCTGGCACAGCATCTTCTGGTTTCTGACGGGAGTGGGTGTGATCCTGTGGGCTACCAACTTCCGGTTCTTGCCCGAGACACTTCCGCCGCTGGAACGCCAGCCGTTTGAAGTCAGGCACCTGATGCGGGGCTACTGGCAGTTGGGTTCCAGTCCCCGCTTTTTATTGCTGGCGCTGGCCAGCGGCGTGCCATTCAACGGCATGTTTTTGTATGTACTGTCAGCGCCCGCTTTTTTGGGGGAACACCTGGCACTGCAGCCTACCGAATTTTTCTGGTTTTTCATCCTGACAATCTCCGGCATCATGTCCGGCGCGTGGCTGAGCGGCCGCCTGGCAGGAAAGATTGCCCCCAAGCAGCAAATACGGCACGGCTTTGTCATCATGCTGGTCACCTCGGTGCTTAACCTGATTGCCAACATGCTGTTCGCCCCGCATGCTTCGTGGTCCCTCTTTCCGATCGCAGTGTTTGCATTCGGCTGGGCGCTGATGGTGCCGGTCGTCACGCTGCTGGTGCTGGACCTTTATCCTGAACGGCGCGGCATGGCTTCTTCCCTTCAGGCCTTCGTGGGCTCAACCGCCAACGGCATTGTTGCCGGTGTCATCGCCCCGCTCGCAATGCACTCCACCCGGGCATTGGCGGCAGTCTCGCTCGGGATGATGTGCATCGGGTTGGTTGCCTGGGTGTATCTGCATCACCGGTGGCCGGATATCGGCCGCTCCGCAACACCCGACTAGCGTGCAATCCGCCCATCAGCGATCATTGACTCGCATGGGAAATTCCATGCCTTGCCCGATGCGCTGCACCACGTTGTTGCCGTCCAGGTAAGCCCAGAAAAACATGGGTTGATCGCTGTCTCGCCAGCGGTAAGTCATGATGTCGCCGGACCATGACGCTACACGGTCAATCTTTGCCGGCCGGCCAAATTCGCGTTCCATATCCGAGCGCGTCCACTTGCCCGGCTGGACTCTTGAGAACTCTGCTGGCGTCAGAACCTCGCGGACGCCGATGACCCTGCCGGCGGCATCCAGATCTACCATCGTGGCGAACTGACCAAGCGGCTGGCCCGAATACTGCAGCCGGGTTCCCGCATCCAGCGGCACCACCCGGGACGGCGTTCCGCGAAGCGCGATGACGTTCTCACGGGTCATGCCGGGCTTTATCGCTGTCAACGCGCAGCCGGCGGCACACAGCGCCGCGACAACAAGACCGGAAACAAATTTAAATACCCTCACGGTTACTCCTGCCTGAAATTGAATTGATCACAAGACTTGGGACTCCATCCCGGCCAGAATGTTCCCCGTGTGTGGCACCGTGGCCTCTGCTTTAAAGTTGTGCCCAACTGATCGTCACTACGCGGGCCGAATCACGGATTGTTGCATCATGCCGCACCCACTGAGGACGCCCGGACTGCCGCTGTCATTGTTTCTGGTACCCATGGTGCAGGGCAACGGCTCGAAGCCGGGATTCAACGGATTGGACTAGGCCCCAAGCAAACTCGCCGACTCATTTTGTACTGAGCCCGCCTGGGGGCCGAGATGTTTGGTGTCCATGTACCCGCACGCACTCAGGCTTTGTGCTGCCGCGCAAATATTTTGGCCAGATCCAGGAAATTCTTTTCGGCCGGCGAGTTGCTGTCTTCCCGGCTCACCAGCGTGATAGGCGCCACCAGCGCGGGCCTGGCATTGGTGATACGGCAGTACACCACGCTCTCACGGTGAAAATCCTTCATGGATGCGGGAACCACGGAAACGCCCGCGCCCGCCGCGACCAGGCTGATATTGGTCAGCATGCGCTCCACCTCCGAGGCGATCCTGAGCGTGAAGCCCGCCTGTTCACAGGCTTCGATCAGATCCGAATACATGCCTGGTGCGCCGTGTCTGCGCACCAGAATGAACTGCTCATCAGCCAGGGATTTCAGATCAATGACCGGCATCTTGCCCTTGGCGGCGCCCGCCACCAGCGCATGGCCCACCGGCAGAATCAGCAGCATCTCTTCTTCGAGCAAGGAAAAAAAACTCACACCGCGCGGATGGCTGACGGGCGTACGCAGAATCGCGATATTGACCTTGCCCCTGTCTATGCCCTCGGTTAATTCCGCCGCATTGGCTTCCCTGAGGTCCAGGTGCACATCGGGATAGGCGCCGCGATAGGCCCGGATGATCCCCGGAATCAAAGGATGAGCCGCGGCAGAGCTGGTAAAGCCTATGGCCAGCGTGCCTTCAAAGCCCTGTGCGGCGCGCGCGGCGCGTGCCGCGCCCTGCTCGACGCCGCGCAGGATGGCCTGGGCTTCCTGCAAAAACACCGCGCCACCGGCCGTCAGCGCCGCGCCTTTGGGGTGGCGGCGGAACAATTCGAAGCCCAGCTCCTCTTCCAGCAGCCGGATCTGGTGGCTCAAGGGCGGCTGCTGCATATTCAACCGCTCGGCGGCGCGCGTGAAATGCTGCTCCTCGGCAACCATCAGGAAGTAGCGCAGATGTCTCAGCTCCATGGTGTCAGCCCATCTTTTTTAGGTATCGGGGATCGTATTTTCGGATTTTATGTATATGCCCGCGACGATGCGTGACACCTTCGCGTCTTGATACTCGCCGTCCATCCGCAAAAAACAACCGTATGGCGCGGCCCCCGCGCCGTGGCGGCCAAGCCGCCCGTAGACTGGGTGATCGATGATCAAAATCAGAAGAACGCTTTGCCATCCCATTGCGCAAATGGCTCTCGCCTTTGCCGCCGGCATCCTGCTGGGGAATTTTTTTCCCTCAGTCGGCGCGATGATGAAACCCCTCAGCGACGGCTTTCTGCGCCTGATCAGCATGCTGATCGGCGTGCTGATCTTTTGCCTGGTGGTGTCCGGTATCGCCAGCATGCGCAACCGGCTGCAGGCCACAAAGGTGGGTGTCAAGGCCATCATCTACTTCGAGGCCATGACCTTGATCTCGCTGCTGGCGGGCATGTTGGGCGCCTTGTTGCTGACGCCCGGCAAGGGTTTCGCGCCAGATTTTGCGGCTGACGTCGCACAGCGCGCTGCGCCTGCAAAGGCCGCGGAAAGCACAACCGACTTTTTGCTCAACATCATCCCCCCGACATTTGCCAGCGCCTTCACCGGCAACAACAACCTGCAGATCCTGCTGCTGGCGCTGCTGTCGGGCATTGCACTGGCGCGCGCGGGTGAACGCGGGCACAAGCTGCTGGAGCTCATCGAAGCGGTGCAGCAAGTATGGCTCGGCATGGTCGGCATGGTCCTGAAGCTGGCCCCACTGGCTGCATTCGGTGCAGTCGCCTTCATGATTGGCCGTTACGGGATGTCCTCGGTGTTGCCACTGCTGCATTTTCTCGCCGCGATTTATCTCGTCAGCATCCTGTTTGTCTTCGTGGTGATGGGCCTTCTCGCGCGCGCCGCCGGTTGCAACATCTTCCGCCTGGTCGCCTATGTCAAAGAAGAGCTGCTGCTGGTCTTCTTCACCACTTCGTCAATAGCCGCCTTGCCGAGTCTGGTCGGAAAAATGGAAAAAATGGGCTGCGCCAAACCGGTGGCGCGCTTGATGCTGCCGACCGGTTTTAGTTTCAACCTGAACGGCAGCAACATCTATATCGCCATGGCGGCGATCTTCCTGGCGCAGGTGGCGCATGTCGAGCTGGGTTTCTGGTCACTGCTGTCACTGCTGGGCATCGCGATGCTGACATCCAAGAGCGCCGCCAGCGTCGCCGGTTCGGCCTTTGTGGCCCTGACCGCGACGTTGGCCAGCCAGAACCTCATACCGATCGCGGGCATTGTCCTGTTGCTGAGCATAGAGCGGTTGATGAAATGCCGCTCCCTCACCAACATGCTCGGCAACTGCGTGGCCTGCGTCGTCGTGTGCGCCTGGGAAAAAGCCCTGGACCGCCAAGCGATGCATCAGGCCCTGTCGGGCAAGGCCTCCTCCTCGTCCGCCGTCGCCGACCAGATCTGATACAGGCGTTCGCCCAGGCATTCCGCACGGCCTTCGAACAAGGTATTCAGGCACTCGGGCCGCTCCAGCTGCCGGTACAGTGCAGCCCGTTCCGGGTAGTTGTCAGCCATGCGAACGGCGGCGGCAATGTAGCCCTCCACGCTGTCGGCGATGGCCCAGTCCGGCAGGCCCAGCCGGCGGAACAGCCCTTCGTCGATGTGTTCAAACACTTCCGGCCCTGTCTTGCACACGCCGGGCAAACCGACCGTCACGGCATCGGTAATGCCATTGGTGTTGCCGAAGGGAAAGGGGCTCAGGAACATGTCGCAGCGGCTGAAGATAGCCAGGTAGTCCGGGTAGGGCTGGTGCGCGTAGATTTCCGCGTCCGGCAGATAGCGGCGTATCACCCTTCGCACTTGCGGATAGATCAGGCCGGTTGCCTGTCCAATCAGGAAATGAAACCGTATCTGCTTGCGTGAGCCCGCGCGTATTTTCTGGCAGGTCACCAGGAATTTCGGATTGATCTTCATGGTGGTCGCGGCCACGGCGATGTTGACGACCGCCGAGTCCTGCCGCTGCGGCCGTGCCAGCGAGACTTCGATGGCGGACGGGCGGTAGGGCTGCCCGTCTTTCGGCAGACGCAGCAGGGTTTCGCTGAAGCAGGCGGGATCGCCGACAAAATCGTCTTCCACGCTGATGTAATCGATACGGTCGGAATGCGTGGTGGCGGGATGGCCCAGCGCTGCCACCTGCACGGGTGCCAGGCGCTGATTGGCCGCGAACATGGTGATGGGAAACATGCCGACGCTGGGCATGTAAAACACGGCGGGCCTGAGGGAGCCGGCCAGCGCGTGCAGCTGGCGCAGGCAGGCGATCATGTCATTGGGCGCGGCGAAATCAATCACCTCATCAAACACCGCCCGGCCCAGTTCGTCGATGTTGCCGGGGTAAGCAATGGCCACCAGGCGAAAATGCCGGCGAGCGGCCTCCAAAGTCCTGGAATGCGTGCGGTAAATCGAATGCCCACCGGAGAACCACTCGAGCAGTACCAGCATGATGGGCTTGTCCGCACTTTGCGCGGCGAGCGCGGGCGCAACGCGCCCCAGGCCCAGCGCCTCGAGCTTCTTGCGAACCAGCCGGTTGATGGGGCGCTTGATCTCGTGGCGGTCGGGCAGGTCGGCGTAGCTGCAGTGCATGTACACGTCGTGCAGGATGCCTACCGGCAGGATGTCCAGGCTTTCGATTTCCTCGAGGTGGGCGGGGAGCCAGGCGAGCAGCGCCTCGCGCTTGGAATGCGCAGCTGGCGAGCCGAGAAAGCGCGGCGACAGCAGGGCCGTGAACAGCGCGGCGGCCAGCTTTTTGTTCTGCCGCCACAGCAATTCCACGTCCAGCGGGATTTCCGATTCGGGGGAATACAGGATGCAGAACTTCACGAGATCCCGTTCGCTCACGTGGAACTCCGGTGCGCCGGAGCCCAGGAAATTGAGCGACCTCAGGATATGGTCGCAATGGACAAAGGCGCTGGCGGCAAACAGCGCCGACAACCAGCGCTGGAAGTTGATGAGCTGGCCGAAGCCGCCGGGCGAGACATGGAAGGTCGGGTCGGAAAACAGGGCCGAGATGGCGCTGGTGAGGCGGGTCAGGCCGTGCGCGTCACGCTCCTGCGCACCTATGGCGGCCGACAGGCTGAGCGCGAAGTTGCCGTCCAGGTTGCCGTAGTTCCTGTCTATGAGCAGCAGCAGCTTGACCAGCTCTCGCGCAGCCGGCTCCTGCTGGCGGGAGTAGCACAGGTATTCGAAATTCTCCAGCGAAAAAATATCGTCAGCCATGGTGCCCTTGTCGATGGCCCCGTCAGGCCGACAGCGCCAGTATCGCCGCTACCGCCGTGAAACTCACTGGACCAGCCCGGAAAAGGTGCGGTCCAGGTTGTACTGGGCACGCGCGAGCTTGTCCTGCTGCGCCTTGAGCCAGGCGGAGTCCTGCTCTAACCGGCTCTTCTCGGCCGCCAGCATCCTGACGGTCTCCGTGCGCTGCGGACCGCCCAGGCCCTTGCTGGAGGCCAGCATGTTCTGCGCGGTCAGCGACGTACGGAAGCGCTCCTGCGTCAGCGGAAATTCCGCCCGTGGGAAATCAAAGGCCTTCACCGCCTCTGCATACAACTGCCTGGCGACGTCGAAGGGAATCTCGGCGGGCTTGAGCTTGTTGGCGCGGCCGTAGTTGACCAGGTCCGAGGCGAAATGGTGGCCGACCCGGAAGGGAACGTCGGCGTCGCGCTGCAGGATGTCGGCCAGCTCGGTGGTGGTGGAGTAATCGGCGTCAACTTCCTGCAGCGCGCGGTTGCGATCGATGACGAGGTGGTTCATCAGGTCAGCCAGCTTCACGAAGGCATTGGCCGTGAGGTCCAGGGTTTTGTCGACCTGGTCGCGCTTGTAGTCGGGCATGCCGGGCGTGACGTTGTGCGCCTCCAGTTGGTAGGTGAAGGCGCCGCCCACCACCTCGCTGGCCTGCAGCCGCAGCACGTTGAGGGCATAAGGATTGCGCTTTTGCGGCATGATGCTGCTCGTGCCGGTGAGCCGCCCCTCCTGGATGGTGATCCAGGGAGCGGTCTGGTGGTACTGGGTGTGCATATCCTGCGCCAGCAGGCCTATCATCAGCGCCGCGTTGCTGCACAGGCCCACCAATTCCACGCCCTGGTCGAGCGCGCCGAGCTGGGCCGCGTCGTAGGAGTTTTCCACCACGCCGTCAAAACCCAGCAGCTCCGCCAAGCGCTGGCGGTTGACCGGAAAACTCGAGGTACCGAGCGCGCCCGCGCCCAGCGGGCTCATATTGAGGCGCGCATAAGCCTCCTTCAGTCGCGCGCTGTCGCGCCCGAAGACCGAGGCGAAGGCCAGCAGGTAGTGCGCGTAAGTAGTGGGCTGGGCCTGCACGCCGTTGGTATAGGCCGGCACGATGGTGTCCAGGTTCTTCTCGGCCACAGCCAGTAGTTGCGCTTTCGATTGGATCATCGCGTCCATTAGAACTAGCGCACGCTCGCGCTGGATCAGGCGCCGCGTGGTGGACAGGATGTCCTGGCGGCTACGGCCTGAATGCATGCGCGAACCGTCGGGGCCGGCCAACGCCAGGATCAACGGCTCATACTGCAAATAGTCACCCGGGCGCTTGGCACCCGACTGGTTGCCTTCCCTGATCACCTGCTCAACAGCCCGCGCGATTTTTTTTCCCAGCTCAGGCGGGACGATTTTTGTCTCGACCACCATCACGGTTGAGGCCTTGTTCATCTCGCCGAGGAAATGGAAGTTGTCGTGCTCGGCTTGCCCGGTTTTCTTGTCTGCGGCGACAGCCACAGCGGACAGCGATACCAGCAACAGCAGAACCAGCCGCCCGGCGCGGCGCGGCATTATGGAGCCAGTGAACGCCGCGGCGGACGCAGGTTCAAGGCGTTGCATCTTCTTTGCCTGCGGCGGATGCATTGAGATTGGCATTGGACGACACCACGGAAATAGTGAGCCTGTCCGCTCCGCCGCTGGAGGATGGGGATGCAGTATCGCCGACAAGGGGCGCCATCCAGTCGCTACCGGCCATATCCGACTGCAGCGCGGCGGTCGCGGCGGCCGAATCGGCGCTGGTCAGGCTGTTGCTCATCTTGCCGCCGAGATTACGCAGCACGACACCGGATCCGGTGGCGGTGATCGTCGTGGCGTCCGAAGACTGGCTGAAGGGCTGCCCACTCGGCGCACTGGCGCTAATGAGCAAGACGCCGTTTTCCACCTGCAGCTTGTTGGTGCCGCCGTCTATGCGCACACCATAGCTGCCGCCGGAGCCCGATACGCGAAGATTTCCGTTACCACCCGTACTGACGGTATTGAAGGCATTGGCGCTGCTGCCGACGATAGAGAGGCCCTCGCCGGAGCCGGCGGTCGTCGCCTGGATGTCGATGTCGCCGCTGCCCGATGTGATGCTGATGCCGTTGGCGGCGCCCGAGGCCGCAGTGCGCAGGAGAACTGCCGGCGCCGCAGACGCCGCGCTGCTGTTGCCCGTGATCGAGAGTTTGCCCGACACCGTGGAAATGGCGGCGGAACTGGTCGCCGTCGACGGGTAAATGGCGACGCCGCTGCCATAAGTGGAACTGCCGGCCACGCTCACCGAACCGCTGCCAGTGGCGCGTATGACGTTGTTGCCGGTCAGCACGCCTACCCCGTCACCGTAAACGCTGCTCCCGGTGATTGCGAGCGCACCGTTCTCGACGCTGACCAGGGCCTTTCCTCCGCCGTAGATGCTGACCCCGTTGCCCTGGTCGGCGGCGTTGCCGACCAGCGTCACATTGCCCGCGCCCGTGGTCTGGATGCGGTTGGCGACGTTCTGGATGGCGATGCCGTGGTCGAGTTCGCCGACGTTGGGCGAGTGGAAGTTGCCGACCAGCGTGATGTTGCCGCCCTGCGAGGCGATGTTGTTGACCGAGTTGGTGCTGGTGGCGCTGCCGCCCAGGGCGATGGCGTCCGAGGTGCCTATGGAGTCGCCGCGCAGCGTGATGTTGCCGCTCACGGTGCTGACGTTGACGCCGTTCGAATTGCCGGTGGAGTTCAGGAAGATGCCGTAGCCGCCGAAGCTGCTGGTGCTGTTGCCGTTGACGGCAATGGCGCCGCTGCCGGTGCTGATGTTGATCGCCGCGTTGGCGCCGGAAGGCGCGATGTCTACGCCGCGCCCCGAATAACTGGTGCCGTCCAGCGTCAGCGCACCCGACTGCGTGCCCAGGTTGATGCTGGCGTAGGCGCCGCTGGCGTCCAGCGACACGGCCTTGAAAGAACCGGTGGTGGGGTTGACCACGCTGTTGTTGGCCAGCAGCTTGAGCGCGCCGGCCGTGCTGTTGATGTTGACCTGCGAGGCGGTGGCCGCGCTGGTGCCGCTGCCCGAGCTCAGCAGGCCCAGCGCCGGCGTGGTGCCGCCCGAGGTGTTGCCGGCCACCGTGATGTTGCCGTCGGAGAAGATGCTGATGGAAGAGCCGGAACCCGTCGAGTTGAGCACCGTGCCGTAGCTGCCGGTGCTGCTGCCGCCCAGCGTGATGGCGCCGCCCGCCGTGGCATTGAGCACCACGGCGCCGTTGCCGGAGGCCGCGAGGTAAACGCCGCGGCCGGCACCGGCAAAGCCGTTGGCATTGGCCTGGATGGTCAGGTTGCCGCTGCCCACGCTGAGTTTTTGCGTGGAGGTGCTGGCCGTCGAGCAGATCAGCACACCGAAGCCCGAGCTGGCATTGCCGCTGATCGTCAGATTGCCCGAGCCGCTGGCGGCCAGGGTGTTGTTGGTGCTGAAGATGCGCGTGCCATTGCCGCTGCCCAGGTTGATGCTTTCCACCGTGATGGAACCGGCGCCGCTGGTGAGCACGTTGCTGCCGCCGGTGAGCACAAAGGCGTCGCCGGTCGCACTGGCGCTGGCGACATTGGCCAGGATGGAGATGTTGCCGCCACCGGCATTGAGCGTGGAGGCGCCGGATATATTCACCGCACTGGTGGTGGCGCTTGTCGAGGTGGAGGCGCCGCGTATCGTGATGTTGCCGCCGCTGGTGCTCAGCGAAGCGCCATTCAGTGCCACGCCCGAGGCGCCGCTCTGGTTAGTGGCGGCATAGCCGGTCAGCGGATTGCTGCCGCCGCTGATGGTGATGGCCCCGCCGTTGGTGGTGATGGTGCTGCCGGTCAATGCCACCGAGCCGTTGCCGGTGTCGCCGTAGTTGGAGACCAGCGAGACATTGAGGCTTTTGCCGGTGCCGTTGGAAATGACGCGGCCGCTGCCGATGATGATGTTGCGGTGCGCCTGCAGGGTCAGCGAGGCATTGCCCACACCCTTGACGTTGTCCAGCACATTGATGTCGCCCGCGGTGCCGCCGGCGGCAGAGGTTTGGACTATCACGTTGGCGCCTTCGGACAGCGAAGCGTTGAGTACGCCCGAATTCAGGGTGGAATTGGCTGCACCGCTCGAGGTGAAGGGCGAGCTCCCGGTCGCGCCGGAGCTTGCCGCGCTCGTGATGTTGATGTTGTAGGGGTCGATCAGCCAGGTGCCGCCCTTGCCGGAGGCCGCACTGATATTCACCGAACCCGTTGCATCCAGGTGGTGGCCAGAGGTCTCGACCAGGCCGCCGCTGCCGGTCTGCCCGCCGCCCAGCACCGTGATGCCGCCGTGAAACTGCGTGCTGTCGGTGGACCACAGGATGACTTTGCCGCCGTCGCCGCTGTTGAGCGCGTCAGCGTGAATGCGGGCGCCCTCCCCCATATAGGTTCCGACGGCCTGGCGCTCGGTACCACTGCCCTGGTAGTTGCCGCCGACCAGTACCGTGCCGCCACCGGCATCGCCGGAAGCATCGATTCGGGCGCCGTCGAACACACCGACGTACTGGCCCAAAGCCTTGAAACTGCCGCCGGTTTCACCGGCATCGCGGCCGGAGACGTCGACACGGCCGCTCAAGGCGACAATGCCTGCCTCCCCGCCGTCAAGCAGGACCGTGCCGTTTCGGCGCTGCAGGCTGGTCGCCTCGATCACGCCTTCGTTGTTGACCACATTGGACATCAGCGCGTCGCCGGAGCGGGCCGACATGACGACCAGGCCACCGTTGGCCTTGAGCAGCCCCTGGTTCACCACACTGGCGCCCAGCGAAGGGTCACTCACCTGCATATTGATCAGGCCGTCACCGTTGAAGTCCAACGTGATATTCTTGCCGGCGCCCAGCATCACGCTGCCCAGACGGGCAGTGATGCTGCCCACATTGCGCACCTGCGCACCCAGCAGCGCCACGTACCCGCCGTCAGCCGCCACGATGCTGCCCTCATTGATCACGGCGCCGCCCGCGCTGCCGGCTTCAAACCGATTGTTGCCGGCCATGAAGTTGCCGTCCGAGATGTTCAGTGAGCTGGCCACCAGGCCGCCGACATTGACAGCTGAACCCTGGCCGAACAGGATGCCCGAGGGATTGATCAGGTAGACCTGCCCGTTGGCATTGAGCTGGCCCATGATCTGCGAGGCATCGCTGGATGTGACGCGGTTGAGGGCCACCGACGAGGCCGAGGGCTGCGCGAAATTGACTTTGGCCGCGCTACCGATGTTGAAAGTGTTCCAGGTAGCGACCATCCGGTCGCTGCCCTGTACCACGTTCATGACGTTGCCGCTCTGGCTGATGCTGCCGCTGCCAGCTGTGACCTGACCATTGGTAGGTAAGGCGCTGGCGTCCAGCGCATATCCCCGTACCGGGTAAATGGCGCAAAGCGCTGACAGCATGGCTGCACTCAGCGGTGTCAGCGTCGGGCGGCTTTTACGTGGGGAAACCGGGGAAGAGTGGTATGTCATGCGAGCCCCTCAGAACGTGTAGTTGATACCGAAACCGATCGCGCGGATCGTGGTGCCTGCGCCTGCACTGCCGAACACGCCGGCAACGGCGTAGTTGTAATTGGCCAGCGGTTGGTTGCGCAGCAGCACGTACTGCCCGAAAATCCTGAGCTGCTTGCTCCAGGCATAGGAGAAACCGATGGCCTGGGAGGTCGCACCCATACCTTCCGTCGAACAGTTCACGCCATTGCCGGAAATCATGGCGCAGTCGCCTGCGAAGGCTTTGGCATGGCTGGCGCGCAACTGCCAGGCACCTATCTTGTGTGAGACGCCGACCATGTAGGCGCGGCGGCGGTAGCTGGCGAGGTCGCTTGAAGTGACGCTGGTGTTGATGACACCGGACTCGGCATAGCTCAGTTCGTCGGCGATCAGCGAAACCTTGGTATCGCCAAAATCGTAGGCCACGCCGTAGCGCACGCTGTAGTCATTGGACGAAGTGCCTTGCGTGACGTGGGTATTGGTACCTACCCCGCGCGCGTTGCGGCCCAGGCTGGCTATGCCGAAATAATTCACATGCTGCTCAGCCGCAACCACAGCAGAGAATCTGCCGTTCTCATACGACAGGCTGCCGCCGTAGAGGTAGCCTGTATCAACGTCCGGCGCGGCCTTCATGCCGTTGTTCGAATAAGCCAGCTTGAGCTGGAAGCCGCCCATCTTGGGCGTCCAGTAGCCGAACACGCCGGCCTGGCGGCGGTTGAAAGCGGCATCGTCGTTGTTTTCCACCGCCGCCGTGCCCACCGGGCCGGAGTTTTTAGTGATGCTGGTGGCGAAGCCCGGTGACCCGATGATGTTGTAGTGCGCCGCACTGGTGGTCGCCCCGAAGGGGTCGAAGGAAGAGGTGCTTTCCTTGAGCGGCATGTCCCAGTTGCCGTACATCGCGGTGCCAGCGTCTGGATGGGCGACAGCCACGCCGGTATTACGCAGCTCTTGCCTGTGTGTCCAGTTCGGGGTCGCGTCGTCTCCGGCCGCGCCCGCGCTCAGCGACAGGCCCAGCTCCAGCTGCCACAGCGCCTTCCACTGTTCATAAATGGGGATGCCGCCACGCGCGCCCACATACGACACATTGTCGCGCGCACGCCAGAAGCCCGACATGTTGCGCCCATTGGGCGTGGCCAGCTTGCTCTGGTCGGCGGGCGCCGCAGGCGTCGCGCCTGAGCGGCTCACGTATTCGGGGATGATGCCCAGTGAGCCGTACAGCCGCATGCCGTCTTCCGCCTCCTCGAAATCCTCGCCCCGGCTGCCGCTGCTGGAGGCCAGGCCCGTGAAGGCCTGGGGTGAACCCGACACCGATAGCCACAGGCGACGCGCGCTTTTTGGTTCGCTGACTGGATTGACGCCGGGCGACACCGCGATGCTGGCATTGAACACCAGGTCCTTGTTGTAGACGTTCAGGCCCACGCCATAGCCGTAGCGGCTCGCGCGGTTTTCGCTGTTGTCCCACGGCTTCTTGTTAATGGTCACGCGCCCCGCATCGGCGAACAGCGCACCTTCCACGACGGAGTTGCCGACAACACCCAGGGTCTTGCGCAGTTCCAGACGCGCCAGCATGCCCTGGTCGCCCGCGGCTTCGCCGGCAGGGTACGCGCGCACGCCGCCGGATCCGCCCAGGCTCATTTTCTCTGACGCGTCCAGGTTCTTGTCGGCGTACTGCGCGGTGACCGAGCCCAGCAGAGAGTAGCCGCCGCCAAGCTGCTGCAGGCGGCTGAACGACAGGTTGAGCTTTTTGTAGTCGCCTGCCGCATTGGCCGTGAAACGGTCCAGTGCTGCGTCGTTGGGCGTTTCTTTTTTCAGATAACCCATACCCAAACGCGCGTTCCAGCTGTTGTTCGCCGACGCGCCTGTCCAGTCGTCACGCCAGTCGCCAGACAGGCCCGCACTCATCAGGTTGGCAGACTTTTCGACGGTCGTGCCGCCAGTCGTGTCCTGGAAATGCCGGTATTCCGTCGCCAGCGACAGATTCATGTTGGCGCGCCGGCTGCGCAGCAACGCCGCGTTGAGAAACAGCGTGCTCACGCGGGCTTCACCTCTGGCCTCTACTTCCTTGAGGTTTTTGCCAATGTTGTATTGCAGACCCGCAAAGTTCGCGCCTACCGACAGCCCTGTCGTGCCGAGGGGCTGCACATAACCAACGCCTGCAATGCGCAGGCCTTCAAAAGTTTGCTGCGTATTCAGGCTGAAGCTTTCGCCCATGCCCAGTGCGTCGTTGAGGCTCAGGTTGGCGGACAGGCGATTGGCACCGGTGTAATAGCTGCCACCGTTGTCGATGCTCACGCGCGAGGTGATCGCCCCCATCTCGCTGACCTTGACGATGATGTCGGTGGCGCCCGGTTCCGCCGAAGGCCGCAACACCGCCTTGACCGTCACACCGGCGATGTCAGAGAGCCGCAGCAGCGTGTTTTCGAGGTCGCTTTCCTGGATCACCTCGCCCGGCTGTAGTCCCGCGAGATGTCGGCCTATCAGGTCCGGGTCCAGGCGCACGTTGGCATCGGGCTCGGCCACCACCCGGCCGATGACGCCTTCACGGATGCCGAGGGCAACCACACCGCCTTGTATTTCCTGTGCGGGGAGGTAGGCGCGCGCTACCAGGTAGCCCCGGGTGCGATAGTAGGCCGTGATTTTGGCGGCGGCTTTGCCCAGTCCGGCGAAGTCCAGCTCGCGGCCGACAAACTCCTGCAGTTGGGCTTGCAGCTCGGATGCCGGCAGAGACCGGTTGCCGCTCAGTACAAAACCCGTGACCTGTATGCCCGTCCCACCGGCGGGGGGGCTCTGGCCCTCATCACTGCCTTCCACCTCTTTTTCGATGCGCGCAGGACGCTGCACTGCCGCCGGCGGGCCGGCATTTTCCGTCGGCGAGAGCTGTTGCCGGTTCGCGTCGAAAAGAGTACCGGCGCTGGGCGGCGTCTGTGCATGGACGGCAAAAGGTGCGGCGGCCAGCATTGCGCAGATCTGCGATGCGAGGATTTTTCGCCGTGGTGCGGCAAGGCGTGAGGGTTCCATCATGGTTTTCGTCTTCTGTCTTGGTGTTGTATCCGCGCGTCTCTGTGCTTCTTCTTTTTTCTTGTTGTGCTCGTTCGGCTTGTCTCTGTTTGTCCCGGCTATTCGCTAGTTGCCGGCGGCATGGAAAATTTTTGCAGCAACATCGCGGGACTCAAAAATTTCGGCCGCTTCGTGGCCCGCGTCCGGCACCACCATGACCGCACGCGTCACGGGTGTCTGCCATTTCTGGGCTAAAAACTGTTCGTAGCGCATGTAATTCCTGTGCCGATTCAGCCGGTCCGTGCCCTGCATGGCGGCCCCGCAGGATTTGTCGAGTGACTCGTAGGCTGGGTCGTTGTCCTGCGCGCCCACCAGGTAGAGGACCTCGCGCGCCGCATAGCGCTTGAACAACTGTTCGCCGTCCAAGCCCTGCCCATAGGGAACCATGTTGCCCAGGCCGTAGCGGAAGTTGTTGTAACCGGGGCAGAGGATGCTGTTCACAGGCTTGAAGCTCCCACCCTCCGGACGGCTGTCATCCAGGTACAAATAGGAAGACGGGCTGGAGACCACATACCGCACGCGGATGCCCGACTTGCGCAACCCCTCCTCGCTGTTGTTGAGCACGGCATAGCGCTGCATTAGCTGCCCACCGGCCGAGTGGCCGATGAAAACGATTTCCTTAAGTACGGGAAAACGCTTGCCCGCGCTCAGGTAGCGGGCGATATCGTCCAGCACGCCGCAGGAATTGATAGCCTCCTTGCCCCGGGAGGGCTGGCACTGCATCCAGTTGCCACCGCGCCAAAGCGGGATATTGCCGTCAGGCGAAGTGTCTGATGCCGTCAGGAAGTGGGGCACCAGCAGCAACGTGCTTGATGCGTCCAGCCGCGCGGCTTCCAGCAAGCCCAGGCCCACGCCAAAATAACGGTCGGCATCGCGCTGCACGCCATGTACAAAAATGACCGCACGCTTGATCCCGGCGTCCGGCTGGCGCAAGTCAATGTTGGAATAGACCGCAAAGGGATAAGCGGTGCCCGCGGCTTCCAGGTCAATTACCTGCTCCCTGGGCGGTTCGCCGGCGGCTTTATCAGCTGCAGCGAAAAGACGCGCGCCAAAGAAAGCCAAGCCCATTGCCACCACCAGTTGTAACCACCTGTTTCGAGCACGTGTCATACCTGTATCTCGCTTTGTCAAAAATGCAGACATCGAAAGGCTTGACGCGTTGTGCTCGAATGCCGGGCGCTCCCGGCGTACGCACTACAAATGGATCACAAATCCAGCGTTTCCCTTCACGGCCTTTTTTAGGAGATCCACCGGAAAGATCAGTTGTAATAACTTGCAACTTACGGTGTTGTTGGCGATTCTAGGAAGACAACCGCTACCTGTAAAATATCTTGATTCTGGTACATCGATACTTTAAAAGTATCTTATGAGCAAGAATCCAGCAGCGAGGATCAGCGCGACACGTAATGGACGTTGGCCACTGGATTGATACCGGGTAGGCATCGGTTCCACGCAAATTCGGCGTGGACGTATCTCGACTCCACTGCTGGAATGCGGTCTGGCGCTAACCCCGTGCGCTCTAAGGGGTTAGCCGCTGAGCGTGCGTTTTTGACGGAAGGTCCCAAGGCGCCATTGCCTCGCGGATCAGCGCGACGTGCGGATGATGACCTTGCCGCGCGCATGACCGCCGGCCACCTGCTCAAGCGCCGCGCGGGCGTCATCCAGCGGATGGATTGTGTCGAGGATCACCTGGAGCCGTTTGTCGTCGAAGCGCTTGAGAATCAGCGTCAATGCCGCAGCATCCCCGCTGAAGAATGCGAAGACGCCGTGGATATCTCCACGCGGCTGTATCGTGTGATCGACGATCGACACCACCGTCCCGCCCGGCCTTGTCGCTCGCCACGACCGCTCGAGGGTCTCCCCACCAATCGTGTCGATGACCAGGTCCAGGTCTCGCCAACGCTCTGCAAAGTCATCACGGCGGTAATCGATGACTTCGTCCGCACCCAATTCTTTGACCAGTGTGTGGTTCTTTGCAGAAGCCGTGGCTAAGACGTGCGCACCTGCCTGCCTTGCGAACTGGACGGCGAAGCTGCCCACGCCACCGGCTGCCGCGTGAATCAGCACGCGCTGCCCCGCCCTTAACTTTCCAGCCCCAAACAGTGCCAGCCAGGCCGTACCTGCTGCCGTCGGCAACGCTGCGGCCTGCTCGTAGCTCATCTCTGCAGGAACCAGGCACAACGCGCTTGCAGACAGCAGGGCAGACTGTGCGAAGGCACCCCCCGCCGTCGGCGCGAGCCTCCCCACGACGCGGTCACCAGGCTTGAACCGGCCAACCTTTGGACCCGCGGCTTCAATCACACCGGCGAGGTCAGTACCTAACGTATAGGGCA
The DNA here is from genome assembly GCF_054049435.1 of Polaromonas sp. P5_D5. Classification (NCBI taxonomy): domain Bacteria; kingdom Pseudomonadati; phylum Pseudomonadota; class Betaproteobacteria; order Burkholderiales; family Comamonadaceae; genus Polaromonas; species Polaromonas sp. P5_D5. The sequence continues at coordinate 688,681 of NZ_JBFUMJ010000003.1, forward strand.
AAGTGACAGGAAAGACAGGCTGCATGGACCCGCCAAGGATTTTCAGATCCAGCGGGTTCACGCTCGCCGCCTCGACGCGAACCAGGGCCTGACCGTCACCCGGTGTGCCCAGGACGGCGTGTTCAATATCCGCCCGGCTGGCGCCGCCGAATGCGTGGATGCGAAGTGCTTTCATCAAATACTTTCCCCGTTAATCGCCGAGTGGAGGGAAGCTTCCAAGTTGCAGGAAAACGCCAAACCAGTCTTCCAGGTGCCAGGTTCGCTGGATACGCGTCTCATGGAATTCGTGGAACTCGTGGATGCGGATGCTGACCTTTTTTCCGGTTGCCGCAATGCCGAAGAGTGGCCCCAGATGGGTACCCGTTATCTCAGCCCGTACACCGATACGCCCGGGTACCTGAATCAAGTCGTGAGTGGCAATATGAACGTCCGGCAGGGCTCCGATGAAGCTGCGGATGATCGGTTTCAAACCCTCGGGTCCCGGGCCTTGCCCGGGCGCCAGCGGAATGTCATCCCAGTCGGCAGTCACAGCGCTGTCCAGCAGGTCAGGGTTCTTGTCGTTGAATGCGCGATACAAGGTTTCGACGGCGCGGCGCTCAGCCATCATTTGTGTGGTGTCGGTCATTTGTCCGGCTTTCGGTGGTTGAAGTGGAAGAAGGCCGATTCTGGTCGGCCGATGAAAATCCGTCCAACAAATGACTCATATACAGTTATATTTGATTCATGGATTTTCATGGCATTGATCTGAATCTGCTCGTGGCGTTTGACGCGCTGATGGACGAGTGCAATGTGACCCGCGCAGCCGCGCGGGTAGGCGTGAGCCAACCTGCCATGAGTGCCGCGCTGTCACGTCTGCGAACGTTGTTTGGCGACCCGCTGTTCCTGCGCAGCGCAGAAGGACTTCTGCCGACAGCGCGTGCCAGGGAAATCGTGGGGCCCGTGTCGCAAGCACTGCGGCAAATCAAGACAGCTCTCGTGCAAGAACCGGGCTTCGAGCCCGAGCAGGCATCTCTGGTATTCAACCTTGGGCTGTCCGACTATCCGGCTTTCGTACTGCTGCCCGCACTTGTCAGGGAGCTGGCGCGCGCGGCGCCGGGAATATCGCTGAGCGTGCACGCGATTAACAATCGGGATAGTGCGGTCGACATGCTGGACGCAGGAACGATTGATGCGGCAGTTGGCGTCCCGCCGACCCATGCAGAGAGCCGGATATTGACACGGCCTGTTCTGAGAGACGAGTTCGTGACCATCGTTCGCCGCGACAACCCGGCAGTGAAGCGAAGCATGGGTCTGAAGGCATTTCTTGCGCTGCCTCATGTACTCGTGTCACCGGAGGGTGATCGCCACGGCCTGGTTGACGAGGCGCTGGCCAGGCTGGGAAAACGCCGCACCCTCGCACTGACGCTTCCGCAGATGTTTGCCGCGCCCGCGGTGGTGGCCCAGACAGATACCACGGCGACGGTAATGAAGCGCGTGGCCCTCAATTCCCCGGCTCTGCGCAAGCTGGTCTTGTTTCCGCCGCCTGTTGCGCTGCCAGAAGTTGTCTTCGACCTCATCTGGCATCGACGGAACGATGCACATCAGGTGCAGCAATGGCTCAGGGAATTGATCGCATCACTTGCTTCGGCTGCCTAGAATAGTAAAACCCGCCAGTCGCTTCACCGTGACGAATTTCAGTGAAGTTGGGCTTTGAAACGCTGCGGCGTGCCTGCGCGACAACGGCAGACAAGAAAAACCATGATTGGTGCGGCTGGCGGGGATCGAACCCACGACCCTTGGCTTCGGAGGCCAATACTCTATCCACTGAGCTACAGCCGCAACGCTGGAAACGGTTTGCGCCGGATTGCGGCCGAGGGGCGCGAAATCAGGGCAATTTGCACTGTGCGGGCGATTCACGCCGCGCAACGCCTGCGATTCTACCAGCCGGCCACGGCGCTCCCCGGCCTCTGCAAGCCCCCAGTTATAATGTGAGGTTGCTGAGCAAGCGCTGCCCAAGAGCGCCATATCACCACGCGATAGCCCCCCGATTCTTAGTTTTTTGAGGACGCCATGAGCGCAAACGACCACACCACGGCCCACGAAGAAGCCCATACTGGCCCCATCAAGACCCCCCAGCAACTGCTGGCCGCGGTTTTTTTCTCTTTTGTCGTTCCTGTTTTCGCCATCATCGGCCTGGTGTATTACGTCGCTTCGGCCAACAAGCCAGCTGCGGGTGCGGACGAAGGCGCCAAGGCGGTTGCGCAGCGCATCCAGAAGATCGGTGCGGTTGAAATCCGTGATGCCAACCGCCCCCTCAAATCGGGCGAAGAAGTCTACAAAGCACAGTGCGTCGCTTGCCATGGCACTGGCGCAGCCGGTGCGCCGAAGTTTGGCGATACGGGTGCCTGGGCAGCCCGTATCAAGACCGGTTTTGACGCGCTCTGGCACTCCGCCCTGAAGGGCAAGGGTGCCATGGGCGCCCAAGGCGGCGGTGATTTTGAAGACGTCGAAATTGGCCGTGCAGTGGTTTACATGACGGCTGCCGCAGGCGGCAAGTTTGCAGAGCCAGCCGCCCCGGCTGCTGCTGCCGCTACGGCACCCGCAGCAGCCGCCGCACCGTCGGCAGATGTGGTCGCCGCACTCGCTGCAGCCAACAAGACGGCAGCGCCGGCCGCCGGTGCAACGCCGGCTGCTGCCGGTGGCGCCGCACCCGCGCTGTATGGCCAGGTCTGTGCGGCCTGCCACGTGGCCGGCGTTGCCAATGCACCCAAGCTGGGCGACAAGGCCGCATGGGCTCCCCGGATTTCCGCAGGTGTCGAGGCTCTGACGGCCAGCGTTGTCAAAGGCAAGGGTGCCATGCCACCCAAGGGCGGCTCGGCTGCCCCCGATGGCGAAATCAAGGCCGTGGTGCAGTACATGGTCAATGCGTCCAAGTAAACACAGCAAGGAAATCCAGCCCAAAAAAAGCCGGTCAATGACCGGCTTTTTTAATGGAATCTTGATGAGAAATTCAAAGGAAAATGGGTTGGAGCCCAAGCATGACGGGCGCAAGCAGCTACTTTTTTTGTAGCAACTGCGGGCTTCGCACATAGCCGAACCGGCGCGACAAATCGCTGGCCAGGACCTCCTCGGGCACCCACAGGCCCTGCTCTATCGCGTCAGCCGCATGCGTCATGTCCTGGGTATGAACGAGGCCAAAACCCAGGTTGGTTTCCAGGTAGACCCTGCCGGATCCGTCCACGATGCAGCGCTGCGGCCGCGCCGTTTGACCGGAATGGGCCGTGACCTCAAACATAGGCGCGGGGGCGACACGCCAGATCAGCGGCGTCGCTTCGAGCTCCACATACACGCGCTGCGGCCCATTCTGGAAGAACCACTGGCCAGCAGCATCGCTTTCATAATTCCGCTGAATGAAATCGATCAGCTTGTCATGCTTGAGCAGCGAGCCCTTGCTGGCCGCATGGCGCGCGGCATCCAGGCCAGGCGCGCCGCCAAAAGGCCCGGCAGCCTGGGCCCTCTCATCACGCATGTACCAGTTACCGCGTGCGTCCAGTCCCAGCCAGCCGTAGCAGTCGGGAACATTGGGCCATTTGGCAATGGCCTGCCTGACGATGTCATCCATGCCGCTATTTTGCGCTGCACACGGCAGGTGCGATGCGGGCAGGGTTATGGGTAAGCATTAGAGATGTGCAGCCAGGAAACCGGTGACCGCTTCCGGCATGGCACGCACATGGCCGGGAAATGGCGGAGAAGGAAATCCAACATGACCGCCCTGTGCCGGCTGCCAAAGCGTGACATGGCTGCCGGCCTCTGCGGCTTGCGGCAGGCTGCCGGCCGGCACAAAGGGATCGTTCAACGCGTTCAGGGCCAGCGCCGGCACGGCAATGCTGCGCAAATGCGGCTTGGCAGATGCACGCAGCCAGTAGTCATCCGCATCCTTGAACCCATGGACAGGCGCAGTGAATACATTGTCGAAAGCGTACAAGTCGCGCGCGGCCAGTAATCGGTCGCGGTCAAAAAGGCCTGGGTGCTGCTCCAGTTTTTTCAGCGCCTTCGGCACCATGGTTCTCAGGAACATGCGGGTGTAGACCTGCCGGTTGAACCCTCGGCCAATGGCCCAGCCACTGGCCGTCAGGTCCAGCGGCGAACAGACGGACGCAATGCCGCTAACCACCTGGCGGGCCTCTGCGCCGAGCTCGCCGGCCCAGCGCATCAACGCATTGCCGCCCAATGAAATGCCCACGGCAACGACCGGCCCGGGATGGGCCTGCGCAAAACGCCGCAGTATCCAGTCGATCTCTGCAAAATCTCCTGAGTGATAGGCCCGCGGCGCCAGGTTCAATTCACCGGAACACCCCCGGAAGTGTGGAATGGCGCAGCCCCAGCCGCGCTCGCGGGCCACATCGGCAAGCGCTTCGGCGTAGTGGCTGGCAGATGACCCCTCAAGCCCATGAAATACCACCAGGAGTGGCACTTCCTTGCGCGCGTCCTTGCGTCTCACCTCGATGGATTCGCTTCCCGCCGGAGAAATCTCCGGAAGCCCCGACGAAGGCTCATTTCCATCGAGCATCCAGTCAACGTCGACAAAATCGTTGTCAGGGGTATCCCAGCGCTCCCGGCGAAACACGGGCGGCGGGCCCAGGTAGCGGCGTGACCGCAGCGCAGCCCAGATGGTTTGCAAATTGCCGCCCGGCAGCCACCAGGGTGCTGCGTATTTCATCGCAGGCCCTTCAGTGCAGGACGGTCGGTGTTTCCGACACTTCCTGCATTTCTCGCGGCGTGCCGGGACTGGCATGGTGGGCCACCATGCGCCAGCCTTGCGCACCCTTGTGATACACATTGGTGGCAATCACGTAAGCATGCCGCGGCCCTTCATCGGTCAGCACTTCGATGCGTTCCAGCACGCTGTGCACGCAGGCGCTCATGGTCTCGACCTTTCGCACCTTGATGGCCTGGGCATTGATGGTGCCATTGGCAAACATGGCGTCGAAAGTGGCGCGTATGGCCGCCGGGCCCACCAGCCGGGCGCCACCCGGGTGCACACAGACGATGTCGTCGTCATCGCCCCAGCAGGCCATGAGCTTTTCGATGTCGCCGCTTTGCAGCGCCTCATAGAAAGCCGCCTCGATGTCATCGGCGTTGCCGCTGCTGGCGGGCGGGACTTTGGGTTTGGGCATGGGAAGGCGTCAGTCCGGCTTGGCGTTGGGTGGTGAATTCTGCTCGGGATTGAGCCTTGCAGCAAGCCACGAGCGTACGACACCTTGCATGCTGTTGTCTTGCGGCCCGGCGCGCCGGCCGTTTCCACCGCTCTGGTTAGCCTGCCAAAGCAGTTCAGGAGCGGCCACATGGGTGCCCGGCGGCAAAACCTGCAGCGCGGCGTCGATAAATTCTGCCAGCTTGGCAGGACGCACCGGCTGCTCGGCTGCGGGAATCATGAACTTGAGGGTTGACAGCATCCATGACGCCGTCTTCTCGAAAAAATTGGCGCCCGCAATACCTTCGGTCTTGCGCGCCGAGCGCACCAACAACACGCGTTCAAAACCCAGCGAAGCCACGGCTTGCTCATCGAGGTCGGCCAGTCCGCGCTTGAGGGCATCGGGTAAACGCCCCGAAGCGTGGGGCACCACCACAACCAGTGTCTGTGCGCCACAGCGTTTCAACCAGCGGGCCAGCACCGGTAGTTGTCCCGGCACGGGCGTCCACAGTGTGCGCTCACGCCCATAAAAAAGCCGTGGCGGCTCAAACATGACCAGGCCGGTATGAACAAGCTGAGGCCGCGCGGGCCACGCGTCGATCGCTGAAGCATCACCTGCCAGCACAATCCCCACGCCGGCCATCCCGGTGGTCATGGTTTCAGTAGCCAGCACCTCGGTGTGTGCATAACGGCCGCTGCCGACAAGGCGGCGCAACACTTCATTGCCCAGCACGCCGGTCGCGCCGGCAATCATCAGACGCGATTTCGGGGCTGCCGCCGCCAAGGGGCGCAGGTTGGCCTGCAGAGCTTGCAATGCCTGTACGGACACGGGGGAATGAGGCCTCATCGACATTCGACTATGTTAGTGTTGCAGCTTGCATTTTCGAAAGACATCGCCATGAAATCCCGCTTTTTAAACCTGTTCCTTGTCAGCATGCTGGGCCTGCTCCTCACGGGTTGCGGCTACAACGACTTTCAGCGCCTCGACGAACAAACCAAATCGGCTTGGTCTGAAGTGCTGAACCAGTACCAGCGCCGTGCCGACCTGGTGCCCAACATTGTGGCCACGGTCAAGGGCGAAGCCGCTTTTGAACAGGACACCCTGACCAAGGTGATTGAAGCACGCGCCAAGGCCACCTCCATCCAGGTGACACCGGAAACCCTGAACGATCCGGCAGCCTTCAAGAAATTCCAGGCGGCGCAGGGCGAACTCGGCAGTGCGCTGAGCCGCCTGATGGTGGTCAGTGAACGTTACCCCGACCTCAAGGCCAACCAGGGCTTTCGCGACCTGCGCGTGCAGCTGGAAGGCACCGAGAACCGCATCACCGTAGCGCGCAACCGTTATATCCAGGCGGTCCAGGAATACAACGTGCTGGCACGCAGCTTCCCGAGCAACCTGACGGCCATGGTCTTCAGCTACAACGTCAAGCCGAACTTCACCGTGACCAACGAGGCGCAGATTTCCGCGCCTCCTGTGGTGGACTTCACCAAGAAATAAGTCTTTGCGAAACTTGCCGTGCAGCAACTAGCGGGTTGGACATCGGGCCGCAACCTACGCTGGATGGCGGGCTTGTTGCTGGCCGTGTGGCTGCCCCTTGCGGCCTGGGCGCAAGGCGTGCAGCCGGTGCCGGCCCTCACGGCGCACGTCATGGATAGCACCGGTACGCTGGACGCTACGCAGCGCGCGGCACTGGAAGCCAAACTCGCTGCGTTCGAACAAAGCCGCGGGGCACAAGTGGTGGTGCTCATCGTGCCCAGCACCCAACCCGAGGACATCGCCGCTTATGCCCAGCGTGTGGGCGACACCTGGAAGATCGGGCGCAAGAGCGTAGGCGATGGGCTGTTGCTGGTTGTGGCCAAGAATGATCGCAAGGTCCGTATCGAGACCACCAAGGCGCTGGAAGGCGCCATTCCGGACCTCGCGGCGCGCCAGGTGATAGACACCGCCATCACCCCGCGCTTCAAACAGGGTGACTTTGCCGGTGGGCTGAATGCCGCGGCCGACCAGATCATGGCGCTGATCAGCGGCGAAAACCTCCCGGCGCCTGAGCAGAAAAGTGCTTCGGGCATGGCTGACAGCGGCTTCGAGTGGACCGACCTCGCGGTGTTCCTGTTCTTTGCCGTGCCGATTGGCGGGCGCCTGGCCGCCGGCGTCTTGGGGCGCAAGCTGGGCTCCATCGCCACCGGCGGTGCCGTCGGCGTACTGGCCTGGGTGTTCACCAGCAGCCTGATTGTGGCCGGCCTGGCGACTGTGGCGTGTATGGTGTTCGCGCTGGTGACCAGCCTGGGTGCCCTGGGCCGGGGCGGCCGCTCTTCGGGTGGATGGAACACCGGCGGCTTTGGCGGCGGCAGCAGCGGAGGGAGCTGGGGCGGAGGCAGCAGCAGTGGCGGCGGGTTCAGCAGCGGCGGTGGCGGTGATTTCGGCGGCGGCGGCGCATCAGGCGACTGGTAGGCACATGCCCAATAAACTCAAGACCATCCTCAAGCACCTCTGGCTGGACGCCTCCGATGCCCAGCGCGCGATTGCACCCGACATGCTCAACCAGCTGGCCAGCCGGGTGGCGGCCAGCGAGCGGCGGCACAGCGGCGAAATACGGATATGCGTGGAGGCTTCGTTGCCCATCAGCTATCTGTGGCGGATGAACAAGGAAAACACCATCGCACGGCTGACGCGCCAGCGCGCCCTCACGATGTTCGGCAAGCTGCGGGTATGGGACACCGAACACAACAACGGCGTGCTGATTTATTTGCTGCTGGCCGAGCACGCCATTGAAATCGTGGCGGACCGCGGCGTGGCGCGCCATGTGAATCAGGCGCAGTGGCAGGCCATGGTGGTGCGCATGGCCCAGGCATTCAGGGAGAACCGGTACGAGGACGGATTGACGCAGGCACTGGAAGAAACCTCGGCGCTGCTGATGGCGCACTTCGCCATCGATGGCACGCAGGGCGACGCACCCGACAATCCCAACGAACTGCCCGACGCACCCTGGCTGCAATAGCCGGTTGGCAGGTACCGCAGGCCTGTCGCCGATAGCGTCGCGTCAGGGCGCCAGAACCACGACCAACACAAAGAGGGCGACTGCCGCGAGCACAACCCGCGTCAGCCAGGCTTTGCGCGCGCGTCTGGCCCGACGCTCCGGCGACGCTTCTTCTCCCCATATCAGGCTGTCTAAAAGACTGTCCATTTCGCACCTCGTTGCTGGCTTGAACCCGTCACAACGATAAGGGAGCAGCCCGGGCCATGGCTGTCATTTAGCGTGTCCAGTTGTTACCTTGCTGGCTCAGCCCAAGCGTTTTTTCGGAAAACGCTCCCTATTTGATAGCTGCTTGCGCTCACCCTGTATGGGCTGGAGGCCTTTTTTCGCTCAAATAGCGGAAGCACGCCCGGTTTCCGCATGGTGCAATGGGAACGTCGCGCCGCAGCCACTCATGGCTGCGGGAAGCTACTTCATCGACGTCCGCTTCTGCTCGCTGCGCGCCGATTGCACTACCTTCTCGATAAAACAAACGCCGCGCCCTCCGTCCTCGACCCACGGATGGTCGGCGTCTAGCGGATCAGCCGTTCGCCCGGCGTACGCGTGCGGATATCGGCCGCCCCAAGGTAGACATTCGCAAAGGTTCCAATGAAGGACTCGGGTGGCCAGCCAGTTGGCCCGCTACGCAGAGGGAGCACAAAACAACCATCTTCGTCATTTTCAGGAATGACTGTGAGCGCTTCGCCAACTGCATGAGCGGGCAAATTGATTCGAATTTCTCCAGATCGAAGCGCCCATAAAAAACCGGCCCTTTGGCCGGTTTTTCCTGAAGCATGGAGGCTTATTACTTTTTCTGGCGGTATTTGCGCAAAGCGGCAATCTGGGCGGCCATGACGGCGAGCTCGGACTGGGCCATGGCAATATCGATATCGCTTTTTGCGTTTTTCAACGCTTCTTCAGCAGCTGCCTTGGCTTCCAGCGCCTTGGCTTCGTCCAGGTCCTTGCCGCGAATGGCGGTGTCGGACAGCACGGTGACACAGTTCGGTTGCACTTCAAGCAAGCCGCCGGCCACGAACACGAATTCTTCGCTGCCGTCAGCCTTTTCGATGCGCACGGCGCCCGGCTTGATGCGGGTGATCAGCGGGGTGTGGCGCGGGTAAATGCCCAGCTCGCCGGCCTCGCCGGGCAAAGCGACAAAGTGCGCTTCACCGGAGAAGATGGACTCTTCCGCGGAGACCACGTCGACGTGAATGGTGGTTGACATAAACGCTCCTTAATGGAAAAAAGTTGCAGGGCCTGAGCCCTTAAACCTTCTTGGCCTTTTCGAACGCTTCGTCAATCGTGCCGACCATGTAGAACGCTTGCTCGGGCAGGTGATCGCACTCGCCGGCCACAATCATCTTGAAGCCGCGAATGGTTTCAGCCAGGCTGACGTACTTGCCGGGGGAGCCGGTAAACACTTCAGCCACGTGGAAAGGCTGCGACAGGAAACGCTGGATCTTGCGGGCGCGGGCTACGGCCAGCTTGTCTTCGGGAGCCAGTTCGTCCATGCCCAAAATCGCAATAATGTCGCGCAGTTCCTTGTAGCGCTGCAGCGTGCCCTGCACGGCGCGGGCCGTGGCGTAGTGGTCTTCGCCCACGACGTTCGGATCCAGCTGACGGCTGGTCGAGTCGAGCGGGTCAACCGCAGGGTAGATACCCAGCGAAGCGATGTCACGCGAAAGCACCACGGTGGAGTCCAGGTGGGCAAAGGTCGTGGCAGGCGACGGGTCGGTCAAGTCATCGGCAGGAACGTAAACGGCCTGGATGGAAGTGATGGAGCCAACCTTGGTGGAGGTAATACGCTCTTGCAGGCGGCCCATTTCTTCGGCCAGCGTAGGCTGGTAACCCACGGCGGAAGGCATACGGCCCAGCAGTGCGGACACTTCGGTACCGGCCAGCGTGTAGCGGTAGATGTTGTCCACGAAGAACAGCACGTCGCGGCCTTCGTCACGGAAGGATTCGGCGATTGTCAGGCCGGTCAACGCCACGCGCAGACGGTTTCCTGGGGGCTCGTTCATCTGGCCGTAGACCATGGCCACTTTGGATTCGCCGAGGTTCTCGAGGTTCACGACGCCGGAGTCGGCCATCTCGTGGTAGAAGTCATTGCCTTCGCGGGTACGTTCACCCACACCGGCAAACACGGACAGACCCGAGTGCGCCTTGGCGATGTTGTTGATGAGTTCCATCATGTTCACGGTCTTGCCGACGCCGGCGCCGCCGAACAGGCCCACCTTGCCGCCCTTGGCGAACGGGCAAACCAGGTCGATCACCTTGATGCCGGTTTCCAGCAGTTCCTGCGATGGCGACAGTTCGTCGTAGGCAGGCGCCTTGCGATGGATGGGGGCGGTCAGCGTCTGGTCGACCGGGCCGCGCTCGTCGATGGGCGCGCCCAGCACGTCCATGATGCGGCCCAGCGTGGCTTTGCCCACGGGAACCGTGATGTTGGCGCCGGTGTTGTACACCATGTTGCCGCGGCGCAGGCCGTCGGACGTGCCCAGCGCGATGGTACGCACGATGCCGTCGCCCAGCTGCTGCTGGACTTCCAGCGTCAGCGCGGAGCCTTCCATTTTCAACGCGTCATAGATCTTGGGCATCTGGTCGCGCGCGAATTCCACGTCAACCACCGCACCAATACACTGAACAATCTTGCCTTGAGCTTGAGCCATGATTGAATCCTCTTTCGTTTCTTTAAATCTTTAAATCGGGTGTGGCGGCCTAAACCACTATCAGACCGCTGCAGCACCGGCAACGATTTCCGAAAGTTCTTTCGTGATCGCCGCTTGACGCGTTTTGTTGTACACCAGCTTGAGTTCGCCGATCACGCTGCCGGCGTTGTCCGTTGCGGCCTTCATGGCCACCATGCGGGCAGACTGCTCGGACGCCATGTTCTCGGCAACCGCCTGATAGACCAGCGCTTCCACATAACGGATCAGCAAATCGTCGATCACGGTCTGTGCGTCAGGCTCGTAGATGTAGTCCCAGCCATGCTGGTCCTTGTCGGCCTGCAAGTGTGCGGCCGTCAAAGGCAGCAGTTGCTCGACCACAGGCTCCTGGCGCATGGTGTTGATGAACTTGGTGTAGCACAGGTACACCGAATTGATCTTGCCTTCGCTGTACGCGTCGAGCAGCACCTTGACGGGGCCGATCAGCTTTTCCAGGTGAGGCTTGTCGCCGAGTTGCGTCGCATGCGACACCACCTTGGCGCCCACACGGTTCAGAAAACCGAGGCCCTTGTTGCCGATGGCCACAGCCTTCGCATCATGGCCGGCGGCCTGCACTTCCTTGAGCTTTGAGGTCACGGCGCGCAGCACGTTGGTGTTCATGCCGCCGCACAAGCCCTTGTCAGTCGTCACCACGATGAACCCGGTGGCCTTGGCGTCGTTGGACTCCATGAACGCATGGGTGTATTCGGGGTTGGCCTGACTCAGGTTGGCGGTAATGTTGCGGATCTTGTCGCTGTAAGGACGGGCAGCGCGCATCCGCTCCTGCGCCTTGCGCATCTTGGAGGCGGCCACCATCTCCATGGCCTTGGTGATCTTCTTGGTGTTTTCCACCGATTTGATCTTGCCGCGTATTTCCTTGCCTGCTGCCATATGGATTCCTAAGGGGTTCCTGAGGGTTGCTTAATTACTTGCTTGACGATGAGGTCAGGCGAGATCAGGCAAACGACTTCTTGAACTCGGCCACAGCCGCGTTCAGTTCAGCCTCAGCATCCTTGTCCATGGCCTTGTTGGCTTCGAGCTTGGCCATCAGGGCCGCGTTCTTGTCCTTCAGGAAGGCATGCAGGCCGTGTTCGAAAGCCAGGACCTTCTTGACTTCGATGTCGTCCATGAAGCCCTTGTTCACTGCGAACAGCGTAGCGGCCATGTTGGAAATGGACAAAGGCGAGTACTGGGCCTGCTTGAGCAGCTCGGTCACGCGGGCACCGCGGTCCAGCTGCTTGCGGGTGGCTTCGTCCAGATCGGAAGCAAACTGCGCGAAGGCAGCCAGTTCACGGTATTGGGCCAAGTCGGTACGGATACCGCCGGAGAGGTTCTTGATCAGCTTGGTCTGGGCGGCGCCGCCGACGCGGGACACCGAGATACCGGCGTTAATGGCGGGACGAATACCGGCATTGAACAGGCTGGTTTCCAGGAAGATCTGGCCGTCGGTGATCGAGATCACGTTGGTTGGCACGAAAGCGGACACGTCGCCGGCCTGCGTTTCGATGATCGGCAGCGCGGTCAGTGAACCGGTCTTGCCTTTGACGGCACCCTTGGTGAAGTCTTCAACGTACTTTTCGTTCACGCGTGCTGCGCGCTCGAGCAGACGGCTGTGCAGATAGAACACGTCGCCGGGATAGGCTTCGCGTCCTGGCGGACGGCGCAGCAGCAGTGAGACCTGGCGGTAAGCCACGGCCTGCTTGGACAAATCGTCATACACGATCAGCGCGTCTTCGCCCCGGTCGCGGAAGTATTCGCCCATGGTGCAGCCAGAGTAGGCGCTCACGTACTGCATGGCGGCTGATTCGGAAGCGGAAGCCGCCACGACGATGGTGTATTCCATCGCGCCGGCTTGCTCGAGCGAGCGCACCACGTTCTTGATCGAGGAAGCCTTCTGGCCAATCGCGACGTAAACGCAGGAAACGCCTTTACCCTTCTGGTTGATGATGGCGTCGATGGCCACGGCGGTCTTGCCGGTCTGGCGGTCGCCGATGATCAGTTCGCGCTGGCCGCGGCCGACGGGCACCATGGAGTCGATGGACTTCAGGCCGGTCTGCAGGGGCTGGTCAACGGATTTACGGGCGATCACGCCGGGCGCAACCTTTTCAATCACGTCGGTGAGTTTGGCATTGATCGGGCCTTTGCCGTCAATCGGCTGGCCCAGTGCGTTGACCACACGGCCAAGCAGCTCAGGACCCACAGGCACTTCCAGAATACGGCCCGTGCACTTCACGGTGTCGCCTTCGGCGATGTGCTCGTACTCGCCCAGAATCACGGAGCCGACAGAGTCGCGCTCCAGATTCAGCGCCAGGCCATAAGTAGGCGTGCCGTCGGCGGTTGCGGGGAATTCCAGCATTTCGCCTTGCATCACGTCGGACAGGCCGTGGATGCGGACGATACCGTCGGTCACCGACACCACGGTGCCCTGGTTGCGGACATCGGCACTGGCTGTCAGGCCTTCGATGCGGCTCTTGATCAGTTCAGAAATTTCTGCGGGATTGAGTTGCATGACTCTTTCCTTCTTTCTATGTTGTTGGCTAAAAACCGGGGCGCGCCTGAGCGCAAGCTCAGGAAATCAGCGCCACTTTCATTTGCTCTAAACGGGCTTTGACCGAGGTGTCCAACACCTCGTCACCCACCACGACACGTACGCCACCGATCAGCGCCGGCTCAAGCTCAACCGACAGGTTGAGCTTGCGGCCAAACCGCTTTTCCAGCGTTGTTGCCAAATCGGACAGCGCAGCGCCTTCCAGCGGAAATGCGCTGTAAACGGTGGCGTCCGAAGAACCACTTTGCGCATTTTTCAGTGCGCGAAACTGTGCGGCGATTTCCGGCAGGACGCTGATGCGGCCGTTCTCGATCACGGTCCGCAAGAAGTTCTTGGCGGCTTCCGGCAGCTTCGTTTTGGCCACCCCGGAAACTACGTCAAACGTCTGGTTCACCGTCACGCTGGGGTTGCCCGCAAATTGCTGCAACTGCACGTTGGCGGCAATGGCTGCAAGCTCATCGAGCCAGACGGCAGTACCGCCCAGGTCGGAACCAGAGGCCTTGAACAACGCTTCAGCGTAGGGACGGGCAATGGTGGCTAGTTCGGCCATGTTTTACGCTCGCTTAAAGTTCGGTCTTCAGGCGACCCAGCAAGTCAGCATGCACACCGGCATTGACTTCCTTGCGCAGAATCTGCTCTGCACCCTTGACGGCCAGTGCGGCGACCTGCTCACGCAGGGTCTCGCGGGCCTTGACGGTTTGCTGCTCGGCCTCAACCTTGGCGGCGGCAATGATCTTGCTGCCTTCTTCGGTTGCGCGGGCCTTAGCCTCTTCAATCAGGGCCTGGGCGCGGCGCTCGGCTTCCGCCAGGCGCACTGCCGATTCGTTGCGCGATTTGGCCAGTTCTTCTTCCACGCGCTTGTTGGCAACGGAAAGTTCAGACTTGGCTTTATCGGCAGCGGCAAGGCCGTCGGCGATCTTCCGGGCGCGTTCGTCGAGCGCAGCTGCAATCGGTGGCCACACGAATTTCATCGTGAACAGCACCAGAATCGCAAACACGACGAGCTGCGCAAAGAATGTGGAGTTAATACTCACAGCGGCACCTCTGTAGGTTGTCTAGAAAGGCGTGCGATTTACTTCAACACAAACGGGTTGGCAAATGCGAACAGCATGGCAATACCCACGCCGATCAGGAAAGCGGCATCGATCAGACCGGCCAGCAGGAACATCTTGGTCTGCAGTTCGTTCATCAGCTCTGGCTGGCGTGCAGCGGCTTCGAGGTATTTGCTACCCATGATGCCGATGCCGATACATGCGCCGACAGCGCCCAGGCCAATGATCAGGCCAGCGGCCAAAGCGACAAAACCGAGTACGTGTTCCATTTAATGCTCCTATGGATTTAACTAACTAACAAAAATAAAAAAAAGAAAGCGGAAACCAGAAAACCAGGGGAAACTGATTCGTGAGAATCAGTGATGGTCGTGGGCCTGCCCCACATAGACCAGCGTCAACATCATGAAAATAAACGCCTGCAGCGCAACGATCAGGATGTGGAAGATTGCCCAGCCCGTGCCCGCGAGCACATGGCCGATGAAGAGGAATACACCGGTCGCAGAGCCGAAGCCCACTGCACCCATCAGCGCGATCAGCATGAACAGCAGTTCGCCCGCGTACATGTTGCCGAAAAGCCGGAGGCCGTGAGATACGGTCTTGGCGGCAAATTCGATCATCTGCATCAGGAAGTTGACGGGATACAAAAACCATTTGTCGCCGAACGGGGCCGAGAACAGCTCATGCACCCAGCCGCCAAAACCCTTGATCTTGACGTTGTAGTACAGGCAAACCAGCAGCACGCCGCAGGACATGCCCAGCGTGGCCGAGAGGTCGGCCGTGGGAACCACGCGGAAGTTGTGAATGCTGTGATCGAGGCCGGTCACAGCAAAAATTGTGTGGAACAGGTCGACAGGCAGGAAGTCCATGGAGTTCATCAGGAAAATCCAGATGAATACGGTGAGCGCCAGTGGGCCGACGGCCTTGCGCGATTCGGCGTTTTTAACGATGCCCTTGGCTTGGCTGTCCACCATTTCGAGCAGGATTTCAACAGCCGCCTGCAGGCGGCCGGGAACGCCGGCGTGCACGCTTTTGGCCACACGCCACATCACGAACATACCGATCACACCCAGGGTGATGGCCCAGAAAATCGTGTCGAAATTGACAACGGAAAAGTCGACGATGCCAGTCTGTTTGTGGTTTTGCAGATGGACCAGGTGGTGACCAATGTACTCACCAGCGGTCAAAGCGTTTCCGGAAGATTCAGCCATTTACGAACTCTTTTCAACTCTTGAAAATGGATTACGCCAACTTTTTCGGCCGGGACTGGAACCAAAGCACCAGCCAGACCACCTTCATTGTCACTACAAGGCCAACCAGCATTGCCGGCCAGCTCAAATCCGAAACCATTCGGGGAGCAGCGAACAACATCGCTACCGTCAGGCCAATCTTGACCATTTCCCACAAAAAAAATCCAGCCACCGCAGCGCCCGGATTCATTGAAGACATCTTGCTGGTCAGGCCGCGCGCAAACAACGCACCCGGGATGACCACCGCCAGCGCACCATAAAGGGCGGACCAGCCTGCACTTTGCCTTCCGGTCAATCCCCAGGCGGCCAGCGCCACCACAAGACCCACCACACTTTGCCCTGCCAATACCACCCAAGGGGAAACCGAGGGGTCCGCTTCACGAAGCTTTTGGGCCTCTTCACGCGTCAAGGGCTTGAAACCCTCATCGCCAGTCTCCATCTCTTCCGTGACACTACGCCCTGTCGCACCCGGATTTCCCGGGTTTGTCGCTGACTTTGCCGAATTTGCCATTTTGGTCGTCACAAATTACGGAAAAGTTACAGGGCCGTTATCAGCAAAGCCCTTGATTATACGTAGAAACCCCTGCGTATCCGACAAAACCCCCGGCCTGAATATGAATTAGGGGCGATTCGCATCATTTGGGTGCGGCTCGCAGCGGGTGGTTCACAATTGTCCGGCGACTGCGGCGCGCCGACCCTCCTACGTAGTTGCACGTGATGCTCCACGATGGCCCAAGCCCCGCATCCATCACCTTCCACCCACCGAAAGAAGCCATGCCCGCCCTGATGAAATTCCTGCACATTGCCGCCGCCATTGCCTGGCTGGGCGGGGTGGTCTTCATGCTGTTCGCCTTGCGGCCTGCCGTCGCCGAACAGCTGGCGCCACCCCAACGCCTGCCGCTCATCGCAAAGGTCATGCAGCGATTTTTCGCTCTGGTCTGGGGCACCATCGGCGTCCTGCTGGTGACAGGCCTGGCCATGCTGCTGGCCGCGGGCATGAAAACCGCCCCCCTGGGCTGGCACCTGATGTTCTGCGTCGGCCTCTTGATGTTCGCGCTGTTCGGGCATCTGTATTTCGGCCCTTTCCGGCGCCTGAAGCTCGCTGTCAGCGCATCCGACTGGCCTGAAGGCGGACGCCGTGTCGGGCAAATCGCCACCCTGGCCATGGTCAACCTGGTGCTGGGCGCGCTGGCGATCGCCGCCGTTATCTTTGTTGCCTGATGCCGGAGCAAACCGGCCATCTTGAAAACCGCCTGCCATGAGCGCCCCTAAAAGGAAGGCGCCGCAACACCGGCACTGGACGGACCGGCTGAAAGCATCCGTGCCGACACGTGAAGTCCTGGCGCAAAACCGGTGGCTCAAACCGGTGGCCCACCGCCTGCTGGATCCCCAGCTGTGGCGGCTGCAGCACGAGGCCGTGGCGCGCGGTGTGGCCATCGGCATATTCTGGGCCTTTGCCCTGCCATTTGCACAAACCGTGGCGGCCGCCGCCCACAGCGTCTGGTGGCGCGCCAATATTCCGGTGGCCGCCGGCATCACCTTCATTACCAACCCTTTCACCGTGGGCTTCTGGCTCTGGCTGGCCTATCAGGTGGGCGATCTGCTGCTGGACGCGCCGCCGCCCATCCGCATCTCGGAAGGCGCAGGCATCGTGGCGTGGGCAGCCTCCTTCGGCGGGCCTGCCATCCTGGGCATGGGCATCTTTGCCGTGCTGGGCTCGATTACCGGCTATCTGCTGGTCAAGCTGGGCTGGCGCGTTCGCATCTGGTTCAAACGCCGCCGCCGGCAAACGGCCAGACGTTAGACAATCCGGTACAGGCCGTCCACCAGCAGCCATTCCGACGCACTTTCATTTCCTTTTCAAACAGACCCATGACCACGCTTCCCGCCAACGCCCTTCCCGACACCCCCTGCTACCTCAACGGCGAATTCACCCCGCTCAAAGACGCCAAGATCAGCGTGATGGACCGTGGCTTCATCTTCGGCGACGGTATTTATGAAGTGGTGCCGGCGTATGCAGGCAAGCCGTTTCGTTTTGAGCAGCACATGGCGCGGCTGGAACGCAGCCTCACCGAGCTGCGCATCACCAACCCGCTGACCCGTACCGGGTGGCTGGATATTGCTCTTAAATTGATAGCTGCTTGCGCACAATCCACGGGCGCCCCAGCCGAAAAAGGCAATCAACTGGTGTACATCCAGATCACCCGCGGCGTGGCCATGCGCGACCATCCCATGCTGCCGGGCCTGACACCCACCGTCTTTGTGATGTGCAACCCGATGAAGCTGCCCAGCGACCAGGCACGCGAAAAAGGTGTGGCCTGCGTCACCGCCGACGACTTCCGCTGGGAAAAGGCCCACATCAAAAGCACCAGCCTGCTGGGCGCGGTGTTTTCGCGCCAGATCAGCGTCGACGCCGGCGCGGTCGAAACCGTGATGTTCCGCGGCGACTACCTGAGCGAAGCCGCTTCCAGCAACGTCTGGATCGTCAAGGACGGCAAAGTCTCGGGGCCGCCCAGGGACAACCTGGTCCTTGAAGGCATCCGCTTTGGCCTGATCGAAGAGATGTGCCGCGCGGCGGGCATTCCTTTTGAGCTGCGCCGCATCACCCGCGCCGAAGTGCTGGCAGCGGACGAGCTGCTGCTTTCGTCGGCCACCAAGGAGGTTCTGCCCATCACCCTGCTGGACGGCCAGGCGGTCGGCCACGGAGTGGAAAAAGGCAAACCTGGCCCCATTTATGCAAAGCTGTACGCTCAATACCAGCGTGCCAAAGTGGCCTGAAAGGACCCATTGCCATGACGACTTCCCCCAGCATCCCCAAAATCATCGGAGTTCCCGGAACGGAGCCCTCGCGCCAGGAATCGCTGATCGAATATCCCTCGCAGTTCCCGATCAAGGTGATGGGTGAAAAGGTCGACGGCATGGTGGCGGCCATCACGTCCATCGCGCACCAGTTCGACCCGGCCTTCGACGCCTCCACCATCGAGCTGCGCGAAAGCAAGGGCGGCAAATACCTGGGCGTCACCATCACTGTCACCGCCACCAGCCGCGAGCAGCTCGACGAGCTTTACCGCACGCTGTCGACGCATCCGATGGTCAAGGTCGTGTTGTAGTCACGACCCAACGGGAAAGCCGCCGCACATGCAGGCCGAAACACGCACACTAGGTCGGGTTGATTACCTGTCCACCTACGAAGCCATGCAGGCCTTCACGGCGGCGCGCAGCGACGGGGTTTCAAGCGAAAACGGGCTGCAGCCCAATCAGGACGAGCGCGACCAGCTATGGATTTGTGAGCACCCTCCGGTCTACACCCAGGGGCTGGCGGGTAAAAGCGACCATGTGCTGAACCCCGGCAGCATCCCGGTAGTGCAAACCAACCGCGGCGGCCAGGTGACTTACCACGGCCCCGGCCAGGTGGTGGCCTACCCGCTCATCGACCTGAAGCGTGCCGGCTACTACGTCAAGGAATACGTTTACCGCATTGAGGAATCCGTCATCAAGACCCTGGCGCATTTCGGCGTGACCGGGCACCGCGTAACGGGTTCGCCCGGCATTTATGTGCGGCTGGACGACCCGGCTTCCCACGCGGCCCTGACCGGCCCGGTGAACCCGATGGACCCTTTTCGCGGCCTTGGGAAGATCGCCGCCCTGGGCATCAAAGTCAGCCGGAATTGCACCTACCACGGGGTCGCGCTCAATGTGGCGATGGACCTGGAACCCTTCTCCCGGATCAACCCCTGCGGGTATGTGGGGCTCAAAACCACAGACCTTTCTACAATCGGGGTATCGGCAAGCTGGCAGGAAGCCGCGGATGTGCTGGGCCGCAAGCTCGTCACCTACCTGGCGCCTTGAAGCTCCCTGAAGTGCAAAACCACCTGCCGCCAACACGAAACACCAATTCATGAGCACACCTGACCCCCTCCAAGCCACGGCCAACCCCGTGGTCCGCGACGTCCAGACCGTGGAAGGCTACAACCCGCTGGCCAAGCAAAAGGCCGCGGCCAAGCTGTCGCGCATCCCCGTCAAGGTGGTGCAGGGCGAAATGCTCAAGAAGCCCGACTGGATCCGCGTCAAGGCCGGCAGCCCGACCACGCGCTTTTACGAGATCAAGCAGATCCTGCGCGAGAACAAGCTCAACACGGTGTGCGAAGAAGCCAGTTGCCCCAACATCGGCGAATGCTTCGGCAAGGGCACGGCCACTTTCATGATCATGGGCGACAAGTGCACGCGCCGCTGCCCGTTTTGCGACGTCGGCCACGGCCGACCGGATCCACTGGACGTGAGCGAGCCGCTGAATCTGGCGAAAACCATCGCGGCGCTCAAGCTCAAATACGTGGTGATCACCAGCGTGGACCGCGACGACCTGCGCGACGGCGGTAGCGGCCACTTTGTGGAATGCATCCAGAAGATCCGCGAGCTCTCGCCCGCCACCACCATTGAAATTTTGGTGCCCGACTTCCGCGGCCGCGACGACCGCGCGCTCGAGATCCTGAAGGCCGCACCGCCCGACGTGATGAACCACAACCTCGAAACCGCGCCGCGCCTTTATAAAGAAGCGCGCCCCGGCAGCGACTACAACTTCAGCCTGAACCTGCTCAAGAAGTTCAAGGCCTTGCACCCCGATGTGCCGACCAAGAGCGGCATCATGGTGGGCCTGGGCGAGACCGACGAAGAAATTCTGCAGGTCATGCGCGACATGCGCGCGCACAACATCGACATGCTGACCATCGGCCAGTACCTGGCGCCCTCCACCAGCCATCTGCCGGTGCGCCGCTATGTGCACCCCGACACCTTCAAGATGTTTGAAGAAGAAGCCTACAAAATGGGCTTTACCCACGCCGCCGTGGGCGCCATGGTGCGCAGCAGCTACCATGCCGACCAGCAGGCCCACGCCGCAGGCGTGGCCGACAAGGCAGACGCGGCCATCGCTGCTCTTTAATTCCCGCAACATGACCCTGCCGCAAGGCTCCCTGTCGCTGCGCCACTACGGCGCGTCGCACGGCAGCCATGCGCATGACCACTTCCAGGTACTGCTGGGTCTGAGCGGTGTGCTGGAACTGGAGGTGCGCGGCCGCGGGCGGCGCATCGCGGCCGGCCAGGGCTGCGTGATCACACCCGGCGACCGGCATGACTTCGAATCACGTGACGGCAGCCGCTGCCTGGTGCTGGACACCGCACAACCTGATTGGGCCCGCTGCGCAGCGGACCCCGCCAAAACCGGGCAAGCGTTGGCGCTGGCCCATTACCTGGCCGAAGCACTGCAGCAACCCGGTGGCCTTGCCCAACACCATGGCCCGGCGCTGTTGCTGGAAGCCTGGCAACCCACAACACCCGCATCAACGCCCTTGCGCTATGCGCGGCCCATCCACTGGGAACAGCTGGCCACCTGGACACAGCAGCGCCTGCACGAACCATTGAGCGTCGCGGAGCTGGCCGCGCAGGTGTTTTTAAGCCCGACGCAGTTTGCCGCGCGCTGCCGGCGCGAGACCGGCCTCAGCGTGATGCAGTGGCTGCGCCAGCAACGCCTGGCACTGGCCGTGCAGCTGCGCGGCCGCGGCATGAGCGTGGCCGACACCGCGCTGCACTGCGGCTACCAGTCGCCCTCAGCCCTGACGGCCGCGATGCGGCGCGCCGGGCCGGGCAGCGCCTGACCTTTACGGATTTTCAATAGCGGCTCGGGTCGTTCGGCCGGCGGTCGTAGCGGTTGCGCACACCGTCGCCATCGCGGTCACCCCGGCCATAGCCAGGGCCATAACCTGGCGCGGGGGCGGGCACGACACGGTATTGCGGTCCGTTGTCATAGGCTACCGGGTAAGCCACGCAACCCGACAGGGCGGCCATGCCGGCCAGCGCCAGCAAGAGGATGGAAAGCTTTTTCATGGTGAGTCTCCTTGGGTTTCATGCGATTTCGGAGAAATCTGCCATGCCATTGCAACTGAAGTCCGTACGGGCAAGGTGTCTGCGGCGCCCCTCGCACGTGAAGCTCGTTACCGGATGTTGGTCTGCGCGTAGGACATACGCCTGAATCCCTGAAACCGTCGTTGCACGACAACAAAGCGTTGCCCTGCGACGACGCGCCCGGTGCGGCCCCCTATGCTTGCCGCCATGCCAGCCAATCTGTACGCACTGGGCGCCATCGCCCTCTGGACCCTGCTTGCCTCGCTCGGGGTCTCGCTCAAACACGTTCCGCCCTTTCTGCTCACCGGCGTTGCGCTGCTGACCGGCAGCCTGCTGGCCCTGCCTTTTGTGCTGCGTGACCGCACGCAATGGAAGATTCCCACCGCCACGCTGGCGCTCGGCGTGTATGGCCTCTTCGGCTATCACTTCCTGCTTTTCATCGCGCTGCGGTATGCGCCGGCGGTAGAGGCCAACCTGGTGAACTATCTCTGGCCACTCTTCATGGTGGTGCTGGCGCCGCTGTTTCTGCCTGGGGTGCAGTTACGCACCGTGCATGTGGTCGCAGGCCTGCTGGGCTTTTCTGGCGCGGCCATCGCCATTCTGGGCACAGGGGCCGACGGATCTTCCTCCGGCGGCTGGTCATGGGGCTATCTCCCGGCGCTCGCCTCGGCCTTTATCTGGGCCAGCTACTCGCTGCTGACAAAACGGGTGCCGGCCTTTCCTACCGCAGCCATCGGCCTCTTCGGCCTGGTCTCAGGCGTGCTCTCGCTGCTGTGCCATTGGGCGCTGGAGCCTGCCGCCACGCTGTCGGTGCAAGACTGGCTATTGCTGGCGGTGCTGGGCGCAGGGCCGCTGGGCGCGGCGTTCTTTCTCTGGGACAAGGCCCTGAAGCTGGGCGACGCGCAGCAGATCGGCATCCTCAGCTACCTCACGCCGCTGGGCTCGACTGCGCTGCTGATGGGGGTGAGCGGCCGCGCGCTGAGCTGGAGCATCGCCCTGGCGGCGGTGATGATCATCGGCGCTGCGCTGCTGGTAACAAGAGCCAAATAGGCCCGCAGCCCTTTAAGAACGGGCGCGAGCAGCTCCTGATTCAATAGCAGACCACAGCACGCACACGGCCAGGCCCGGCTCCGCATTGCGCACCTGCAGCTCGGCGCCATGTGCTTCGGCCACCAGCCGGCACAAGTACATGCCCAGTCCCACACCGCCCGTTGCGCGCTGGCGTGCGCCGTCGGTCCGGTAAAAGGGCTCGGTCAAATGTGCCAGTTGCGCGGCGTCCACGCCCGGGCCGAAGTCGCGCACTTCCAGCATCACGCCGCCGCCCGCCGGCTGCAGCGACACCTGCGGCGGCCTCCCGGCGCCGCTGCTGTAACGCAGTGCGTTGTCCATCAGGTTGCGCACCAGCAGGCGCACGCGCATGCGGTCCAGCGCCAGCGGTGCCAGGCCTGTCGCCAGGTCCAGCACCATCTCTGATGCCCCCGGCACCTCGGCGGCCGTCTCACGCACCAGCGCCGCCAGGTCCACCGGTTCGCGCTGCAGCGCGGCGTGCGGGCTGGCCAGGCGCTCGCTTTCGAGCAGGTCGCTGATCAGGTCGCGCATTTCGCCCAGGTCGCGCAGCAGCGCCTCGCGCTCGCGTTCGCCGGCTCCGGTGCCTTCCGGCGTGGTGGGTAGCAGTTCGGCGTTGAGCCTGGCGCGTGTCAGCGGGGAACGGAGCTCATGGCTCAGCGCCAGCAGCAAGGCACGTTTGGCGTTCAGCATGCCTTCAATATCGTGCGCCATGGTGTTGATGCGCCCGGCCAGGTCGCCGAGTTCGTCGCGGCGGCGCAGGGGAATTGGCGTTGCGAACTCGCCGCGGCCAAAGCGCTCGGCGCCTGCGCGGATGTCGTCCAGCGGGCGCAGCAGGCGCCGCACATAGGCATAGGCGCCCACGAGCAAGCCCAACAGCAGCGCAAGCGTGATCCAGCCAAACACCCCATGTGGCGCCGTCTGCCAGGGCGCGGTGCCCGGGCCAAAAATCACGCGGTGGCCGTCGGCCGTGGTCCGGCTCAGCCAGTCTTTGGCGCGGGCGTCAAACACCTTGCGATCGGGCCTGTCGGGATGGGATTGCCAGTTGACCTGCGGCCCTTCGATGCGGATGGAAATCGGCAGCCGCGCAGCCAGCGCCTGGGCGCGGCCCACATCGGGTGGCGAACCCAGGTCGGCCACCAGCCGGTCCATGTAGTCGCTGATCAGCGGCTTGGCTGCGTCGCGCCAACCCGTTGAAAACGCCCGCTGCATGCCGCTCATGAACACCGCGCCCATGGCCAGCGCCAGCAGCAGGAACACGGTAATCAGCCGCAGCCGCAGCGAATGCTTCCAGCGGTGGCGCCAGCGCTCGGGGCGTGAGCGCTCGCGGGCCCGGCAGTCCCGGCGCGTTTTCCAGCGCCTCATGGCACACCCACTTTGCCGGCGGCAAGGGCATAGCCCGCGTTGCGCAAGGTCTTGATGCAGTCCAGCGGCTCCAGTTTTTTGCGCAGCCGGCTCACCACGATGTCGACGGCGCGCGTGTACAGCTCGGCCTCATGGCCGCGCAGGCGGTTGAGGATGTCGTCGCGGTTGAACACCTTGCCGGGCTCGGCCGCCAGCAGGGCCAGCAATTCAAACTCGGTGCCCGTCAGCTCGACCTTTTCGCCCAGGCGCAGCACCTCGCGCGTTTCAACGTCGATCACCAGCCCCTGGAACACATGGCGCTGGGTGGCCGCAGCCGGTGCGCTGCGCTGGCGCCGCAAAATGGTCTGCAGGCGCGCCACCAGCTCGCGCGGCTCAAAAGGCTTGGGCAGGTAGTCGTCGGCGCCCAGCTCCAGCCCGACCACGCGGTCCATCACGTCGCCGCGGGCCGTCAGCATCACGATGGGGATGTCGCTTTCCTTGCGGATCTCGCGGCACAACGCAAAGCCGTCCATCTCGGGCAGCATGACGTCCAGGATAGCTGCGTCATACGCGCCGGCGCGCAGCATGGCCAGGCCTTCGCCGGGGCGCAGCGCGCTTTCCAGCACGAAGTCAAAACGGGCAAAGTAGGCGGCCAGCGGCGCAGCCAGGTGCTCGTCGTCGTCGATCAGCAGGATATGGGGCATAGGATTGGCTACATTCGCTTCAGAAAACTCGCATCGACCTGGAGTTGCTCCTGAAAAAACATCAAGGCATCGCGGTTCACATTGTCATGCACAGCAGCCCGATTGACGCCTTGTGGATCCGTACACAGAGCGGGTGCGACGCCGCGCATCTCCGACGTGCACGGCGCGAGAAACACGAAGTGGTCGGCAGCGGGGATCTCGGTGTATCGGGCCAATGAGGGGAGCAGTTCCTTCACTTTGATCGCGTTCTCCCTGGCCGGGAGCACGGAATCGGCGCCGGCCGCGTACAAATGCACCGGCCTCGAGACCTGCGACAGGCTTTCGCGGTCAAAGAAGGCTCCCGGCGGGCTCATGACGAACGCGGCGCGGATGCGGTCGTCAGTCTTCGCGATCAACGGGGGCGACGACAGGGAAACCTTTCCGCCACCGGCACATAGAACACTTGCCGGCAAGGCTTTGCAATAGGCACTGAGCAGCTCGAACTTCGGTTTGGCGCCCATCAGCAAGAGGGCCGAATAGCCGCCTGCCGAAAAACCCGCGACGCCCACCCGCCGGGAATCGATCAGGCCCGCAGAGGCCGGAGCCTGCAACAGGAAATCCAGCAGTGCGGACAGTTGCAGCGCCCTTCCAATCAGCACCCGATCGGTGCCGACCCCGCTGCTGTCGCGAAAATTGTCGCCCGGATGCTCGATTGCGGCCACCACGTAGCCATGACGCGCGAGGAATGTCGCTGTATCGTGGTGACTGAACCGGCCGGCACCATTGCCATGCGAGAGCAGCACCATAGGATGGCGCGCACCTATCGGCGCCGCATCCTTCACGGCAGACACAACGACAGCCCCCATCCTGGTTGTTTCAGACGTGGGCGCTGCCGGATAGAACACCGCCGCCTGCATCGGTTGCTGCGTGACAGGATCGGGAAGCTGAATCAGACGAAAGCCGGCTCCGCCGGAAGGTTCAGTGGCGTCCACCACGCCGGCGATCGACGCCAAAGCAACGAACACGCTGCAAGTTAGCGATTTCAACATCGGGCTCCTTTGAAGCGGAGAAAGGCGCTATTCACCACGGATCTTTGGGCCCGATGCGCCCCAGATGGGTGTGCCCGAACCCCGCACCGTACTTGAGCCCGTAACCCAGCAGGCGGTCAAAGCCGATATGCGCGCACCAGACCAACCCAGCCGCCACCAGCATGGGTGCAGCGCCCAAAACGCCAGCCGCCAGCAGGCCGACGGCGCCCAGGTAGGAATGCATGGCGTTATAGGCAGCAGCCCCCACACGCGGCCCGGCCAGGTAGGCCAGAAAAGAGAGGTCGGGCACCAGAAATAGCGCCGCAAACCAGCCCCACCCCGCGCCGAACTGGGCGTAGGCCGCCGCAGCGGCGGCCACCACCACCAGCCCTTCGGCACGCAGCAGCAGGCGTACGCCGCCGTTGGCGCTGCCCGGGGCAGCCACCTTGGCGATGCGGCGCACAGCGGTTGCCGCCGTTCGGCCTGCCGGGAAGAAAAGTGCCTCAGCCACGGTAACCCCAGCGGCGGCCGCGCTCCATGAAGTCGCGCACTTTTTGCTGTTGCTCAGGTTTGAGGTTGTCAAAGAAGTCCGCCGCTGCGGCGATCACTTCCGGGCTGCCGGACTGAATCGCGGCGGTTTTTTCCTCGATCAGCTTTTTGGCGCCGGCCTGGTCCAGCTTGTTGCCGGCAAAGAGGCCGCGAACGGCTTCCCGTGGCTCACTGCTGCCGCGCAGGGCCGCGCGCTGTGCCTGCAGCTTGTCGGCCAGCACGGCGAGTTTTTGCTTTTGCGCAGCGTCCAGGTCCAGGCGCGAGCCGATTTTTTCGACCATGCGGGCGCGCGCCTCAGGGGAGCCGGCGTCGCCGTGCCAGCCGTGGCCGCCGTGCGAGCACGCACCCAGGCTGCCGACGATGAGCGCCCCGCCGAAAAGGCCGAGCAGGATTTTTTTAACGCGATGTTTCATGAGGAGCCTCAAAGAAGAAGTGAAGGTTCCTCATGGTGCCCGCGGGGGGCCCTGGGCGGTTTGCAGCGCGGTTGCGGCGTGTTTCGCTTTGTTTCAGCCGCCCTGAATGGGCAGATGGGCAAGATTTAGCAACGTTTTCGGGCTCCAGCCCAATCAGGATGTGCGCGAGCAGCTATGTTTTTAATAGCAATGGCAGCCTGACAGCCGTCAGCCTTGCAGCATCGTCGCCGGCTCTTCGCAGGCCAGCACCTGTTCAGCCCAGGGCTGCAGCTTGGCGGCATCGGCGCGCAGGATTTGCTGCTTCACCGCCAGGATCTGCGACGGGTGCATGGAAAAGCTGCGCAGGCCCATGCCCAGCAACAACCGCGTCATGGTGACGTCACCGGCCATCTCGCCGCAAACGCTGACACCCTTGCCCTGCGCGTTGCATTCGTTGATGGTGTCGGCGATCAGCCGCAACACGGCCGGATGGCAGGGGTTGTACAGGTGAGACACCGCCTCGTCGGCGCGGTCGATGGCCAGCGTGTACTGGATCAGGTCGTTGGTACCGATGGACAGGAAATCGAAGTACTTCAGGAAGAGCTTGAGCGTCAGCGCCGCGGCCGGGATTTCGATCATCGCGCCCAGCCGCACCGGCCCGTACGGAACGCCCTTGTTGTCGAGCAACGCGCGCGCACGGTCGATCAGTGCCATGGTCTGGCGGATTTCACTGCCATGCGCCAGCATGGGCACCAGCAGGTTGACCTTGCCATGGGCGGCCGCACGCAAAATGGCGCGCAGCTGCGTCAAAAACATCGGCGGGTCGGCCAGGCTCCAGCGAATCGCGCGCAGGCCCAGCGCCGGGTTGAGGTGGGTGTCCTGCGCCTTGTGGCGATCCAGTTGCTTGTCGGAGCCGATGTCCACGGTGCGGATGGTGACGGGCAGGCCGTGCATGCCTTCAATCGCCTTGCGGTAGGCCTGGTATTGCTCTTCCTCGTCGGGCAGCTTGCCGCTGCGGCCCATAAAAAGGAATTCACTGCGAAACAGCCCGACGCCAACGGCGCCGGCAGCCACCGCGCCCACCGTGTCTTCGGGCATTTCAATATTGGCCAGCAGATCGACTTTCTGCCCGTCGATGGTCAGCGCCGCCGTGTGCTTGAGCCGGTTCAGGCGCTGGCGTTCCAGCTCGCCCTGGCGCTGCTTGAAGCCGTATTCGGCCAGGATGATGGGCGACGGGTCGACGATCAACACCCCGGCCTCGCCGTCGATGATGACCCAGTCGTCCTGCTTGATCAGCTGGCTGGCGCTGCGCGCCCCGACCACAGCCGGGATGTCCATGCTGCGCGCCACGATGGCGGTGTGCGAGGTCTTGCCGCCCACATCGGTGGCAAAGCCGGCAAAGAGGCTCTGCTTGAACTGCAGCATGTCGGCCGGGGAAATGTCATGCGCGATCAGCACCAGCGGCACGTCGGTGGTGTCGTCCAGCAACAGGTCCTGCTGCGACTGCTTGCGGCTGGCGCCGGCCTGGGCCGCGGGCTGCACCGGCGAGGCCACGCCCTTCATGTGGCGCAGGATGCGCTCGACCACCTGCTCGAGGTCGGCCTTGCGTTCGCGCAGGTACTCGTCCTCCATGTCGTCGAACTGGCGCGCAATGATTTCGTACTGCGTGGTCAACGCCCACTCGGCGTTGTAATGGCGGTCGACGATCCAGTGCTTCACGCCGCTGATCAGCTGCTCGTCCTGCAGCAGCATCAGGTGCACATCGAGCAGCGCGGCCAGCTCGTGCGGCGCGTCCTTGGGCAGGTCCTGCTGCAGGCGCGTGATTTCCTCCATCACCGCATTGCGCGACACCCTGACCCGCGTGATCTCGTCTGCCGTCTTGGCGTCGTCCACGAAATAGTGCGCCACGTCGGCGCGGCTGGAGGCCACCAGCACGGCACGGCCGATCGCGATCCCGCGAGAGACGGCGAGGCCGTGGACGGAAAAAGTCATGCAGCGCTCCCATGGTGTTGCGCAGTGCTTGCATCCAGGACGCATTCGAAGCCCGAGAGTTTCACACCCGGCTTCGCGACCAGCCACGCATCAAGCGCGCGCCGGGCCTGCCCGGCTTCCAGCGCCGCGATGCCTAGCCGCCATGAGCCGTCATCGCGGGCCGGCTCATCATGATTGTGACCACCCTCTGCAAATGGCCGGCCTTCAGAGCAGGCCTTGCACAGGGTGTGAAGCGTCTCCGTCCAGTTTTCCATGACGACACTGTCCGATTTAAAGCGCGCGTACAAGTCATCCAGATCAGCGCTTGTTGCATCTTCAACAACAACTTCGAATGTCGAATAGACAGAGGCCTTGAGCACCTGCAGTTCGTCAAAGACAGCCTTCTCCAGGTCGCCGATTTTTCGGTAACCGTTGGGCGCGCCGTCATGCAGCAGCAAATCGCCGTAACGCCGTCCCGAGGCCGCCAGGGGTACGCTTTCAATCACGGCCCGGGCCGGATCGATACGCCGGGTCCAGATCACTTCGGGCTCACCGTCGACGGCCACCCTAACAGGTGTCGCGCCTATGGGGTAATCGACCGGCCCATCGCCGTCGCCGATGTCGATGCCGTATTGCTTCCAGGCGCTGCGCGCACGGGCCCACTCGCCCAGGGCGGTAGCCGCAATGCCGGCATTCCAGATGGCCCCCTGGCTGGACGGGTCCAGGCGGATGGCCTCCAGGTTCGCTTCCAGGGATTCACGCCATTCGCACCGGTACTTGTGCAGCAGGCCGATGTTGTACCAGGGCGTGGCCCAGTCGGGCCTGAAGCTCAGGGCCTCGCGGTAGCAGGCCAGGGCACGGTCATCCTCGCCTTCGTCGTGAAGCTGGATTCCCCGTTCATTGGCGCGAAACGCCTGGCCCGCCTTTGAAATCCGCTTGGGCATCGGTCATTCCCCTTCGCCGAACTTGTCGGCGATCAAAGCGAGGATGGCGTCCATCGCGGCCTGCTCGTCGTTGCCGTTGGTCTCGACCTCCACGGTGCTGCCCATGCCGGCGGCCAGCATCATCACGCCCATGATGCTTTTGGCGTTGACGCGGCGCTCGCCCTTGCTCATCCAGACCTCGCAGCCAAAGCTGCCGGCGAGTTTGGTGAGCTTGGCGGAGGCGCGGGCATGCAGGCCCAGCTTATTGTTGATGCTCGTGCTGGTCTTTATCATGATTTCGGCGTACCTGATTTTGCGGTGCGGTGATGGCCACCTGCATCACGCCCTGCGTGGCGCCGATCAGCGCGCGCGCTACCAGCGCATCGAGCGACTCGTGACGGTAAGACACGGTGCGCAGCAGCATGGGCAGGTTGATGCCGGTGATGAGTTTGGAATGAACGCCGTCCACCAGCTTTTGCGCCACATTGCAGGGCGTGGCGCCGAACACGTCAACCAGCACCAGGGCATGCGAGGTGCCGAGCTGCGTCAGCATGATGCGCGCCTGGGCCAGGGTTTCTTCGGGCGGCATGTTGGGCTGCACGTCCAGCGCGGAAATACCCGCTGCGTTGTCCGGAAACACATGCAACACGCATTGGCGCAGGGCAGAGGCCAAAGGAGCGTGAGCAATGATGAAAATGCCGTTCATTGCGGTGAATTATCAGCTTTCACACTGAGGAAATACCCATATGAGGCGATACAACAACACAAAAACACGGACATCGCCGCCTGAAAGCTCGCCACCCGTGCCAGGCCCATGGCGGCAAACACGTCGATCAGCAAGCCGATTCCCCACTGCACAGTGAACACGCCGGCAAAAATCATGAGGTTGTAGGCCGAGAGCGCCCGGCCGGCCAGCGAGGCCTTGAACGCCATGCCCACCGCGGGCTGCGCCAGCCCCATGACGCTGCAACCCATGCAAAACAGCGCCCAGCCCAGCCATCCCGTCGAGCTGCCGGCCGCGATATTGACCGCCAGCACGGTGAGGCTGAAGGGCACGCCCCAGGTGATCAGACGGGTAGCGCCCCAGCCGTGCCGCGACAGCCAGGGATTCACCATGCCCCAGCTCCAGAAGGTCACCAGCATGGAGGCATTGATATAGAAGAGGCCGGTGGCGGCCTCCAGCGGCGTATAGCCTGCGACCCTGATCATCCAGGGGCCAGCCCACAAAGTCTGCACGGCCACCAGCCCGCCGTAATTGAAAAATGCCAATGGCGTCATCTTGCGGAAGTAGCGGCTGCGCCAGATCGGCGCGTAGCCGGCATCGGTGCTTGAGGGCACGGTGGTCTCTGTGCTTTCGTGCTTCTTGGTCTGTTGCCACGTAGGTACAACCCAGGCGAGCGCGGCCATCGACAGCAAGATCATCGCGGCCAGCATCCAGAAGAGGGGCCGCCAGCCCGTCAACGGCATCAGCCACTGCACCGGCAGGGTAGACGCCAGCATGCCGAGCGAGCCGGTCATCAGCATCCACGAATTGGCGCGCAGCACCGTGGCCGGCTCATACCAGCGGCGGTAACCCGTGAGCGGCGCCATCAGGCAAGCGCTGACGCCCATGCCCACCAGCACGCGCGAAGCCAACAGCCAGGCAAAGCTGGTGCTCAACGAAAAGGCCAGGCAGCCCAGCACCGACAGCGCCAGAAAGCACAGGATCACGCGCTTGGGGCCGTGGCGGTCCAGCCAGGTGCCCAGCGGCAGCTGCGTGGCGGCAAAGCCCAGGAAATAGCCGCCCGCCAGCAGGCCGAGGTCGCGCGCATGCAGCGAAAACTCCTGCGTGAGCACAGGCGCCAGCGTGGCGGTGATGGCCCGTACCAGCGCCGAGCAGAAATACGCGGCGGCAAACGCCAGGAAAACAATAGCGCCGGTTTTTGCATCCAGCCGGCCCGGGTGCGAACTGGCAGCCGGCGCAGCGGTATTCGGGGAGGTCGGCAAGGAAGCTTCTGCGCTGGTCATGAAAGGCAAGCCACTTTATTCAAACTTGAGGCTGGAGAAAAATGTCTCGGCCACCTCGGGCGCGATGCGCGGGGCATACAGCACCACCTGGAACACCTGCGGGCCTTGCACAAAGTAGGCGGCCTGCCCGCTTACCGGTTTGCCGTCGGGGCCCTGCCCCTCGGCCTTGACCAGCGAGGCCGGTGGCAAGGCGGCGGCGCCGGGCAACTTGAGTGGCGACACCTGCGGCGCAGGCCCGGCCTTCATGTTGGCCAGCGTGAGGCTTTGCCACTGTGCGAGCACGGGCGCCGCTTTTGACGCGTCACCGAGGTCGGCCACCGCCACAGCAAAAGTGGCGCCGCCGGCATCACAACCCAGCATGCGCAAGGTAGTTGCCGGGCCACCCAGTGGAACCACCTTTTCGGCTTTGTCGGGCTTGCAGGGCAAAAGCAGCGCCAGGCGCGTGCCCTCAGGCCGCACTTCGCGCCAGTTCAGCGTGGGGCTGCAGGCCGCGAGCAAGATCATCACTGACAGGGCAAAGGCGGCGACCGGCCGCGGCGAGAGGTGCGCTGCGCCTCCAGAAATCGTAAGCATGCCTTGGACTTTACAGGGAATCAAAAAAAGCAGCCCGTTTTGGGGCGAAGCTGGGGCAGGCTGCTCCGTCCAGCCCGCTTCAGTACCGATTTTGGGTTGATACAGTCCCGGCCACGCACCAAGCTGGGCACGATGTTTGCTCATGCCCGCATGTGCAGTATGGAAAGAACTCAGGCTTTGCCATGCCATGATGCGGTCCAACAATCACAACCGTTCAATGATGATGGATTTCAAAACACACCGATTACTGGCTGCGCTGCTGCTATGTGCTGCAAACCCTGTCTGGGCTTTGGAGCTGCAGAATCAAAACTTTAGCGACGACGAAATTTTCTCGGCTGTCGTCAACAGGTTTAAAAAACCGCTTCAACACCGGTTCAACCCTGCCTCTACGGATGAGCGAAAACCTTTGCTGGTGCTGGGCCCGGCGCTGAAGTTCGGCAAAAAAATGCAGTCCCAATCGTTTATCCACCTGACGCAGCAGGAGCTGGTTGAGCAGCAACAGGCGGTTTTTATATTGGTAGAGAAGGCGCGCCCGAATCCCGAGCGGACCGAACTCTATGTGGACTACGACATACCGAGCAATGCGTCTTTCGGCGTGCTGAAGGTTTATCCCAAAGATGGTGTGCTGGTCGTTGAAAGTCTTGACAGCTTCCGGTCATCCTCAGGCGCAAGGGCCACTTACGGCAAGCTGTACAAGGGCGTGGCTTGCCAGGACAACACGGAAATGGCTTACCGCTGGAACTACTACGAGCGCAGTGGCTCCGGCGGGCGTTGCCCTGACAAGATGTTTACCGAATTTACGGACTACGGCGGTTAACCGAACCACGCCATGCCCGCACCCGCCCACCTTCCCGGCGCCAACCAGCCTGTCTGGCGCGACAAGCTGTCGCAGCTGCTCGAGTCCACCGGTGAAGGCATTTTCGGCATCGACATGGACGGCTGCTGCACTTTCATCAACCGTGCCGGCGCCGAACAGCTGGGCTATGCCCCCGCCGACGTGCTGGGCCACAACATGCACGAGCTGGCGCATCATTCCCATGCCGGCGGCGCGCACTACCCCGAGCACCTGTGTCCCATCTTCAACGCCTTTCGCAAGGCGCTGCCCTGCCGCATCGACACCGAACTCTTCTGGCGCAAGGACGGCAGCGCGTTTGCGGTCGAATACTCATCGCATCCCATCGTCGAAGGCGGCGTGGTGCAGGGCGCGGTGGTCACCTTTGTCGACATCTCGGCGCGCCGCCAGGCCGAAGACGCGCTGCGCCAGGCGCATGCGGTGCTGGAGCAGCGCGTGAGCGAACGCACCCAGGCCTTGTCTGAAGCGCTGCAACACCTGCGCGAGCTCACCGCCTACACCCACACTGTGCGCGAGGAAGAACGCACGCGCATCGCGCGCGAGGTACATGACGAGCTGGGCAGCCTGCTGGTGGCGCTGAAGATGGATGTGGGCTGGCTCGACAAACGCCTGGGCGAACAGCAACAACGCGAACCCGGCGACGCGCAGGCCATGCGCGACACCATGCGCAGCAAATGCCAGAACATGGGCCGGCTGATTGAAAACGCGGTCGACAACGTGGGCCGCATCATCACCGACCTGCGCCCCAGCATCCTGGACCACCAGGGCCTGTGGGCCGCACTCGACTGGCAGGCGCATGAGTTTGTGCAGTCGGCCGAGCTGGCCCTGGACTGGCAGATGGACGTTGCAAACGCCGCGCCCCTGCCCGAGCCCTCGGCGATTGCCATCTTTCGCATCTTCCAGGAAATGCTCAGCAACGTGGGCCGCCATGCAGCCGCCAGTCGTGTAGCTATCACCATACGGGCCACGGCCAAAGACATCAGCATCGCCGTGCAGGACAACGGCCGCGGCGCCGAAGCCGCCGCCTTTGAGGCAGCCAATGCCTACGGCGTGATGGGCATGCGCGAGCGCGCGCGGCATCTGGGCGGCAGCCTCGACATTTCAAGCCAGATCGGCCTCGGGTCCAGTTTTCATCTGCGCATACAGCTATCAAATCAATAGCAATTACCAGATCACTCCACCTCACACCACTCGCCATGAACACCCTGAAAATCCTGATCGGCGACGACCACCGCATCGTGCGCGAAGGCCTGAAGCAGGTGCTGGCCGACGCGTCAGACATCGAGGTGGTGGCCGAAGCGGAAACCGGACCCGACATCCTGCAGCGCGTCGACACTTTGGGCGGTGACCAGGGCCTGAGCGCGGTGCTGCTGGACATCGCCCTGCCCGACCGCGACGGCCTGGATGTGCTGCAGGCCCTGAAAAAAAGCTGGCCGCGCCTGCCGGTGCTGATGCTCAGCACCTACCCCGAAAAGCAATACGCGGTGCGCTGCATCAAGCTGGGTGCGGCCGGTTACCTCAACAAAAGCGCGAATCCCGACGACATGATTGCCGCGGTGCGCAAGGTGGCGGCTGGTGGCATGTACGTTTCAGCCGCCACGGCCGAAGCGCTGGCCAGCGCAGTCGGTGGCAACGGCGGGCGCAGCGGCGCTGAAGCCCTGTCGCACCGCGAACACCAGGTCTTCCGCCTGCTCACGGCCGGCAAGTCCGTCGGCGAGATCGGCACGCAACTGGGCCTGGCGTCCAATACCGTCAGCACCTACCGGCTGCGCATCCTGGAAAAAACCGGCGCCAAAAATGACGTGGAACTGGCGCTGTACGCCGAACGCCACGCAAAAACATCTGCCAGCTCCTGACGGCGCAATTGGCGCGGCCTTGTCCTACGGCCGCTTGGGTGCCCGCTGATTAAAAAGCACCCACCAGCGCTGCATGCTGGTTGCAGACGGCGCCGCCGGCTCAACCCAAGGAGTATTTCAATGACAACCGTCACCGACGTGATGACCCGCAATGTGCGAACCCTGGCCTCCACTGACACGGTGGCTTCGGCCGCGAAAGCGATGGACGAACTCGACGTGGGCGTGATTCCCGTGTGCGAGGGCGACAAACTGCTGGGCGTCGTGACCGACCGCGACATCGTCGTGCGCGCCGTGGCGCAGGGCCTGGACGGTGACACGCCGCTGAGCAAGGTGATGAGCACCGACGTGCGCACCGCCCGCGAAAGCGACGACCTGGACACGGTGCTCGCCGAGATGGCTACCAGCCAGATACGCCGCCTGCCGGTGCTTGATGCCTCGGATGGCCTGGTCGGCATCATTTCGATTGGCGACATCGCGGTCAAGGGGCAGGACGAAGAAGACGTTGGCCAGTCGCTGGGCGAAATCTCCTCACCGGCGTGATCGCCCCCACCGCAGGGTGCCGGGCGGTGCCCTGCGCGGATTTGGTGCGGTGACGGCACCGCCGCGCCGCTGTGCGCAGGCGCGAAGCTGCTGAAGGTTCAAAAAAACCATTAAACGCCTGCGCCGGCGCACGAAAAGGCAGCATGCCGACTCCGCTGCGCCGGTTTTTGTAGTGAGTGCCCTACACCCTGTCATGGCATCCACAGCGAAATGCGGCACCTGCCGCGCTTTCGCCCCAATTGGCCAAAATTGGCCCGCTGCTTGCAAGACAGCCGCATCTTCCAAAGAAAGGTGCGCGCCATGTCTGACCTCTTTTCTCCCTACGACGCCGACCAGCCCCTGATGCTCAAATGCAGCTGCGGCAGGGACCACAGCGCGGCCGATCACCAGG
This sequence comes from Polaromonas sp. P5_D5, assembly GCF_054049435.1. Taxonomy (NCBI): domain Bacteria; kingdom Pseudomonadati; phylum Pseudomonadota; class Betaproteobacteria; order Burkholderiales; family Comamonadaceae; genus Polaromonas; species Polaromonas sp. P5_D5. The sequence continues at coordinate 724,490 of NZ_JBFUMJ010000003.1, forward strand.
CCGCCAATGCGTCTGCCGCCAGCCCGCAAGCGCTCTCGCACAGCTTCATGGAAGCCAGCCTGGTGAAGGCGCTGTTCCCGGTTGACAGCGTGCGCCGCCACTTCCTGCGCGCGGTGGGCGCCAACACGGCGCGCGCTGCGATTGCCTCGGTGCTACCGCTCGGTGCGCTGGAGGCCATGGCGCAAGACCGCGTGCCCCTGGAAAAGAAGGATCTGAAGATCGGCTTCATCGCCATCACCTGCGCCAGCCCGCTGATCATGGCCGACCCGCTGGGCTTTTACAAAAAAGAAGGCCTGAACGTCCAGCTCAACAAAACCGCCGGCTGGGCGCTGATACGCGACAAGATGATCAACAAGGAGCATGACGCCTCCCACTTCCTGTCACCCATGCCGCTGGCAATGACCATGGGCCTCGGTTCCAACCAGGTCAACATGAATGTGGCCAGCATCCAGAACACCAATGGCCAGGCCATCACGCTGCATGTGAAGCACAAGAACAACCGCGACCCGAAGAACTGGAAGGGCTTCAAGTTCGCGATTCCGTTTGAGTACAGCATGCACAACTTTTTGCTGCGCTACTACCTGGCCGAGAACGGCCTGAACCCCGACACCGATGTGCAACTGCGCGTAGTGCCGCCGCCCGAGATGGTGGCCAACCTGCGGGCCGGCAATATCGACGGCTTCCTGGGCCCCGACCCCTTCAACCAGCGCGCGGTGTATGACGAAGTCGGTTTCATCCATATCCTCTCCAAGGAAATCTGGGATGGCCACCCCTGCTGCGCCTTTGGCGTCAGCGACGAGTTCATCCAGAAGAACCCCAACACCTTTGCCGCGCTGTACCGCGCGGTGCTGGGTGCCTCCTTCATGGCCAGCCAGCCCAAAGACCGCGACTTGATCGCCAAGGTGATCGCGCCTACGCAATACCTCAACCAGCCCGAGGCCGTGCTGCAGCAGGTGCTGACCGGCAAGTTCGCTGATGGCCTGGGCAATATCCGCAACGTGCCGGACCGCGCCAACTTCGACCCGGTGCCGTGGCAGAGCATGGCGGTGTGGATGCTCACGCAGATGAAGCGCTGGGGTTATGTGAAGGGCGAGGTTAACTACAAACAGATCGCCGAAAAGGTCTTCATGCTGACCGACGCCAAGAAGCAGATGGCGCTGGCCGGCTTCAAGCCGCCCGAAGGCGCTTACAAGAAGTTCAAGGTGATGGGCAAGGAGTTTGATCCGGCCAAACCTGACGATTACGTGAAGAGCTTCGCCATCAACAAATTATGAGCCCCCACGGTCACTCACTTCGTGTTGCCTGCGGCCTTTCCCTGCCCCTTTCATCACAAAAGGGGCCGCTGCGCCTGCGGCCCGGCAAAGCCGGTTCCGCGGCCCCGGCTTGGTTTTCCTTGGCGACCCAAGCCCGCTCACCTCTTGTCTCGCCATGAAATCTTTAAATTTGAAGGCGGGACTCGTCTCGCTGCTTATCTTTTTCGCCTTTCTGGGCATCTGGTACGTGGCCACGCTGCCCGCATCCGGTACGCCGGCAGCCAGCACGGCGGGCCTGAGCGCCGAACAGATCGAGTACCAGAAGATGATGGGCAAGGACCCGGGCAACACCAAGACCACCGGCTTCCCCACGCTGGGCCAGATGGGCACAGCCATCTGGAAGCAGGTGTCCGACCCGCTGTATGACAACGGCCCCAACGACAAGGGCATCCTGATCCAGCTCGGCCATTCGCTGGCGCGTGTAGGCCTGGGCTTCTTGCTGGCGTGCGCAGTCGCCGTGCCGCTGGGTTTTGTGATCGGCATGTCGCCGCTGCTGCGCCGGGCATTTGACCCTTTCATCCAGGTGCTTAAACCGATTTCGCCGCTGGCGTGGATGCCGCTGGCGCTCTACACCATCAAGGACTCATCGATCTCGGGCATTTTTGTGATCTTCATCTGCTCGGTCTGGCCCATGCTGATCAACACCGCCTTCGGCGTGGCTTCAGTCAAACGTGAATGGATCAACGTGGCCAGCACGCTGGAAGTGAGTCCCCTGCGCAAGGCCTTCCAGGTGATCCTGCCGGCGGCGGCACCCACCATCCTGACCGGCATGCGCATCTCCATGGGCATCGCCTGGCTGGTCATCGTCGCCGCCGAAATGCTGGTGGGCGGCACCGGCATCGGCTACTTCGTCTGGAACGAGTGGAACAACCTCTCACTCACCAACGTGATCTTCGCCATTTTGGTCATCGGCATCGTCGGCATGCTGCTGGACCTGGCCTTCGCTCAACTACAGAAGGTCGTCACTTATGTGGAGTGAGCCTATTGCGCGCGCGCCTGTCGCCACGCCAATGAAAGAACACAACATGCAGCAGGGATTCCTCAAGATCGAAGGCCTGAGCAAAGCCTTTACGCCCGCCCGGCCGGTATTTGCCGATGTGTCTTTTAGCATCAGCAAGGGCGAGTTCGTCTGCATCATCGGCCACTCAGGCTGCGGCAAGACCACCATCCTCAATGTGCTGGCCGGACTCGACAGCGCCACCGCCGGCCACATCTTCATGGAAAACCGCGAGATCGGCGGCCCCAGCCTGGAGCGCGGCGTGGTGTTCCAGAGCCACGCCCTCATGCCCTGGCTCACCGTGCGCAAGAACATCGCGTTTGCGGTGGTGTCACGCTGGGCCGATTGGACTTCGGCACAAGTCAATGCGCATGTGGAAAGGTTCGTCGCCATGGTGGGCCTGACACCCGCCATCGACAAAAAACCGTCGCAGCTCTCAGGCGGCATGAAGCAACGCGTAGGCATTGCCCGCGCCTTTGCCATCCAGCCCAAGATGCTGCTCCTCGACGAACCCTTCGGCGCACTCGATGCCCTGACGCGCGGCACCATCCAGGACGAACTGATGGCCATCGTGCGCGAGACGCAGCAAACCGTTTTCATGATCACGCATGACGTGGATGAAGCCATTTTGCTGGCCGACCGCATCCTCTTGATGAGCAACGGCGCCGACAACGAAGGCGTCTACGCCCCAGGCCGCATCGCCGAAGAAGTCATCAACCCGTTGCCACGAGAACGCACGCGCGCCGGCCTCCACCACCTGCCCGGCTACTACGAGCTACGCAACCACATCGTCGATTTCCTGGTTACCCGCGCCAAGGCGCATTGACCGCATCACCTCACGTTTTACTTTTCACCTTCACCCAAACCATTTCAAGCACAGGAGCAAAGAGACCATGAACCGCAACGACATCACCGAAAAAATCATTACTGTCAAAGTCAGCAAAGGCATCACCTGGGAATCCGTCGCCAAAAAGGTCGGCCTCAGCAAAGAGTGGGTCACCGCCGGCTGCCTGGGCCAAATGACGTTTGACGCCAAGCAGGCCAAAGTCATAGGCAAAATTTTTGGCCTCACGGCCGAGGAGCAAAAGTGGCTGCAGGTCGTTCCCTACAAAGGCTCACTGCCCACACCCATACCGACTGACCCACTCATCTACCGCTGGTACGAAATCGTCAGCGTCTATGGCACCACGATAAAGGAGCTGATCCACGAAGAATTTGGCGACGGCATCATGAGCGCGATTGACTTCAGCATGGACATCGTGCGGCAGCCGGATCCCAAGGGGGATCGGGTGAATGTGGTGCTGTCGGGGAAGTTTTTGCCGTACAAGACTTATTGATGAAGCTGGCGAGACCTAGGGGCAACTGACTGCATTTCTTGACCGATGGCGCGCCCAGAAGTAGGCGCCTATCTCAAGGAGCCAAATGACCAGGATCACAGGAGCGACCAAGCTCAACAAGAAAGGGCCGGACATAGAGCCCAGGCAAAAAATAGCGAGGAAAAAAAGGCCCACTTGAAAGGCAATAGGGCCAGCGAGCGAAACGCGGCGCACCAGCTTCAAACGTTGGCGGAAGATGGACGTTGTTCGATACAACACGTACAAACCACCAATAAGAAGGACAAGTTCGAAGGTCCAGTATGCGAACAGCTGCAACAGCGACCGCCGGGCTTGTCCTGTCCAATCGTCACGGAGCTGGTCCGGACTTGACCCGGCAGAAAGTCGGCTGATATGAACACGAGGCGCTTTGAGTTCATGCGCCGCAAGTGCTCGGGTGAGCTCTTCGGCGTTTACGGGGGGGGTCTGCGTAATAGCGATGGACAAGGGTGACCTTGTAATCCCCAGAACCCAGTTCACTCGAGACCCGACGCATGAGAACTTCGGCTACGTCCACGGGAACGGCCTCGACCACGGTACGTCTTTCACAAGCTCCAGGTGCAGGAATATCTCTCGCCCGAAATTTCACCGCGCAGCTTCCGTTAGAACATTGAACAAAGAATCGGTCGTCGACACCCACGCAAGAAAGTGCATGGGCTGGAGCCGACAAGCTCCAAAGACCCGTCGCAAAGAGCAAGCCGGCAGTTGTTCGAACTCTCAAGAGCTGGTTCATGTTGTCATGCAATCCGCATGTCAGAGCTTCGTGGGGTCGCCAAGTGTCTTGTTAAGCTGCACCGCCTCTTTGGCGAGGCGGTGCGACAAGGCGGCGTTGACCTCATCACCCTCGTGGAACTCTCTCGTCGCCATTTCGTACTTGCCGCCGGGTTTTAGCAGCGGATCCACCTCGCGAAGGCGCTGTCCTCGCCAGAAACCGAACAGCACGCGGGTTTCTTCAGCGCGGATTAACAGCACAGGGCCATTCGACAAATAGACCAGGTGGCCCCACTTGATGACTTCGTCCAGCGCGGCACTGCCCAGGACGGCGGCCCGCAGTTGCTCGACCGCAGCGCGCTGCCAGCCGGACAGGCCGGTGACATACGCGTCAGGGCTGGTGGCGGGAATGGTTTTTTTCATCATGGCAAGTGGTTGTTGAATTGCGCTGAGCGCCTTGCAATTTCGCGGATAGACATCTGATCTCGCAGCGCCCAACACCTGATGACATTCAATGTCGCCACGTCTGCGCTCCTCAGCTTCCCTGCTTTTGAACCAAGCAGGGAGCGCCTACGTGGGTCAGATTACGACGGAATTCAACAGGGCCGGATTTTGACGGAATTCAACAACCAGTTTTCCTGACCGTGAAGACCCAAAGCAGTCAACAGCGAGAGCCTCGACTGTCACCTCAAGCAGCGAGGTCAGTTCCTGGAACAACTCAGGTGGAATCCGAATGTGGCTTACGAAGATCGTTATGTCGCAACTACCATCAGGCATATTTACGGATATCTTGGCGCGATCACCACCTCCGCCGCACTCCAGGTGGACTTTGGTTTCCTTGTAGACAAGGTCATACATCTCGGGGATTTCAAACGAGCCGCCTCCCATAGCCCTCAATATCACGCTCTTGTCTTCGTTAACCACCCATTGGCCGTATTTGGTCAAGCGCTCCTTATTGGACTCCGTATCGTCCCAGTAACGATCTATCAGCGGTCGGTCAGTCTCCACGATCTTCTCCTGCCGCAATTTCGAGTTGCAAAGGAAGCTTGCATCGAAGCTGAGTGTCCTCATTGGGTGTCGCCTAACGTTGAGATTCAGCGGCTACCTCAGGCAGTCCGTTGTGATGACGGGTTGAAACGCATTTCATGAAGGCCTATTCTGCGTTCTAACTTTGATATGTCCAACAAAACCGCGGAATAGCATGGCCTTGGGTTTCTGAAATTCTTCGAGAGAAACAGCAGATTACATCAACCCCACTAGAAAAAGCACGCAGGGAGATTGAATTCGACAAAGTCGCCGACGATCTGGGTGCGCCTACATCGCCCATCGCTCCGATGTAAAGGCAAAATGCCACCATGAACTCCCTATCCGGCATCCGCATCCTCGACCTCTCCCGCGTACTCGCAGGCCCCTGGTGTACCCAGACGCTGGCTGATTTGGGCGCGGATGTCATCAAGATTGAACGCCCCGGCACGGGTGATGACACGCGGACCTGGGGGCCGCCGTTTCTGAAGGATGCGCAGGGGGCGGATACCGAAGCGGCTTATTACCTGGGCACGAACCGCAACAAGAGATCCGTCACCTGCGACATTGCCCAACCCGCGGGCCAGGCGCTGGTGCGGGAACTCGCGGCGCATTGCGATGTGTTTGTGGAGAACTTCAAGGTGGGCGATATGGCGCGCTATGGGCTGGACTATGCGTCGCTGAGGGCCATTAACCCGCGCCTCGTGTATTGCTCGGTCACGGGCTTTGGGCAGAACGGGCCTTATGCCGACCGTGCGGGGTATGACTATGCGATCCAGGGCATGGGCGGGTTGATGAGTGTGACCGGCGAGCGCGACGATCTGGGGGGTGGGCCTCAAAAAGTGGGTGTGGCGGTGGCGGATTTGATGACGGGGATGTATGCGACGGTGGCGATACTGGCCGCACTACGCCATGCCGAGAAAACCGGCGAGGGCCAGCAGGTGGATATGGCGCTGCTGGATACGCAAGTGGCGATGCTGGCCAACCTGGGCGCAAACTATCTGGTCAGCGGCAAGGCGCCGGGCCGGGCGGGCAATGCGCACCAGAACATCGTGCCTTACCAGGTGTTTGAAGTGGCCCCGGCCGCGGATGGCAGCAAAGATCACTTGATCCTCGCGGTGGGCAATGACTCGCAGTATGCGAAGTTCTGCGCGGTGGCCAACATTCCGGAGCTGGCGACCAACCCGCTTTTTGCCACCAACCGCAACCGCGTGCTCAACCGTGGCCAGTTGGTGCCGATCCTGGAAGCGGTGATGAAAACGCGCAGCAAAGCCGACTGGCTGGGTGCGCTGGAGGCGGCAAAAGTGCCGTGCGGTGCCATCAACAGCCTGGCAGAGGTGTTTGCTGACCCGCAGATCGAGGCGCGCAAGATGGTGACGGAGTGGAAGCACCCGGTGAAGGATGATTTGAAGCTGGTCTCCAGCCCCATCCGCATGAGCGCCACGCCGGTGCGCACCGATCTGCCGCCGCCGTTGCTGGGCCAGCATACGGATGAAGTGCTGCGCGAGGTACTGAACTATTCAGACGCCCAGCTATCTGAACTGAAGAGTGGCAAGACCATTTGATGCAGCAACCTTCCACAAAGAGGTGACTCGATGAAACACAATTTTGTTCTGGTGCACGGCGCGTGGCATGGCGGCTGGTGCTGGCGGCGCGTGGCGCAGGCACTGCAGCTGGACCACCACAAGGTCTTCACGCCGACACTGACCGGCCTGGGCGAGCGGGCCCATTTGCTCTCACCCACGATCAACCTGGACACGCACATCAACGACGTGATCAACCTGATTGAGGCGGAAGAGCTGCATGAAGTGATTCTGGCGGTGCATTCCTATGCCGGCATGATTGGCACGGCGGTGGTCGACCGCATGCCCGACCGCATCAAGCACCTGGTGTATGTGGATGCGGTGGTGCCCAAACCCGGCGAGAGCTGGAGCAGCACACAGGCCAGCGCCACGCAGCAGCAGCGCATGGCGGCGGCGCAGGCTTCACCCAGCTTCAGCTTTCCGGCGCCCGACCCGGAGGTGTTCGGCCTGCACGATGCCGACCGCGAATGGGTCAAGCGCCGGCAGACGCCGCACCCCGGCAACACCTACCAGGCACCGCTGCACTTTGATATGCAGCGCGTAGCCGCCGTGCCGCGCACTTTTGTGAATTGCACCGAGCCCGCATTGGCCACGATTGAACCCAGCCGGCTGCGCGTGAAGGACGCAAAGTTCTGGGACGGTGCATGGCTGCCGAATTCGCGCGTGGTCGAAATCAAAACCGGCCATGACCCCATGATCAGCGAACCGGCTGCGCTGACGAAGATTTTGCTGGAAAGCGCTGAATGAGCCAGGTGGCCCGCCGCCAGTTCACAGCCGCGCTGGCAGCCGGGCTGGCCGTGCCCCAGCTTGCGCTGGCCAAAGACACGGCCTTGCCTGTGCCGGCCTCTTTGCCGGCTGCCGCTGGAATCGCCGCCCTTAAAAATGAGCCGCTGGTGCTGCTGGTCAGCCTGCCCGGCTGCCCATTCTGCGAGCTGGTACGGCGCAACTACCTGCTGCCAGGGCAACGAGACGGCAGCCTGCACGCCTGGCAACTCAACATCAGCGACCGCACGACACCGCTGACCGGCTTTGACGGCCAGGTGACAACGGCTGCGGCGCAAGTGGCCGCATGGAAAGCCGGTTTCACACCCACCGTGCTGTTTCTGGGCCCGGCCGGGCAAGACCTGGCGGAACGGCTGGTCGGCCTGGCATCTACCGACTTTTATGGCGCCTACCTGGAAGAGCGACTGACGCAGGCGCGCAAAGCTGTGCTGGCGCTCAGGTAAATGAAATGCAGACCGCCCCATTCGCAGCCGTGGGGATTTCTGGTTGCTATTGTTTTGATAGCTGCTCGCGCAATCACTGATTGGGCAAATGGCCTTTTTCATGCTTAAAGCCGCCTTAAAAATGACCCCGCAAAGGATTCTGGCGTGTCGCACAGCGTTTTTTGCCCCTGCACAACAACCTGCCAGCCGTCACGCGCATGACTGACCAGGAATCGCTGCTTGCCGCTATCCACGAGGAAGTGGTCTTGCAGGCCTACAACCCAGCCTGGCCCCAGCAGTTTGTGGCTGAGCGGGACCGCCTGCTTGCGCTCTCCCCTCAGCTGCCGGCCCGCCTGATCGACATCCAGCACATCGGCAGCACAGCCGTGCCCGGCCTGGCGGCCAAACCGGTGATCGATATGCTGGCCGGTGTGGAATCCATGGCGGCGGCCGAGGCGCTTCTGGCGCCGCTGTGCGCCAACGGTTACACGACCTCCGCTGAATTCAACGCCTCGCTGACCGACCGTAAATGGCTGATGCGCTGGACAGAAGGGCGGCGCACGCATCATCTGCACCTGGTGGTTCGCGGCGGCGAGGTGTGGGCGCAGCGCCTGCGTTTTCGCGACGCCCTGCGTTCGGACCCGGCGCTGGCGGCGCGCTATGCCGCGCTCAAGGCGGAACTGGCGGCCAGGCACCCGGGTGACCGCGAGGCCTATACCCATGCCAAAGCCGCGTTTGTGAGCGCAGCGAGCGAAGGCTGAGCCTCTCGCGTGCTCGCCCAGGGGTTTTGGCAATCCAGGCCCGCCACCTACTATTAAGAGCCTGAATCAACCCGCTAGACCTGTACTGAACGCCGCATTCACGCTTGGCAAAACAGGCTTCGGTGGTAAATTCAAACCCGTTCAAGCAGGAGAGCGCTGCCCCACAAGGCAGCCACCGAAGGCGCAAACTTCCATAATCGCTCAGGTCCCGTACTGCCCGGAACACACAGCCGTCTGGAGAGACGCCGCACGCAAGGTGCAGCGCACCGAAGGAGCAAAGCCGAAGCCCCAAGCAACGGCTGAATCTCTCAGGTAACAAGGACAGTGGAAGCGGCCGCAAGCATGTGATGGCTTGGCGGTTGCCACGATTCTTCCGATTCAACAGCAACCCCTGGCACGGCGCTTGCGCTACTGCAATGTTCTGCTTGAATGAAAAGGAATCGCCATGAAAGTCATGGTTTTGGGTGCGGGTGTCACGGGGATCACCACGGCCTGGTATTTGGCGCAACGCGGCCATGAAGTCACGGTGGTGGAGCGCCGCAACGCGGCCGCGATGGAAACCAGCTTTGCCAACGGCGGGCAAATATCCGTGAGCCACGCGGAGCCCTGGGCCAACCCGGGCGCGCCGCTGAAAGTGCTGCAATGGCTGGCGCGTGAAGATGCGCCGCTGCTTTTCAGGCTGCGCGCCGATGTGAACCAGTGGCTGTGGGGGCTGGAGTTTTTGCGCAACTGCACGCCCGCGCGCACGGCACAAAACATCAAGCAGATCGTGAACCTGGGCATGTACAGCCGCGGCGCGCTGCAAAAGCTGCGCGCCGAGCTGGGCCTGCTGTACAACGCGCAGACCAAAGGCATCCTGCACTTCTACACCAGCCAGGCCGAGTACGACGCGGCACAGGAGCCCGCGCGCATCATGCGCGAGCACGGCTGCGAACTCGACATGAAGACGGCCGACGAGTGTGTGGCGATTGAGCCCGCGCTGGCGCAATGCCGTGGCAGCATCGTGGGCGGCAGCATGACGCCCAGCGATGAATCGGGTGACGCCCGCGCGTTTACCGCCGCGCTGGCGGCGCGCTGCGAACAAGCCGGTGTGAAATTTCTGTACAACACCACCGTGCTGGGCCTGGACGCTGCAGAGGGGCAGCTGAACGGCGTGCAGGTGGCGATGGGCAGCGGCGAGGCCGGCGGCAAGGTCGAGATGCTGAAAGCCGACGCGTATGTGATGTGCCTGGGCGCCTTCAGCGCGCAGTGGGCCAAGGTGCTGGGGCAAAGCCTGCGCATCTACCCGGCCAAGGGTTATTCGGTCACGCTGCCCGTGATCAACGAGGCGGCGTCGTACCAGGTCAGCCTGACGGATGACGAGTACAAGCTGGTGTTCTCGCGTTTTGGCAACCGCTTGCGCATTGCCGGCACGGCCGAGCTCAACGGCTACAACACCGAGCTGAACCTGGTGCGCTGCAACGCCATCGTGCGCCGTGTGAAGCAGCTTTTTCCCGACATGACGGACGGCGAGGGCGCGCAGTTCTGGACGGGTCTGCGGCCGGCCACGCCGAGCAATGTGCCTTACATCGGCAAAAGCAAGGCCTCCAATGTCTTCCTCAACACGGGCCACGGCACGCTGGGCTGGACGCATGCCTGCGGCTCGGGCGCGGCGATTGCGGACATCGTGAGCGGGCGCGTGCCGGAAGTCGACTTTGCGTTTACCGGGATGCCGGCGCCGGGGCGTGTGATGGCATTGCCGGGGATGGCAAAGGCCTGAGCAAGGCCTGAAAAGGGGGTCTGAAGCACGGCGTCCTGCAGCAGGTGGGCGGAAACGGTAATATCGCCCTCCGTTCATCAGCCGCTTGCCGCCATGACATCACCCGCCACCACGCCCCCCGACGGTCTTCCCACCTACAGGCTCCTTACCGGCCCTGATGACGCGAGCTTTTGCCGCCGCGTGAGCGAGGCGCTGGCGCTGGGTTACGAGCTTTACGGCTCGCCGGCGGCGACCTTCAATGGCGAGAACGTGATCGTGGCGCAGGCGGTGCTCTGGCCTTCGCTGCGCAAGGCCGGCTGATGAGCCCTGCCCAGCCCCTGAACCCCGCAACGCTCCAGGCCATGGCGGATTTTCCGCGCCATCTGGAACAGTTTTACGATGCGATTCCTGAAAGCCACAAGGGTTGGACGCCGCCGTCGTGGGAAGGCATTCCGAGCGAAAACTTCACGGCCCTCGCGCAGATCTGCCACGTCAGGGACATCGAGATCGACGGGTATCACGTGCGGTTTCAGCGCACCTTGTCGGAAACCAATCCCGTGCTGGAATCACTGGACGGCTATGTACTGGAAAAGGAACGCGACTACGCGGCTGCTGATGCGCAGGAAGTCTTCGCGGCGTTTCGGGCAGCGCGCACCCGGACGATGGCCATGCTGTCGGGCATCACGCCCGAGCAACTTGGCCGCACGGCGGAATTCGAAGGTTACGGCGCGCTCACGCTGCGCAGCCTGGTGCATTACCTGTGCAGCCACGACCAGCAGCACCTGGCCGGGCTGCAATGGCTGCTCGGGAAAATCGACGCCTCCCTCGCCGCTTGAGGCCTTCACCCCCCTGTCGCACAGCACGGGCATCCTGAGGCGCAGTATTGGCCGCCTCCCAGGCGCTTACAGGTTGCCAGGGCCGTCTTTTCAATGAAAAAACAACAGCCTCTGAAGCAGATACGCTGATTTATGTCACGAAGGTATTCATTCGAATGTAACAAAAAGTTCGTTTCGACACGCCGTCATGCACACTGACTGGGTTGGGAGCGCGGTTTGTGTATAGCCAGCGGCATACAAACCTGCATTCCTGCGTATCGGTTTTTTCATAGACAACTGGAGTGATCAACATGAAGTTTTATCTGCGCCATGCAGCAATATTAGCCAGCGCCGCCTGCGCCCTGGGTTCGGCAACAGCCCAGACCGACGAAGTAAAGCCTGCACGCAAGGCAAAAGCAGCGGCCGCCACCCCCGCGCCCGCGCCCGAAAAATATTCCGGCCCACGCGAAAAAATGGTCGTGGCCATGCCCAAGACCTATGGCAAGAGCGAAACCATGGCCTTGTGGGGCGACTACTTCAGCCACCTGTCACGCTGCGGAAACATCGACCTGCAAAACGCGCAAGGCGAATCGATGGACAAGACCAGCAACATCGACATCCTCGGTGAAAAAGAGCTGATTGAAGGTATCTCGGCCGGCAAGGTCCAGCTGGCACAGGTCAACCCCGGCCTGGCTGCGCAGTTGGTCACCGCCGGCCAGCCGGCGCCGTTTGGCGTTCCGGGCAACAAGGCCACGGGCCTGCGCAACTCCTACAAACTGATTCTGATCACCCGCATCGACAGCCCGTACAGGGAACCGAAGGACCTGATCGGCAAGAAAATCGCGCACACCACGCCAACCTCGAACTCGGGCAACCTCGCGCCGCGCGCGCTGTTCCCGGCGCTGGGCCTGACGCCGGACAAGGACTACGAAGTCGTGTTCTCCAACGGCCACGAGCGCTCCGTCACGGGCGTGATGCATGGTTTTTATCCGGCCGCAGCCGTGGCCAGCGATTTGTACCAGCGCATGGTCGTCAAGGGCGACGTCAAGGGCTCGAGCATCCGCACGCTCTGGGAAAGCCCGCCTTTCATGACGGAAACCTGGACCATGAGCAAGGACGTTTCGCCCGAACTGCAGGCACGCGTGAAGAAATGCTCGTTCAGCTACAGCTTCTCACCCACACTGAAAAAGCAGCTGCCCGGCAACGACACCTTCCTGCCCATCAACTTTGATCGCGACTTCGCGACGGTGATGCAGGTCTACCGCGCCAGTCAAAAGAAGTAGAGCCCCCACGGTCGCTCACTTCGTGTAGCTCCCTGCCCCCCGAGGGGGCCGCCCGCCTGTGGCCCGGCAAAGCCGGTTCCACGGCTCGAGCTGGCCTGAAGATTCTGTGAGTACGCCAGTGATGGAGGTATTTCACCAGCAGGGGCCGCGGGACTGGCTTTGCCAGACCGCAGGCGCCGCCCCCTGGAAGGGGGGAACGGGCTACACGCCAGTGAGCCTGGACGGGGGTGGGTCTATTTCAGGCACTCAGAGGTGGGTGAACCGTTCCCCAGAGGCTTTCATCGAGCACCCGCTGCAGGGTCCGAATCAGCTGCTCGTTGGAAGTGTGTGCTTTCACCAGCACCGCCTCCGCACGCTGGCTTTGCTTCGGCTCCACATCGTGCGCAGAAAACACGACCACTGGCGGCACGATGTCGAGCGCTTCAATGGTGTCCAGCAGTCCCCAGCCCGAGCCGTCTTTCAGCGTCAGGTCGAGCAGCACCAGGTCGTAACGGCGGCGCGCCAGCTGGTCGCGTGCCTCGCGCAGCGTGGCGGCAAATTCAAAGGTGGCAAAGTCCTGGGCAATGGCCGCGGCAATGCGCTGGATATCGAGGTCGTCCTCGACGTGCAAAATGCGCGGCCGGCCTTCGGCCATGTTACCGATGGCACGGTGCAAACTGAGGATCAGGAGGTTCTCATCGATGGGTTTTTCCAGCCATGTTGAAACCGCCAGGGGCTGGGTATTGAACTCGAGCTCGCCTTCTTCAGCATTGGCCGAGACCACCACGATCGGCAGGTCTTTCGTCGCCTCTTCGCGGCGCAGTGCACGAATCAGGCTGATGCCGTCCTGGTCGGGCAGGTTCAGGTCGACCGTCATGGCAGCGTAGGGCATCAGCATGACTTGCTCCAGCGCCTGCCCTGCGCTGTGCACCATGTCCGAGTCAAAGCCGCCTTTATCAAGCATCAGGTTGATCAGGCGGGCAATGTCGGGATCGTCTTCGCAGACCAGGATGAGCGGCCTGGTCGCTGCCCCGGACCTGATGCTGGTTTGAATCGGCGCCGGCACCGCCTCGGGCAGCTCAAAGAAGAAAACAGTTCCGACGCCGGTTTCCGTCGTGAACCCGATTTGGCCGCCCATCCGCTCCACGATGGCGCGCGAGATGTTCAGGCCCAGGCCCGTACCACCCATTTTTCGGGTGTCCGATGTGTCGGCTTGCGAGAATTTCTGAAAGATGCGCTTTCGGAACTCTTCGGGAATGCCGGGGCCGCTGTCGGCGACTTCCACCCGGACCCTGCCGTTCTTGCACAGCAGCCGGACTTCCACGCAGGACTGGGCCGGCGCGAATTTCACGGCGTTGGACAACAGGTTGGTAATGACCTGGGTCAGCCTGTCGCTGTCGACGCTGACCCTTACCGCTTCTGCCGGTGCGTCCAGAACCAGCTTGACGTTGTGCTGGCCTGCGAAGCCTTCGTTGGCCGTCAGGGCTTGCGTCAGCAGAGGCTGCAGTTCCATCTGCTGGAAGTCAAAACGCATTTTTCCGGATTCAATTTTTTCGCTGTCAAGAATGTCGTTGATCAACCTGATGAGCCGTTCGCAATTGTTGGTGGCGATGCCGACCAGGTTTTTGGCCATGGCCGGCAGCTCCCCGGCCACGCCGCCGGCGATCAAGCCCAGGGAGCCGCGAATGGAGGTCAGCGGGGTGCGCAACTCATGACTGACGGTAGAGACGAACTCACTCTTCATGCGGTCAATGCGCTTGAGTTCGGTCACGTCGGTGCCCAGCGAGAAAAAGCCGACCACCTTGCCTTCGTCCTCGTTTTCGCCGTAGCGTGGAAAGTACTGCATGACGTAGTCGCGCAGTTGGCCATCTGACGTGACCTGCGTGCGGTCGTATTGCGCCGCATAACCGGCGAGCGCTTCTTCAATCTTGCCCCGCTCTTTTTCGTGGAGCTCGTCGCCCATCAGTTCGCGCATGGTCTTGCCGTGGATCTGGCCGTGCTTCAGGCCAAGAACTTCTTCGTAGGCAAGGTTATGGAACTGAAAGCGCTGTTCGGCGTCGATATAGGCAATCAAGGCGGGCACACTGTCCGTGATCTGGCGCAGTTGTGATTCGCTGTCATGCAAGGCGCGGGTGCGCTCCTGCACGGCTTCCTCCAGGCCGCTCACCTGCGCTGCCGCCTGCTGCGCCAGCTCCCATTTTGTGGTCAGCATTCTTGCCAGCTGGCTGACTTCAACCGGATCAAACGGTTTTTTCAGAATCAGGAGGCGATCCCGGGCTTCCAGCCGCGCGAACACATCTTCCCAGGCATGGTCGGAGTAGGCGGTGCAGATGACGATCTGTACCTTTGGATCAACGCGCCAAAGCCGTTCGATGGTCTCCACACCATCCCAGCCCGGCGGCATGCGCATGTCCACAAAGGCCATGGCATAGGGCCGCCCGGCCCGAACGGAGACCTCGACCTTGTCCAGACCCTCACGTCCCTGGTAGGCCGAGTCCAGCTCAAAGCCATCATCGGATACCGGTGCGGCGTCGCCAAACAACAGGGCTTCGGCATCGTCCAGGTCATGCGCAACCGGCCTGGACGCAAGAATTTTCCGGAAGTCTTCGTGGATGGACGGCATGTCGTCGATCAGCAAAATGCGCCGGTTCTGCAGTTGAGTCATGGCTGGCTCCTGTGTTTTTTCGCATCAGCCGGGGTTTCATCGGGCGAGTGTTGCCGCACAGGCGATGGAATGGTGAAGAAAAATGTGGCACCTTGCCCCACCGCCCCTTCGGCCCAGATACGACCGCCGTGACGGGAAATGATCCGGTGAGCGCTTGCCAGCCCGATTCCCATCCCTGCAAACTCACCCGGTGAATGCAGGCGCTGGAAGGTACCGAACAATTTGTCCGCGTACGTCATGTCAAACCCGACGCCGTTATCACGGACAAAATAGACCGTACTTTCGTTGTCGGGGTGCTGCGCCCCAACCCAGATCTCGGGGGCAGTGGCATGGACGGTGAACTTCCATGCGTTGGAAATAAGGTTTTCCATTACCTGGCACAGCAACGCGGAGTCACCCACAGCGGTAAGGTTGGGCGTTATGTGGACTTTCACATCTCGCGCGGTATTGCGTTTCTGGCAGTCACCGCGCACGCGCTCGGCTATTGCCGTGAGGTCGACTGTCTCGATCTTCAGGTTGGTACGGGACACCTGGGCCAGCAGCAGAAGGCCATCCGTGAGCTCACCCATTTGCCTGACTCCCTCGCGTATCCGGCTCAGGTAATGCCTCGCGCGTTCCGCCGCATCACCGCTGACCGCCTTTTGCAGCAAGTGGCTGAAGCCGTCAATCGAGTTCAGGGGAGAGCGCAAGTCATGCGCGAGCGAATACGAGAAGGCTTCGAGTTCCTTGTTGGACTGGCGCAAAGCCGCTTCGGTTGCCCTGAGATCCTGCACGGTATCTTCCAGGCTGCTCACCTGTGCTGCCGCGCGCCGCGCCAGCTCCCATTTGGCGGTCAGTGTTCTCGCGAGCTGGCTGACTTCGATCATGTCGAATGGCTTTTTGAGCACCAGCAGGCGGTCCTGCACGTCCAGCCGCGCCAGCACATTTTCCCAGGGATGGTCGGAGTAGGCTGTGCAGATCACGATCTGCACATGCGGATCAACACCCCAAAGCCGCTCGATGGTCTCCACCCCGTCCCAGCCCGGCGGCATGCGCATGTCCACAAAAGCCATGGCATAGGGCCGCCCGGCCCGGATGGATTCCTCCACCTTGGCCACACCTTCGGCGCCCTGATAAGCGGAGTCCAGTTCAAAATCACCGTAGGAAATCTGCGTGACCTCACCAAACAACTCGGTTTCGGCAACGTCCAGATCACGCGCCACCGGTTTCGCAGCGAGGATTTTGCGAAAGTCCTCATGGATCGACAGCATGTCGTCGATCAGCAGGATGCGCTGGTTCTGTAGCTGCGTCATGATTTGGTCTGCGCGATATCCATTGGCAGCTCCAGTGTGAAGGTGGCCCCCAGACCCGGCCCGTCGCTGTGAGCGGAAAGTGTCCCGCCCATCTGGCTGACTGCCAGCGCGCAACTGTGCAAACCAAAGCCGTGGCCTGTTTTGCGCGTCGTAAATCCGTGCGAGAAAATCAGCGTGAGGTTTTCCGCCGGTATCCCCTCTCCCTTATCCATGACAGAGACCCGCAAGGTCGACTCGCCAACAGGCTCCACCCGCAATGTGATCTGGTGCGATGCGGCCGGCATACCCGCCATGGCATTTTTGGCGTTGCTGATCAGGTTCACGAGAATCTGCAGGACCCGTGAGCGGTCCAGCAGTGCTTCTGGCACCTGCGCGAACTCCTTCACCACAGTGACTCCGTGGCGCGCCAGTGAGACACCGTTCATCCGCAGCGCGTCCTCCACCAGGTCGCTGATCTGCACCGGCTCAACGATGCTGCCGCCGCCTGCGTACGATTGCTGCGTGGCGACGACGTCCTTGATGTGGTCGATGCTTCTGGTGAGGAGTTCCAGCTCCTTGAGCATGCCCTGCTGCTCCTGCACCAGGGTCTGGGAGATCCCATTCAAATAGCCGGGCAGTATCTTGCCCTTCTCGTCGTGAACCAGAAAATGGGCCAGGTCTGCGGCGTGCTCGTTCATCAGCTGCATGCCCCGGGAAAGCCCCTGCACCCTGGATTTGTGCAAGGTGCTGCCGATGAGGTCGGCCGAGACGTTGACGCTGTTGAGGATGTTGCCCACGTTGTGCAGCACATTGGTGGCAATCTCGGCCATGCCCGCCTGGCGCGCAGTGGTCATCAGCTCGCTTTGCGCCTGGCGCAGCTCCTTCGTCCGTTCCTGCACGCGCTGTTCAAGGTGCTCATTGGCCGCCTGGAGTTCCGTGTTGACGCGCCGGATCACGGCATGGCTGCGAAACACGTGAAGGGCTGCATACAGCAGCAGAGCCACCAGCACGGCCGAGAAAATTAGCAGGTAGCGGCCGTAGCGCTCGCCCTCCACCCCCGCGCGCTGCTGCTCGATCGTTGATGCATCGTTGGCCGCATCGAGCAACTTGGCGGTCGGTGCCGAGGAAATACCCGCGAGAAGTTCATTGACTGTTTTTTGTTCGCGCAAGATGGTCTGGACATGCGCGCGGAAGATCCCCAGCCTGTCGGCAATGCCCGGCGGAGTATGGCGCAGCTTGCCGTCAAGCCGGCCCAGTTCCTCTTCTATCTCGGCACCCTTTTCGTCGGTCGGGCTCTGGCTGTACAGCATGCTCGCGAGCAGCAGCCTGCTAACGCCAGACGAAATCTGCCGGAGCGCCGGCTCTGTGGCGCCGCGGCCGGGCCCGAGCGACTGCTGGACATCTTCCGCCGCGGTGGGAAGAAAGGCCAGCGAGTTTCGCAGCACAGAGTTGTGCGACTTGAATTGCTCGATCAGGGCGGCTTTGTCCTGCACGGCGCGTTCCAGCGCCGCGAGCTTGTCCACCTGCCCCGATGCATCGTGCTTGTGGGCGTGGGTGCCCGACTCGAGTTGTTCCATGAGCCGGGCCATCCCGCCCTGGTTATCGGCCAGCGCATCGTAGTGCGTGTTGATCCCGATCCTGGACTTCAGCACATCCAGCTCCCATTGCGCGTCCAGCTGCTTCAGGTGGCGCAGCACAGCCATATCCTCAAAGTAGTGCGACTCGTCGAAGCTTTGGGTTTTGCTATACAGGAACACCAGGATGGACAGCAGCACGGCGGTGATTACCGCCATAGGCGCCAGGGCAAGTTGATTCTTTTTTTTCACGGTTTGAAGTCCCGTTCGCCGGTGAGCGTATTGAGGAATTTGACGATGGATTCCTTGTCTTCCCTGGAGGCAACGCGTCCGAGCTGGTACCTGAACATGACATCGACGGCATCTTCCAGTGTCTTGGCCGAGGCATCGTGAAAATAAGGCGCCGTCAGCGCGATGTTGCGCAGGCTCGGTACCTTGAAGACGTGCTTGTCGCTTTCCACCTTCGTGACGAGGTACCGGCCAAGATCGGCCTCCGTCGGGCTGCCGCGCTTTGCGAAGTAGTCGCCCATGACGCCGAATTTCTGGAACATGTTGCCGCCCACGTTGACGCCCTGGTGGCAGGCGACGCACCCGTACTGCTTGAACTTGGCGTAGCCGACCTTCTCCGCGTCGGTAATGGCGTTGGTGTCACCACGCAAATATTTGTCGAAGCGTGAGTTGGGTGTGATCAGCGTCCGTTCGAATGTCGCGATGGCGTTCTGGATATTGGCTTTGGTCACGCCGTCTTTGTAGGCCGCACCAAACGCGCTTTTGTATTTCGCGTCGTCCGCTATCTTGCGAACCACATCTTCCCACTTCGCCCCCATCTCGATCGGGTTCAGCATGACATGGTCTACCTGGGACTCCAGCGATTCGGCGCGGCCGTTCCAGAATTGCCTGAAATTGAGCGCCGCATTGAACACCGTCGGGGCATTGACACCGGTCAGCCCACCGTTAAGCCCGACGGAGCGGTCACGGCCGTCACCGCCGCCCTTGCTCAAATCATGGCAGCTGAAACAGGACACGCGCCCGTTTCCGGACAGGCGTGGATCGTGAAACAGCTGCCGCCCGATTTCGACACGGGCCGGGTCCTGCTTCAGTGTGAGGGGGATTGGCTGGATGGGCTCATTGAGCAAGGGGGCCGCGATGGCGGCATGGGAGGCGAACGTCAGCACAGCCAGCAGCAGCTTCAGCCGCTCACCCAATCCCGTGACCGCCGAAACCGTGGCGGCAGAAGGGTCTGGGCTGGCGCCCCTGGAGCATGGATCGGGGTGCTCGTTCATGGCTCACCTCGTGGGTTTCGTGCGGGAGTGCGAAGCGCGAATCCGAACCGGACGCAACCCCGAAGCGTGAACCGCAAGGTTGCCACCCACTGAGAAGCGATGGCTGTCCTTCTTGATGATAAATCCATGTTTCGGCAATTGTCCGGATTTGCTGACGTGGCGGCGCTTCATGCCGGCGTCCATCCGTTGCCCCCCAGCCACGGGACGAAGCCTGCATAACCCAGCTTGGCGGCTTGAGCGGCATTCTTTACATACCGTCGGTGATCCGCGGTATCCGCAGCCGCTCCAGACCGTTCGCTGCAACCTGATCAGAGCACGTTTATCGGCGGGGCTGTTAAGGCATTTCCCGCGTGGTCATATTTACCAACCGCATGTAAGCAAATGCGTTTTTTTCGGAGCCGCCCGGCGCATGAGAACGCCGTCTCTGTTCCTCAACCAGATCCCGCCGCCCTGCCCTCTATGTCGCTCACTTTTTGATAGCTGCTTGCGCCCGCGCTATATGGGCTGAAAACCGATTTCCGGTGCGACATTTCAGCAAAACCGTTATTTCATGGATCCGAAGACCTTCTTGAGGATGGCGCTGCCGGTGCCTACCGGGTCTTGCCGGATCTTCTTTTCTTCCTCACCGATGATCAGGTACAGGCCGTCCAGCGATTTGCCGGTCACGTACTGCTGGATGTTGGCGTCTTCTTTCTTGACCAGGCCAAAGCCGGCGGCCCGGCCGGCGAATTCGTTGTACTTGTTGGCCAGGCCGACTTTTTCGGTCGCCTTGGTCACCACGGGCAGAAACTTCACGCCCAGCGGAGCGCGGGTTTTTTCAGCGAAGAAAGTGGTCACCGAGGTTTCGCCGCCGGTCAGGATGTTTTTCGCGTCATTCACGTTCATGGTGCGTACCGCATTGACCAGCAGGTCCTTTCCCATGGGCACGGCAGCTTCGGCGGCCCGGTTGATGGACGTCACCAGTTCATCGATCCGCTTGCCCTGGCCGAAGTTTTTTAGCAATTTCGAAGCATCTTCGAGATATCCGGGCAAGGGAATGCGAACTTTTGGGTTGCCGAGGAATCCATCTGTCTTGCCCAGCAGGGCGACGGCGGCGACAGCACCTTTTTCGAGGGCTGTTTTCAGGCCGGCGCTGGCGTCGGCATTGCTGATGCCCGACAAGTCCCCGAGCGAGAGTGCGTGGGCCTGGTGGTAGGTGGCCAATATCAGTGCGCCCAACGCGCTGACGCCGGCCTGGTTAAAATTGCGACGTTGCATGATGAGGTCCTTCCAATGAAATTGACATCCCGCCTGACAGTATGCCGCACGGCACTGGCCGGTATTTTGGCTGTGGCGGCCCTTGCTTGCCTGCCGGGATGTGGCGGCGCCGAGGCCGCGCCGGAGTCGACCTTTGTGTTGCTGGACGGCAGCAAAAAAACCACCGCAGACCTCAAAGGCAAGGTCACCCTGGTCAATTTCTGGGCCACCAGCTGCGTGACCTGTGTGGCAGAAATGCCGAAGGTCATTTCGACCTACAACAAATACCAATCCCAAGGCTACGACACGCTGGCCGTGGCCATGAGCTACGACCCACCCAGCTATGTCGTCAATTACACGCAGACGCGCCAACTACCTTTCAAGGTGGCCATCGACAACACCGGCGCAGTGGCCAAAGCATGGGGCGATGTGCAGCTCACGCCGACAACCTATCTGGTCAACAAGCGCGGCGAGATCGTCAAACAGTACGTGGGCGAGCCCGACTTTGCGGCGCTGCACCAGCTGATTGAAAAGCTTCTCAAAGAGACCTGAAGCGTTTCGCTCCCCCAAAAGAAAAGCCGGTTCAAACGAACCGGCTTTTTTGTTGCCCAACCCCGGGACGGAGATGTCTCCATTCAAGCGGGGGCCGAGGGTCCGGCTTCGCCGGCCCCAGGCGCCGCCCCCTCGAGGGGGGAACAGGCTACACGCAGTGAGCCTGGACGGGGGTGTTACTGATTTCTGAAGGCGTCGTGGCAAGCCTTGCAACTGCCAGCCGTCGCCGTGAAAGCGGTCTTCAGGTTATCAAGGTTGCCGGTCTTGGCCGCGGCGGCCAGCTTGGCGGTCTCTGCGACCAGCTTTTCATGGCCTTCCTTGAACTTGGCTTGTTCGGCCCAGATTTCAGGCTTGGCCTTGGTGTTGCCGCCCTTGTCGGTGCCGGGGCCAAAGGCGGCCCACGGGAGCTTGGCCATCTCGGCCACAATTTCTGCGTTGTCCGCTGCAACCTTGGCGTCGAAGGGAACACGGCCGTTGGCCATGGCACCGACACGCCCGAAGTGCTGGCCCATGACAAACAACGCGCTCTGGCGGTATTTGATGGCATCTTCGGGTTTGGCAAACTGCGCGGAGGCCGGAGCAGCCATGGCCATCAATGTGGCGGCTGCGGCGATACAGGCAAAAGCTTTCATGGGTTTCCTCGTAGGTTTTTTCTTAAGATGGGGCAATGGCAACACACTTTGCCTGTTGCCATAGGGCTGAGTTTAGCCAGACCAGATAAGTTCCGCAGGAACTTATGCGCTACGGGAAAGCACCAAGTGGCAGCGAGGCCGTATAAAGGGCACCGTTGCATAGAACAACCACAAAAACGAGGAGTGAGCATGTACACCAATAAAAACCTTCACAAGGTGCGCGTCTGGGATTTCCCCACGCGGTTTTTTCACTGGGCGCTGGTGGCTTGTGTGCTTGGGCTGGCCATTACCGGCACCATCGGTGGCAACGCCATGGTCTGGCATTTCCGGTTTGGCTATACCGTGCTCGCCCTGCTGCTGTTTCGCGTTGTCTGGGGCCTGGTGGGTGGGCGCTGGTCTCGTTTTGGGGCGTTCATCTATGCGCCCCAAAGCGTCATCAACTACCTCAAAGGCCAGGGCAAGCCCGAACACGGTGTCGGCCACAGCCCGATAGGTGCGGGTTCGGTGTTCGCCATGCTGGGATTTCTGGTGGCCCAGGTCGGCACGGGCCTGCTGAGCGACGACGAAATTGCCTTTGCCGGCCCCCTGACACGTTTCGTCTCCAACGCCACCGTCAGCCTGACAACCAACTACCACAAGAACATTGGCAAATGGGTGCTTTTGGCCCTGGTGGTATTGCACATCGCGGCCATCGTTTATTACCTGACCCGCAAGCACAACCTGGTCGGCGCCATGCTGCACGGTGACAAGGAGCTGGTGGTGCCGGCTCCGCCATCGCGGGACGACACGGTCTCGCGCCTGGCTGCAGCGCTGATCCTGGCGATCTGCGGTGGCGTGGCTTACTGGGTGTCTACACTGGCCGCGCCTGCTGCATTTTGATGCCTCCGGCCGGGGCGTCCCGGGCCTGCTCTCCAGTTGCAAATCACGGTAAACTGGTTGTCGACTTCTTCCTGCCGATCCGTGCAACGCCCCTCCATCCAGTTCATCACGCCCGACACGCCGGCGCAGCTGGCTGCCACGCGGCTGATTTTTCGCGAATATGCGGAGCAGCTCGGCATTGACCTGTGCTTCCAGAACTTTGAGGCCGAACTGGCCGAGCTGCCCGGTGAGTACGATGACCCTGAGGGTGCGCTGCTGCTGGCCCTGGTCGACGGCGAAATCGCCGGCTGTTGCGCGCTGCGTGCACTGGACTCGGTCGACTACCCGAATGCCGGGGAAATGAAGCGGCTGTATGTACGCCTGCCGTTTCGCCGTCTCGGTCTGGGCCGGCAGCTGGCGGAGGCGACTTTGGATGCTGCGCGCGTGGCGGGCTATTCCTCGGTGCTGCTGGACACGCTGGACGACATGGAATCGGCGCGCGCCCTGTATGCCGAGCTGGGATTCTCCGAGATACCGCCCTACTATCACAACCCGATCCCGGGCGCGCACTATCTCAAGGTCGATTTGTAGGAAAAACATGCTGCAGGCCAATGGGGCTTTGCGCAAGCAGCTATGTTATTGATAGCAATTAACTAGCCGACGTCAATCCGCCATCACCAGCAGAGCACAATAAAAAAGCCGCTGACAAAGAGGCAGCGGCTTTGACAGACCCGTAAGGGCCGGGGGGGCAGCGTGATCAGCCTTTGGCTTGCGCCAGCAACGTGGCGGCATCACTGACTTCAAACTTGCCTGGGCCTTCAACATTCAGGCTGGCGACCTTTCCATCCTTGACCAGCATGGAGTAGCGGTTGCTGCGCAGGCCCATGCCGCGCGCCGTCAGGTCCAGCGTCAGGCCCGTGGCCTTGGCGAACTCTGCACTGCCATCGGCCAGCATGCGCACCTTGTCGCCGGTCTTCTGGTCGCGTGCCCAGGCGCCCATGACAAACGCATCGTTCACGCTCAGGCACCAGATCTCGTCAACACCTGCGGCCTTCAGTTCAGCGAACTTCTCTACGTAGCCGGGCACATGCTTGGCCGAACAGGTGGGCGTGAACGCACCGGGAAGCGCGAACAAGGCGATGGTCTTGCCGGCGGTGGCCTTGGCCACGTCGACCGGATTGGGGCCAATGCTGCAGCCGTTGCCTTCAACTTCAGAAAATTCCATCAGCGTGGTGGCCGGAAGGGTGTCGCCTACTTTGATCATGGTGTGCTCCTCAAGAATGGATGGGTTGTGAATGAAGTGGGGAAATCAACCCCGAAGTGTAGTGCGGCGGCAGCAAGCGTGTGCTCACTGTGCAAAAGGCGGCGCGCACGTGAAGGTCATACTTCGAAAGCCCGGAGGGACGGCGGCACACCAGCGGCATCGCAGAAAGCACAAACAAAAACGGCCCACCGAAGTGAGCCGTTTTTTTGAGCGTGACCGGAGTCAGCCTTAAGTTGAACTCAAGACTTAAACGACCGCAGCCTTTTCAACCAGACGGGTCACAACCCAGTTCTTGGTCTTGGAGATCGGGCGGCTTTCGGTGATCTCGATCACGTCACCCGTGTGGTACTCGCCTTTTTCGTCATGGGCGTGGTACTTGCTGGACAGCGATACGATCTTGCCGTACAGCTCATGTTTCACACGACGCTCAACCAGAACCGTGACAGTCTTGGCGCGCTTGTCGCTGACCACCTTGCCGATCAAGGTGCGCTTGAGGGATTTTTTAGCTTCCGTCATTTTTTGGCTCCTTGCTTGACGATGGTTTCGGCCAGGATAGTCTTGGCGCGAGCGATGCTGCGACGCGTGGAACGCAGCGTGGAAAGGTTGGTCAGTTGCTGCGTGGCTTTTTGCATGCGCAGGCCAAAGTGGGCTTTTTGCAGCTCTTTGACTTCGGTTTTCAGGCCGGCAACGTCTTTTTGGCGCAGTTCAGTAGATTTGGTCATTGTCATTTCCCCTTACTGGCCGATCATGCGGCTGACGAAGGTGGTGCGCAGCGGCAGCTTGGCGGATGCCAGGCGGAACGCTTCGCGGGCCAGCTCTTCAGGCACACCAACGATTTCAAAGACGATCTTGCCGGGCTGGATTTCAGCCACGTAGTACTCTGGGTTACCTTTACCGTTACCCATACGCACTTCAGCAGGCTTTTGGGAAATCGGCTTGTCCGGGAAGACACGGATCCAGATACGGCCGCCACGTTTGACGTGACGGGAAATCGCACGGCGTGCGGCTTCAATTTGACGGGCCGTCAGACGGCCACGGTCAGTGCATTTAAGACCGAAGTCACCGAACGCAACCGAGGAACCCCGGGTTGCGATGCCGGTGTTACGGCCTTTTTGCTCTTTGCGGTATTTTCTGCGAGCGGGTTGCAGCATTTTGATTCTCCGTTAATAGACCGATTACTCGGTCTTGGCACCGTCAGCTGCTGCAGCTGGCGCGGCTTTACGGACGCGCTTAACGGTGGTTTTCGGGGCTTCGCTACCAGGAGTAGCTTCAGCCGGCTTGTCGCTTCCATCTACCGGAGCGGTGTTGGTCGCACCGCGTGGTGCACGGGCACCGCGTGGAGCAGGACGGTCGGAACCAGGGCGATCGCCAGGACGGGCATCACGGCGTGGGCCGCGCGGCTTGCGTTCTTCGTCGGCCGGTGTTTCCACCATCTTGGCGCCTGGCGCATCGTTGCGGCCCAGCGTGTCGCCCTTGTAGACCCAGACCTTGACGCCGATCACACCATAGGTGGTCTTGGCTTCGGAGGTGCCGTAGTCGATGTCGGCGCGCAGGGTGTGAAGGGGCACGCGACCTTCGCGGTACCACTCGCAACGAGCGATTTCAATGCCGTTGAGGCGGCCGGACGACATGATCTTGATGCCCAGGGCACCCAGACGCATGGCATTTTGCATGGCGCGCTTCATCGCACGGCGGAACATGATGCGTTTTTCAAGCTGCTGGGTGATGCTGTCAGCGATGAGCTTGGCATCAATTTCAGGCTTGCGAACTTCTTCGATGTTCACGGCGACCGGCACGCCCAGCTGGCGGCTCAGTTCTTTCTTGAGGTTCTCGATGTCCTCACCTTTTTTGCCGATCACGACGCCCGGACGTGCCGAGAAAATCGTGATGCGGGCATTCTTGGCGGGGCGCTCGATCAGAACGCGCGAAACCGCAGCGTTCTTGAGCTTGGCCTTCAGATACTCGCGAACCTTGATGTCTTCAGCCAGCATGCCGGCGAAATCACGGTTGCTTGCGTACCAGCGGCTAGACCAGTTGCGGCTAACTGCAAGGCGAAACCCGGTTGGGTTGATTTTTTGTCCCATATCCTGCTGCCTTTAGTTGCCAACGACCACGTACACATGGCACGTGGGCTTGCTGATGCTGTTGCCGCGGCCTTTTGCGCGCGCGGAGAAACGCTTGAGCGTGGCACCTTGTTCGACGTAGATGGTTTTCACCTTCAGCTCGTCGATGTCGGCGCCATCGTTGTGTTCAGCGTTGGCGATGGCGGACTCCACAACCTTCTTGATGATTCCAGCAGCTTTTTTCTGCGTGAAATTCAGGATGTTGAGGGCTTGATCCACTTTCTTGCCGCGGATCAGGTCAGCGACCAGACGGCCCTTGTCGACCGACAGACGAACGCCCCGGAGGGTTGCACGTGTTTCCATGGTCTTTTCCTTACTTTCTCACAACTTTTTTATCAGCCGGATGACCTTTGAAAGTCCGGGTGAGTGCGAACTCGCCCAGCTTGTGGCCAACCATTTGATCGGTGATGTAGACAGGTACGTGCTGCTTGCCGTTGTGAACGGCGATGGTCAGGCCGATGAACTCGGGCAGGATCATGGAGCGACGCGACCAGGTCTTGATCGGCTTTTTGTCCTTGTTGGTAACGGCCTTGTCGGCTTTGGCTACCAAATGATGGTCGACAAACGGACCTTTTTTGAGTGAACGTGTCATGGGTTAGCCTTACTTCTTGCGACGCGAAACAATCATCACTTGCGTGCGCTTGTTGTTGCGGGTGCGGTAGCCCTTGGTCAGGTTACCCCATGGATCGACAGGATGACGGCCTTCGCCGGTCTTGCCTTCGCCACCGCCGTGCGGGTGGTCAACGGGGTTCATCACCACACCGCGAACGGTCGGGCGAATACCCATCCAGCGCTTCACACCGGCCTTGCCGAGACGGCGCAGGCTGTGTTCTTCGTTGGCGACTTCACCAATGGTGGCGCGGCATTCGATGTGGATCTTGCGAACTTCACCGGAGCGCATACGCACCTGGGCGTAGGTACCTTCGCGGGCCAACAAGGTTGCAGAGGTGCCGGCAGAGCGGGCGATTTGCGCGCCCTTGCCGATTTGCATCTCGATGCAGTGGATCGTCGAACCGACAGGAATATTGCGGATCGGCAGGGTGTTGCCGACGCGAATCGGCGCTTCCGAACCGCTGATCAGCGTGGCGCCGACTTCAAGGCCGCGGGGGGCGATGATGTAGGTGCGCTCGCCGTCGGCGTAGCAGAGCAGAGCAATGTGGGCCGTGCGGTTGGGGTCGTACTCGATACGTTCGACCTTGGCCGGAATGGCGTCCTTGTTGCGCTTGAAGTCGACCACGCGGTAGTGGTGCTTGTGACCACCGCCTTTGTGGCGAACCGTGATGTGCCCGTTGTTGTTACGGCCGGACTTCTGGAATTGTGGCTCCAGCAGCGGCGCGTAAGGCTCACCCTTGTGCAGGTGATCCCGGGAGATCTTCACCATCCCGCGCATGCCGGGAGAGGTGGGTTTCATTTTAATGACAGCCATTACGCAGACTCCCCACCGAGGTTGAGCTCTTGACCTGGCTTGAGCGTCACGTAGGCCTTGCGAATGTTGTCGCGGCGGCCCACGGATTTGCCAAAGCGCTTGGTCTTGCCTTTGATGTTGAGGACGGCAACCGACTGAACGTCCACCTTGAACATCAGCTGCACAGCAGCCTTGATCTCAAATTTGGTAGCGTCCTGCAGCACCTTGAAGGTCACGGCATTGGTCTTGTCCGCAATCATCGTCGCCTTTTCAGACACGATGGGAGCGACCAGAACCTGCATCAGGCGGCCTTCGTCGAATTTCAGTTTTGGAGAAGATGGGTTACGGGCGCTCATGCGAACATCTCCTTGAGTTGGTCCATGGCGGCCTTGGTGACCAGAACCTTCTTGTAGTGAACCAGCGACACCGGATCGGCGTAACGGGGCTCAACCACGAGGATGTTCACCAGATTGCGGGAAGCCAGGTACAGGTTTTCATCAACCACATCAGCGATGACCAGCACCGAGTTGAGGTTCATGGCCTTGAACTTGTCAGCCAGGACTTTCGTCTTGGGTGAATCCACAGCCAGCGAATCAACCACAGCCAGGCGGCCTTCGCGCGCCAGTTGCGAGAAGATGGACGCCATGCCGGCGCGATACATCTTCTTGTTGATCTTCTGCGTGAAGTTTTCATCAGGCATGTTCGGGAAGATACGACCGCCGCCGCGCCACAGTGGCGAAGACGTCATACCAGCACGTGCACGACCGGTGCCCTTTTGTTTAAACGGCTTCTTGGTCGAGTGACGAACCTGCTCACGGTCCTTCTGGGCCCGGGTACCCTGGCGGGCGTTGGCCTGGAAGGCCACGACCACCTGGTGAATCAGGCTTTCGTTGTATTCGCGACCAAATACGGTATCAGGCACGTCCACTTTGGACGAAGCCAGACCTTGGTCATTCAGGAGTTCGACCTGCATCAGTTCGCTCCTTTAGCAGCGGTGGTGGGCTTGGCCTTGATCGCGGCGCGAACCGTGACAAAACCGCCTTTGGAACCAGGCACAGCGCCGCGAATCATCAGCAGCTGACGGGCTTCGTCAATGCGCACAATGTTCAGGTTTTGCGTGGTCACGGTGACGTCACCCAGGTGGCCCGTCATGCGTTTACCAGGAAACACACGGCCGGGGTCCTGCGCCATACCGATGGAGCCGGGAACGTTGTGCGAACGGCTGTTACCGTGCGACGCGCGCTGCGAGCTCATGTTGTGGCGCTTGATGGTGCCGGCGTAGCCTTTACCAATGGAGGTGCCCTGCACGTCCACCAGCTGGCCCACGGCAAACACGTCGGCTGCGGGCACAACAGTACCGGCAGCGTATTTGCCTGCGACGTCAGCCGTCACGCGGAATTCTTTCAGGATTTCACCAGCCTCAACGCCTGCTTTCGCAAGGTGGCCAGCGGCCGGCTTGGTCACGCGCGATGCTTTGCGTGCGCCAAATGCCACTTGAAGGGCATCGTAGCCGTCATTTGCTTCGGTTTTAACCTGGGTCACGCGGTTGTTCGATACATCCACCACGGTAACAGGAACTGTGTCCCCATCATCCGTGAACAGACGCATCATGCCAACTTTGCGGCCCAGCAACCCGAGGGAGTTGCTCAGACTCATGATGTGTTCTTTCGTAACTTTCACCGCTGCGACTTCAATTGGCCACAGACGTTTTGATGTGAAAGACTGTTAATAAAACCGCCCAATCCATAGAAGCAAGGAGCCAATATGCAAAGGACAGCCCAAGAGTATAGCCCAGGCGGCCAAAAATGGCAAACCTGGGCTAAAACCTGTCGATTTGGGGGCCAGCTTGTGGCCGAAACCCCGATTTTTTGCTTACTGCAGCTTGATTTCGACGTCCACGCCAGCCGGCAAGTCGAGCTTCATCAGGGCATCCACGGTTTTGTCCGTAGGGTCCACGATGTCCATCAGACGCTGGTGCGTGCGGATTTCCAGCTGGTCGCGGCTCGTCTTGTTGACGTGGGGCGAACGCAGGATGTCAAAACGCTTCATGCGCGTTGGCAGGGGCACGGGGCCCTTGACAATCGCACCGGTGCGCTTGGCAGTGTCAACGATTTCAGCTGCCGACTGGTCGATCAGCTTGTAATCAAACGCCTTCAGGCGAATGCGGATTTTTTGCTTGGTGGCCATGGTAATTCCTTATGGTTTGCGGAAATTACGCAATGATTTTGGCAACGACACCGGCGCCGACGGTCTTGCCGCCTTCGCGGATGGCAAAGCGCAGGCCTTCTTCCATGGCGATCGGGTTGATCAGCTTGACGGTGATCGACACGTTATCGCCTGGCATGACCATTTCCTTGCCTTCTGGCAACTCGATCGCACCGGTCACGTCCGTCGTGCGGAAGTAGAACTGGGGGCGATAGTTGTTGAAGAATGGCGTGTGGCGGCCGCCTTCGTCCTTGCTCAGAACGTAGATC